>JAVBJV010000023.1:0-49842 GCA_031546815.1 Acetobacteraceae bacterium
GCAGCCACCACCCTGCGGCAGGCCGCTGGTGGCGGGGGACGATTGTTGCGGGCGTGGCGGAGTGCGCGCGGGGGCCTGCAGCTCGCGCAGGCGTTCGCGCTGGCGGAGCAGTTCGTTCTGCTGGATCTGGTTCTGCTGACGCTCGATCGCGTCCAAAGCCGGGGTCTGCGCATGGGCCGGAAGCGAGGACACACCGCAGAGCAAGAACGCGGTAAAGCTCAGCGCTCCTGCGTGAAGGTGTTTCATGGACGGGCCCAAGTCTTATAAATGAACGTTTATTACGGTATGCCCATATGAATGAAGCCCAACCAACGCAAGAGGCAAAATTACCACAAGGTTAAAAACCAATACGCAGCCCGTCAGAAACCCATGCGGGGGGGGGATTTATGCCTAAAATACCGTCGATCAAATATGGCAATGCTAGATGCACAGCCCTCAAAAAACACCGTTCCAGAGCGACTCGACAGAAACGGGATATATTTCCCTTCCTAATTCTGGCCTTAAGATTCGTGAGTTTGTGTCCTTATCCAGGATAAGGATTGGAAGAATTTTTTACAGGTACAAAAGCGGGTACGCTTTCGACGTCATTTATAGAAAAATAAGTGATTCATTGAAGTTTTTTGATGCATTTCCGGTTTAGCGTCTAAGTTACACCTGCCTCCAGACCTCTTTTAAAAGCCCTGTTAAACGCAGGGCTTTTAAATGCCTGCAGGGGACTCGAAACAGATGTGGATCTCCACGATCCCCGTGTTGGGGATCGGGTTTTCGCGCCAGGTTGGCATGAAGCGTTGCATCAGCGTTTCCGCCGACATACTGGGGTCATCGACCAGCAAGCGGGCCATGTGAATGAACTGGCCGTGGCTGACCACCAGCACATTCGCATCACCAGCCTGCACGAGGAAATCCAGCTCGCGCTGCACGCGTTCCATGAAGGCACGAAAAGACTCGGCATCGTCACCGCTGCAATAATCGGGGTCGCTGCCGGACCAGTATCGCTCGACATGCACAGACCGGTCGGCCGCCGTTGTGCCATCGAAAATACGGGGCGACAGATAAACAAACTCGTGCAGATGTTCACGCACGATGCAGGGTGTTGCGGCAAATCGTGTCTGGATCGGCACGGCCGTATCGCGCGCGCGGCGGAAGGGCGAGACGAATATCTGCCCGGGCGGCGCGACCATCGCCGCGGCAAAATCCAGCGCCTGTTGGCGGCCCAGATCGGTCAGCGGGATTTCGGAATTGATTGGCGTGCGCAGCCCCGCATTCGCCGCACTTTCCGCATGGCGCAGGAACCGGATAGACGCACTCATATGATGGCTCCTGCATCCAGCGCCAGCACCGCGTAACTCGCCAGCCAGTGCTCGCCCATGTAATCGCCAGCCACGTGCGGCAGGCCTGCGTGCAGATGTATGGCGGCTGCTTCCTCCATACGTGCACGGCGCACATCGCCGGCGGGAAGCGTCGTCGCCAGAGACTGCCAGCACCAGGCGCGGCTGATGTTCAGCCCATCCAGATGCGCAATCTTGCCGTCGCTGCGATCGCTGACCGTGGCAGGCGCAAACAGGATGGCGGGATGGCCTTCAGCAATATGCGGCAGGAAATGTTCAAACCACGTGGCAAACTGTTCGGTCGGTAACAGGCGACGCATGCAGTCGGCCTCGATCAGGGTCGAGGATAGAAAGTCATCACCGCTCGGTTCGCCCCAGGCGGGGGCGTTGCGATCTGCGCCATACCAGCGCAGCGCCGTGCTGCGCAGCAGGTCCAGCAAGGCCGCGTCCTTTGCCTGGTTGGCATAATCCGCCGCCATGCGCAGACTGAACGCCGTGTTGAAATGCGTCCCGACCCGCACCGGATACGTCGCCTGCGGCAGGAAGGCCTGATAGCGCGCCACGAAAATCTGCGTCAGTGGAGCAAGTGCTTCGGCCCAGGGATGCGCAGGATGCTGCATCAATTCCGACGCCAGCTTCAGCAGCCAGCCCCAGCCATAAGGGCGCTGAAACCCGCGTGAAGTGGCGCGCTCCAGATAGGCGCATTCACCGGCAACGGCGTCGGGTGTAAAGCGTGCATCGAACAAGGCACGTATGTCCGCGGCGGCTTCCATATGCGGGAAGCGGCGCAACAGATACGCCAGCATCCAGTGTGAGTGCACGCACGAGTGCCAGTCGAAGCTGCCGTAGAATATCGGGTGCATCACGCGCGGTGTGCCGATGTCGTGCGCATTGGCGAACACATGCTGCACAGAGTTTGGATACTCACGCCCGACATGCCCCAGCGCGATGCGGGCAAAACGGTTGGCAAGATCTTCCGTCAGCATATGCTCCTCAGACTCCATGTCGGGCCAGCCCAATTGCCAGCGCCAGAAGAATTCCCAGCAGCACGACCGCACCGACCTTGTGCTGCTGATGATCCAGGCGTCTGAATCGCGCCCAGTCTGCGGCCTCGGCAGCGGCAGCGCGCTGAAAGACCAGGCGGATACACCAGATATTCGCCAGTACCG
Source organism: Acetobacteraceae bacterium (assembly GCA_031546815.1). Taxonomy (GTDB): domain Bacteria; phylum Pseudomonadota; class Alphaproteobacteria; order Acetobacterales; family Acetobacteraceae; genus JAVBJV01. The sequence continues at coordinate 2,498 of JAVBJV010000023.1, forward strand.
CCACCGTCGCACAGGCGATCTTGACCGCCAGTAACACATCCAACGTCGCATCACGCAACAGCAACATGCCCAAACATGTCAGGAGCACAAAGGCTGGCAGTTCAACCGCCATATCCACACGCTTGTGTAATCGCGCCAGAATCTGTTCCGGCACGTGCCCCTGCCCTAGCAAGGCGCGTTCGAAAAAAACCTCTGTCAACACGCAGCCAAGCCATACGCCAGCCAGAAGCAGATGCGCGATCAGTATCATCACGAGATCCATTTATTCAACTGACGCAACGTAAAGAACCGGGTTGACCAATTCAACCGTATCGGCCCCAATGCATGTAACAAAACAGAGGTCCCCATGCCGAACCAAACTCTGGACTTACGCCCTCTCACCCCGGCGGATCGCGCTGCGTGGGAACATCTGTGGCACGGATATCAGCGTTATTACCGCGCCCACCTGCCACAAAACGTAACCGACAAAACCTGGTCGCGCCTGACCGATCCAAATGAGCGCAGCGTCTTCGGGCTGGCAGCATGGCACGACAGGAAGATGGTGGGCTTCACGCACTGGATCTTCCTCGCCAACACATGGACGCTGAGCGATGACTGCTACCTGAAAGACCTGTACGTCGACCCGACCGTGCGTGGGGCGGGGATCGGGCGCGCGCTGATCAACGCCGTATACAAAGCCGCCGATGCTGCCGGATCCGAACGTGTCTGGTGGCTGACACAGAGCTTCAACGCCGACGGACGCTCCCTGTACGACACATTGGCCCGGTGCACGTCTTTCGTTCAGTATCGGCGCTGACTGGCTTTAACGTGCGGGCTGCGCCACAGCACTGCCCGCACGGAATTGATAGCGTGTGAATATCTTGGCGACTGCCGCCGCAATATCAGCGGTCAGACGCTCGCCGCGAAGCGTTTCGCCGCTGCCGTTCCAGACCACGGCACGACGTACCCGATCGGTCATCTCGATCTGCACAGTCCCCACCGTGAATTGCTGATGCATGGGCATCAGCACACCATTCGGCAAGGCAACCGGCGTATACATCAGCCTGCTCGAAAATTTCAGACTGTAACTCAGTTCCAGATCGGGATCCGCCGCGGCATAGGCATAGCCGCGCGTTTCCATCTGCTGGCGTATGGCGGCACGCAACGCACCGCTATTGGGGATGCCGTCATCTGCAGGCAGGGCAAAACTGAAACTCCGGTAGCGAGAAAAATCCGCCGATGCATCGTGCGTCGCATCAACAGACAGGCTGAGGCCACACCCCGCCAGAAAGACGGCCATCAGAAGAACGGCACACCGGAGAACAGCCTTCATGTTCATCGCCCACAGGTTTCAATTTGTGCGCACAGTTTATGCAGGGCGATAAAAAATTCAACGGCAACAGTTACCGCAACTGCTGTCGTTATCTATTCAGCGCGCGACAGGCTGCACCACACCACTGCCCGCACGGAACGGATAGCGCGCGAACACATCAGCGACGACTGCGTTCAGCTTTTCCTCGGACGGGTTGCGCATGCGGTCCGTGCCCTGTGCCACGGCGATGCCCTGCCACACCATGGCGCGACGTGCGCGGTCGGCCATGTCGATCACCAGCGTGCCCTCGGTATACTGGTTATAGGTCACCTGGTTGTAACCGGCCCAGCCGTTATAGAACCCCATCCGGTACGGCCAGGGCGGCGCGGCAGATGGCAGCACTTCGCTCCGTTCGGCGAAGCGCACGTTGAAGTTCAGCAGCAGGTCCGGATTGCTGTCCGTATAGACGTAACCGCGCGCTTCCATCTGTCGGCGAGCCGCCGTGCGCAGGCGTTCGGTGTTCAGGCTGGCATAACCATCCGTGTCGGTTCCGGCGGGCTGGACAAATCCGAAGCTCCGGTATTGCGCAAAATTCGCCGTTCGATCGTAATCGGACCTGATCTCGGGCGATGAACACGCCCCCAGCAGCAACGCCCCCAACAGAACCGTTCGTCTGAAAATGGCCATGGTGCCCTCCTGTTTCGGGCATCATTCCATATCCGGGCACCGAAATGCAAAAGGACGTCGCAGTGTGCCTGCGACGCCCTTTCACCTTACTCATGCGAACACATCAGTCCGCCGCGTCGGCGTAGGCTTCCAGCGGCGCGCAGGTGCAAATCAGATTGCGATCGCCATACACGTTGTCGACGCGCTTCACCGGCGGCCAGTACTTGCTCGCCGCCACGAAGGGCAGCGGGAAGGCCGCAACCTGACGCGAATAGGTGTGCTGCCAGGTATCCGCCATGATTTCCTTTGCCGTGTGCGGCGAATTCTTCAGCGGGTTATCACCCTTGTCGTATTTGCCGGTTTCCACCGCGCGGATTTCTTCGCGGATGGAGATCATCGCGTCGCAGAAGCGGTCGATCTCGGCCTTGGTTTCACTTTCGGTCGGTTCGATCATCAGCGTACCGGCGACGGGCCACGACATGGTGGGGGCGTGGAAGCCGTAATCCTGCAAGCGCTTGGCGATGTCTTCCACCTGCACGCCCGACGTTGCCTGGAAGCCGCGGCAATCGACGATGCATTCATGCGCGACCATGCCGTTCGGCCCTGTGTAGAGCATGTCGTAATGCCCCGCCAAACGCGCCGCCATGTAGTTCGCATTCAGGATCGCCACCTGCGTGGCACGCACCAGACCGGCCGCGCCCATCATGCGGATATACACATACGAGATCGGCAGGATCAGCGCCGAACCAAACGGTGCCGACGATACCGGACCATACCCCGTGGCGGGGCCCGCATCCGCGCGCAGCGGATGGTTCGGCAGATGCGGCACCAGATGCGCGGCAACGCCGATCGGGCCAACGCCCGGACCGCCGCCGCCATGCGGAATGCAGAACGTCTTGTGCAGGTTCAGGTGACACACATCCGCGCCGATCAGCCCGGGGCTGGTCAGCCCGACCTGCGCATTCATGTTGGCGCCATCCATATACACCTGACCGCCGCGCGCATGGATGATCGCGCAGATATCGCGGATACTGGCTTCGAACACGCCATGCGTGGACGGATAGGTGATCATCAGCGCCGACAGGTTTGCGGCATGCTGATCGGCCTTCGCGGTCAGGTCGGCGACATCGACGTTGCCGTCCTTGTCGCACGCCACCACCACCACCTGCATCCCCGCCATCGCGGCCGAGGCCGGATTGGTGCCGTGCGCGGAAGACGGGATCAGACAGATATTGCGATGTCCTTCCCCACGCGCCCCATGATACGCGCGGATCGCAAGCAGGCCCGCATATTCGCCCTGACTGCCCGCATTCGGCTGCAGCGACACACCGGCAAATCCGGTCACCGCTTTCAGCAGATCCTCGAAGCCGGTGATCAGTTCACGATAACCCAGAGTCTGGTCCGCCGGTGCGAACGGATGGATATCGGCAAAGCCCGGCAGCGTGATGGGAATCATCTCGGCTGTGGCGTTCAACTTCATCGTGCACGAGCCAAGCGGGATCATGCTGCGCGTCAGCGAGATATCCTTGTTCTCGAGCCGCTTCAGATAACGCAGCATCTCGTGCTCGGCATGATAGCTGGTGAACGCCGCCCCCTGCAGGAACGTGGATGTACGCGCGCATGCCGCAGGCACCGCACCCGCCACGCCATCCAGCTTCGCACCCAGCACATCGGCCAGTGCATTCAGATCGGCGCGCGTCACGGTTTCGTCGAGCGCGATGCCGACGCCGGTCGCGTCGATCCGGCGCAGGTTGAACCCGGCCTTTACCGCCGCTGCCATCAACGCATCGGCCTTCGCGCCCGCTTCGATCGCCAGCGTGTCGAAGAACGCATCGTGCCGCAGCTTCAGCCCCGTGCGCTGCGCCGCATCGGCCAGCAGACGCGCCTGCAGGTGCACGCGTTTGGCGATCCGCTTCAGCCCTTCCGGCCCGTGCCACGACGCATACAATCCGGCCATCACCGCCAGCAGCACCTGCGCGGTGCAGATGTTCGATGTCGCCTTCTCGCGGCGGATATGCTGTTCGCGCGTCTGCAACGCCAGACGCATCCCCGGTGCGCCCACCGCGTCCTGCGACACGCCGATCAGGCGGCCCGGCATGTTGCGCTTGAACGCATCCTTGGTCGCCATATAGCCCGCATGTGGACCACCAAAACCCATCGGCACACCGAAGCGCTGCGCGGAGCCGACCACCACGTCGGCACCCATTTCGCCAGGGCTGGTCAGCATCACCAGCGCCAGCAGATCGGCCGCGACAATCGCCAGTGCGCCCGCTTCGTGCGCTGCGCTAATCTCGGCCTTCAGGCAGCGCACCGCGCCGGTGCTGCCCGGATACTGCAGCAGCACCGCGAACGGCTTCGCCGCCGCAATCGCCGCCGCATCGCCCGCCTTCACATCGACCAGCGTGTAACCCAGCGGTTCCGCACGCGTCGCCACCACGGCGCGCGTCTGCGGGTGCACGTCGTCCGCCACCGCCAGCACGTTCGATTTCGACTTCGACACCGCATGCGCCATCGACATGGCTTCCGCCGCCGCCGTGCCCTCGTCAAGCATCGAGGCATTGGCGATTTCCATGCCGGTCAGTTCGGTGATCATGGTCTGGAAATTCAGCAGCGCTTCCAGACGGCCCTGTGAAATCTCGGCCTGATACGGCGTATAGGCGGTGTACCAGCCCGGGTTTTCCAGCACGTTGCGCAGGATTACCGGCGGCGTGTGCGTGCCGTGATAGCCCAGCCCGATCAGCGACTTCACGCAGAGGTTCTTTTCCGACAGCGCCCGCAATTCGGCAATCGCCGCCACTTCGTCGATCACCGGCGGCAACGCGCCCAGCGTCTCGCCCAGGATCGCGTTGGGGATGGTCTTCTTCGCCAACGCGTCCAGATCGGCGCAGCCGACCTTGGCCAGCATCGCGGCGATTTCACCCTCGGACGGCGCCACATGGCGGGCGATGAAGGAATCGGCGGCTTCCAGCGCGGCGAGTTCGGAAAGATGGGTCATGGGTTCATTCTCGCAAAACGGTTCCGGGCGAGGTGTCTGCCTCGCCCGGTCGTATCTTCACAGTGTCTCGATGTAGGCCTTGTACGCTGCTTCATCCATCAGCGCGTCGACTTCCGCTGGATCGGCAACCGTCATGGTGAAGAACCATGCATCGCCTTCCGGGTTGCTGTTCACCAGTGCGGGATTGTCGACGATGGTGTCGTTGCTCTCGATCACCTTGCCGCTGATCGGCGCATAGATGTCGGACGCGGCCTTCACGCTTTCCACCACGGCACAGGCTTCGCCGGCCTTGATCTCGCGATTGGATTCCGGCAGTTCCACGAACACGATGTCGCCCAGCGACGACTGCGCATAGTCGGTGATGCCGACCATCACATGGTCGCCCTGCATCTGGACCCATTCATGGTCTTTGGAGAATTTCTTGGTCATCGAACGCGGTCCTTCTTACTTTGCGTAACGGTGAGGAACAAAAGGAGTGGGTGCAACACGCGCCGCCAGCGGCTTGCCGCGCACCATGAGATTAAGCGCCGTGCCCTCGGCCGACAGGTCGCGCCGCACATAGCCCATCGCCACCGGCGCATTCACGCTGGGGCCAAAGGTGCCGGATGTGACTTCACCAACCTTCACGCCATTGGCATCGACGATTTCGGTATGCGCGCGCGCAGGCGCACGCCCGTCCAGACGCAGGCCGACGCGCACGCGGTCGGTCCCGTTGGCAAGCTGTGCATTCACAATGTCGGCGCCCGGATAGCCGCCTTCAGCGCGGCGACGCTTGGCTATCGCCCAGGTCAGCGCGGCCTCGACCGGCGTGGTGGTGGTGTCGATGTCGTTGCCATACAGGCACAGCCCGGCTTCCAGACGCAGACTGTCGCGCGCGCCAAGCCCGGCGGGGCTGACCTCGGGCGTGTCCAGCAGGGTCTTCGCAAGTTTTTCCACCTGATCAGCGGGCACGCTGATCTCGAACCCATCCTCGCCCGTGTAGCCCGAGCGCGAGACGATGCACGGAATGCCAGCAACGCTGATCGCGGCGACACTCATGAAGGTCAGCGCGGCGACATCGGGGGCGAAGCGCGCCAGCACGGCGGCGGCGTCCGGCCCCTGCAGCGCCAGCAACGCACGGTCTTCATGCTTTACCAGCTTCACACCGCTGGGCAGGTTGGCGTCCAGATGCGCGAAATCCTGATCCTTGCAGCCTGCATTCACCACGAGAAACAGCTTATCGCCCAGATTGGCGACCATCAGATCGTCGAGGATCCCGGCCTTCTGATCGGTGAACATCGTATAGCGCTGCTTGTTCGGCTTGATGCCCAGCATGTCGCCCGGCACCAATGTTTCCAGCGCGGCGGCCGCACCTTCGCCCACCAGCGAGGCCTGCCCCATATGCGACACATCGAACAGCACGGCCTTGCTGCGGCAGGCGATGTGTTCGGCCAGAATGCCTTCGTACTGCACCGGCATCGCATAACCCGCGAACGGCACCATGCGTGCACCGAGCGCGCGATGCATTGCATCCAGAGGAGTCGTTTTGAGCTGTTCTTCAGACACTGGGCAGGCTCCGCTTTCGGACGGGTGCGGAATTGCACACCGATCCCGACCCCCTCTGTCGCGGACCCTGAGAGATTCAGCAGGGGCGAACCCGTGCCTTACTCCGTCGGTGCGGTGGAGTTTCCCACCGGCTTTCCAGAGGTTCGTATCCCACGCGGTCCTGGGTGCCTGAGCGTTTCCGGGGCCGGTTGCGCCTTCGGCGGCGGTTATGCCGCTCTCTCCCGCGTGGGGGTGTCGAACCGCCTATACATGGCCGATCTGGCGGACGGGCGCAATCGGGGAATGAAGCCCGATTGCGTGCCCCGATCCTTAGCGCCGCGAACCCGTGCGGTTCAGGCGCAGTTCGGCTTCCGTCAGCTGGAACCCGACCACCACGGTGTAGCGCTGCCCCGCCGGCAGGGCCAGAATCGCGGGCGCAGTGTCCATCCGGGTGCGGGTGGCGTTCGATTCGAAGTCAGCCCGGCCGGTGTAGACCTGCTTGTCCAGAATATTGCCGCCTGCATCGGTGATCGCCACGAAATACGGAAGTTCCACCTGGTTACCGGTCGTCGCCGGGCCGCGCATGGCGTCAATCACCACGCGAACGGTGATCTTGTTGTTCCCGCCGCTGCCGCTTTCGCACGCGCCGTTCACATCCACGATGCGGCCTTCGGCCTGCAGATCAGTCAGGTCCGCGCCACCCACGCGATACTGCGCAATCCGGTTGGCATCGGGCAGCAACGTCACGCGCGGGCACTCGGGCACCGGGGTGGGCGGTCCAGAGAACCAGCTGCACCCGCCCAGCAGGGCAGGCATCAGGGCCAGGAAAAGAAAGTTTGCACGCATTTCCAGCATCTCCGCCATGGACTTACGCACCGTGATTGGCATAGTGCGGTCCCATATGGAAGCCAGACCCACCCTTAAAGTACTCTTGGCCGGCCCGCGCGGCTTCTGCGCAGGCGTCGACCGGGCGATCAAGATCGTCGAAGAGGCCCTGCGCCGCTTCGGCGCGCCCGTCTATGTCCGGCACGAGATCGTGCACAACCGCTTCGTGGTCGAGAACCTGGAAGCCCAGGGCGCCCGATTCGTCGAGGAACTGGACGAGGTTCCGCCCGACGCCCCGGTGGTATTTTCCGCCCATGGCGTGCCCAAACGCGTGCCCGAGGACGCCCAGCGCCGCAACCTGTTCTATCTGGACGCCACCTGCCCGCTGGTCAGCAAGGTCCACCGCGAGGCCGAGCGCCATTTCGAACAGAACAGCCACATCCTGATGATCGGCCATGCCGGACATCCGGAAGTGATCGGCACGATGGGTCAGTTGCCCGACGGCGCCATGACGCTGATCGAGGACGCCGAGGCCGCCCGCACCGTGCAGCCGCCGCCCGGCCCGATCTCGTTCATCACGCAGACCACGCTGTCGGTAGACGACACGGCCGAGATCGTCGCCATCCTGCGCGCGCGCTTTGCCAGCATCAGCATGCCGCGGAAAGAGGACATCTGCTACGCCACCACCAACCGCCAGGCCGCCGTGAAGGCGATTGCCCCGCGCGCCGACATGGTGGTGGTGATCGGCGCGCCGAACAGTTCCAATTCGCAGCGCCTGCGCGAAGTGGCCGAACGCGCCGGATGTGCCCGCAGCGCGCTGGTGCAGCGGGCGCGCGACCTCGACCTCGATACGCTGGCCGATGTGAAGATCCTGGGCCTCACCGCCGGGGCATCCGCGCCCGAGGTGCTGGTCGATGAAGTGCTCGCCCATCTGCGCACCCGCTTCGACGTGACGGTCGAAGAATTGCGCGTCACCGACGAAAACATCGTCTTCAAACTCCCACCTGCACTGACCACATAATCATGGCCGTCTATACTGAAGTGACCGACGAGGAACTTGCCACTTTCCTCGGCGACTACGACCTTGGCGAGATGCTTGCGTTCCGCGGCATCGCCGAAGGGGTCGAGAATTCGAACTACACGCTGAAGACGACAACGGGCGATTACATCCTCACGCTGTACGAAAAGCGCGTGAACCCGGCGGAGCTGCCATGGTTCCTCGGGCTGATGGAACACCTGTCGCAGCACGGCCTGTCATGCCCGCTGCCGGTGCGCGCGCGCGATGGCAATGCGTTGCGCGATCTGGCGGGACGCAAGGCGGCAATCACCACCTTCCTGCCCGGCCTGTGGACACGCCGCGTGCGGATCGAGCATTGCGCGACGCTGGGGGCCGCGCTGGCGAAATTCCATCTGGCTGGGGCCGATTACGCGCCGACCCGCAAGAATGCACTGGGCCCGGATGGCTGGATGCCGCTGTTCGACCGCGCCCGTGCGCGTGCCGACGAAGTGCAGCCGGGTCTTGCCCACGAAGTCGACACTGCCCTGAGCGAAGTGATCGGCAACTGGCCGCGCGATCTGCCGGTCGGGCACATCCACGCCGACCTGTTCCCCGACAATGTGTTCTTCCTGCACGACGACGTGTCGGGCATCATCGACTTCTATTTCGCCGCCACCGACACGCTGGCCTACGACATTGCCATCTGTCTGAATGCGTGGTGCTTCGAGGCTGATTTCTCGTTCAACATCACCAAGGCGCGCGCGCTGCTGAATGCATACCGCGCTGTGCGCCCGTTGAGCGATGCGGAGCTGAACGCATTGCCGATTCTGGCGCGCGGCGCATCGCTGCGGTTCCTGCTGACGCGGCTGTTCGACTGGCTGAACACACCGGCCAACGCAATGGTCACGCGGAAAGACCCGATCGAGTATCTGCGCAAGCAGCGCTTCCACGCGGCGGCAACGGGGCCGGCGTCCTATGGCCTCTGAAGTAGTGCCAGTCGAGGCCTGGACCGATGGCGGTTGCAAGCCCAACCCCGGCCCCGGCGGCTGGGGCGCGATCCTGCGCTGGAACGGGCACGAGAAAGAGCTCTCGGGCGCTGATCCCGCGACGACGAATAACCGCATGGAGCTGTGCGCGGCGATCGCGGTGCTGGAAGCGCTGACCAAGCCGTCGGTTCTGGTGATCCATACCGACAGCCAGTACGTGAAGAACGGCGTGACGCGCTGGGTGCACGGCTGGGTGCGCAACAACTGGCGCAACGCGGCGAAGGACCCGGTGGCGAACATGGACCTGTGGCAGCGTCTGCTGGAAGCGCAGAAGCGCCATCAGGTCGAATGGAAATGGGTCCGCGGCCACAACGGCGACGTAATGAACGAACGCGCCGATGTTCTGGCAACAACGGCGCGCGAGACGTTGTTATAGGGCCAGCAGGCTAAAATTTTAGCCTGCTAGGGTTGTTTATCAGGCCCCCATCTCCACCTTCGCTGTATGGAACACCCTCAGCAAGAAGGCGAGATAATGCCCCCCGCAGACAGTAACGGACAACAGTCAACGCCTGAAGAGAAAGCGATGTTAAAGGAGCAGCTCACCGAGACACTCAAACACTTCCACAGAGATCTAAATCGTGCCCTAAATAATTTTTATGTACACATGGCAATTCATGAGGCATACAGCCCCCCTGCTGGAGCTGAAGGAAATCCAAGACCCTTCTTCTGGGACATAACCCGTGCAGCTTGTTTGAATGAAACATTCATTTCACTCGGCTGCATTTTTGCGGCAAGCAGCGCTTATTGCGGCGTCCCACAAACCAAATGTGCTTTGAAACGGATGCTGGAATTCGCCCAGACAAATCTGAGCATATTTCCATCCAGCAACTATACCGATGCAAAACAATGCATCCGAAAACTCTTGTGCGAGTATGACTCGCACATAAAAATCCGTGAAAATTCCAGGAAAATTCGCGATAGAGTCATCGCGCACACAGACGAAACAGTAGAAGCCGAGATACAAAAGATATTTGCTGAACACCCCATTGGTGACTGGCTCAAGCTTTTAAGTTGGTTGGGTGATGTTCACAACAGACTTTCCCGTCTGCTGAACCCGTGCCTTGGACAACTTCGCACATCACCTATGCGTATGCTCAAAGACATACCAACCGACCAAAAATTGCTTCCGCTGCATGAAAATATTGCCGTGCAAGGATTGCTTATAGCGGAGGCTTCTCAGCGAGACGACGTCGTCTCCACTTTCAAACACACCATGTAACGCAGATCATTTGAACGTCGGGCAGCAATGCTCGACGCTCAAAGCACACATCACAAAACCGCCAGAATCGCTTCCGCCTTGCTGACGTCGAACCCGCCGGGTTCCTCAACACCCAGATGCACGACCTTCATGTCGTCGGCCACCAGCGCGAAACGCTGGCTGCGGATGCCCATGCCGCGCGCGGTCAGGTCCAGCTCCAGCCCCAGCGCCTTCGTGAACATCGCGGAACCATCGGCCAGCATCGTTACCTTGCCATCAGCTTCCTGCTGCTTCGCCCATGCGCCCAGCACGAATGCGTCGTTGGTCGACATGCACACGATGTCGGCCACACCCTTGGCGCGGAATGCGGATTCGTTCTGGATGAAGCCGGGCAGATGCTTCACGCTGCATGTCGGCGTGAAGGCGCCGGGCACTGCGAACAGCACGACCTTGCGCCCCTTGAAAATCTCCTCGGTCGAGATCTCCTTCGGGCCGTCGGCGGTTGCGGTCATCAGCTTCATCGAGGGGATCATATCCCCGACCTTGATGGTCATCCCGGCACTCCTGTCTTTAACGCGGGCCACGGTGTAGCGCCCCTGCACGGCAGAGTCACGCACCGCGCCACAATGCGGCCATATTATACAGCATCTGTGCATTCCTGCTTGCATATTCGCACTGCGCCCGTTCACAGTAGCAGCATGATGAATCAGGGAATCTCAGACACGGGCGGCACATTTCTGACAGGGCAATTGCTGATCGCAATGCCCGCCATGGAAGACGCGCGTTTTGATCACGCCGTCATCTACCTGTGCGCACACAGCGCCGAGGGAGCGATGGGAATCGTGCTGAACAGGCCCGTCAACAAACCCAGTTTTACCGACCTCCTCAGCCAGCTGAAGATGGACCAGAGCGCGGCCACACGCATGCTGCATCTGTGCTCGGGCGGGCCGGTGGAAAACGCGCGTGGCTTTGTGCTCCACACGTCCGACTGGACGGCCGAAGGCACGCTGCATGTCGATGAAGATACATCGCTGACCGCCAATCTGGATGTGCTGAAGGCATTGGCCGAAGGCGGCGGACCGCGACGCGGAATGCTGGCGCTGGGCTATTCCGGCTGGGGTCCGGGACAGCTGGACGACGAGATCCAGCAGAACGCCTGGCTATCCGCCCCCGCCGACGACGCGATCATGTACGACACCGATCACAGCACCAAATGGCAGCGTGCATTGGCCAAGCTGAAGATCAACCCGATGTCGCTGTCGGCCGCCGCCGGACACGCTTAGCCTGCGTTACGTGTAACGCCGCGCAAACGCCAGCGCGATCTGCGTGCCGATGCCGCATGCGAACATCAGCGATGCCGTGGCAATACCCGACCCGTCTTCCAGCAGCGCCGCCAGCCAGGTGATAATGGCGCCAAACCCCATCTGCACGCAGCCCGCCAGCCCCGATGCCGTGCCCGCCAGTTGCGGCCGCACCGACACCGCCCCCGCAAATGCGTTGGGTTGCGTAACGCCGTTGCCGATCGCCACGATCACCATCGGCACGAACAGATTCAGCAGATGCGGCGGCAGCGACATCACAGCAACCAGACACAGCACCCCGCCACACAATGTCAGCGTCGTGCCGATACGCAGCATCTGCAGAACGCCGCGCTGCGCCGACATGCGCGCCGAGACGAAATTCCCCAACCCGAACGCAAAACTGATGCTCATGAACGCCATGCCATACGTTGTGGTCGGCAATCCAAGCCCGTGCACGACCACATACGGCGCGCCCGACATGAAGCTGAAGAATACACCACCCGAACACGCCGTCACCATTGCATAGGCCCGGAACGACGGTAGGACGAGCAGCGCCTTGTACAGCCCCAGCAACCCCGCCACGCCGGGCAGTTCCTGTCGTTCGGCCAGAGTCTCCGGCAGGAATTTCCAAGCGCTGAACAGGATCGGCAGCACAATCAGCGAACAGGCCAGCATCACCGCACGCCAGCCGAACGCAGCCTCGATCAGGCTGCCGATCAAGGGCGACACCATGGGTGCCACCGTCATCCCCATGTTGACGTAACCCATCATGGCGGCGGCACGTTCGCGCGTATTGGTGTCGCGGATAATCGCGCGGCCCAGCACCATGCCCGCACAACCACCCACGGCCTGCGCGATGCGCGCCACGATCAGCACTTCCAGATTGGGGGCAAACGTGGCGACTACCGACGCCAGCAGATACAGCACCAGCGCGACAATCAGCACCGGGCGGCGGCCATACCGGTCCGACAGAGGCCCATACAGCAACGGCCCCAGCGCAACACCGACCAGATACAGGGTCAGCGTCATCTGCACTTCGGCCGCACCACGCCCCAGCGCGCCCACGAGTATGGGCAGCACCGGGATCAGCACCTGCATCGAAAACGGCCCCAGGCCGGTTGCCACGATGAGCAACAGAAGCGGGGGTTTGCGTGGGGTTATTATGGACGTTTCCAGACTATCACGCGGCGACATGCAGGCAGCCTAAGCCGCCTGCTGTTATCGGGCAATCACCACGTAAAGCTGGGCACCACTGCAATCGGTGCAAGCCCCACAGAAGCAGCAGCCGCACGAATCGCGTTCTGGTCGCCGCCCAGTTCCTCGGCGTGGATGCCGCCCAGAACCCAGCACGAATCCAGCCCGGCATTCGTCGCGCCTGCAATGTCGGTACGCAGCGCATCGCCCACGCCCAGCACGCGTGCAGGCGGCACACCCAGCATATCCAGCGCCACGCTGTAGACCGCCTTGTCCGGCTTGCCCAACATACGCATGTCGCCGCCCAATTCCTGGTACCGCACCGCCAACGCACCCGCGCACAGCATGCGGCGATTGTTGCTGATGACTTCCAGATCCGGGTTTGCACACACCATCTTCAGACCGGCCTTCAGACAATCGGCCAGAATGGGTTCGAAGTCGGTCAGCGTGGTCGGGTCGCGCTGATCGTCGGGGCCGGTGTTCAGGAAGAAATCCGCCTCGGTAGGCGAGAACACTTCCGTCAGGCCCAGACCATCCATCACGTTCTTGTCGCGGTCGGGGCCCAGATGAAACACGCGCGTGCCAAGCCCGGCATACCACGGGTCGGTCCGCTGCTTCAGCATGATGTAGGTCGCTTCGCCGCTGGTCAGGATGCCGTGATACAGATCGTCGGCGATGCCCATCTTGCGCATCGCTTCCTGCACCTTGAACGAGCGACGCGGCGCGTTCGACAGCAGCACGCATTTCTTGCCCGCATCGCGCAGCCTCTGCAGCGTGGCGGCCGAGTGCGGATACGCCGTCACCCCATCGTGAATCACGCCCCACAGGTCGAGGATGAACCCGTCGTACTTATCCGCCAGCGGGCCAAAATTATCGAGAAACTGCATCATCAATCCTTACGCATCAACGCCAATGGCGTCGCTCAGTTTGGTAAATCCATCGGCCTTCAGACAGGCCGCAAGTTCGGTCTTAATCTCGCGCACCAGCGCCGGGCCGCGATAGGCAAACGCCGCATACACCTGCACCAGCGCGGCACCCGCGCGGATCTTCAGATACGCATCGCGCCCGCTGGAAATCCCACCGCAGCCGATCAGCGTCAGCCGTCCTGCTGCCTGGCGGTAAGTGCGCTTCAGCATCTCGGTCGAGGGGCCGAATAGCGGCGGGCCGGACAGGCCTCCGGTTTCGCCCTTGTGCGCGCTGCGCAGTGTATCGGGCCGCGCGATGGTGGTGTTCGAGACAATCAGCCCGTCCACCTTGTGCGCGATCGCCGTGTCCACCACCGCGGCCAGACCGTCTTCCGACAGGTCGGGTGCGACCTTTACCAGCAGCGGCGGGCGAGTAGGGTTTTCAGTGGCAATGGCGCTCAGGATGGCGGCCAGTTTTGCCTCACCCTGCAGGTCGCGCAGGCCGGGCGTGTTGGGCGACGACACATTCATCACGATATAATCGGCATAGGGCACGACGGCCTTCACCAACGCGGGATAATCGCGTTCGGGGTCGGCGCCTTCCTTGTTGATGCCGACATTGGCACCCAGCACGGCAGGGCGGTTCTTCAGCGCGGCGATACGCGCGACATACGCATCGATCCCCTGATTGTTCATGCCCATGCGGTTGATGACGGCGCGGTCTTCCACCAGCCGGAACAAACGCGGCTTCGGGTTGCCGCTCTGCGGACGCGGCGTCACAGTCCCGGCCTCGACCAGGCCGAAGCCCAGACGCATCAGCGGGGCCACCGCCACGGCGTCCTTGTCGAACCCGGCGGCGAGGCCCAGCGGGTTGCGAAAGTCGATCCCGAAAGCGCGCGTCGCCAGCACCGGGTCGTCGGGCGCGCTGTCCCCGCACATCAGCCCGCAGGCCAGCGCGCGCAGGGCCATACGATGGGCAAATTCCGGATCGAAACCGCGCACCAGCGGCATCAGGGCAGAGGCAAGAAATGGTGTCATGGCTCCACTTTGTGCCCGAACCCCGGCAAAAGCGAAAGTCCCGCTGGCACATGGGTGGGTTCTATATTATCGCTCTGCCATGCGCGGCACGATCCTTATGCTGACCGCCCTCACCCTGTTTGCTGCACTGGACACCGCGGGCAAGCTGCTGGCCGGGGACGGTTTCCAATATGCCCAGGTCGTATCGATGCGATACGCGCCGGTGTTGCTTGTCGTGCTGCCGGCGCTGGCGCTGCGGCCCTCGCATTTCCGGGGTAACACCGGGCTGCAGATGCTGCGCGGGGCGGGTATGCTGTGTGCGTCGCTGGGGTTCTTTACCGCCTTCACCTATCTGCCGCTGGCCGAGGGGTATCTGGTGTTCTTCACCAGCCCCTTCATCACCATGGCGGCCTCCCGGCTGGTGCTGAAGGAGACCGTCCCCGCATCGTCCTGGATCTGGGCGGGGGTGGCGTTTGTCGGGGTGCTGATCGGCATTTCCAGCGGGCTGCGCGGCGACGGGCCGTGGTACGGATACGCAGCGGCGTTTGGCGGCAGTCTGGCCTATGCCTGCATCGCCACCATCAACCGGCTGTTGCGCTCGCAGAAATCGATGCTGCCGATGCTGCTCTGGCCGGGGCTGATCGGCGGGCTGAGCATGGGACCGGTCGCCTTCCTCACCTGGAAAACACCCGATGCCGGGCAGTTGGTGTTGTTGTTGCTGAACGGCATGTTCTGGGCAGCGGCGACGCTGTGCATCGTGAATGCGTTCCGCTATGCCCCTGCCTCGCGCCTGGCGCCGCTGGAATATGCGTCGCTGCTCTGGGCGGTGCTGGTCGATTACGTGGTGTTCCACAGCCCGCCGAGCCTGCATGTGCTGATGGGCGGCGCCGTAGTGATCGGCGCGTGCCTGATGAACGAACACGCGCAACACCGGGCGCAACGCAAGATCAAAGCTGCGTAAATTCCTCGGGGAATATGTGCAGGCCCTGCGCATCCAGCTTCAAATCGGTCACTGATCGCACCGCCGTCAACGGCAATATCCCATACAGATGCGGGAACAGCCCGTCCAGGCCGCTGCGTGCGGCTTCCCACCGCAAAGCCTCGCCCAACGCGGCGACGTCCACCGCAACCAGACACAGATCCGCCACCCCGGCCCGGTGCTTCGCCGCCGACGCGCGCACCTGCGCAGCCGTCGAGAAATGCAGGAACCCGTCGCGCGCATCGTCGGCACTGCCGCGATAGGCACCTTCCCGTTCCGCCGCCTGCCAGTCCACCCGGCGCACCAGGGTGTAGATCAGTTGCATCGTCATATCCCCGTATTGGCACGGATAGCGGATTCGGCTTGCGCGCCGGAAAGATCGGGCAACACAATACGGTATGTGGAACGAACCGTATCTGGAAAGCTGCTGCCGCTCGGCCCTGCACCGGCTGGTTCTGGCGGGGCCCGTCGGCCGCCCGCCAGGGTTGAAGGATGGGCCGTGCCTGGCCCGACTCGCCCGGATGCAGCTGGTCTGCGAACGCGCCGACGGAAAGTTCGAAATCGCCCCGGCGGGTCACGCCCGGCATGGGTCGGAAATCCTGAAAAACAGGCCCCTGCAGGTCGCATGACAGGGCTGCCCGGCGGGTCTGGTCTCGGCACCGAAACTGCTGCTATGCAGGGCGACTTCATTTCAGCAAGGCTGTAACCAATGACCGATCTGATTGTTCAGGGGGGACGCCCGCTGAACGGTGATATTCTGCCATCCGCCAACAAGAATGCCGTTCTGCCGATCCTGTGCGCCACCCTGCTGACGGAAGAGCCGATTCGCCTGCTGAACGTGCCGGAAATTACCGACGTAAAGAAGATCCTGGCGTTTTTCCGCTCGCTGGGCAGCAAGGTCGAGGTGGATTTCACCACCGGCGTTCTCGACCTGCATCACGCCAACCTCACCTTCGACCCGCAGACCCATACGCTGCCGCAGGCCATGCGGTCCTCCGTCATGCTGGTGCCGCCGCTGCTGTTCCGCTTCGGCTCGGCCGTGATCGAGGATGATGTGAAGGGCTGCTCGCTGGGCGTGCGCGAGATCGACCCGCATATCGAGATCTTCCACGGCTTCGGTGCCAGCACCGAGGTATTCCCCGACGCCGTGCGCATCCGCAGCCAGGGCCGCCTGACGGCGACGCAGGCCTGGCCCGATTACGCATCGGTGACCGGGACCGAGAATTTCGTGCTCTGCGCCGCAACCGCGCACGGCACATCGACGCTGACCAACGCCGCGTCCGAACCGCATGTGCAGGAATTCTGCACGTTCATGATGATGCTGGGCGCACGCATCACCGGTGCGGGCACATCGCGGCTGGAAGTGGAAGGGATCGACCGTCTGCGCGGCGGCGAATTCCGCTTCGCCGAGGACTTCCACGAAGTCGCCACCTTCATGGCGCTGGGCGCGATGACGGGCGGCACGGTGCGGGTGAAGAACTCGCGCCCCGACCATTTCCCGCTGATTGACCGCACCTTCGCGAAGTTCGGCGTGAACGTGATCCACAAGGACGGCTGGTCCACGACCGAGGTGAAGGACGGCCTGCACGTGCGCACGCCGTTCACGCAGAACATCCTGCAAAAGGTCGAGGCCGCGCCCTGGCCGTATCTGCCCGCCGATCTGCTGCCGATCTTCGTTGCGCTCGGCGTAAAGGCCGAGGGCAATGTGATGTACTGGAACAAGGTCTACGAAGGCGCGTTGGGCTGGTCGGGCGAACTGTCGAAATTCGGCGCGCACGCCACGCTGTGCGACCCGCACCGGTTGATCGTGTTCGGGGGCAAGGCGCTGATCCCGGCGGAAGTCGAAAGCCCCTACATCATCCGCGTGGCGATCGCGCTGCTGATGATCGCCACCAGCATCAAGGGCCGTTCGGTGATCCGCAACGCCATGCCGATCCAGCGTGCGCACCCGCACTTCGCACAGAACCTGCGGGCGCTGGGCGCGGATGTGGCGTGGAGCCAGTCGGAGTAATACCGCCCCGATGATCATGTGGTTGAGACAGTCGGGAACAATGCGCGGCGTATTTGCCGCTGCCTTGCTGTTCGCACTGGCAACCCGCGCTTTGATCCCGGCCGGGTTCATGCCCACCGCGACACCGTATGGAATCACCATGGCGCTCTGCTCTGGTCTGAATGCGGTCGATATGGGCCTCGACCCCGATGGTGCGCCATCTGACGACCAGACTGCAAAGCTGTGCATTTTTGCCGCCGTCAATACCGGGCTGGCGGATGCGCCCGCTCTCACGCTGGTTGCGCCGGGTGTTGTCTTTGCGATGCCGGGGCACGATGTCGTCATTGCCGATCCTGCGTCGCCGCGTCTGGCCGCGCCGCCACCGCCTGCCATAGGCCCACCGCCCGCGCTGAGCTGATCGCGCGCGCGGCGAAATACCCATCTGTTCGCTGCACGTCTGCTTATCCACCAGACATCCCCTTCATTGGGGCCAATCATGCTGCGTAACAGGAAAACAAACGTGAGTATTTCAACAGCCCTCAGGACATGGGTCCGCCGGGTTCATCTGTGGCTCGGGTTATCGTTCGGGGCATTGTTCGTGCTGGCCGGGCTGACCGGGTCGGTCCTGGTTTTCTATCCCGAATTCGATGCGTTGCTGCATCCGGAAATCCGCGTCGCCGGCAACGGGCAGCCGGTGGACTGGGACAGGGCGCTGCAGACCGTGCGGCAGACCTATCCCGACAAGGCCGGGCCGTGGCGGTTTGAAGTCACCACCGATGGCGGCGCCATTCCTGCCCGTTATTACAATCCGCCCGAGACAGCCGGTCGTGCCTTTGCGCCTATGATGGTCTGGCTGTCCCCCGATGGCGGGCAGGTGATTCGTCGCGATTACTGGGGCGATTACGCGATGACCTTCCTCTACGACCTGCATTACCGGCTGCTGCTGGGTCCGCTTGGCGGCACGATCATGGGGTATATCGGCATCGGCATCTTCGTCCTGCTGGCGTTGGGCGTCTGGGCCTGGTGGCCACGTGGCAGACAGTTCGGCAAGGCGCTGCATTTCAAACCCAACGCCGTGCCCGTCCGCCGCCTTCACGACTGGCACAAGCTGACAGGTGTGTGGGGTGCAGTGCTGATGCTGATCTTCACCATCTCGGGCGTGATGCTGGCCTTCCCCCAAACAACCGACACCGTGCTGACCGCCGTTGTATCGCCCGTCGACAGCACACCATCGCCCCCGTTGCGCGATGTGCAGGGGGCCGATCCCATCACCCCGATGCACGCCGTGGCCGCCGCACGCGCGCATCTTCCCGAAGCGCGGCTGGCATGGGTTGAAACACCGCGCGGGCGCACCGGCACCTATCGCATCCGCTTCCAGCAGCCCGAAGACCCGAGCATTCGCTTCCCGCACAGCTTCGTCTGGGTGGACCAGTACAGCGGCGAGGTTGTCGCCGCCGTCGATTCCAGGAACGCCTCGGCTGCAACCACCATCAGCAACTGGCTGCATCCGTTCCACGACGGATCGGTCGGGGGGATGACGACTCGTGTGATCTCGTTCGTCGTCGGTCTGTTGCCGCTGGTCCTGTTCATCACCGGTTTCCGGCGCTGGCGCGTACGCCAGAGCCGCCTTGAGCAGGTCGCTTACGCATAACGCCTCAACGCCCCCGCCAGTGTGGCAGTGCTGCACGTGGCGGGCGGCGCGGAAGGCGCGCAGGCTCAGCCAGTAACACACCCGCCACCGCGTCGAGCGCATCGTCCTTCACCGAATTGCCGCCCGGCTTCCACGCACGCATCTCGGCGGGGAAGCCACCCGTGTAAACATCCGCGTGCGTGTGCAGCCGCCGTGCCGCCAGCACCGGATCGAAGGCGCCCAGAATGCGATCGGCCTTGCGTTGCGAGGACACCGCCTCGCGCACCGCAAACGGAATGCCCAGATCAGATGCGGCACTGCGCAACAGGTCGGGCAGGAACTTGCCGATGCCGTTGGTTTCCACATGCACCACCGGCACGAACATCTCGCCTGCGATCTGCGCGACTATCCGGCATTGCTGCGTGGCCGGATCGTGCGGTGCCGCCGGGTCATGCGTGAGATAGGCAACACGATGCAGAAAGCGGTTTCCCTCGGCGTCGGCAAACACCACTGCCAGCACCGAATGGTCGCCCTGCCCCGGTTTGCCGAACGCCGGGTCCCACCATGCCGAACCAGACACCAGACGCCGCGCGCCCAGGAACAGACACGCCTCGCCATTGCCAACGCGCAGATCCAGCACATCGCGATAGGGGATCATCAGCGCGGGGTCCAGACGTGCGGCATCTTCCTCAACCGGCTGCAACTGCATCTGGCTGGCGAAGCGGCGCGGCCCGACACGGCGGCGCAGCTTGGCCACCGCCGCCGCATCGAACCGGTCCGGCCATGCCGACACACCTGCCCGATCCAGCAGCGGAATTTCCAACCGCGCATAACCGTGCAGGAACGCACCCTGCACATCGATGTAAATCGAGTCCGCCGTATGCGGCGTGCCGACATACAGCAACGTTCCACCCGGCGTGAGCACGAACTCGGTCTCGGACAAACGGTCGCGCAACGCAGCACGCTTGGCACTGGTGTCGGATGTGTTCGGCACCTCGACGTCGTCGCACACGATAATGTCGGCACGACTGCCGGTGATGTTGCCAAGAATGCCCTGCGCCAACATCGACGGTTCACGCACCGCGCCGTTGCGCTTCACGTTGAAGCGATCCACCGCCCAGGCCTCGCCACGTTCGGGGATCAGGTCAGCGCATAGCGGGTGGCGTTCAATGATCCTGCGCACCGCTGAGACCATCCGCATCGCCAGTTGTGCCTGTGCCGACAGCACCAGAATCCGCAGTTGCGGGTTCCGGTACAGCAGCCACGCACAATACAGCCCCACCACCGTGCTTTTTCCGCCGCCGCGAAACGCCATCAGCAGCAGGCGCGTATGCCCGTCCTCGATCCGCTGCATCAGCCAGCGCGACATGCGCAGATGCACAGCCGGCGTCTTCTGCGACAGGCGACGATTCCAGATCCACAGGAACTCCGGAAAGCTCGCCGCTGGGGGTTGGGTGCGCTGTGTCATGGTGATCCTCTTGCATCAGCGCGTAACCGGCGGCGGCTATCAGCGCCTCGGCATGCGTGTTGTCCTGCGCGCCCTCCATCAGACGCGCCACTTTCAGCAGATGTTCAACGTGGTCCAGCGCCGCACGACACGCGCGCTGATGATCCGAGAATGCCTTGGCATCGTCGACAGGGGCGGGCTGCGCGGCCAGCAGATGATAATCCGCCATGATCCGCGCCGCCGTCACCTTTGCGTCGCCGCCCTGCATCACACCTTCACCAGACGCACGCGCACCGTGCCGGGGCCAAGGTCCAGCGCCGCACCGGTGCGGTTCCACGCAGTGACCGAGACGATATCCATCGCCCCCACCTGCGCCAGAAACAGCACGCCCGATGTTGCGATGCTGAAGCCCACCTGCACGAAGTCGCCCGGCCGCGCGCCAGCCAACGGCACGCTGAGCTGCGCCGTGCCGCCCGCCACGATGCTCGGTGGATCCCAATACGCTTCACCGATGAATTCGTTGCGGCCAGCCAGAATCAGATCCGACCCATGCAGGGTGGCGGGGGCGCCCGTCGCGCTGCTGAACAGACGCAACGCACGGATCTCAGCATCCGCATCGCCGCGCGCCACACCGATGATGACGGTTGCGACCGACGGATCGATGCGTACCGCCGGACGGCGCGTCCAATTGGCGTCGGTCATGTCGGCCACACTCTGATACCAGCGCGCCGTGGCGTTCCAGGTGAACGACTGGCTTGATCCACGCACCAGAGTCGCACCGGAACTGCCCATCAGCTTGCCGGCCTCATCGAAGCACTGCACGATCAGGCGTGTGGGATCTCCATCCACCGCCAGCGCCAGTTCGCGGCAGTTGCGCACGTCCACAGCAAAGCCGATCCCGCGTGCAGCCGACAGCATCACACCGCGCGATGTCAGCGCCATTCCGGTCAGCGCCGGGAAGGCAAAGTCCGACAGCGACGCCCCATTGGCAACCGAGGTGGACAGACACGCCAGTCCCAGGAATCCGGTTTCCGTATTGCTCCAGCGCACTGCCGCACCCCGCAGGCACGGAATGGCCGCGACAACACGATTGCATTCAGCATGGCCACCATTCTGGTGCTGCACACGCACGATCGAACCAACGCGCGTTGCAGTGGATGTGTAGTCGATGTCGAGCATGTATCCCTGACTCGCCCACACCACATCGTACACATGATCCTGCGCACCGGCTGTGTGCCGTGCCACGTAGGGCGAACACGCTTCCATGCGGATACCGCGTGCCTGCACACCGCGGCTGTTCACCTCGATCAGGAACGGAATGCCCGTGGTGGTGGCGTCGGCCTGCAGTTCGAAGTTCGGCCCGTCGAACACGTGGCCGTTATGCAGCACATACGCCCCCGGCGCGGCCGAGAAACGCACACCGAAGCGCTCCATCCCGCGATTGATATAGGACGCTGCTGCAAAGTGACCGCCATAATACCGCACGGCATTGTTCCAGCCCTGCGCCGTGCCGGTATTCACGTCGAGGCCGATCTTGTTGTTCACCAGACGTCCGAAGAAGAACGTGGAGTTCTGCACACCGCGCCCTTCGCCCAGCGTGCGCACGCCGATGGTGTAACCCTCGGCCTGGCGGATCTCGACCTGCGATTCATCCAGGTTGCGCACCACGATGCCGATGTCGGTTTCATCCGACCAGTCGGATTGCGCGGCGCGCAGCACACGCAGACCGGTGTAACTCTTCTCGCCATTGCGCACCGCGCCACCATCGCCCAGCACCAGCGCCGGGTAGCCACCACCTTCGGAACAGATCACCCCACGCATCAGCAGACCGGCAGCCGCGCCGGGCAATGTCACGGTGCCCGTGGTGCGATATGTACCCTCGGGGATTTCCAGCACGCGCCCCTGAAACGCCGCCGTGGCACAGGCTGCGCGCAAGGCTTCGGTATCATCCGCAATGCCGTCGCCCACCGCACCGAAATCGCGCGCGTTCAGCTGGCCCGCTTCGGGCAGCGGCGTGGGGGTAAAGACGGGATAGGCGCTCAGACGGCCCGCCGCATCGAACCCCAGCAGTTGCCCGGCACGCGCCGATGGCAGCGTGCCGGGATCGGAGAAGTCATCGACGGCAAGCTGGACCGTACGCCGCACTTCGTCGCGCACCTGCTGCAACGCCGCGACCTGATAGTCGAGCTCGTCGTTCAGCGTGCGGGCGCGCAGGATGCCGTTATCCTGAAAATCTGTGATGCGCATGATCTTCAGGTTGCGACGGATCGTCACCTGCGCACCGGCGCGCGGCGGATCGTCGAACGTCACGCTGCCGCCGGTCGACTGCCCGGCATTGGCGACGGTGAAACCGCCCGACATCACCGTGCCATCGATGCGAATTTCCAGATCGATCGGATCGAAAACCGGAAAGCGAAAAGTAAAAATCGTCTGCGTGCCGGACGCGACATACTGAACGCGCGGCGTGACATCGCCGATCGTGATATGGCTGGACATGGTGTTTTCCTTCAGCTCAACAGATTGCGCATGGACGACCCGAACGATCCCGCCGCCCGCAGATAGGGGGTGAGGTTGCCGCTATCATCCAGCAGACTACGTCGCCCTGCGGCGAGTTTGGTCTGGTAGATCACGTCATCTGTGCCTTGTGCCTCGGCCGCATCGCGTTGCAGACCAATTGCGATGGCATCGGCAGACCCACCGGAGGAACCAACGCCCGACGCACCGGCACGCGCACGTGCGGCCGCAATGGTGCGTGCCAGCGCTGATCGCCGCTGCTGGTCAGACTGCACACGCTGCGCCATGAGCTGCGCTTCCTGCGCCTGGTTGTGCGTGGCGACCTGCTGTGTGGCGAGCTGCGCCTGCGCCTTCTGCTGTTTGACCTGCGTGTACAGGCCGATCCCCGTCGCCGCTATACTGGCGACACTGGCAAGCTGTGCCATTATTCGGTACTCCTGATCTGTGTGGTGACGGCCAAAACCGTCATCGGTAACGGCTCGGCGCTTTCGATGCGCCACAACGCTCCGGCGGCCTCGCTGCGCCAGCCGAGCGCACGCATCATGATATCTCCGGTCACGCTGGGCGGCGCTGCGTCCATCCTCTGCATATCCAGACGCGACAATGGAACGGCACGCAAACCACGCCCGATATCGACACGCAGCGATGACGTCTCCATCACCCGAAACGTGATCGAGACCAACCGCAACGGCGCCGCGCACACGCCCTGCCCGGCAATCGCCGGCGGCAAAGGTTCAACGATATGCGTGAACTTCAACCCGACCTGCGCGAACAGGCACGGATCGTCCAACATGACGCGGCTGAGCTTCACGGTCTTGTCGGTCACCGGCGCACCATCGGCCAGAATGCCGACCGGGCAGCCTTGCAGATGCGCAAGACCCAGCCACACATCGCGCGGTGTGGTGCTGGTGCCATCGATCGCCGCATCCAGCGCCAGTGCGGGATCGAAGCGTTCAAGACGCACACTGCCCAGACGTTCGACGGTGACGTAGACCGTGCCATCGACCTCGGCCACAGCCTGAAACGCGCCTTGCGTTTCCTGTCGCGTCCAGGCAGTGACTTCCTCGGCCCGGTACAGCGTCAGCGTCGCCATGCTGCCGTCGCGCATCACCACGTGCAGCAAGCGGCGGATCTGGTCGTAGGCCATGCTCACCGGCTGGTTGACCAGGTGTTCGGCCACCAGCGCCAGATCGTTTGCCTGATAAGCCTGCTGCATGTCGGTGTAGATAAATTCATGCACCGCCTTTCCCGAACGCGCGATAAAGATCGTCGAGCCATCGACATCAACCGGCGTCACCATGCGATCCACTGGCGAGCCGATACGCGTCTGCCGGTTGAGCTGCACATTGGCGGGCGTCAACGGATCTCCGGTCACCATCCATTCGGTGCCCGAAGTGAACACCTGCAAGTGCCGCCCCGAAAACACCGCACGGATCGCATTCACCTGGTCGGACACCAGGCCGAACTCGATCGCTTCGTCATCAAGTCCACTGCCCAGATCGAAGTTGAACAGATCGCCGGAACGCGACAGCCACAACCGGTTCGGCAGATCGCGCGATCCGCCAATCACCAGCCGATCCTGATGAAAACACAGGCACACAGGCCAGCCGCGCGCATTGCTGAACGCCGCTTCATCCCAGTCGGTCGTCGCGTTGGTATCGTCGAGCGGATCGATCACCGTGCAGACCGCCGTCGTGGCGGACGTCACCGTGTTCACGCGCAACCGTTTCTGCGAGATGCGAATCACCCCACCCGCATGTTCCGGCGCGAAGAACGACGCCGATGCCGTCACCGTCACCGCACCCGTGGCGGCATTGGCGCGCAGCGAGATATCGGCAAAGCGGAAGAACGGCGCGGCATCACCGCCCCAGGCAGCAATGCTCCACGATGTGTGGCTGTTACGGGTGATCTTTCGCGGCTGCACATCCGGGTGTGCGACCAGCAGCGTATCGGCCGACTGCGTGCAGGCGAGCTGCGGCAGATGCGCTTCGGTCCACGGCGTCACGATGCTGGCAATCTGCACATCGCCCATGAACACCAGCATCTTCAGATGCACGAACACCAGCAGATAGGTCTGTTCGGTATTGAATTCGAACGGCATCATCCGCGCAGCGCCCGGCAGGATCGCCAGATGCCGCAGGCCCGGACGACGCGTCACGCCACCAGTTGGCTGGATGAACACATTGCGCAACTGGCGCGCACCGTTGTCGTACGCGCGCAGATCGCCGCGCCCGGAAAGTTTCGGCGCCAGCTCGCCCGATGTGAAGCTGGTCTTGATCGCCCGTGCTTGCGCCATGTCAGCCTCGCGCCGCAATCAGCGAGAAATCTTCAATCCCGCGCGGTGTATCCTGTTGACTGTCGGTCAGGCGCGCGGCCCGCAGTTCCAGCTCGGCCTGGCGATACAGCATGTCGGCGCGCGATGAATTCTCGGTCAGTGGCATGCAGAATTCCGACGCCAGACGCGCTACCAGCGCCGAGGCAAAGAACGGTGGAAATCCGCTTTCTGGCGTGCGGAAAATATAGGTCAGCGTCACCGCTTCAATCGGCGCATGCAGGCGCGCCTCGGCAATGCGATAGCGCACCCCCTGCCCCCGACCGCCGCCACCGGCAGACAGCGCCCGCAGAAAATCGGGCGGCAATGCGAATGCATACGCATAATCGGCAATTGGCACACCGCTCAGGCGCGGCAGATCGGCCTGCGCTGTGGCAAAGGTCCATGGATGCGTTGACAGCAGCGCATCGCGCACACCGGGGTAAAGATTAGATGCGACTTCAGCCTCGGCCGAGCCTTCGTCAAAACCGGCGATGGGCTGTGCGCCGATCTTCAGCAGCGCGCGCGAGGCCAGCGCAATGGCGGATAAAGACATGACGGTTTCCCATAAAAAAAGGCGGCACCCTTGCGGGTACCGCCAGTCCAGTAACAACAGATCAGGCCAGTGCCGCCGTCGTGACGGTTCCACCCACCTTGTTGATCCGCAGGATGCGTCCGCCATCGGCGGCGTTCAGCATCACCAAATCACCAGCCGACACCATGCTGGCAGCGGGGTTCAGGTAACCCGCAGCCGCGATAGCGTTCATGGTATCGGTGCTCTTGTAGGTCCACAGCGTGAAGCCGTTGGCATACGCAAGCGCCGACATGTTCTGCGCGATAAAAGCCATGCTGATTACTCCTTGCAGCGCATGCGCACGATGCCGACCGGATCAATCAGCGATGCACCCTGCGACATCATGTTGTTGACGAAATGCGCCGCACGATCGCCGTGCCAGGTCACATCGGTGCTGACATCGGCACCGCTTGCGTGGCCGACCGCCGTGCGATGGTAAAAATAGCAGTACCGCAGCGCGCCATTCTTCGTCAGGCCCGAATGCGGCATCCACAGCGCGCCCAGCCAACGCTTGGCCTGCGTGCCTTTCCACGGCATGTCGTCGGAGCCGATGTAATCGGAATTTGCAAATTCCGGGATCGACATCAGTTCCGACCACTGCTTCCAGCCAACCACCGCGGTGCGCTGCCCATCATCCGGCACATCGCTCATGCCGAGTGCTTCAAACGCCAGCAGGACCTTCGCCTTGGTCAGGCCATCGGCATCGGTGGTACCGGCTGCCGTGCTCACGGCTTCACGTGTCGCCGTGTCCATGGCAGCGATGATCAGATCGTCGGTCTTGCGACCCAGCGCATAGGCACCAGCATTCGCCACCACCGCACGTTCGTCGATCGCAGCCTTCAGTTCGTCGAGCTTGTCGATCCAGTCGCCCGCATAATAGTCCTGCAGGAAACACTCGACGTTGGTGTGGTCGACGTTCATCACCGGCACCTGGCCGTGACGCGCCTTGGTGCTCGCAATGCCGGAGCCAACACGTTGGAACACGGTGGACGCGCCCTTGACGCCGGTCTTGGACCGCACCGTCGGGCGCAGCTTGGAGCCAAGACGCTGATAAGCTTCATGGACTTCCGTCTCGAACTGCTTGACGAAAGCCTGGTCGATAGAGATGGACATGTGTCCTCCCTGGGTTGTCGGGTTGAGAATGAAAATGCGCGCGCGATTATCCGCAGGGGTCGCAACGCGCAGGAACATCACGGGCCGCACTGCGGTTACCCGTGACGGAAGCAATTATTTATTGGCGAACAGGCTGCGGAATCCCTCGCTCACACGGTCGATGAAGGCAGGGTCTTTCGCTTTCCAGTAGCGCGGGTCGCGCACCATGGCGCGCAGCTCGCTCTCGCTGGCATCTTTCGGGGCGGCGGCGCTTTTCATCACCGCAGGTTCACCCTTGCGCATCATGTTCTCGAGCGCGATCACACCTTCGCTGGTGGTGCACAGCGCCTCGAACACGGCTTCGGGCAGATGGGCGCGGCCCCAGGCGTCGATCTGGGTCGCAATGGTGCGGAAACGCTTTTCCCCACCGAAATGCGCCGACAGGATTTCAATCTGCCGGTCGGCCTCGAACTGCTGCGCCACATCGGCGATCAGCGGCAGCAGGTGTTCCGACGCCAGGTCGTACACCAGCTGCACCTGCGTGGGCGTAAAGCCCGCTTCGTGCAGGCGCTGGTTCACCAGAGTGTCCGATTCCAGCAGCGGGTGCCGAGCCTCGACCTTGTATGCATCGGGCGTTTCCGGCACGCCCATCGCACGCAGGAAGCGCGCGCGTTCCTCGGCGTTGGCATCCTCGCCCGGAATTCCCGGACGTGACGACAGGTGGCGTTCAAGCTCGCGATACGATTTCAGCAATGCGTCGACGCGCACGGTATTCGCCTCGGCGTCCCAGAATTTTTCGGGGATGTCATCGGGGCGATTGGCGGGCGAGTTCAATGTTTTCTCGAGCAGATCTTCTGCCATGGTTTTACTCCGTTGTGTTCGGGATCAGCAGATCGGCAGGTGCGCCCAGCGCACGCGCCAGAAAGCGGGTGGTGGCCGTGACATCCACCTGCGCCAGGGCATCCGGCCCCAGCGCTGCCACGGCCTGCAGCCACGCGATGGTGCCGCGCGCATCGCCACGTGCCTGCAACTGCGCGAGCGGCGACTGATAGACCAGCCGCGTCTTCCGCCCATCCAGCACCAGCGACGGCACTTCACCGCGCCGATGCAGAATGGCCAGACACCGCCCGACCAGCGGGGCAAGGAACTCGCCCTGCAACCGGCCGTACGTAGCCCCCAGCAGACGCGCCATTTCGGCACTGCGTTCCATCACTTCGGTTGCGGTCATACGTGCATCGGCGACGGGACTCAGGCGGTCCGCCAGCAGGGCATGACGAATGCGCGCACGCAGATCGTTCAGCACCAGCTGCGACACATCGAACTTGCCGGGCGCGGCCAGCGGCGTCAGACCCTGCGAGCCAACCGCCTTCGGGATGATCGCGCCGGGCACAAGCTGGATGTTGGCGGGGTTCAGCACACCATCGTCGTCGGCCTGCCAGATGCCGGTCACCGCGATCGAGGCGTTCTTCAACACCAGCTCGACCACTTTCTGCGCGGTGCGGATATCGGGCAGCGCCGTCATCACCGGACTGCGGCCATAAACCTCGCCCGGCGCTTTCATCCAGCGAAACGCGATAAAGGGCGATTCGGTGAAGCGGCCTTCTTCCAGCACGACAGGCTTGCTCTCGTCGGCAATCAGCAGCGCGGTGTAGCGATAACCCGTGCCATCGGCGCGCACCACTTCCAGCACCGGGAATTTCGCCGCGTCGTCCTTGGGTTCCACCGCGCCGGGGAAGCGGGCGTGGAACGCGGTGCTTTCCATCGCGACAAAGCGATACACGGTGTCCAGCCTGCCGCTCGGTCCTTCTTCCAGCACGGCGTCAGCAATCGGCACCGCCGTGAAGCGCAAGGCCGATGCTGCACCCGGGGCGTTTTCTTCCACCAGCAACAGGCCCGTGCCCGCCACCACCAGATCGAGAAACGCCTGATGCAGCTCGACTGCAAAATTCGCGTGGTCGATATGGTGGCGCAGCGTCTCGGCCGCCTGTTCCAGCACCGGTGCCAGAGTCTGGTCCGTATCCTGCGCACGCGTCGGCACCAGTCCGAACCAGCGCGCCCAGGGCGGCGTGAGTTCCGCCATCAGCGACGCAGTGAGCTGTTCCGCCGCATCCGCCGCCGTGCCGTCGTACAGCGCGGGGCCTCCGGCGCCGGGGGTGCGCGGCAGAATATGGTCATAGCATTCCTGCCAGACGCTCTCCCACGGGCGGCGATACGCGCGTGCTGCGTGCCAGCGCGCAATCAGGGTTTCGGGCGAAACCATGCTCATTCCCCCAGCAACGACTTGCGGACAGTGCGCGTCACCGGCCCGCCCAGCACGCCGCGCGCCGAGGTTGCAATCGTGCCTGCCATGCCGCGACGACTGCGGATCTGCGCGGCCTTGCGTGCATCAACCTCGGCCAGCTTCCCGGCCTCGGCCGAGACTGTCTCGGCCTGCTGCACGGTCGGCACTGCGACAGGTGCCGCGGCTGGAGCAGCGGCAACGCCCGGTGTGACGATTTTCGGGGTACGGATCAGACCACCCATGTTGAGTCCTCCTTGCTGCGCAACTCGCCGCGCGAACACGAAAAACCCGCACCGATCGGGAGGGATCGGTGCGGGCTGGGTCAGCGTGGAGAGCCGGATTGAAACGGGCGCATCTGTCCCGTTGATGAAGCCACTATAGCGAAGGCGAATCAGGAGTGCAAGAATATTTTCCTATTTCCTGATAAATACCTGAACAGCCCATACGGCGTAAGCACCAATGCCCGCAGCCCCAACGCCCGCAGACACAGCGTTACGCACGAAGCGGGCAGCACCGGCGGCAACAGATGGCGCGCGGGTTCCGCCGGCGTGAACGGCCCCAGCACAGCAAACCCCGCCGCCCGATAACGCGCCGGAACATCGCGCGCCGCATCCACCGGCAACCGCGAAACCACCAGCCGCCCGGACAGAGGGTCCAGCAGAATCCATCCATCCGCATCGTGCAGCAGTGCAAAGCAATGGCGGAATCCACGCCGCAACGGCCGCAGCCAGATCTGGTCTGCCCGCCCGCCAAACCCGATCCAGACCTGCTGGCCAGTCGGTGCCGCCGCGGTCCTCATGCAAGAATGCCCTTCTGACGCAACGGTTCCGCCAGCCGCGCCAGTGCTTCGCGCCACAACGCCAGATCCATGCGTTCGGCCGGAATACGCGGGTCCGGCGTGCTGCCGCGTTCGCCCCACAGTCGCAGAACCCGCACATGCGCAAGGCTGATGCGCCGGTCCCGATACAACCGGTCGAGGCACACCACCACGTCATCCGGCTCGCACGGGCGCTGGCGCTTGGCGAGGCCCGCTGTAAATCGCGCCCCATCGCGCCGGGCGGTCAGCGCCGACATGGTCCAGAACCAGGCCTCGTCGACCGAAGCGAAAGGAGTCGTGGCTGTAATTGAAACCGATGTGAATAAATCTGAAATATTACGCGCAAAGGCATGAGGCCGCATTGTTTCTCGCTCCATATGGGCATTCTTTCCTGTGATGAAGAACGTATACGGAACGAAGGATGTTTTTCCAAGGGTCTTTTTGTGATAAATCCGGAAGTTTTCCTATATTGTCTTTTCTAGTAGATAAACTCTGTCTAAAATCCCCGTCATGGATCACCCAGAGATATGGCGCGCCATCGACACATTGGCAGCCGAACAAGGATTATCACCTTCGGGTCTGGCGCGCCGTGCCGGGCTGGACCCCACTGCATTTAACCCGTCGAAGCGGCTTGGCCCCGACGGCCGCCCACGTTGGCCGTCGACCGAGAGCATCTCGAAAGTATTACGCACAACCGATACACAGCTCGACGCATTTGCCGCGCTGGTCACCGGGCAAGCGCCGCTGTCCAGCACGTCGCGTGCAGCAGCGGGGCGGCAGGTGCCGATGTTACCGCTGGATCAGGTTATCGGCGACGGGTTGTTCGATTCATCCGGCTTCCCGATCGACGCCGCGTGGAAAGAAACACCACAGCCGACAAGCGGCGACCCGCATGCCTATGCGCTGGAAGTCACCGACGAGTCGCTGGAACCGGTCTTCCGCGTCGGCACGTTGCTGCTGGTCTCGCCCGCTGCCCCCGTCCGGCGGGGCGACCGGGTGGTGGTGCGCACGCAACGCAGCGAGGTGATGGTCAAGCAGCTTGTCCGTCGCGGTGCCAGTCGGGTCGATCTGAAAGCGATGAACCCGACCCGCAACGACCGCAGCTTTGCACTGTCGGAAATCGCCTGGTTGCATCGCATCGTCTGGGCCAGTCAGTAACACTCATGCACGGGGAGCCTTGATGCTCCCCGTTTCTATTTCCAGCATCCGATGCGCGATCGATGTCGCGAAGATGTTATTCTGCTCGGCCAGTAAGACCGCAATACCATCGGCGTTCAGCTGCCGGATTGCCGTGGCCAGATGCTCGACGATGATCGGCGCCAGACCTTCCGATGGCTCGTCCAGCAGCAACAGGCGCGGGTTGCCCATCAGCGCGCGGGCAATCGCCAGCATCTGCTGTTCGCCACCGCTCATCGCGCCGCCCTTGCGAGTGCGCATGTCGGCAAGCCTGGGGAACAGGGTGAACACACGCTCCACCGTCCAGCCTTCTTGCCCCGCACGCGCGGGCAGGCGTGCAGTGTCGAGGTTTTCCAGCACCGTCAGATCGGTAAAGATCCGCCGCTCTTCCGGCACGTAGGATATCCCGGCCCGCACGATCCGGTGCGTGGGCAGATGTGTGATATTCCGATCCTCAAAAACAATGCGGCCATGTGCGGCGCGCACCAGCCCCACAATCGTCTTCAACGTGGTGGACTTGCCCGCCCCGTTGCGCCCGCACAGGAACACCGCCTCGCCCGGTGCGATGTGGAAGCTGACATCGTGCAGGATATGCGCCTTGCCATAAAATGCGTTCACTGCGTCCAGCCGCAACATCAGACCACACCCCCAAGATAGGTGTCGCGTACCAGCGCATTGGCGCGGATCTCGGCGGGCGTTCCGGCGGCAATCAACGCGCCGTCGTTCATCACCAGAATGCGATCCGCCGTGTTGAACACCACGTCCATATCGTGTTCTGTAAACAGCACCGCCACCTCGCGCCGCTGCGCCAGAGAGCGCACCAGCGCCATCAGCGCCGCACGTTCATCGGGAGCCATTCCGGCGGTGGGTTCGTCCATCAGCAGCAGCTTCGGCGCGGTGGCCAGAGCCATCGCCAGTTCCAGCCGCTTCAGATCGCCATAGGCAAGCACACCCGCCGCACGTTCCGTCTGGTCACGCAGCCCGACCAGGTCCAGCAGCATGGTCGCCTGATTGGTGAAGCGCGCATCGGCGCTGTTCCAGAACCGCCAGATGCGGTTGTAATGCGACAGCAACGCCATGCGCACATTCTCGCGCAGTGTCATCGATGCAAAGGTCGCGGTGATCTGAAACGTACGCCCCACACCACGCCTGCAAATCTGCTGTGGCGACAGGCCGGCGATGTCCACACCATCCAGCACGATGCGCCCGGTATCCGGACGCAGCTGCCCGTTCAGCATGTTGAAGCTGGTGGACTTGCCCGCACCGTTGGGGCCGATCAGCGCCACAACCTCGCCGGTCCGCACGGTGAACGACAGATCGCGCACGGCACGGACACCCCCGAACGACTTGCCCAGATTCTCGACATGCAGCGTCGTCATGTGCGTTGCGCCATGCCAGCAATACCGCGCGGGAACACCAGCACCAGCAGCACGATGATGCCGCCCAGCGCCAGCCGCCAGTAATCGGTGCTGCGCAACAGCACGTCATAAAGCCCCGTGTACACCAACGCACCGATCATCGGTCCCGTGATGGTCTGCACACCGCCCAGCAGCACCATCAGCAACGCATCGACGGATTTCGGAATACTGACATAGGTGGGGAACACACTGCCCTTCTGAAAGGCATACACCGCCCCTGCCAATCCCGCTGCAGCCCCCGCAATCGCAAATCCAACAGCGCGCACCTTGTATGTCGCAATGCCAATCGCCTCGGCCCGCAGCGTTGAATCGCGCGCAGCGCGCAGCGCATAGCCGAACGGCGCAAACAGCACCCGCCGCAACAGCAGCGTTGCCCCCAGGCACAGCACCAGCACGACCCAGTAAAACACCTGCGCATCCTGCGCCCAGCTCGCGGCACGCACACCAAGGATACCGTTATCACCGCCCGTCACCTCGACCAGCTGAGACGCCGCCGCCCAGACGATCTGCGCAAACGCCAGAGTCAGCATCGCCATGTAGACACCCGACAGCCGCACCACCAACGCCCCCACCAGCAGCGCCAGCACACCAGCCGTCAGCATCGCCACCAGCATGGCGGCCGACATCAGCAACGATGCAGCACTCAGCGCCGCAACATACGCGCCAATCCCGAACCATGCGGCGTGCCCGAAACTCGGCATGCCGCCCGGCCCCATCATGAAATGCAGCGATGCCGCAAACAGCATCAGCACCAACGCCTCGGTCAGCACCGAAAGCAGATACGGCCCCAGCACGAATGGAGCCACCAGCAACACGCACAACCCCGCCAGCGCCAGCAGATGCAGCGCGCCCGAAGCAGGACGCACCAGCGGGAACTCCAGCGCGCTGCCATGTGCCTGCGGCAATGCGCGGCCCAGCAGACCATGCGGCCGCACTGCCAGCACAACACCCATCACCAGGAAGATCAGCACCAGAGTGATTTTCGGAAACAGCGCAATGCCGAATGTCTGCATCAGCGCGATCAGCACCGCCGCCAGATACGCACCGGTAATGCTGCCCAGTCCGCCCACCACCACAACCACAAACGCATCGACAATCAGCGCCAGATCCATCCCCAGATTGGCCGACCCACCCGGCAGCATCAGCGCGCCACCCAGCCCCGCCAGCGCCGAGCCCAGCGCGAACACCGATGCAAACAACCAGCGTTCATTCACCCCCAGTGCCGCCAGCATGTCGCGATCCTGCGTCGCTGCGCGAATCAGTCGTCCCCAGCGCGTGCGATACAGCAGCAGGAACAGACCACCCAGCACCAGCGGCGCAACGCCGATCAGGATCAGGTCGAACAGCGGGAAACGCTCACCCAGAATATTCACACTCGCCCGCAGCCATGCGGGGCGTGGCAGAGTGCGTTCCTCCGCCCCCCAGATCCACAGCGCGATATCCTGCACCATCAGCACCACGCCAAACGTCGCCAGCAATTGCAGCAGTTCCGGCAACCGGTACAGCCGACGCAGCAGCGCGGTTTCCAGCAGCAGCCCGATCACCCCCACCACCAGCGCCGCCAGCACAACGCCCGCCACAAACCACAGCGGATCGCGCGGCAGCAACGTCAGGATGTTCCACGCCAGATACGCGCCCAACATCGTCAGGCTGCCATGCGCGAAATTCACGATGCGGGTAACGCCGAAAATCACCGTCAACCCGGACGCCACCAGAAATAGCGACGATGCCGCGGCCAGCCCGGTCAGGATCTGTAGCAGAAGCGCCGTCATCACACCGGGCGCAGACGCCGCACCGTTTCATCGTCGGGCAAATGGCGCGCACCGTCTTCATACCGCCAGTCCACCATCACGCCCTTGCCGTCGCGCAACGCGGTGCGCCCAACATAAGCCCCGAAGGTCGACTGATGATCCAGCGCCCGATACTGCGCCTGCCCGAACGGCGTCATGAATTCCGCACCACGGAAACCGGCGATCAGCTTGTCGATCTCCAGCGATCCCGCCCGCGCAATCCCCGCCGCCATCGACGTGAACGTCGCGTGCCCGATCACCGATCCCAGGCGTGGATAATCGT
The DNA here is from genome assembly GCA_031546815.1 of Acetobacteraceae bacterium. Lineage (GTDB taxonomy): Bacteria > Pseudomonadota > Alphaproteobacteria > Acetobacterales > Acetobacteraceae > JAVBJV01. Next base: position 37,759 of record JAVBJV010000023.1, read on the forward strand.
TGAAGCGCGCCTTGTATGCATCGCGGAATGCCACGTGTTCCGGCGTATTGATGTCCTGCCACGGATACCCGGTGACGATCCAGCCTTCGGGTGTTTCCTCGCCCAGTGCATCCAGATATTCCGGCTCGCCGGTCAACATCGAGACCACGGGACGCCCCTCGAACAGACCGCGCGTATTGCCCTGTCGCACAAAGGCGGTCAGGTCGGTGCTGAACGTCACATTGAAAATCGCGTCCGGTCGTGCCGCCGCCAGCGCCTGAATGCTCGCCCCCGCATCGATGCGCCCCAGCGCGGGCCACTGTTCGACAACGAACTCAACATCGGAGCGACGCGCCTTCAGCAGCGTCTTGAACCACGCCACCGCCGATTGCCCGTATTCGTAATTCGGCGCGATGATCGCCCAGCGTTTGGCGGGCAGCTTCGCCGCTTCCTCGACCAGCATCGACGCCTGCATATAGGTCGAGCACCGCAGCCGGAAGCAATACGGATGCCCCTTGTCCCACACCATCGCATCAGCCAGCGGTTCCGCCGCCACGAACAACCGCTTCGCCTGCAACGCCACATCGCTGACCGCGAGTGCGACATTCGACAGGAACGTGCCCGCCAGCAGATCGACCTTCGCGTCGTTCAGCAATTCATTCGCCAGCCGCACGGCATCCTGTGGTTTGCCGGTATCATCGCGCGAGATCACTTCGATCTTGCGCCCCAGCACACCACCTGCCGCGTTGATCTGCTCAACCGCCAACTGCCAGCCATTCCGATACGGCAGCGTGAACGCGGGGATCGCGGTGTAGGAATTGATCTCGCCCACCTTGATCGGCGCATCGCCCTGCGCACGCGCCAGGGCAGGCAGTGCCAGAGTGGTTGCCAGGAATGTCCGGCGCGATGTTGTCATTGAATTATCCTCGGCCAACGAACGGCATCCTGGTCGCCATCACTGTCATGAACTGCACATTCGCATCCAGCGGCATTTCCGCCATGCAGACCAGCGCATCGGCCACGCATTTCACATCCATGCGCGGCTCCACCATCATGTCGCCGTTGGCCTGCTTGATCCCGGCTGCCATCCGGTCTGTCATCTCGGTCGCAGCGTTGCCGATGTCGAGCTGCCCGCACGCGATATTGTATTTCCGCCCATCGAGCGAAAGCTGGCGCGTCAGCCCCGTGATCGCATGTTTGGTGGTTGTGTACGCCACCGCATCCGGCCGCGGCGCATAGGCCGAGATTGAGCCGTTATTGACGATCCGCCCACCCTGCGGGGCCTGTTCCTTCATCATCCGCCACGCAGCGCGCGCGCACAGGAACGCACCGGTCAGATTGACTGACACAACACTGTTCCACTGCGCCAGCGTGATGTCGCCAAACTCGGCCTGCAAGCCACGACCCGCATTGTTGAACAGCAGATCCAGCCGCCCGAATTCCGCACGCACCCGCGCGAACACCGCATCGACCGCTGCTTCATCGGCCACATCCGCCACCACCGGGATAATACGCGGAGCAAGCGCAGCCGTTTCTTCCAGTTGCGCCTGCCGCCGCCCGGCGATCACCACGCTCCAGCCTTTTTCCGCCAACCCGATCGCGCAGGCCCGACCGATACCGCTGCCGCCGCCCGTGACGACGGCAATTTTTGATTGATGCGACACGCTTTCCCCCGATTATTCCTGGATGCCTGTTCCGGCGTCGCGTTATCCCTTATCGGACCAGCCGCGCATGCGCGCCGCCCGCATCTTCCATGATCTGCCGCGCGGCTTCCGCCGCGGGGCGTTCAGTGGTGGCAACGGCCAGAATGATGCCACCGATCTCGTCCGTGGTGGCGGGTTTTTCCGCGCTCTGCGCACTGGCATCCAGCACCGTGGCCGCCTGCACGCCCGAGGCCATTGCGCCACCCAGCGCCGCGGCAATCGCACCGCCCGCCAGCGCACTCACAATGCTGATCAGCTCGCTGCCGATCTTGCTGGGGGCCGCCGCGCCGGGTTCCTCGCCAACCACGCTGATCGTCGCGCGGTCGAACCCGTCGATTTCCAGCGCGTGAATTGCCTGCTCCAGCGTCGCGCGATCGGCGAACAAAGCACAGGCACCGTGCACGTCGCGTGTATCGGAAGATGTCGGCATCAAAACCCCCTTGGTCTACGGGAAAGGAAAATCAGTCGTTCTCAGGCACCCGGCGACGGGTCTGCGCGGCACGTTCCAGCGCACGCGCCAGCAGCTGGTCGAGCTTGAACGCCTCGACCAGAAAATCCAGCATGCGACGTTCCTGCTCGATCGCAAAATTATCGGCCGCTACCACGTCGCAGGCCACCAGATACGCAGTCTCGCGCAGGTCGGGCGGCAGCGCATCGCAGATCAGCGTCGCGGCGCGGGTCAGGCCGTCCTCTTCCTTCATCAGCATGACGGTCACATCCATCGCCTGCGTCAGCGCGGCCGAGGTCATGCCCTGAAACGCCGGCATCGTCTGCACGTTGGCCGACATCACGCCAATCTCGCGATCGGTCATGTCGCCATCGGCCGAGCCGGCCAGTACCATCGTGCAGATCAGCGCCTGCTGCGGCGTAAGTCCCATCGGGGCAAGCATGGTCGGTCTCCTTCGTTCAGTCAGTCTGCCAGAAAGGCACGGGTCTCGGCTATAGCATCGGCCATCCCAAGCCGCGTCACGGCGACACCTTCGGGGAAGGCATCCAGCAACCGGCTGGGCGCACGCCGGTCCAGAAGAATAAATACACCACGATCATCGGCCCGGCGAATCAGCCGCCCGAAGGCCTGACGCAGACGGCGACGCACCTCGGCATCGTCGTAAGCACCCGGCCGTCCACCCGACAGATGCGCGCGGCGTTCGCGGTGCAGGATGGTGGGCCGCGCCCAGGGAATCTTCTCGAACACCACCAGCCGCAGCGAACTACCAGGCACATCCACACCGTCGCGCATCGCATCTGTCCCCAGCAGGCACGAATCCGGTTCGGTGCGGAACACATCGACCAGCGTGGCATTGTCCATCACATCGACATGCTGCGCGTAGAGCGGAATACCCGCGGCCTCGAGGTCCGGCGCGATGCGCGCATACACGGCCCGCAGGCGCGAGATCGCCGTAAACAGCCCCAGCGCGCCACCGCCCGCTGCCTTGAACAATTCGCGATACGCCGCCGCCAGTTGGCCGATCTCCTCGCTGCGCAGATCGTTGATCACGAAGCAGCGTGTCTGCCGCGCATAATCGAATGGCGAGGTCACCACCGCACGGATCGCAGGCGCGGGCAGATGCACAGCGCCAGTGCGTTCCTCGGCCACATGCCACGCAGCCTCGGCATCTTCCATCGTGTCGCGCAGCGTGGCGGACGTAATCAGCATTCCATGCGCGGGGGCTGCCAGCGTCGCCACAAACGGCACCGTGGGGTCCAGCCAGTGGCGGTGCAGCCCGACATCCATCACCCGTCCCTCGCGCCGCTCCAGCGCCAGCCACATCACGTGGTCGGGCCGCGTGCCGGGCGGAGGTTGGTCCTCGGACAGCGTGCGCAGCATCGACTCCCACGCTGAAAGCGGTTCGCGCACCCGCCGCTTCAGCGACCGCACCGCCGATTCCAGACGCTGGCGCGTGGCGGAATCCAGTTCCTCGGCCTCGTCCTCCAGCCGATCGGCCAGACGTTTTTCCAGCGTGGCGATCGGGGCGGCCAGTCGCGCCAGTGCGCGGCGCAATGTTTCCCCGGCGTCGGTCAGATCGGACGAGACCGGATACAGGTCGCATTCCAGACTGGGGTTCGAATCGTTCTCGGCCGCGCGGCCCAGCACCTGATGATAGGACGCCGCCAGAAACGCCTCGGTCGGGTTGTCGATGACCGGATCGTCGCCCATCAGATCTGGGCGGCTGTCCAGCAGCCTTGCTTGCCACCCGGCGCCCGGCAAGGACCGCGCGGCCTGCAGCGCGGCTTCCAGCGGCGTCAGCAGTTCCGGGCGGTTGGCGGTGATCTCCTCCATCCGCCGCTTCAGGCCCCGGGCGCGCGAACGGCCGCCCTCGGCCCCCAGCAGCCAGCGCCGCAGCTCGGCGGTTTCCAGACCGGACAGCTCAACCGAGAACGCGCTGTCGGCGGCGTCGAACAGTTGATGCCCTTCGTCGAACACATAGCGCGTGGGGACGGACGCATCGTCGATCCCGCCCCAGGCGGCCTGCGCCATCACCAACGCGTGGTTTGCCACCACCAGATCGGCATGCTGCGCGCGACGCACCGTGTGCTCCACAAAGCAGCGCCGCCAGTGCGGACAGGTGGAATGAATGCACTCGCCGCGCCGGTCGGCCAGACTGGCCAGCAGCGCGTTATCGAACAGTTCCGCAAACCAGCCGGGCAGATCGCCGCCCTGCAGGTCACCGTCCTCGGTCGCCAGTGCCCAGCGTGCGATCAGGCCCAGCGGCACCGCCGCGCCCTGCATGCCGACATTGCCGACCACGTCTTCCAGATTGAGCAGACACAGATAATTCTCGCGCCCCTTGCGGATCACCACACGGCGGCGGCGGCGCGCGGCATCGGGTTCCAGTCGCACGAGCTCGGCCTGCACCTGGCGTTGCAGATGCTTGGTGTAGGTGGCGATCCAGACGGGCGCCTTGTTGCGTTCCGCCCACAGGCTGGCGGGCGCGATGTAGCCCAGCGTCTTGCCCGTGCCGGTGCCCGCTTCGGCCAGCACGACATGCGGCGCGCCCTGTGACTCGCGCGGGGCGAAAGCGGCGGTCACGGCCGAAGCATAATCCGCCTGTCCGGGGCGCTGTTCCGACGCACTGCCCAGCAATTCCGCCAACCGTGCCCGGGCATCGACCGATGATACCGGGTGCGAAGCCGGTGGCACAGGCGGCCCGGCCTCGTCCCATTCGGGCAGGCGTTTCCAGACCCGCAGCGCATCCAGATGCGGCGCCAGATCGGGCGGCGCGCCCAGCGCGGTCAGCACGAACGGCGCCCAGTTCCAGCCAGCGCGACCCATCAGCGCGGCAACGCCAGCCGCCTCGCGCCGATGGCGGGCGGTGTCGCGGCCCAGACGCTGTAACAGGTGCAGCGCAATTTCGGGCAGCAGCACGGCGGCGTTCTCGGGGGTTGTCGGTGCGTCCAACCCCAGCGCCAGCGCCAGCCCGCGCGGCGTGGGGGCGGCGGATTGCGCCGGACAGACAAAGGCGAACAGTTCCAGCAGATCGAACATCTGCAACCGCGCCGCCCCCAGCCTGCGCCGCACATTGGGCGCATGCACGACCAGCGGCGGCGCCAGTTCGCGCAGCCGCGCACCCACCGCACTGGTCGGCAGGGTGGCGATCTCGCCATCCGGCAACAGCAGCGTCACCCGCCCGAACCCCGCGATCAGGGCCGGCGCATCGGGCAGCAGGGGGAGGGGCGCATCGGTCATTGGAAAACAGGGATGGCAGAATTGGCCTGAATCGGGAATAGGCGACGCCCGTAAATACCGCGCATAAAAAGGGGGCGCCCCATGTGGAGCACCCCCGATCAATCAGACAGTCGTCGTATCTTACCAGACGAAGCGCAGACCGCCCTTCGCCGTGATAGCAAAGTCGTCTTCCTTGAACGTGCCGCGATAGCCGAGGCTGCTATACAGCATCCAGTTGCTGCCAAGTTCCGCACTCAAGCCCCCGGTGATCTCGCCCGTCGTGCCCGCAAGGTTCGATGCAAACCGCTCAGCCCCCTCGCCATTCAGCCCACTGATCTGCGTCCGGGTTTCGCCCTGGAACTCCTGCCACACGCTGGGGCGCACCCACGCCGTGATCTGGCGCTGTCCGGAGGTCAGCCATGTATGCGCCACACGCACACCAACGCGCGCCGCCAGCGAGTCCACATCGTCATACGACACGCGAGCCCCCTGGTCCGCAGCATCATCGAACGAAATCGTCTGATACACCAGCTGCACCTGCGGTTCGATCACCGTGCCGCCACGCAGATGGATCGGGTAGCCAGCTTCGAGCGAGGCCGCATAGCCGGTGCCATTCGTGCTCAGACCAATCACATCGCGGCGCGGCTTGGCTTCCGCGTCATACCACGTCACCTGGCCAACCGCGTCCACATACCAACCCGCGGAACCGTAATGCGTCCAATAGGCACCAGCCGTATAGTTGGTCATGTCGATATCGCCGGCACGGCCAAACCCGAAGTGATTGACATCGCCGCTGACCTGACCGACCGCACCATACAGACCTGCATAGTCACGCCCACCGTCGTTGTTCACGTGGCGGAACAGGTCGATCCCGAACTGGAAGGCATACATGGCGGCATCGTAGTTCGGGCCGTCGCTGTCCAGACCACCGCCATTACGCTTCTGTTGCGTGCCTACAAACCGGCCCCATGCGCCACCGGCGTATCCATCCGTGCCGTTCTCGCGCAGCGTCTGCGCGTTACCGCTGCGTTCGTGCAGTGTATCCAGCAGCAAGTTGCCATAACCAAGCGCCATCGTCGGCAACACCGCATACAGCGACACTTCCGGACGCACCCGACGCTCCGGCGGTCCAGGCGGCCCCGGCGGAATGATGACCTCGGTCGAACGCAGGTAGAAGTCTTCTCCCGTACCGCTCGCATCGCCTCGATACAGCTGATAATCATACACGCCCGCCACAACATTACGGCCCAGCGCAAACGCATCAGCGCTCGACGCGCCAAGCACATTGACAACCATGATGCCGGTATTCCCCGTCTGCGCACCACTACCGCCCAGATTGGTCACGTAGATTTTCGTCGCACCGTCAGCTCCGGTCGTCGCGTTATCGACCACCAGAACGTCGGACTGCGAGGCTGCACCGCCTGCGTTCAGCATCGCGTTCACATGCAGCGAACCACCGTTCGAGACGAAATTGCCGCCAGCATTTGTGCCCGCCACTGTGCCGCCGGTAATCACCAGCACGTTACCCGCAACACTGCCACGCAGGTCGATTGCACCGCCGTTCTCGAACCGGGCGACCTGCAGCAGATGCCCCTGTACGATACCTGCCTGTGTGATGTCGTGCACGACGGAGCCTTCGGGCAGATACTGACCCGTTGTGTCGACCGTCTGTTCGCCCGTCACGCCTACCAGACGCAGCATGGCACCGGGATTGTTGATAAACGTGTTGTTGCCGGGCCCCGGACCAAAATCGGCAAAGCCAATCCCCTTCGCATCGCGCACACCATCGCCATCGGTGTCGGCAAAGAAGCGCAGATCATACACACCGCCAGCCAGGTTATTGAATGTCACATCATGCGGCAGTGGAGGATTCGGAATGCTCCACATATCGATCGAGCCGAGGATCACACCGCTGTTGTTGATTGTCTGCGATCCCAACGGGCTGGACAGGATTGCCATGTCGGATCCTGCGGTCAAAGTGCCGGCGTTGTTGAGGGTTGTTGCGCCCAGCGCGATGATGATTGCGCTCGCGCGGGATGCCGCAGGATCAGCGGCCCACCCCCCCGTCACCGTGCCACCAGAATCGATATTGATTTCGTTCGTGCGCTGATCAGAATCGAAGGCAAGATCTATGCCGGTACTATTCTCTCCGGCAGCCGTGACGTTCAGCACATTGACCGTCACCGTCGTGGGCTCCCAACCGTTCAAAGAGATACCCTGTGAATTGTTCCCCGTTGCCGTGACGTTTCGGGCCGTAATGCTGGCCACATCTCTGGCAAAGCCCCAGATCCCTGCGCTATTATTACCCGTGCTGAGGATAGCGCCCTGTGCATCAACATGGACCTTGCCATGCGCCCCAAACGTCGAAACCATTCCATACATGCTGATAGCGGTCTCGCTACTCGTCACCGAGCCAGACGCCGCAATCGTGATTGTTGTATCGGCGGACTCGGTATGGATCCCTTCCCCGTTCTGTCCCGTAACACTCCCCGCGACATAGACGGTGACAGCCCCAACAGGGCTATACAAAGACGTCGCCTGGATCGCAGTTCTGGCAGAAACGCTACCGGAGAGCACATTTACTGTAACGGGAGAACCATCCCCAGTGCTTGCTGAAATCCCCATACCCGCGATGGGAGGAGCGATAATCGTCCCTGTTGTGTTGATCACAATGCTGCCGAGTGTGGGGGGACTGGCCATAATCCCCGCCCCGGCCTGGGCAGAAATCGCTGCCCCAGATCCCCATGAGTCATCGGGGTTATCGAGCCTGACATTGTTGGCATTGATTATGACATGACCACCTTCGCCTGCGACGGCAAAAATCCCCGCCCCGGATCCGTCTTTTACAACGATATCTCCCGGCGAATTTATCGTAATACGCGCATTTAAAGATGCGGCTTCCGCCCTGATGCCATAGCCAGCGGGATTACCGTACATCGGATTCTGCGTAGCCACGCCAGAAACTGTGATCGATCCGGTATTGGTAATATCGATCGTTGGTGTCCCCACGAGGGTATTACCGAGGTATGCATCGATACCAGTTCCCCGTGTTCTGGAAGCATCAGCCGTGAGCGTCGCTGTGGTGGTGATTGTCGCAGCCGAGATAATACTGATGCGGTTCAGCGCGCTGACAAAAATCCCGTTTGCATTATATTCATTGGACGTCAGCGACGTTCCGGCCCCGACCGACAGGCTCACACTGTCACCACTGCCCAACGCAATGACAGCGCGATCCACACCCGGCATCGTGTAGTTAATGGACGTTCCATCGGCGATGTTCACCGTATACGTACCCGGTTGGGTATAGGTAATGCCGGTTGCATCATAATTGTTCGCTGACGCACAGGTAATAGTTTGTACGGCTGGGCCACATTCATTTGCAGCATAGGCTGCGGGCGCAATAGCGAGTAGAGACACCGTGGAAAGCAGCACAAAATGGTTCATCGAGACCTTGCTTAGACATGAATCATAGGAAACGTTATATTAAATATACCTATAAAATGGTTAATGGTCAATTAATAGGATATGTTTTTGAGTGCAAAATCTTATTTTCAACTCTTCGTTGAATATTTGACGATCTAAAATGTTGAGCACCAAAACAATTATTATGATACCGCGCATACATCAGACAGGCGTCATATCTTACCAGACAAAGCGCAGACCGCCCTTCATCATGCAGGCGCAGTCAAGGGACTGCTATTTTGCCGGCACCTCGACGCACGAGTAAGCGAGGACACTCACCGGAAGCCGCTTGCCCTGGATCGGGATCTCTACGATCTGTTGGTGCGGTAGCGCAATTTCGTCGACCTTAAAGTGCACGTGGTCGGCGCCAATGTTATCCAGCATATGCGCCATCTGGGTAGCCTCCGGCATGCGCCATTGAGCATTACCAAGAACAGATCAGGCAGGACGTTTCGGCTTTCCGCCCTTGGGTTTGCGCGAAGGGCTGCGATCTGCCGGTGCTGCTTTGCGCTTGTGGTCCGGCTTGCCGGGCTTCTTGAGCTTTGGCGCTGCCTGCCAGGGCTTTCCACGCACCTCACCCGCCGGAGCGATGGTGACACCGCGTTCCGTGCTGCCAGGGCGCTTGAGCTGTTCCACATAGTCGGCGGCCTTGTCGGCGGAGATCTCGAACCGGACCCCGGTATCGTCGATCTTGATCGAACCGACATCCCCCCTCGACACGCCACCGGCTTTGCAGATTACCGGCAGCAGCCACTTGGGATCAGCCCGCAGCTTGCGCCCGAGCGAGACGGTGAACCAGACGCCGCCCTCCATATCCGGACCGCGCGGCTTGCGAGTGGGTGCCGGACCGCGATCCTCCTCGAACCGCCTGTCACGACTGGGCCTTGTGGTCTGCGTCGCCGTGACGGGAAGCGGAGAAAGTTCCTCGGGGACAGGGCGGGCGGCAAGTTGCTGGCGAAGAAAAGCGGCGGCAATCCGCTCGGCGGGAACCTGGCCCAGCAGTTCGGCCACGAAAGCCGCTTCGGTTTCGTCGGGCGCCGCAGCCGAGAGAACGGTCTCGAGGATCTGCTTGCGGTAGCGCGCTTCGATCTCGGCAATACCGGGCGCCGAGCGAACGGTCGCCGTCAGCTTGGCCATGGTGAGAACGCGCTGCGCCGCACCCCGCCTGGTGTCGGGAACGATGAGCACGCAGACGCCCTTGCGGCCGGCGCGGCCCGTGCGGCCCGAGCGATGGAGCAGGGTCTCTGGATTGCTGGGCACGTCGGCATGGATCACAAGATCGAGGTTCGGAAGGTCGATGCCACGCGCCGCGACATCGGTCGCCACGCAGACATGTGCCCTGCCGTCCCGCATGGATTGCAGCGCATTCGACCGCTCGGACTGCGCCATCTCACCCGAAAGCGAAACAACCGAGAAGCCCCGGTTGGCAAGGCGTGCCGTGAGGTGACGAACCGCTTCACGCGTATGGCAGAACACCAGCGCGCTTTTGCTGTCGGAAACCAGCAGCGTGTTGATGATGGCGTGTTCACGCTCGTCCCGCCGCACCAGCATCAGCTGGTAATCGATATCGGCATGCTGGTCGGTAGACGCGGTTGCGGCGATGCGCACCGCATTCTTCTGGAAGGTCTTGGCCAGCTCTGCGATGCCGCGCGGAACTGTGGCCGAGAACAGCAAGGTCCGCCGCTGTTCCGGAGCGGCGGCGAGGATAAATTCGAGGTCTTCGCGAAAGCCGAGGTCCAGCATCTCGTCGGCTTCATCGAGCACCACGGCGCGGACCGCACTCAGGTCCAGCACACCCCTGGTGATATGGTCGCGCAAGCGTCCCGGTGTGCCAACAACCAGATGCGCACCGCGGTTAAGCTCGTAGCGCTCCTTGCGCACATCCATTCCGCCCACGCAGGTCGCGGTCTGGATCCGCGCCGCCGCATAGAGCCAGTCGAGTTCCCGCTGGACCTGAATGGCCAGTTCGCGCGTGGGCGCGATGACCAGACCCAGCGGCTGGCCAGGGGCACCGAAACGCTCGGCATTGCCGAGCAGTGTCGAGGCGATTGCGATACCGAAGGCGACCGTCTTTCCGGACCCGGTCTGCGCCGAGACCAGAAGGTCGGCCTCGCCGTGCCCGCCACTCGTCATCTCGATCTGAACGGGCGTCAGCTGGCTGTAGCCCTTCGCCGCAAGGGCGGACGCGAGGGCAGAATGAATTGTAGCCGGCAAGGATGCTTGGGCTGCGGCGTTGGTCGGCTTCATGGTCGCGCTTTCTGGTAAGACCGCCGCATAGCACGGCTGGGGTCTGACACCAACCACCGGCATCGGTCATTGGGGAACAGGGATGGCAGAATTGGCCTGAATCGGGAATAGGCGATGCCAGCAAATACCGCGCATACGAAAGGGGCGCCCCATTATGGAGCGCCCCCGCCAGTCAGATCTGGTCGTATCTTACCAGACGAAACGCAGACCGCCCTTTGCCGTAATGGCAAAGTCGTCTTCCTTGAACGTGCCGCGATAGCCGAGGCTGCTATACAGCATCCAGTTGCTGCCAAGTTCAGCGCTCAGCCCACCAGTGATCTCACCCGTCGTGCCCGCAAGGTTCGATGCAAACCGTTCGGCCCCTTCGCCGTTCAGCCCGCTGATCTGTGTAAGCGTTTCGCCCTGGAATTCCTACCACACGCTGGGACGCACCCACGCCGTGATCTGGCGCTGTTCGGATGTCAGCCATGTATGTGCCACACGAACACCAACGCGCGCCGCAAGCGAGTCCACGTCGTGATACGACACGCGCGCACCCTGGTCCGTCGCATCATCGAACGAGATCGTCTGATAGACCAGCTGCACCTGCGGTTCGATCACCGTGCCGCCACGCATATGTATCGGATAGCCAGCTTCGAGCGAGGCTGCATAGCCGGTGCCATTCGTGCTCAGGCCAATCACGTCACGGCGCGGTTTGGCTTCCATGTCATACCAGGTCACCTGACCAACCGCGTCCACATACCAACCAGCGGCAGCGTAATGCGTCCAATAAGCACCGGCCGTGTAGTTGGTCATGTCGATGTCACCGGCGCGGCCAAACCCGATGTGATTGACATCGCCACTGACCTGACCGACCGCACCATACAGACCCGCATAGTCACGCCCACCATCGTTGTTCACGCGACGGAACAGGTCGATCCCGAACTGGAAGGCATACATGGCGGCATCGTAGTTCGGGCCGTCGCTGTCCAGACCACCGCCATTACGCTTCTGTTGCGTGCCTACAAACCGGCCCCATGCGCCACC
>JAVBJV010000036.1:0-16806 GCA_031546815.1 Acetobacteraceae bacterium
TCGCAGCAGCCGTAACCCGATGTGTTGTGTGGGTTTTGGGAAGTTATAAATGTATTTTTAAGTATTTTACGGAATTCCTCTTGCAAGGGGGGGGCTGGGGCAGCATTTTCCGCGCCATTGGCCACGGGGCATCCGCCCGAAGGCCGTCTGCTGGTTTGACAGGGGGACGCGATGAACGCTCTCGCCAAGCTGGGGATGGTCTCGGAATTTCCGAGCAAGAACCAGACTAACGCCGCTGCTGCTTCTTCTTCTGTTGCGGAAGAACAGAAGGATTACTACGTCGAAAAAGATGGCGTCCGTTTTGCGGGCACTCATCTGCTGATCGATCTTTGGGGCGCGACGCGCCTCGACGAACCAGATCATATTGACGCATCGTTGCGCGAGTCTGCGATCAAGGCCGGGGCCACGATCCTGCACAGCCACTTCCATCACTTCCAGCCGAATGGCGGAGTGTCGGGCGTGGTGGTGCTGGCCGAAAGCCACATCTCGATCCACACTTGGCCCGAACGGAACTACGCCGCGATCGACGTGTTCATGTGCGGCGCCTGCAATCCGTACGACACTCTGCCGATGATCAAGGACGCCTTCCGTCCCGATCATGTGCAGGTGGCGGAAAACCGGCGCGGTCTGGTCGTTTAATCACGGCTGACTTTGGTGAATGTCTGGGGCGCGGACCGGTCAATGGTCCGCGCTTGCTGCGTTATGGGATCGATGTGTGATGACGACAGAAAACTGGCTGTGTGAAACCCTGTATCCCGGTTGGGGGCAGCGCTTTCTGGTAACGCGCGAACTGGCGCAGACAACCTCGCCGTTCCAGGACATTGCGGTGTTCGAGACCGAATCTCATGGCCGGGTGCTGATGCTCGACGGTGTGACGCAGATCACCGAAGCGGATGAATTCACCTATCAGGAGATGATCGCGCATGTGCCGCTGCTGGCGCATGGCGATGCGAAGAACGTGCTGATCATCGGCGCGGGCGACGGCGGCGTGCTGCGTCGGGTGCTGGAACACAAAACCGTGCAGCGCGCGGTGATGGTTGAGATTGACGGCGAGGTGATCCGCCTGGCCAAGGAATTCCTGCCGAACATTGCGGGCGCTGCGTGGGACAATCCGCGCGCCCAGGTGATTGTGGGCGACGGGATCGATTACGTGGCGAAGGCTGCGGATGCATCTTTCGATGTGATCATCGTCGACAGCACCGACCCGATCGGCGTGGGCGAGGCGCTGTTCACTGACGAATTCTACCGTAACTGTGCGCGCATCCTTACGGCGCGCGGCGTGGTGGTGAACCAGTGCGGTGTGCCGTTCATGCAGGCCGACGAACTGCGCGTGACCAGCGCGCGGCGGGCGCAGTTCTTTGCCGATGTGTCGGCCTATGTGGTGGCGGTGCCGACCTATGTCGGCGGCTTTATGACGTTGGGCTGGGCCGCGAAAGCGCCGGGCATGCGCGACGTGCCGGTGGCCGAGATCGCACAGCGCGCGGCGGCGGCGGGCCTGTCCGGCCAGAAATACTGGAGCGCCGGCGTGCAGATGGCATCGTTCCAGCTGCCGCCGTATATCGCGAAAGAATTGCCGCCGGGCTGAAAGGTCGCGATCAGGCCAACGCCAGATCGCGCACCATATCCCCCAACGCCAGCGACGATGTAAGCCCCGGCGATTCAATCCCGAACAGGTTGACCAGCCCCGGCACACCGTGCGTTGCGCTGCCCTGCAGCACGAAGTCCTGACCACCAGCTTCGGCCGGGGCGATCTTCGGGCGGATACCGGAATAGCCCGGCTGTAACGCGCCATCCTGCAGGTTCGGCCAGTAGCGGCGAATGGCGGCGTAAAACGAATCGCCGCGCCGCGGATCGACCACGTAATCGATCCGGTCCACCCATTCCACATCGGGGCCGAAGCGCGTCTGCCCGCCCATATCCAGCGTCAGATGCGTGCCCAGCCCGCCGGGCACTGGCACCGGATAAATCAACCGCGAGAACGGCGAACGCCCCGTGAGGGTGAAATAGTTGCCCTTCGCATAATACGCTTTCGGTACATGCTGCATCGGCATGCCGGACAGGCTGGCGGCCAGCGCCGGGGCGTGCAGCCCGGCGGCGTTGATCAGCAGCTTGCAGCGTAGCAACATCGGCTCCGCCCCGCCGACCGAAAGCTCGATCCCGTCCTGGGTGATGCGTCCGCTCTCGACCCGGCTGTGAAAGACGAACATGCCGCCGACGTTTTCGGTGTCGCCCTGCAAGCTCAGCATATAGGCGTGTGTGTCGATGATTCCGGTCGAGGGCGACAGCAACGCCGCTGTGCAGTTCAGGGCCGGTTCCAGCGCGAGCGCCTCGGCCCTGGTCAGCACGCGCATGTCGTCCACGCCGTTCACGGCGGCGCGCTGGCGGATGTCGTCGAGCTTGGCGGCCTCGGCCGCGTCGGTGGCGACGATCAGCTTGCCGCAGTTGCTGTAAGGCACGCCGCGTTCGGAGCAATACGCATACATCGCCTTGCGGCCGGCCACGCAGGCCCGCGCCATCAGGCTGCCGGCCTTGTAGTAGATGCCTGCGTGAATCACCTCGCTGTTACGCGAAGATGTTTCCATGCCGATGGCCTCGTTCGCTTCCAGCACCAGAACCTCGCGCCCGGCAAGTGCCAGTGCCCGCGCCACGGCCAGGCCGACAACGCCTGCGCCCACCACCACACAATCGACTGTTTCCATATGAGCCTCCAGCAGGAAGCAGCTTTAGCATATGCGCGCATAACGCAAGAGGGTGACCGGCGGGAGAATTCTGCTAACACTCCGGTATGCGATGTGTGTGGTTTTCCGAGGCCGGGCCAAGTTCGGTTCTGACAGTCGGCTGGCAGCCCGATCCCGTGCCCGATGCGGGCGAAGTTCTGGTGCAGGTCCATATCTGCGCGGTAACACGCGCCGATGTGGCCGAACGTTCGGGCACGGCGTCGGCGCTGCTGACGGATCGCAATATTCCGCATCGTGATGGCGCTGGCGTTATTGTGGCGGTTGGGGCGGGCGTTGATGCTCGACGCGTCGGCGAACATGTCTGGGTTTTCAACGCAACGCGTGGCACCGCGGCCGAGCTGTGTGCCGTTCCGGATGCGCAGGCGGTGACGCTCAATCCGGGTGTGCCGTTTGAATCGGCTGCCTGCATGGGGCAGACGGCATTGCCCGCCTTCGATGCCGTGTTCGGCGATGGTGGCGTGATGGGACACAGCGTTCTGGTGCTGGAAGGTGCCACACCGTTCGGGCAGGCGGCGATTCGGCTGGCGCATCAGGGTGGCGCACATGTCATCGCAACCGCCGATACCCCGGCAACAGCGATGGCGGCGACAGAGGCCGGGGCGCATGCTGTGGTCGACAGTTCCGCCCCCGACCTTGCCCGGCGCATTCTGGACGAGACAGAAACCGATGGCATTGCCCGTGTAATTGATTCCGACCTGGCGGCCCATGCCGTTCTGGCAGGGGTGGTGCTGGCGCCATCCGGCACAATTGCCTGTGTGGGGTCATCTGGCGACCCGATACTTCCCTATACTGACCTGGCAACCAAAGGTGGTCGGGTAGAGTTCATCGCGCCGATGCGGATGCCGCCGCAACGCCGTGCGGCGGCGCTGTCGGGAATCGCCGAAGGGTTGCGCGACGGCTGGCTGCATCCGCGTCTGGCAGCGGTATATCCGCTGCTGCGAATTCGTGATGCGCATGATTTGTGCGCGAGCGGGTCGGCCATCGGGAATGTTTTGATGCAGATTGGGAATAATTAAGCTGCCCCCTCGGCGCGTAACATTTTGACGCATCTGCCCCGCAAAACAGACAACTCCAATTTATATCGACGCAAAAATGATTAAATCAAATTTCCAATCCAAAGTGGAAAATGATTGTTCATTTCAAATAAGTAAAAAAATACCGTTTGTGAAAAACCGATTTGATATCGATTTATATGTAAATACATCAATAATATACAATACACATAGAAAAAATTGAGTATTATTATAAGTATTAAACTATAATTTAGCAATCGGCACTTGTTGGTTAATTTTTTGTTCGTAGTTATGAACCCATAACGCGCCAAGCGTTTTCATAAATTGGAATACTCAAATGACTATACCGAGCACGATACGTCACGGTTACCCGATGACGGCCGCCATACTCACCGGGAAGGTCTTTCTGCTGCTGTCGGCAGCTTTCATGTGCGCACCAGTTGCAATGGCCCAGGCGGTCACGACACCGGTGACGGCCGGGCCAGGAGCCGTGGTCACGATCCCGACCGGGACGACGGTGAATGTCGCATCCGGCACCGCCATCTCGTCGACGGGGGGAAGCATTTCGGGCACTGATATCCGTGCCATTGTTGATGGCAGTGGAACAGCGGTGAAGGCCTCGGGCAGCGGAGCGCTGATCACGCTGGATGGGACGTCGGTCATCTCGGCGGGAAACGGCAGCTATCTGGTCGAGGCACTGGCGGGTGGCCGGATTGTGTTGGGGAACACCCAGGTTTCCGGTCCTGGCGCATCGGTTGCGCAGGCCGGGCTGCATGCCTCGGGCGCAGGTTCGTCGATCGCGGTGGCGACGGGGACAATCAGCTCGGCGCGCGGCGGGGCGTGGATGGATAATGGTGGCCAGATTTCTCTGGGTGCCGGCACGGTGATCAACCTGAGCGGTTCGGAAAACGGTTCAGCCGGTTTGCTGGTAAACAACATCGTGGTCCCCGATGGTGCGATCGCCTCTGGCCTGACCGTCAACATCAATAACGGCATGGGCGTTGCTCGGACAACCGATTACGCCTGGATTGGCGTTTCCATGCAGGGCGATAACGCTCGACTGTCGCTCGACCGTCTGACGGTACAGGGGAATGATGCCAACATCGGCGTTTTTGTGGCCGACTACGGCGTCCTGAATCTGACCAACAGTAATATTGTGGTGAATGGCCATGGCGGAAATTCGAATGATGCCGTTCGTTTCTGGCCAATCAACATAAATATGTTTGGCAGTCAGGAATACGGCATTATACTGTACAATGGTGGGACGTTGAATGCCAGTAATACCAGTGTAACCGTGAATACGACGGGAGCTTCTGTTGGTATCGAGGCATACAACCAGAACACGCTCAACCTGGATCACGTATCCATAAATATGGCGGGAACTGGGGGAGGGTCGGCGCTTTATATCTACCAGAGCAGTGTCGCGCATGTAACCAACTCCATCATTACGACGGGCAATGCTGCCTATGCCGGGGTCCGCGTACTGGGAAACTCCACTTTTGTCGGTGATGCGATGGCAATTACGACGAATGGAGCCGCGTCCTACGGAGTGCGAGTTACAGTCGCACCCGCCACAGCCACGCTGACCAACAGCACCATCACGACAAATGGTGCAACCAGCTCCGGTGTATGGGTCAATGGTGTTAACGCCAAATTCACCGGTGACACATTGTTGATTACCACGAACGGCGACACTTCCTATGGCGTGTATGTGCAGGCCGGTGGCGTGGCGACGGTAAGCAACAGCCAGATCGATGTGAATGGGTCCGGCTCCGCTGGCTTGCGGTTGCTAAGTGGCGCAATGTATGTCGATACTGTTGATGTCAGTGCAATGGGGGCTGGCAGTACTGGTATCCAGCTTACGGACAGCTCCATTGCTATCCTCAACAGTAATATCGAGGCCAGCGGCAGCGGCGTTGTGGAAGAAGGCAATGCGCCGCATTTTGCGATGACTGGTGGATCGATAACAAGTGCAGCGACGGCATTCCGTGTGACCGCCACCAATGCAGTCCTCAACATTGGCGATGTCAAGGTAACCGGTAATGGCCTTCTGCTGGATGTAGCGGATGCTGCCAGCGTAACACTGCTGGCGACTGGTAGTACGCTGACCGGCGACATGCAGGCAGCGGGAAGTGGCGCTGCGACGGTGGCGTTGAGCGATGGCAGCAACTGGACCGGGGCGGCGCGCAATCCGGGGTCGCTGTCGCTGACTGACAGCATCTGGAACCTGACGGGAAATTCGGATGTCGCCTCGCTGGTGCTGGGCAATACGACCGTGGCGTTCTCCTCGCCGGACGTGTCCGGTTACAAGACGTTGACCGTGCGCGGTAACTACACCGGCGCCGATGCGCTGTTCGTATTGAACACGCGGCTTGGCGACGATAGCTCACCAACCGACAGGCTGGTGATCCAGGGCGACACGGCGGGGTCGAGCCAGCTGCGGATCGTCAACAATGGCGGGCTTGGCGCCATGACGGTCAGCGACGGGATCCAGGTTGTGCAGGTTCAGGGTACTTCAGCCGGAGCATTCGCACTGAACGGCCGTGTTGCTGCGGGTGCGTATGAATACACTCTGCGACAGGGGGGCAATGCGGCGACGGGCGGAAATGCCGATGATGGGAATTGGTATCTGCGTTCGATCTACACGCCGCCGGATGTTCCGGTTCCTCCGACGCCCCCGGTTCCGCCAGTCCCGCAGTTGCCGGACATCCGTGTTGAAGTTCCCGTAGATATGGTGATCCCTGTTCTGGCGACGGAATACGGATATGCGATGTTGGGCACGCTGCACGAACGCGTGGGCGAGGACTGGGTCCGCCAGGGTGCGGATGGTCAGCGGTTTGTTGCGGGATCGTGGGGCCGGATCATCGGCGAGCGCGGGTTCAGGGACGGCAACAACTTCTTCAGCAGTGGTCCGCGTTTCAGCTACGACTTCGCGGCCGTGCAGGCGGGGCTGGATGTGTTCGCGCGTCAGGCGCCGGATGGAACGCGCGACCGGGCCGGGTTCTATGTCGGGTATGGCCAGATCGATTCGAACGTGAAGGCTGTCTATGGCGGACGTGCGGGTACGGTGGATATGGATGCGTACACGCTGGGTCTTTACTGGACGCATTATGCGACGTCGGGGTGGTATACGGACGCGATCCTGCAAGGGACGCAGTATTCTGCAACGGCAAAGTCGATCGAGAACCAGCGGATTACCCCCGATGGTCTGGGACTGATCGGGTCGCTGGAAGGTGGGTATTCGTTCCGCCTCGGCGCTCGCACCCAGCTCGAGCCGCAGGCGCAGATCGTCTACCAGACCATGTCGTTCGACAATGCGCAGGACGATTTCGGCCGGGTGTCGTTCAACGACACCAACAGCCTGCGCGGCCGTATTGGTGTGCGTCTGGCGCATACGCGGAATATGGCGGCGGATGGCGCGGACCCACGGCTGATTACGGCCTGGGTGCGGACCAATGTGTGGCACGAGTTCGAGGGTGATTCGGAGACGACGTTTTCATCGCTGTCTGGCGATAACGGTACACAGTTCTCGACACGTTTCGATGGCACATGGGGCGAGATCGGGGTGGGGGTGACCGGGCAGTTGACGCAGAGCGTGTCGCTGTTTGCCACAGCCGGCTACGATCACTCGACGGATTTTACCGCCTGGAACGGACGACTGGGTCTGACCGTCAAATGGTGATCCTGTCTGCGTAACAGCATGACAGACACGATACCAGAACGCCGCCCTGCAAGGGGCGGCGTTTGTGTTTATTTACCCCAGGAAATCCCGCAACAGCGGTACCAGCGGCAGATCGGCCTTGGGCATGTTGTAATCGCTGATCCGGTTCGGACGCACCCAGGCCAGGGTCTGCCCTTCATGCGGGATGATCGCGCCCTGCCAGCGGCGACAGAGATACAGCGGCATCAGCAGATGAAAATCGTCATACGCATGTGATGCAAACGCAAACGGCGCCAGGCACGCCGCCGATACATCGATGCCGAGTTCTTCCTTCAGCTCGCGGATCAGCGCGTCTTCCGGGGTCTCGCCCGTGTGCACCTTGCCGCCGGGGAATTCCCACAGGCCGGCCATCGCCTTGCCTTCCGGGCGGCGCGCCAGCAGCACGCGGCCGTCGCTGTCAATCAGCGCGCAGGCGGCGACCAGCAGCATCGGCTTGGTGCTTTCGGTCTGCGCTTCCGGCTCGGCCACCGGCAGCGATACGCGCGCCACGTCGGAGCGTTTGGCCTGGAACAATTGCACCGGGCGCGGCTTGCCCATCGCCAGCGACTGGTGTTCGGCCTGCTTGCCCGTATCGCGGAACCCGATCCGTTTCAGCACCGCCATCGAGGCCGGGTTGTCCAGTGCGACACTGGCGTCCAGATGATCGAGGTATTCCAGATTGGCCAGCGCCCAGCGCGCCAGTTTGCCCGCGGCTTCCGCCGCCACGCCATGGCCCCAGTAACGCCGCCCGACCCAGTAGCCCAGTTCGCCGCACCGCCCTTTGCGGTCGATGCGCAGCCCGACCACGCCGACCAGATGTTCAACGCCGCCTTCATCGCCGGTGATGGCCAGATGCAGGCCGGTGCCATCCGCCAGGTCTTTATGCGTAGAGGTGATCCAGTCATCCGCCAGCGCGCGCGGATACGGGAAGGGCACGCGCGCCAGATTGCGCGCGATCTCCCAGTCATTCACCAGACGATGCAATGCATCCGCGTCCGCCATGGTCAGCGGACGCAGGATCAGGCGTTCGGTGTGCAGCGTTGTAAACGCTGTCACGGGGTCAGCTGCGGTATGATCCATTGATGTCGATGTAGCCGTGCGTAAGGTCACAGGTCCAGGCGGTGGCTTTACCCGTCCCGAGGCCGAGGTCAACTGCAATATCGATCTCGCGGCCCTTCATGTGGGCGACGACGGGGGTCTCGTCGTATCCTGCCACGACGCCGCCGTTCTTCGCCATCCACACGCCGCCCACGGCGACCGACAGCTTGTCGCGGTCGGCCGGTTCGCCCGCCTTGCCGACGGCCATCACGATGCGGCCCCAGTTGGCGTCTTCACCCGCAACGGCGGTCTTTACCAGCGGCGAGTTCGCAATCGCCATAGCCACGCGCTTGGCGGATTTGGCACTCACGGCGCCGGTCACGTCGATGCGGATCAGCTTCTGCGCGCCTTCGCCGTCGCGGATCACCTGCAGCGCCAGATCCTTCAGCAGATCCTGCAACTGGGCGCGGAAATCCTTCAGCATCGCGCCGCCTTCGGCAGGCACACGCGCATGTTTGGCGGCGCCGGTCGCGAACAGCAGCACGGTGTCGGATGTCGAGGTATCGCTGTCCACCGTCGTGCAGTTGAACGTGGTGTCTACGCCCTTCGACAGCGCGGCCTGCAACGCGGCGGCGGGGATTTTGGCGTCGGTGAATACGAAGCACAGCATGGTCGCCATGTCCGGCGCGATCATCCCACTGCCTTTGGCGATGCCGCTGATGGTGACCGTGGTGTCGCCGATCTTCGCCGTGCGCACCGCGCCCTTGGGGAAGGTATCGGTCGTCATGATGCCGCGCGCCGCATCGGGCCAGGCGGTGTCGGTCAGCGACTTGTGCAGCTTGGGCAGGGCGGCGGTAAGCTTGGCATCCGGCAGCACTTCGCCGATTACGCCGGTCGAGGCGAGGAACACATCCTTCGGCTTGCAGCCCACCAGCTTGGCGGCCGCTTCGGCAGAACGCTTTGCCGCATCGGCTCCAGCCTTGCCGGTGAACACATTCGAATTCCCCGCATTGACCACCAGCGCGCGCGCCTTGCCCGTTTTCAGTGCGGCGCGATCCCAGTCGATCGGCGCGCCGGGGCACTTGTTGCGCGTGAACACGCCCGCCACCGTGGTGCCGGGGACGAATTCGGCCATGACCAGATCGGTGCGGCCCTTGTAGCGAATGCCCGCTTCGGCAGCGCCCAGGCGCACACCTTCGATCAGCGGAAATTCGGGCAGGGAAACGGCGAGGGGGGAGGTCGGGATGTTATTGGCCATGGCGTCAATGCCTGTCTGGACGTTGCATGAAATTGGAAACCAGCCCGCCCGTTTCCGGGCAGGCTGGTGGAGACATCAGCGCGCCGGACGCGCAGCCGGAGCCGCAGGGGCTGCCGGGGCGGCGGGCGCAGTCGGCGGCGTGGCGCTCTGAACGGGCGAGCCATCCAGATTGAAACGCTCGATCTTCGCCGTGGCGCGGAAGCGGTCGATCACGCCCTGCACGTTCTGTTCGAACATCTGCTGGCGTAGTTCTTCGCGCACCGATTCGAAGGTCGGCTGCGGGACGGTGCGGCGTTCTTCCAGCTTGATCACGTGCCAGCCAAACGGACTGCGCACGGGAACCTGCGTGGTCTGACCGGCGGTCAGCGCGAAGGCAGCGTTAGCGAATTCGGGGACCATGTCGCTTTTTTTGAAAAAGCCCAGATCACCACCATTCTGTCGGCCACTGGGGTCCGTCGTGCGGCTGGCTGCAATCGCGGCAAAGTCGCCACCGGCCTTCAGTTCGGCAATCACGGCCAGAGCTTCTGCTTCGGTCGCCACCAGAATATGGCGGGCACGGATTTCTTCTTCCGGCGGCTTGCTGGCGATTTCCGAGTCGTAGCGGGCGCGCACGGCAGCGTCGGTGATCTGCGCGTTCAGTTCGCGGGTGATCAGCGCGTTTTGCAGCGCGCGATCTTCCGCTTCGCGCACCTGGCGCTGCACGGCGGGGTCGGTCTGCAACCCGGCCTTGCGGGCCGCATCCGTCAGCACGCGCTGGCTCACCATCTGGTCGATGACCAGCGGATACAGCACGTTCGGCGGAATATTGCGGACTTCCTCGGGCAGGCTCTGCAACATCGCGGTCACGTCAGAATAATGGATGTCGGTCCCGTCGACCCGCGCGACCACAGGGTCCGACGGGGGATTGGCGGGGACAATCTGGGCGGTAGCCTGCCCGGCGATCAACAGGCCGGCGGCAAGCCAGTGGCGGACTCGCATGAAGAATCTCTCTGTAAAGATGGTTGTGCCCATGATGGCCGAACCCTCGCCCGGCGACAAGTTGCCGCCAGAAAACGATTTTTTTCTCGGGAAGCCGCTTTTTTTGAGCGGGTTTATTTGACCCGAAGGGGGCGCGCCCCTACATCTCGGCATATTGTGCCTTGCGGTATGCCTGTCCGGTATGCAGTTACGGCGCATTGGTCTTGTCGCCCCTTTACCGGGGCGTATCCTGTTTTTGGGATTTTCGCATGTTCGCCCGCCTTGCCCGAGCTATTTTTGGTTCCAGTAACGACCGTTCGCTGAAGAGCTATCAGCGGCGTATTTCGTCCATCAACACGCTGGAGCCAGAGATCTCGGCCCTGACCGACGACGCGCTGCGCGCCAAGACCGACGAATTCCGCGCCCGGCTGGAAAAGGGCGAGACGCTGGACGACCTGCTGCCCGAAGCCTTCGCCGTGGTGCGCGAGGCCTCGCGCCGCGTGCTGGGGATGCGGCACTTCGACGTGCAGATGATCGGCGGGATGGTGCTGCACGACGGCAAGATCTCGGAAATGAAGACCGGTGAAGGCAAGACGTTGGTTGCCACGCTGGCGGTTTACCTGAACGCACTGCCCGCCAAGGGCGTGCATGTCATCACCGTGAACGATTACTTGGCCATGCGCGACGCCGAGCAGATGGGCGCGCTGTACGGGTTCCTGGGGCTGACCACGGGCGTTGTGGTGCATGGCGTGGCCGACCACGAACGCATGGCCGCGTATGACTGCGACGTGACATACGGCACCAACAACGAATTCGGCTTCGACTACCTGCGCGACAACATGAAGTTCCGCATGGAAGAAATGGTCCAGCGCGATTTTGCGTATGCGATCGTGGACGAAGTCGACAGCATCCTGATCGACGAAGCGCGCACACCGCTGATCATCTCGGGGCCTGCGGAAGACAGCTCGGACCTGTATCGTCAGGTCGATGCGGTGGTGAAGGCGCTGGTGGTTGATACCAGCGCGTTCGAGAAGGACGAGAAGTTCAAGACCGTCCATCTGACCGAAACCGGCACGGAAACGGTCGAGCAGATGATGAAGGACGCCGGTATCCTGACCGAGGGCGGCCTGTACGACACGCTGAACATCACGCTGCTGCATCACGTGCAGCAGAGCCTGCGTGCGCATACGCTGTTCACGCTGGACGTCGATTACATCGTGAAGGACGACAAGGTCGTCATCATCGACGAATTCACCGGCCGCAAGATGGAAGGGCGTCGTTATTCCGACGGTCTGCATCAGGCGCTGGAGGCCAAGGAACACGCGACAGTTCAGCCGGAAAACCAGACGCTGGCGTCGATCACGTTCCAGAACTATTTCCGCCTGTATCCGAAGCTGGCCGGGATGACCGGCACGGCGCTGACCGAAGCCGACGAATTCGCCGAGATCTACAAGCTCGACGTGGTGGACATTCCCACCAACGTGACGGTGATCCGCGAAGACCAGCACGACGAAGTGTACCGGACCGCGCACGAGAAATACGAAGCGGTGATGAACCTGATCCAGGAATGCCAGGCGCGCCAGCAGCCGGTTCTGGTCGGCACGACCAGCATCGAGAAGAGCGAGCTGTTCAGCGAACTGATGAAGAAGCGCGGTATCCAGCACCAGGTGCTGAACGCGCGCTTCCACGAACAGGAAGCTGGCATCATCACGCAGGCCGGTCGTCCCGGCGCGGTGACGGTGTCCACCAACATGGCGGGCCGCGGCACCGACATTCAGTTGGGCGGCAATTACGCGATGCGCGTGCGCACCGAAGTGGGCGACATGCCCGAAGGGTATGAACGCGAGGCGAAGCTCGCCCAGATCCGTCAGGAAATCGACGCCGCGCGCGAGATTGTGACCGCAGCGGGCGGGCTGTTCGTGATCGGCACCGAACGTCACGAAAGCCGCCGCATCGACAACCAGCTGCGCGGCCGTTCGGGCCGTCAGGGCGACCCCGGGGCTTCGCGGTTCTTCCTGTCGCTGGAAGACGATCTGATGCGGATCTTCGGATCGGACCGG
Source organism: Acetobacteraceae bacterium (assembly GCA_031546815.1). Lineage (GTDB taxonomy): Bacteria > Pseudomonadota > Alphaproteobacteria > Acetobacterales > Acetobacteraceae > JAVBJV01. The sequence continues at coordinate 12,765 of JAVBJV010000036.1, forward strand.
ATGTCGGGCGCGCTGCAGAAGCTGGGCCTGAAGGAAGGCGAGGCGATCATCCATCCGTGGATCAACAAGGCACTGGAACGTGCGCAGAAAAAGGTCGAAGCGCGCAACTTCGACATGCGCAAGAACGTGCTGAAGTACGACAACGTGATGAACGACCAGCGCAAGGAAGTCTACGCCGAGCGCCGCAAGTTCATGCGCACCGACGACGTGTCGGAAACCATCACCGACATGCGTCACGAAACCATCGACACGGTGGTGGCGCGGCACATTCCCGAACACGCGTTCTCGGAACAGTGGGATGCCGCGGGGCTGCATGACGATGTGATGCGCATCTTCAACCAGGATCTGCCAATGGCGGACTGGGTGAAGGAAGAAGGCATCGACGACACCGCTATCCGCGAACGTCTGGAAAAACTGACCGACGCGGCAATCGCCGCCAAGGCTGCCAATTACGGCCCCGAGCTGATGCGGATGATCGAGAAGTCGATCCTGCTGCAGGTGCTGGATCAGGTCTGGAAAGAACATCTGCTGCTGCTCGACCAGTTACGGCAGGGGATCGGCCTGCGCGCATACGGCCAGCGCGATCCGGTGAACGAATACAAGAGCGAGGCGTTCAGCCTGTTCAACGCGATGCTGGGCGAAATGCGCGAACGCGTGACCAGCCTGATGTCGCGCGTTGAAGTCCGCACCGACGCACCGCCCGAAATCGATTACCCGCCATTGCCGGAAAATCTGGTGGAGAGCCGCCAGGATCCGGGCGCGCCGATGGAAAACGATCCACGCTTGGCGAATGCCCCCCCGGGCTTCGATCAGAACGACCCGAGCACCTGGGGCCGTTTCGTGCCGCGCAATGCAGCGTGTCCGTGCGGGTCGGGCAAGAAGTTCAAGCATTGCCACGGCCGGGTGACCTGACTCCGTTCTGGCGGCTGATGCGCCCGAACGACCTGCCTGCGCTGCTGGCGCTGGCGGATCGGGTGCATCCGGATCTGCCGGAACCGGTGGACGTCTTCGCCGACCGTCTGCAACTCTCGCCCACCACCTGCCTGACGTTGGAGGTGGACCGGGTGTTGCAGGGCTATGCCGTGGCGCATCCGTGGATCAGCGGCCCCGCGCCCGCGCTGGCGGTCGAGCTGGGCACGCTGCCCGCTGGGGCTGATGCGCTGCACCTGCACGATGTGGCGGTTGCGCCGGAGTATCAGGGGCAGGGGCTGGTGGCCGCTGCGATCACGCAGATGGAAGACGCTGCCCGCGCCTTGGGGCTGCATACGCTGACGGCGGTGGCGGTGCATGGCACGGTCACTTACTGGCAGCGCTACGGCTTTGTGAGCGCCCCGTGGGACGTTCCAGCATCATATGGCGTGGGTGAGGCGCTGCGGCGACCGGTCTAACTCTCCAGCTCGCTGTCCCAATACAGATAATCCCGCCAGCTATCGTGCAGGTAATTGGGTGGGAAGGCGCGGCCCTTGTCCTGTAGCTCCCAGCTACCGGGGCGGCGGGGCGTGTGGCGTGGGTGCATCCGGCAGTCCCGTGGCATCAGGTTTCCCTTGCGCAGGTTGCAGGGGCTGCAGGCGGTGACCACGTTTTCCCACGTGGTGCGGCCCCCACGGCTGCGCGGGATGACGTGGTCGAAGGTCAGATCCGGGGCGGCTTCTTTCCGCCCGCAATACTGGCAGGCAAATCCGTCGCGCAAAAACACGTTGAACCGCGTGAAAGCCAGCCGGCGCTGTGTGCCGACATAGTCGCGCAAGGCGATCACGCTGGGCAGCCGCAGCGTCAGGCTGGGGGAGTGGACCTCGCAGTCGTATTCGGACAGCACGGAGACACGCTCCATGCATACGGCCTTGATGGCGTCCTGCCACGGCCAGAGCGACAGCGGGAAATACGACAGCGGACGATAATCCGCATTCAGGACAAGAGCCGGGAAATGGAAACCGCCGTCTGGCAAAATACCCCCATATCAAGCATGCGCATGATACTGGCGGCAGAACGAATGGCCGCCAGAGGAAACCTGAGCGTCGCGTCGTCTATGGGGATTTATTGCAAAACTGGATCGGTGTCGCAAGGGCACGGGGCCCTTGCGACATATGATCAGCCCTTGTTGCGCAGCGCGTCGCGGATTTCCTCGAGCAGCACTTCGGTGCGCGTTGGCGCTGGCGGATCGTCGGTGGCGGGGGCGGTCATCTTGTCCTTGAATTTCGCCAGCGCCTTGATCAGCCAGAAAATGGCGAAGGCGACGATCAGGAAATTGATCACCGCATTGAGGAACGTGCCGACCGCCAACACCGATGCCCCTGCTTCGCGCGTGGCTTTCAACGTGGCGAGGCGTTCGCCCGACAGCACGACGAACACGTTCGAGAAATCGATCCCGCCCAGCAGCAGCCCGAGGAACGGGTTGAAGATGTCTTTCACCAGACTGTCGACAATGGTGGTAAAGGCGGCCCCGATGATAATCCCGACCGCCAGGTCGATAACGTTGCCGCGTAGAATGAATGCCTGAAATTCGGTAACCCAGGCGGGCTTTCCCAGTTTGGGCAGGGGGGCTTGCATGAGGGGGTTCTTTTAAAAATTGAAACGGACGCCACAGCGTAAGCGGTGCCGAAGCGCCGGTTCAAGCCTTATCCCATCCGCGGTAGTGAAACGCCACGCTGCCCCATGTATTTCCCCGCCTTGTCGGCGTACGACGTCTCGCACGGCTGATCGCCCTTGAGGAACAGGAACTGGCAGATACCTTCCCCGGCATAGATCTTGGCGGGCAGGGGGGTGGTGTTGCTGATCTCGATCGTCACCTGGCCTTCCCATTCGGGTTCCAGCGGTGTGACATTCACGATGATCCCGCAGCGCGCATAGGTGGATTTGCCCAGGCAGATTACCAGCACATCGCGCGGGATGCGGAAATATTCCACCGTATGCGCCAATGCAAAGGAATTGGGCGGCACAATGCAGACCGGCCCGGTGCGGTCCACGAAGGAGTTGGGGTTGAATTCCTTGGGGTCCACGATGGCGGAGTCGACATTGGTGAAGACCTTGAAACTGTCGGCCACACGCGCGTCGTACCCATAGGACGACAAACCGTAGGAAACGATCCCGCCGCGCTTCTGCCCGTCGATAAAGGGTTCGATCATGCCGTGTTCAGTCGCCATCTGGCGGATCCAACGGTCGGACATCACGGACATGGGCGAAAACTCCACGGGCTGGTTGGGGGGAGGAAGGTCTACTGGCAGCTGCAGTTGCCCGCAAGGCTACGGTTTGTCGCCGGATGGGGGCGGTGGCGGTGCCTCGGTCCGGGCGCGGGTCTGGGCTTTGCGGCGGTGCAAATTCTCGCGCAGGGCGGCGGCGGCCCGGGCCTCGCGTTCAAGCTGACTGGCGGGTTTTTCGGGCTTTTTTGGGGGAGGGGCATCTGTGGTCATGCGGATGAAATGAAAAAACCACTCGCCGGGGTCAAGAGAAATAAAGCAAGGGCTTGCAGGTCTCGATCCAAAAGGTTAGGAACGCGGCCCTGACGGGGAATTTGCACCCGTTACGCCGGATGCTGTTGTAGCTCAGTGGTAGAGCACTCCCTTGGTAAGGGAGAGGTCGAGAGTTCAATCCCCTCCAACAGCACCATACTTTCTTAATTCCCCATAAATTCCCATGGTTTCGTTTTCAAGCAATCCGGAGCTGTCCGTTGGCACGGATCCGGGGCGGTTTTTTGGTATGGTGGCCGGGCGCGCTCGAACGCTTGAGTGAATAGCCCCTAGATTTGTAGACGCCTTCTTCCCTACTTTTGAGGCAAGGGGGCTATGATGGGGACTGGCAATTTCAACGACGATTTCAAGCGCGATGCGGTCGCGCAGATCACCGAGCGGGGTTATCCCGTTGCGGAGGTGTCGAAGCGGCTTGGTGTAAGCCAGCATTCGCTCTGCGCCTGGAAGAAGAAGTTCTCGACGCCCTCCAGTTCGAGCGGCGATGATCAGGCTGCGGAGATCCGGCGCTTGAAGAAGGAACTGGCTCGCGTCACCGAGGAGCGCGACATCTTAAAAAAAGCCACCGCGTATTTTGCCAA
>JAVBJV010000028.1:0-3822 GCA_031546815.1 Acetobacteraceae bacterium
ACCGACGGTGAAGATCTTGCGCTGCTCCTCCATCTCGGAGCGGATCTTCTTGCCCATCGCGCGACGCAGCATATCCGCGCCGCCCAGCGAATACCCCGCCATGCGCTGCGAGATCTGCATCACCTGTTCCTGGTAGACCATGATGCCATAGGTCTCGCCCAGAATGTCGTGAATGCTCTCGTGCGGCGGATCCCATTTCTCGCCGTGTTTACGCTGGCAGTAAGCGGGGATGTTCGCCATCGGGCCGGGGCGATACAGCGCCACGGCGGCGATCAGATCCTCGAACCTGTCGGGCCGCATCTGGCGCAGAACGTCGCGCATGCCCGCGCTTTCAAACTGGAACACACCGCCGGTGTCGCCACTGCTCAGCATGTCGTAGGTACGCTTGTCGTCCAGCGGCAGATGCGCGAGATCCACCGTTACGCCCTGCCCCGCCAGAATGGCGACCGCGCGCTTCAGGATCGTCAGCGTCGTCAGGCCCAGGAAGTCGAACTTCACCAGCCCGGCCTGCTCCACCCATTTCATATTGTACTGGGTGACAAGCATCTCGGACTTAGGGTCGCGATACAGCGGGATCAGTTCATCCAGCGGACGATCACCAATCACCACGCCCGCCGCATGAGTCGATGCGTGGCGATACAGCCCCTCAAGCTGCAACGCGATTTCCAGCAGACGCTTGATCTGCTCGTCCTCGTCGCGCAGGGCTTGCAGGCGGGGTTCTCCGTCTACCGCTTCCTGCAGCGTGACGGGCTTGGCCGGGTTGTTGGGGATCAGCTCGGCGACCTTGTTTACATGCCCGAACGACATGCCCAGCACGCGGCCAACGTCGCGCACGGCGGCGCGCGCCTGCAGCTTTCCGAAGGTGATGATCTGCGCAACACGGTCGCCGCCGTATTCATTGCGCACGTATGTGATGACTTCGTCGCGCCGATCCTGACAGAAGTCGATATCGAAGTCAGGCATCGAGACACGTTCGGGATTCAGAAAGCGCTCGAACAGCAGGCCGAAACGCATCGGGTCCAGATCGGTGATCAGCAGCGCCCACGCGACGACAGACCCCGCGCCCGACCCACGCCCCGGCCCCACCGGAATGTCGTGCGCCTTCGCCCACTGGATGAAGTCGGCAACGATGAGAAAGTAGCCTGGGAAGCCCATCTTCTCGATCACGCCGAGTTCATAATCGAGGCGTTCTTCATACGCCTTGCGATCCTCGTCGGGCATGTTCACGGCATCCAGACGGTCTTTCAGACCGCGGAACGCCATATCGCGCACGGTCTCGGCTTCCGTCATGCCGGGCTGCACCTTGGGGCACATCGGCAACAGAGGCTTGCGCGTCTCGGCCATCACACCGCAACGTTGCGCCACGGCGAGCGTGTTGTCGCACGCTTCCGGCAAATCGGCGAAAATGCGGCGCATCTCGGACGCGGGTTTGAACCAGTGTTCGGGCGTTACGCGGCGGCGGTTATCTTCCGACAGCAGGCGCCCTTCGGCCACGCACAGCAACGCATCGTGCGCCTGATACATCGCCGACTTCGCGAAGTAACAATCGTTGGCGGCCACCAGCGGTACACCGGCACCATCGGCCAGCGCGATCAGGCCCGGCTCAATCGCCGCTTCAATCGGCAGGCCGTGACGGTGCAGCTCCATCATCAGCCGGTCGCCAAAACCTTCCTTCAATGCGGCGAGCAACTCCTCCGCCGCATCGCGCTGCCCTTCTGTCAGCAGCCGCGCAATCGGGCCGAGCGTGCCGCCCGTCAGCAGAATGATGCCATCCGCATGCGACCGCAGCACATCCAGATCCGGCGCGCCGTGCAGGTAGTAATGCGATGACAGTTTCTGCAGGTTCGAGATACCAAGCTCGTTCTGCGCCAGCGCAACAATCGGGTCGGGCGGCAGATCGCGCTTGTCACCGCGCGCCAGTGCCAACTGACACCCGATGATCGGCTGAATGCCGGACTTCAGGCACGACAGCCCAAACTCCAGTGCGCCGAACAGGTTGTGCGTATCGGTCAGCGCCACGGCCGGCATGCCGCCATCGCGCGCCATCGTCGCCAGCTTGTCGGCCTTGATCGCGCCTTCCGACAGCGAATAGGCCGAATGCACGTGCAGATGTACGAAGCTCTGATGCGTCATGCCGATACTCCGGTCAGGCGGGGACGATATGCCCGTCCCGCAACGTGACCACACGGTCCATCTGCGCGGCAAGGTCTGGGTTATGCGTGGCAATCAGTGCCGCCACGCCCTGGTTGCGCACGATGGACAGAAGTTCGCGAAACACCACGCCCGACGTCCCAACATCGAGGTTCCCGGTCGGTTCGTCCGCCAGTAGTACCGAAGGCTGGTTGGCCAGCGCGCGCGCAATCGCCACGCGCTGCTGTTCCCCACCCGAGAGCTTCCCCGGCGGATGCTCGATCCGTTCACCAAGCCCGAAGGCACGCAGCAACTCTTCCGCCCGCGCCTTCGCATCCGTGCGCGACACACCGGCGGCCAGCTGCGGCAACATCACGTTTTCGGCAGCGGTAAATTCGCGCAGCAGATGGTGAAACTGATACACAAACCCGATGAAGTTGCGGCGGATTTCCGTGCGGGCTGAATCCGGCAGTGTTCCCGCCGAACGCCCTGCCACGATCACATCCCCCGCATCGGGGCGTTCCAGCAATCCGGCCACATGCAGCAGCGTGGATTTGCCAGTGCCCGATGGAGCCACCAGCGCCACGATCTCGCCCGCCTTCAGCGCCAGATCGGCACCGCGCAGCACCGGCAATTCGCCCGCATCGGTGCGATAGGTACGCTCGACCGTTTTCAGGTGCAGCGGGACATCGTGCTTCACATTATTCATTGCGCAGCGCCTCCACCGGGCCGGTCTTCGCCGCGCGCCAGGCAGGTTGAATGGTCGCCAGCAAGCAGATCGCCAGCGCTGTTCCGGTGACAAACGCCACCTCGTTCCATTCCATGAGCACCGGCATCCGGGTGAGGAAATACACTTCCTCGTTAAACACATTCGTTCCCGTGACCCATTCCACCGCTTTGCGCACGCTCTCGATATTCAGGCAGAACAGCACGCCCAGAATGGTGCCGATAATCGTACCCGCCACGCCGACCGATGCACCGATCATCAGGAAGATCCGCATGACCGATCCCTGCGTCGCACCCACTGTGCGCAGCACCGCGATGTCGCGCGTCTTGTCCTTCACCAGCATGATCATCGACGAGATCACGTTGAACGCCGCCACGATGATGATCAGCATCAGCAGAATGAACAGCACGTTGCGCTGCGCGTTGATCATCTCGGCGAATGCGTTGTTCTGCGCCTTCCAGTCCAGAATTCTGACCGGCGCGCCTTCCAGCGCGGCATACACGCCATAGCCGATTTCCCGCGTATTCTCGGGCGAGTTCGTCATTATTGAAACCTGCGTCGCCGCATCGCCCAGGTTATAAAACGCCTGCGCCGATTGCAGTGGAATGAACACATACGAACGATCGTACTGCGCCATCCCCATCTGGAAAATCGCCACAATCCGGAATGCCCGAATACGCGGGATGGTGCCAATCACCGTGGTCTGCCCCTGCGGCGAGACAATCGACAATGTGTCGCCAATGCCCAGACGAAAATCCTCGGCCAAGCGAACGCCGATTGCGATCACGCCGTCGCCCTTGAAGTCATCAAGCGAACCAGCCACCAGCTTGTTGGCAACCGCGTCGTAATGCTGAATGTCCTCGGGCCGCATGCCGCGCACCATACCGCCTGCCGCACCGCCAGCAGTCGATGTGAACAACGCTTGCCGTTCAATGATCGGCATAGCCGCGGTCACCCCCGGCACA
>JAVBJV010000009.1:0-62328 GCA_031546815.1 Acetobacteraceae bacterium
GTAACGAAGATCGTCGCGCAGTTGCAGCAGAATGGCCGTGTCGAGCGCGGCTTTCTGGGGGTGACGACGCAGCCGGTCGATCAGGCGATGGCGACGGCGCTGCATCTGCCGCAGGCGGGCGGCGCGCTGGTGGCCGAAGTGAGCGAGAAGAGTCCGGCTGCAACCGCAGGCATTCGTCCGGGCGATGTAATTACCAGCGTGAACGGCACGGTGATGAAAGACGCGCGCGATCTGGCGCGGGCGGTAGCTGACATTCGCCCCGGTCAGGCAACGCAGATCGGCATCCTGCGTGACGGGCAGAACAGCGAGATCACCGTGACAGTGACGGAGCCGCCCGATGCCCAGCCCACCACGGCCGACACCCAGGACGATGGCAGTGGCCGCATCGGCATTGCGATTGCACCGATCACGCCGCAGATCCGCCGTGCGCTCAATCTGAGTGAGACACAGAACGGCGCGGTCATCGGTCAGGTTGAATCCGGTTCCGCCGCCGAGGAAGCCGGCCTGAAAGCCGGGGACGTGATTATTGCCGTGGGTGCAAAGCCGATTGCCTCGCCGGACGAGGCGGTGCGCGAGATCCGCAATTCGGTGCGTAACGGTGGCAGCGTTGCTCTGCGTGTGATGCGCGAGGGCAGGGCGATCTTTGTGGCGGTCGATAGCAAATCAGCCGGATGAGGCTGGGCTTCAGGAACGGTCACCACAATCAGGGAGCAGCCATTGGCTGCTCCCTGTTTTTTAATCCGTGATATCGCGGCTGGCTTCCAGAAAAGCGTTCAGACTGCTCTCGATCGTCTCGCGCGGGATGTTGCGCACGATGAAGACGATGCGCGAGGTGCGCGGATCATCCTTCGGCCATGCGTCCAGCAAAGCGGGTGGATGGAACAGATGCTGCACACCATGGATCACCACCGGGCGCGGTTCGCTGTCCAGATGCAGGATGCCCTTCACCCGCAGCAGATCGGCCCCGCGCGTGACGATCAGCATGTTGAGCCACGAGGATACACCCTGCCACGGCAGAGGATCACTGAACGTCAGGCAGAAGGAATGGATTTCCGCGTTATGGCGTGACGGGTCGTGATGATGATCGTGGTGATGGTGATGATGGTCGCGCGCTTCCCATGCTTCGGCATTCAGCCAGGCGCGCACATCGGCGCTTTTGGTGTCGGGATCGAACGGGGCGGCGTTCAGCAGTGTCAGCGCATCGTGATGCTGTGCCTCGACCTGCGTGGCGCCGGGGTTCAGCTGGTGCAGGCGGGCTTTCAGCGTGGCGAGGGTTTCTGCATCGGCCAGATCGGTCTTGGTCAGCACGATGCGGTCGGCGAGCGCGGCCTGCTTCAATGCCTCGGGCTGCGCGTCCAGCGTGGCGGCGCCGTTCACCGCATCCACGGCGGTGATGATGGTGTCCAGACGGAAACGCTCGGGCAGGGATGGGTCGCTCGCCAGAGTCTGCACGATGGGGACAGGATCGGCGAGGCCGGTTGTCTCGATCACCACACGCCTTATGGTCTGCCCGGTATCGATGCGTTCGGCCAGATCGCGCAGCGCACGCGACAGGTCGCCGCGCACCGTGCAGCACAGGCAGCCCGCGTTCAGCAGCACCACTTCGTCCGACAGGGTTTCGACCAGCAGATGGTCCAGCCCGACTTCGCCGAATTCATTGACCAGTACGGCGGTGTCGGTCAGCGCCGGGTCGCGCAGCAGCCGGTTGAGCAGCGTGGTTTTGCCCGCGCCCAGAAAGCCGGTCAGCACGGTAACGGGACTGTTATCCACGGCCATACAGATCTTTCGGGTCGTGCAGCACTTTGCTTATCGCCACTGCTTCATTGTCGCGCAGCGCGGTATAGAAGCACGACCGCCGCCCGGTGTGGCACGCAACGCCGGTCTGGTCGATCAGCAGCAGGATGGTGTCGCCATCGCAGTCCAGACGGAAATCGATCACCCGTTGTGCCTGCCCGGAACTCTCGCCCTTGCGCCATAACGCCTGGCGGCTGCGCGAGTAATATACTGCGCGTCCGGTGGTGAGGGTTTCCAGCACCGCCGCGCGGTTCATCCACGCCATCATCAGCACTTCGCCGGTGTCGTATTGCTGGGCGATGGCGGGGATCAGCCCGTTGGCGTCGAATTTCAGCAGCGCGGCGAATGCCTCGGCAACCGGCGCTGGGGGGAGCGTCATGGTGTTCATGGCGGTGACTATAGGCTATATTATAACATCGTTGGAGAGGGTCAGGGATGGCACCGCAAAATATTGCCGTAATGCTGGATCGCGCCGATGCCTGCTGTGCCGAGCGCGGTGCGAAGCTCACGGCACTGCGTCGCGACGTGCTGGAGCTGATCCTGGAAGCCGGGCAGCCGGTGGGTGCCTACACGTTGCTGGACCTGCTGAAACTGCGCCGGGCAGGGGCTGCCCCGCCCACGGTTTACCGTGCGCTGGATTTTCTGGTGGAGCAGGGCCTGGTGCACAAGGTGGAGCGCCTGAACGCCTTCGTCGCCTGCCTGACCAGCGAGGCACACGAACATTGCGCACACGGGCATACGCATCCGGCGCAGTTCCTGATCTGTCGGCAGTGCAACAGCGTGACCGAGCTTGAAGATCACCTAGTGCTGCACGCGGTTGAAAAAGCCGCCGCCCGCGTCGGGTTCAAACCAACGCGGGCGACGATCGAGGTCGAAGGTGTCTGCGCTACCTGCTCAGGTAACTAAACGCAGCCTCCAGATCGGCGGTCAGGTCGGCGGGGTCTTCCAGCCCGATCTGGAACCGAATGGTCGGGCCGCCGATCTCGGTCGTGGTGGCGGTGCGGGTGATCACGGTGTTGGTCACCACGGCCAGACTTTCGAACCCGCCCCATGATGCGCCGATACCGAACAGCTGCAGGTTATCGACCATCGCCCAAACGCTTTCCGGCGTGAACTCCGGCTTGAACGTAACGCCAAACAGGCTGCACGCGCCGGTGAAATCGCGCTTCCAGATATCGTGACCCGGTGCGCCGGGCAGGGCGGGGTGCAGCACGCGCAGCACTTCCGGACGCGCGGCAAACCAGCGCGCCACGATCATGCCCGCTTCTTCCTGCGCCTTCAGGCGAATCCCCATGGTGCGCGCACCACGCAGTGCCAGCCAGCAATCGTCGGGCGAGGCATGATGCCCGTGTGCGGTCGCGCAGTTACGAACGGCCTTCCAGTCGTCGTCGCTGTTGGTGGTGATGCTGCCAAGCAGAATATCCGAATGCCCGCCCACGTATTTCGTCAGCGCCTGAATCGACACATCGACGCCATGTTTGAACGGCTGAAAGGTCTGGATGCCCCAGGTGTTGTCCATCAGCACCTTGGCCCCGCGTGCATGCGCGGCGCGGGCGATGGCGGGGATGTCCTGCATCTCGAACGTGTGTGATCCGGGGCTTTCGGTATAGACGACCTTGGTGTTGGGGCGGATCAGCGCGGCCATGCCGGCCTCGTCCACTGTGGGGTCGTAGTATTCCACTTCCACGCCGAAACGCTTCAGTTCAGAATCCGCAAATGTGCGGCCGGGTCCGTAGACACTGTCGGGGATCAGCACATGATCGCCCGCCGACAGGAACGCCATCAGCGCTACCGTTACCGCGGCCAGACCCGTCGAGACGATCTGACAGCGCGTGCCGCCCTCGATCGCGCAGATCATGTCTTCCAGCGCATGATGGTTCGGCCCGCCCATGGTGCCGTAAGTCAGCGCCTGATCGTATTTCTGCGTGGCCGACTGCCTGCGGTGTTCGCAGGATTCAAACAGCACAGTCGAGCCGCGATAGACCGGCAGATTGACGAAGCCGCGTGTGCGCAGTCCGGCCCGGCCGGTATGTGCAAGCTGTGTTGCGAGGCGGTACTTGTCTTCGGACATTCAGTTGCTCTCCACGGGCGTGTCGGGGCGGCCGCCCCATTCAGTCCAGGACCCGTCATAGACGCGCCCCTGCGGCAGGCCGGCCAGCGCCAGCCCGAGTGTGAGAATGCAGGCCGTAACACCGGTCCCGCACGAGGTGATCACCGGGCGGTCGGCCCGCACACCAGCTGCGTGGAAACGTCCGCGCAGGATTGCGGGATCGTGGAAGGTCTGGTCGTCGTTCAGCAGGTCGGTGTAGGGCAGGTTGGTGCTGCCCGGCATGTGCCCGCCACGCATACCGGCGCGTGGTTCCGGCGCAGTGCCAGCGAAGCGTGCGGCGGCACGTGCATCCAGAATAGTGGCATCGCGGACCAGGGTATGATGCAGCATGTCGCCGATCCCTGCCACGCGCGATGCGCGGAAATCCGGGCGGAAGGTGGCGGGATTTACAGTGCGCGCCGCGCCGCTTTCCAGCGCACGATTTTCCTTGCGCCACTTGGGCAGGCCGCCATCGAGCACGGCGGCATTGCTGTGCCCAAACAACTCCATCATCCACCAGCCACGTGCGGCAGATGCCAGACCTTTCTGGTCGTAGAACACCACGCGGCTGGTGTTCGACACACCCAGCGCGCCCAGCATCTTCGCGAACTGTCCCGCAGTGGGAATCATGTGCGGAAGGTCGGTGTCCTGATCGGCGATCTTGTCGATATCGAAGAACAGCGCGCCGGGGATATGCGCGTCGAGGAATTCGGCCGCGCCATCGCGATTTTCGTTCGGCAGATATTTCGTGCAGTCGAACACCACCAGATCCGGCGCGCCCAAAGCAGCGGCCAGCCAGTCGGTTGTGACAAGCGGGGAATTCATCGTGTTGCTCATGCGACCAGAGTCACCACCACACGGCGGTTGGACTTCCCTTTGTTTTCGATCTTGGTGACTTCCACGCGCCCGATCTCGCCGGTGCGCGCGACATGCGTGCCGCCGCAGGGCTGGCGGTCCACCGGTGCGTCGGTATTGCCGATGGTCACCAGACGGATACGCCCCGCACCGCGCGGCGGCTGCACGGACAGCGTGCGCACCATGTTCGGGTTGGCGTCCAGCTCCGCATCGGTGATCCAGCTTTGCGCGACGGTATGATCTTCGGCGATCAGTGCGTTCAGTTTTTCGGTCAGCTCTTCCTTGGTGGGCGGAGACGGCAGATCGAAGTCGAGGCGCGATTTATCCGCACCGATCTGTCCACCTGTTACGCCCGCGCCCTGGATCAGGCTGCACAGCAGATGCAGCGATGTGTGCATGCGCATCAAGCGGTGCCGCTTGTCCCAGTCGATGGTGATTTCAACCTCGGTGCCGGGTGCGGGCAGGGGCGCGCCATCGGCGGGGATGTGCAGAACGGCCTCGCCTTCGCCTTTTAACGCAGTGGTGATCGGGGCCTCGCCACCGTTCCAGCGCATGGTGCCACTGTCGCCGGGCTGGCCGCCGGATTGCGGATAGAAAATTGTCTTGTCTAATACAATCGCGCCGGGAATGGCCGAGACCACCTGTGCCGTTGCCTGTTGCAGATATGGGTCGTTGCGGAACAGAAGTGCGGTCATGCGTTTCCTCTTATGAAATTCCAGCCCAGCGTTGACGCAGTTCGGCACGTTTTGCCGCGAGCCACAAGAGCGCGACCAGAATCACCGCATTGTTGAACTTGCCTGCAAGTGCATCGGCAATTGCCTGCTCAGCGGGGACCACGCGTACGCGGATGTCTTCGTTTTCCTCGGCCAGACCGTGATGACCGGCAATGCCGTTCGCATCGACTGCGGGCGCTGTGATGCAGGCGGCGAATAATGTCAGGTGTTCGTCGCAGCCGCCGGGCATCAGCATGAAATGGCTGATGTGTTCCATATGCGTGGCGACGAGACCGGTTTCTTCGGCCAGCTCGCGCGTGGCGCAGACAGATGCTTCCTCGCCCGCATCGGATAAACCGGCGACCACTTCGGTGACCACTGGCGCAAACCCCGCAGCCAGCGCGGGCAGGCGGAACTGTTCAATCAGCACCACGGTGTCCGCCACCGGATCGTAAGGCAGCACCGCAACGGCCCCGCCGCGACGCCACAGTTCCCATGTGAGTATACCCGACATCGCACCATCGAACCGGCGATACCGAAAGCGGATTTCCTGCAGCGCAAAGCGTTTGTCCCACTGCGTTTCCGACGAGAGAATTTCGAGATCCGGATGAGGGGGAAGAGCGGTCGATCGTGTCATGATGGCAGATCCTGTCGATGAGGGCAGACCCGATCAGGCCATATCCGGGTATGGCGCCTTGATAAAGATGAATATTTTGTTATATTTCAAGGGCCATAAAACCAAAGGCTATGACGTGAAGAACAAGATCATGCTTGGCGTGGGCTGTATACTGCTGGTTGCAGGCGGCCTGATGTCCACCCAGACGCCGACCGCATCTGCCGCACAGCAGGAACAGTGCCGCCAGGCGCTGCAGTCGAGCGGCCGTGCCGTGCCCGAGCTGCTCGCGAAATGCAGCGAGCCTGCTTTCATTGCCATGATATCGGCGCGCGATGCGCGTTCCGTCGCGGAACAGATCTCGGCCGCCAACCGGTCGGAGGTCGGCTCTTCGACGCTGGGGATGTTCTGCCTCGGCATGGGGATCGCGCTGCTGGCGGGCGGAGCCTTCCGGATGTTTGCGGCACGACGCAAAACAGCAGCCTGAACCTTGCGTGCAGACAAAGCCTCCCCACTGTGGGAGGCTTTGTCGATGAGCGATTCTCTTAGTCTGACGCAGGCGCGACGCCATGCAATTTTGTGCATTCTGGGGTCTTCGGCCTCGTTTGCTGTGGCAGCAGTGTGCGTGAAGGCGGTGGCCTGGCGTATCCCGACGATGGAGATCGTGTTCTTTCGCAGCGTCTTCGCGCTGGTAGCGCTGCTGCCGATGATCATGTCGCATGGGGGACTGCTGGCGCTGAAAACCACGCGTCCGTTCGGACACGTGATGCGCACGGTATACGGGCTGATCGGCATGTCCACAGCGTTTTACGGTTATGTGCATCTGCCGCTGGCGATGGTGACGGCATTGGGGTTTGCCATGCCGCTGTTCCTGACCGTGCTGTCGGTCACGCTGCTGAAGGAAACCGTCGGCTGGCGGCGCATATCGGCGATCGTGGTCGGATTTGGCGGCATGCTGGTAATGGTGCGGCCGTGGAATGCAGCGGCTGATGCATCGCTCTGGTCGGCGCTGGTTGTGGTGGTGGGGGTGTTTTTCTGGGCGATGGCGATGATCACCATCCGCAAGATGGGCGCTTCGGGCGAACGGAATGTCACCATCGTGATCTGGTTCTCCATCGGTGGTGTGGTGATCTCGGGCATATGGTCGGCGTTTGAATGGGTGATGCCGATGGGCTGGGAATGGGCATTCCTGATCGCCACGGGTCTGATCTCGGCATTGGCGCAAATGCTGATGACCGAGGCATACCGCACCGGCGAGACCACACTGGTCGCACCGTTCGAATACGGCGCCATTCTCTACACGATTGCGTTCGGCTTCCTGATCTGGGACGAGGTGCCCGAGATCTGGCATTTCATCGGCATTGCCGTGCTGGTGGCCTCGGGCCTGTATATCTGGCACCGGGAAGTGCTGCTGGGGAAGACGAGGTAGTTATTCCCCGGCTTCTTCCCGCAGCGTCTCCAGACGGATCCATTCTTCTTCCATCTTATGCAGCTTGCCCTCGGCCTCGGTTACGGCGGTGCTGTGTTTGGCGAAGGTGGCCGGGTCGCGCTGATACAGTTTCGGGTCGGCCAACAGGCCATGTAAACGCGCGATCTCAGCCTGCAGACTTTCCATTCGGGCAGGCAGATTTTCCAGCGCGTGCTTGTCCTTGAAGCTCATGCGTTTTTTGACGACGGGGGTGGCTTTTTCACCACGTGTGCTTTTCTTTTCCAGCATCACCTGTGCACGCGCCTGCACGCCATAGCCGCGCTGGGCGATCAGGTCTGAATAGCCACCCGCATATTCCTGCCATACCCCGTCACCTTCGGACGCGATCACCGATGTCGTCACCCGGTCCAGAAAATCGCGGTCATGGCTGACGATCAGCACTGTGCCGCCGTAATCGGCCAGCACTTCCTGCAGCAGGTCCAGCGTTTCCATGTCCAGATCGTTGGTCGGTTCGTCCAGCACCAGCAGGTTCGACGGCGTGGCCAATGCCCGCGCCAGCAGTAACCGCCCGCGCTCGCCACCCGACAGCACATGCACCGGGGCGCGCGCCTGTTCGGGCAGGAACAGGAAGTCCTTCATGTAACCGATCACGTGCTTGGTCGTGTTGCCGACATGCACGATATCGCCATGCCCGCCGGTCAGCGCCTCGGCCAGGGTGGTGTTGGGGTCCAGGCTCTCGCGCTTCTGGTCCAGCACCACCATGTTGAGCGCCGTGCCCAGTGTCACCGTCCCCGTATCCGGCGCCAGAGTGCCGGTCAGCATCGAGAGCAGCACGCTCTTCCCCGCGCCGTTCGGGCCGACGATGCCGATCCGGTCGCCGCGCATGATGTTGGTGGTGAAGCTCTGCACCACGGGCGTCTTGCCGTCGAACGACTTGCTGATGTCCTCGGCGGCGATCACCAGCGAACCGGATCCGTCGCCCTCCATCGCCGTGGCCTTTACGCGGCCCGGCGCAATCACCCGGTCGCGGCGCTTCTGGCGCAGGGCGTGCAGGTCGCCCAAGCGCTTCACATTGCGCTTGCGCCGCGCGGTGACGCCGTAACGCAGCCAGTCTTCCTCGCGCACGATCTGCCGGTCGAGCTTGTGGGCGTCGCGTTCTTCCTGCTCCAGCACTTCGTCGCGCCAGGCCTCAAACTGGGCGAAACCGCGGTCAACGCGCCGCGCCATCCCGCGATCCAGCCACACCATTGCGCGCGACAGCCCCTCAAGGAACCGGCGGTCATGGCTGATGATGACCATGGCCGAGCGCATCGATTTCAGTTCGGTTTCCAGCCACTCGATCACCGGCAGGTCGAGGTGGTTGGTTGGTTCGTCCAGCAGCAGCACGTCGGGTGAGGGGGCCAGAATCTGCGCCAGCGCGGCGCGCCGTGCCTCGCCACCGGACAGCACCGCCGGGTTTTCCTCGCCGGTCAGGCCAAGCTGTTCCAGCAGGTAACGGGCGCGATACGGATCATCGCTGGGGCCAAGCCCAGCCTCGGCGTAGGCAAGGGTGGTAGCATAGCCCGACAGGTCCGGCTCCTGCGGCAGATAGCGCACGGTGGTGCCGGGCTGCACGAAGCGCGTGCCTCCGTCGGATGGGATCAGCCCGGCGGCGATCTTCAGCAGCGTGGACTTGCCCGAGCCGTTGCGCCCGATCAGCGCCAGCCGGTCGCCGGGGGAAATACCCAGCGATGCGCTGTGCAGCAGCGCGGTCGTCCCGAGCGTGACGCGAATATCCTGGAGCAGAAGAAGGGGTGCTGGTGCCATGGTGCATGCAGGGGCCAGAGGAAGCGCCGTGCGTCAAGGGGGGATTGCATCGCGCCACCGGCTGGAGGACAAAAACGCATCAATTCCCCTCCGGAGCAGAGTCGATGGATCAGAAATTCGCCCTGGCCATTCACGGCGGTGCCGGCACCATCCGCCGCACCGCGATGACGCCCGAGGCCGAGGCTGCCTATCGCGCTGGGCTGCGCACATCGCTGCTGGCGGGACATGCGGTGCTGTCGAAGGGGGGCAGCGCGCTGGACGCGGTGACGGCGGCGGTGATGGCGCTGGAGGACGACATCCAGTTCAATTCCGGCCGTGGCGCGGTCTACACGACCGAGGGCGTGCAGGAGATGGACGCCGCCATCATGGACGGTATCGACCGTCGCGCCGGGGCGGTGGCCGGGATCACCGGGCCGCGTAACCCGGTGCTGGCGGCGCGTGCGGTGATGGAAAAGTCCGAACACGTGCTGTTGATCGGGCGTGGCGCGCTGGATTTCTGCCGTCAAGCCGGGGTGGAATTTGTCGATCCGGCGTATTTCGCCAGCGAGAAGCGGCTGAAGGCACTGCACGATGAACTGAAACGCCGCCGCCTGAGCGCCACCGACACGCGCGACGATGCGGCCAAGCACGGCACGGTCGGCGCGGTGGCGCGCGATGCGTATGGGAATGTGGCGGCGGCAACCTCGACCGGCGGGATGACGGCGAAGCTGCCGGGGCGCGTGGGCGACAGTCCGGTGATTGGCGCTGGCACCTGGGCCGAGAATGCCACCTGTGCGGTCTCGGCCACCGGGCACGGGGAATACTTTATCCGGTATGCGGTTGGACATGAAATCGCCTCGCGCATGCGGTATCTGCGGCAGGGCGTCGTGAAGGCGGCCGGAGATGTGGTGACGGAACTGGGCGGTATTGGCGGCTCGGGCGGGTTGATTGCGGTGGATGCGGCGGGAAATGTGTCGCTGCCGTTCAATTCCGAGGGTATGTATCGGGGCATGATCGGAGCCGATGGGGTGGCTCTGACCGGTATCTATAAAGATGAATTAACAGCGTAGGGTCTGAATGATGCGGTCTGTATTAAGCATATTGGGGCTTGGAGTTTTACTGGCTCTGTCTGCCTGTTCCGGGATGAGCTGCGCCGGTGGCGGCGGTGGATCCTCGGGTTCCGGCGGGTGTGCGCTGTCGCGCGGTTTCTGAGTATGCACGCCTGATTATAGAAAAAGTCGGATCTTAATCTTCGCGCAACAATGCCCCTGTAACTTTCCCTTCCTATAGATTTATGGATGGGCAGGGGCATGGACGATCTTATTGCGGATTTCCTTGTAGAGACGAACGAAAACCTGGGTGCGTTGGACGAAGCGATCCTGAAGCTTGAACAGGATCCGGGCGACGCGCAGACGGTTTCTCTGATCTTCCGGTTGATGCACACAATCAAGGGAACCTGCGGTTTTCTTGGCTTGCAGCGTCTGGAAGCAGTGGCGCATGCCGCTGAAAACGTGCTTGGAAAATGCCGCGACGGTGTCCTGGTGCCAACCACGGAATCGATCACCACGGTTCTGGAAGCGATCGACCGTATCCGCCTGATCCTGACCGGTCTTGAAATATCGCAGAGCGAACCTGCTGGGGATGACGGCCAGTTGATCGCCGCGCTGGATGCGATTGTGGCGGGCGATCCGCCGCCGGCTACCGAAGCCGAACTGGAAGCGATGTTCAACGCCCCGGCCGAAGAACCGGTTGAAGCTGTCGAAGCGGCGCCTGTCGCTGAAGTTACTGCGCCGGTTGCTGTGGAAGCGGCGCCCAAGGCCGCAGCGGCTGCGGCGGACGGGGATCAGGGTGGATCGTCGGTTGCCGGGCAGACCATTCGCGTCGGCGTTGAAGTTCTCGAAAATCTGATGACGCTGGTCAGCGAACTGGTGCTGTCGCGCAACCAGCTGCTGCAGCTGTCGCGCTCGCAGGAAGACAGCCCGTTCACGGTGCCGTTGCAGCGCCTGTCGCATATTACGTCCGACCTTCAGGAAGGCGTGATGAAGGCGCGCATGCAGCCGATCGGCCATGCCTGGAACAAGGTGCCGCGTCTGGTGCGCGACCTTGCGCGCGACCTGAGTAAGAAGATCGACCTGGTGATGCTGGGTGCTGAGACGGAACTCGACCGTCAGGTGCTGGAACTCATCAAGGATCCGCTGACGCATATGGTGCGCAACAGTGCCGATCACGGGATCGAAGATCCCATGACGCGCCGCGCGGCGGGCAAGCCAGAAACCGGCCGCTTGACGCTGAATGCGTATCACGAAGGTGGGCATATCATCATCGAGATCGCCGACGATGGGCGCGGTCTGCCGATGAGCAAGATCCGCGCAAAGGCAATCAGCAACGGCATTTGCAGCGAGGCGGAACTCGCGCAGATGACGGACAATCAGATCCGCAACCTGATTTTCCACGCTGGTTTCTCGACCGCGGAAAAGGTGACGGCGGTGTCCGGCCGTGGCGTCGGGATGGACGTGGTGCGCACCAACATCGAACGCATCGGTGGCACCATCGATGTGCAGTCGGTCGAAGGGCATGGCAGTACGTTCAGCATCAAGATTCCCATCACGCTGGCCATCGTGTCGGCGCTGATCGTGGCGGCGGGCGGCGAACGCTTTGCCATTCCGCAGATCAGCGTTGTCGAACTGGTGCGCGCCGGTGTGGATGCACCGATCGAACGCATCAATCGCATACCGGTGCTGCGTCTGCGCAACCGTCTGCTGCCGCTGGTACGTATGTCGAAACTGCTGGGTCTGCCAGATCCGGGTGAAGCCAGCCGCGAGAGCGATTATATTGTCGTGACACAGGTCGGGTCAAACACGTTCGGCATCATTGTTGATCGCGTGTTCGACACGGAAGACATCGTCGTGAAGCCGCTGGCGCCGATCCTGCGTCACCTCAGCGTGTTCAGCGGCAACACGATCCTGGGCGATGGCTCGGTGATCATGATCCTTGATCCGAACGGGATTGCACGTGCGGCGGAAGTCGATGTGGGTCGCGGGTCTTCCAATGCGGCCAACGATACGGATCTTGGCGTGATGAATACAACATCGGCGGAAAAAGTGGCGCTGCTGCTGTTCCGCGCCGGAAGCGATGAACCGAAGGCCGTGCCGCTGACCCTGGTCTCGCGCATCGAGGATATGCCGCGCGAGAGTATCGAACGCACATCGTCCGGCGAGGAAGTGTTGCAGTATCGCGGCCATCTGTTGCCGCTGGTGCGGATGGGCATGGACACGACAAGCCCGCGTCAGCCGATCCTGGTGTTTACGGATGGCGATCGCTCGATGGGTCTGCTGGTCGACGAGATCATCGACATTGTCGAGGACGTGATGAACGTGGAACTCGGCAAGGCGCAGAACGGCACGCTTGGTTCGGCCGTCGTCAACGGCAAGGCGACCGACGTGATCGACACGGCGTTCTGGCTGTCGCAGGCGTCCACCGACTGGTTCACATCACCGGTTGAGAAAGCCGTCAGCAAGCGTCTGCTGATTGTGGAAGACAGCGCGTTCTTCCGCCAGATGCTGGTGCCGGTGCTATCTGCCGCCGGATATGAAGCGACGGCGGTGATCAATCCGGTGGAAGCGCTGCGACTGCGCGACAGCGGGGCGATGTTCGACACGATCGTGACCGATATCGAAATGCCCGAGATGAACGGTTTCGAGTTTGCGCAGGAAGTGCGGCGAGAAGGCGTGTGGAAGGATCTGCCGATCATTGCGCTCTCCAGCCTCGCCAATCCCGAGCATCTGGCACGCGGTGTGCACGCAGGGTTCACCCAGCACATCCAGAAGATGGATCGTGATGCACTGATGGACGCGATTGCACGAAGTTTCCTACCCGCCGACGAGGCGATTTATGAGGGAGTTGCAGCATGAAAACGCAGGCAGGTTTTGCAGGACGTGGTCGTGTCGCACAGGGTGCGCATGGTGAAGAAACATTCGTCACACTGACTGTGGCTGACATGCTGTGCGGCATTCCGGTTCTCAGTGTTCAGGACGTTCTTCTGGCCCCGGCGATTGCGAAGATCCCTCTGGCTCCGGCAGAAGTTTCGGGCAGCCTGAACCTTCGCGGCCGCATTGTCACGGCGATCGATCTGCGTCGGCGCATCGGTCTGGAGGAAGCTGACTCCGATCTGCGCCAGACCAGTGTGGTGGTGGAAAGCCGCGGTGAATTCTACAGCCTGATGGTGGATTCCGTCGGCGATGTGCTGACCCTGGATTCCGAAGACCGCGAGGCACTGCCGTCCACACTGGCACCGTCGCTGCGCGAGTTCGCGACGTCGGTCTACCAGCTCGACAGCGGCCTGCTGTCGGTCCTGGATGTCGCCGCGCTGACGGCGATCACAGGCGCAGCAGGGGAGGCGTAATCATGCCCGGGCAGAAGGTGTGTCTTGTTGTTGATGATAGTGCAGTTATCCGCAAACTGTCGCGCCGTATGCTCGAAAAGAATGGCTTTCGGGTTGAGGAGGCGGCAGACGGACAGTTGGGTCTGGATGCCTGCCGCAGTATGCAGCCCGATGTCGTTCTGCTGGACTGGAACATGCCGGTGATGGATGGCATCACCATGCTGCGCAAGCTGGTGGCGGAAGCGCCCACGCATATGCCGCAGGTGCTGTTCTGCACAAGCGAAAGCGAGATGTCGCGTATCTGTGATGCGCTTGAAGCCGGTGCCAGCGAATACATCATGAAGCCGTTCGACGAAGAGATTTTGTTGAGCAAACTGACTCAGGTTGGAGTGATGTAATGCTTCCAACAGCGGCAACTTTACCCCGCCCGGCCAATACGGTCGGCGCGGAGCAGATCGTGCGCGTTGCAGTGTGTGATGATTCACCGCTGATCCGTAGCATCGTCGCGCGTTCGCTTGAATCATCGCCGCAGATCAGTGTGGTGTTGCGTGCAGGAAACGGGCGCGAACTTCTCGACCAGTTGCGGGCGACGAAAGTGGACGTGATCGTCCTCGATATCGAAATGCCCGTAATGGATGGTCTGACGGCATTGCCGTTGATCCTGAAAGCGGCGCCCGATGTGCGCGTCGTGATGGCCTCGACGCTGACGACGCGCGGTGCCGATATTACCATGCGTGCGTTACAGCTTGGCGCGGCGGATTACGTGCCAAAGCCCACCAGCCTGGCGGGTGTCAGCGGGGACGATACGTTCCGGCGCGATCTGGTGGCCAAGGTGCGTGCGCTTGGCGCACGGCGTGGCAAGGTGGCCGTGGTTGCCGGGCAGCCGGGGCTGCCGGGGGCAAAAAAGATACTGACGCGTGCTGCACCGACCCTGCCGCCACGTGTGCTGGCGATCGGCAGTTCGACGGGCGGGCCGCAGGCTCTGCTGTCGGTGATCCCGGCATTGGGGCGCAAGTTTCCGCTGCCGATTTTGCTGACCCAGCATATGCCGGCGGCGTTCACGGCCATGCTGGCGGAACATATCAATCGTCTGGGCGGCCCGACCTGTGCGGAAGCCGTTGATGGCGAGGTGCTGCGCCCCGGCCATGTGCATCTGGCGCCGGGTGGGCGACACATGGTGGTTTCGGGTAGTGGCGCGTCGTTGACCGTCCGCCTGAACGACGATCCGCCCGAGAATTTCTGCCGTCCTGCGGTCGATCCTCTGCTGCGCAGCCTGGCAGTTGCGACGGGTGATCGCACATTAGCGGTGATCCTGACCGGCATGGGCACCGATGGTCTGCGCGGCGGCGAGAAGCTGATCGCCGCATCCGGCGGGATGATCGCGCAGGACGAGGCAAGCAGTGTCGTCTGGGGTATGCCCGGCGCGGTGACGCAGGCTGGGCTGTGCTTTGCCGTTCTGCCCCTCAAAGAGATCGCTGGAAAAATCCTGAGCATTGTTGGCGGTCGGCCGCTGGCAGGAGCACGCGCATGACCCCCGCAAGCCTTGAATTTCTGGCCGCCCTGTTGAAGGCCCGGTCAGGCCTGATCGTCGGGCGCGACAAGGATTACCTGTTGAATGCACGGCTGCTGCCGATCGCGCATGCTGAAAAGCTGACCGATCTGGACGCGCTGGTCGCACGTCTGCGCGTGCCGGGGGCCGAGGCTATTATCGCGCGTGTGGTCGAAGCGATGACCACCAACGAATCCCTGTTCTTCCGCGATGTGCGTCCGTTCGAACATCTGCGCATGCAGGCCTTGCCGAAACTGATCGCTGCTCGTGGACCGGGTGTGCCGTTGCGGATCTGGTCAGCCGCGTCGTCGTCCGGGCAGGAGGCGTATTCGATCGCCATGCTGCTGGCTGACAATCCTGCGCTGATGCAGGGCCGCAAGGTCGAGATCATCGGCACCGACATCGCGCGCGACCAGCTGGTGCGGGCGCGGGAAGGGATCTACACGCAGTTCGAAGTGCAGCGCGGCCTGCCGGTGCAGGCGCTGGTGAAGCATTTCCAGCGTGCCGGGCAGAACTGGCAGATCTCCGAGAAGATCCGCAGCATGGTGCAGTTCCGTGAATGGAACCTGCTGGCGGACCTGACCGGGCTTGGCCGGTTCGACGTGGTGTTCTGCCGGAACGTGCTGATCTATTTCGATCACCCGACCAAGACCAAGACCCTGGCGGCCATTCGCAAGATCATGCCGGATGATGGGGTTCTGTATCTTGGCGCGGCGGAAACCGTGGTGGGCGTCAGCGATCGTTTCGCACCGGAAGCTGGTGGACGCGGGGTTTACTGGCCCGTGAATGACATTCCGGTTCCGGCTCGGCCGGCAGCCAAGCCGCCATCGGCGCCGGTTGCGGCACCTGCACCTGTGGTGCGGCCTCCGCTGAAACCCACGAATTACGGTCGTCTGCCTATCCGGGCTTGAACCGGACGCGCGCACCTGTCACACAGGTTCACGTTGTGACAGACGATGCACCCAATCATCCGGCGCTTCTGCCCGCCGGTTTGCGAGATGTTCTGCCCCCCGATGCCGAAATCGAGGCCGGGGCGGTGGAATCCGTTATGGCCGCCTTCAGCGCGCATGGGTATCAGCGCGTAAAGCCGCCTTTGTTGGAATTCGAGGAAAGCCTGTTGCAAGGCGCTGGCGAGGCCGTGGCCGAACAGATGTTCCGGCTGATGGACCCCGTATCCCAGCGCATGATGGGTGTGCGGGCCGACACCACGCCGCAGGTAGCGCGCATTGCCGCCACGCGACTGGCCTCGGCGCCGCGGCCTCTGCGCCTGTCCTATGCCGGGCAGTGTCTGCGGGTGCGCGGCAGCCAGCTGGCCCCCGACCGGCAGATCGCCCAGGCGGGGATCGAGCTGATCGGCGCCGACACTCCCGAAGCCGATGCCGAAATCATCGCTGTCGGGGCCGAGGCGCTGAGCACCGTCGGGCTGAACGCCATCAGCGTGGATCTGACCATGCCGCCGCTGATCCCGGCGCTGATCGATTCCGAAATTACCGATCTGACCACACGACAGGCTCTGGCCCGCGCGCTGGACCGCAAGGACGCGGCCTCGGTCGCGCGCCATGGCGGTGCGCTGGCGCGGATGTTGACCGAGTTGCTGTTGGCCGCCGGCCCCGCAGAACGCGCCCTGAAGGCGCTGGCCGATGCGCCGCTGCCGCAGGCTGTGCGCGCGCATGCGGACCGTCTGGTGGATACAGTGGTGGCGGTGCGGCGGCGTCTGCCCACGCTGCGGCTGACGGTGGACCCGGTCGAGTTCCGTGGTTTCCGCTATCACACCGGCGTGGCGCTGACTGTCTATGCACCGGGTCGTAATGAAGAGCTCGGCCGTGGTGGTCGCTATGTCTCGAACGAGGGCGCACCGGCCACCGGGCTGACGCTGTTCCCCGATGCCATTCTGCGCGCTACCTCGCCGCGTCCGGTGCGGCCGCGCTGTTTTGTGCCGTTCGGTGTCGATGCGTCGACACAGCGTGCGGCCGGTTTCGCGACCGTCGCCGCGCTGGAACCCACGACCGATCCTCTTGCCGAGGCAAAGCGTCTTGGCTGCTCGCATATTTTGAAAGACGGCACCGCCGTCCCTCTGGAGTAAGTAACGCTATGGCGAATGTTGCAGTGATCGGCGCCCAGTGGGGCGACGAAGGCAAAGGCAAGGTTGTCGACTGGCTGGCGTCGCGCGCGGATATCGTGGTGCGCTTTCAGGGCGGGCATAATGCCGGCCATACGCTGGTGGTGGGCGATCAGACCTACAAGCTGTCGCTGCTGCCCTCGGGCGTGGTGCGCGGCAAGCTGGGGATCATCGGCAATGGCGTGGTGCTGGACCCCGAAGCCCTGCTGAGCGAGATCGCCAAGGTGACGGCGCAGGGGCTGACGGTAACGCCCGAGAACCTGCGTATTGCCGAGAACACCCCGCTGATCCTGAAGCTGCACCCGGCGCTGGACCGTGCACGCGAAGTGGCGCGTGGCGACAGCAAGATCGGCACGACAGGTCGCGGCATCGGCCCGGCGTACGAGGACAAGGTGGCACGCCGTGCGATCCGCCTGTGCGATCTGGCCGAACCGGAAACGCTGTCGGCGAAGCTTGACGAATTGCTGCTGCACCACAACACCCTGCTGAAGGGCCTGGGTGCGGAAACCTTCACGAAGGACGCGCTGCTCGCCGAACTGCTGGCGCTGGCGCCGAAGCTGCTGCCGTTCTCCGAACCCGTCTGGGAACGGCTGGATGCGGCGCGCAAGGAAGGCAAGCGTATCCTGTTCGAAGGTGCGCAGGCGGTAATGCTCGACGTCGATCACGGCACCTATCCGTTCGTCACCTCGTCGAACACGGTGGCGGGCAATGCGGCGAGCGGGGCGGGGATTGCGCCTTCGGCCATTGGCACTGTGCTGGGGATTGCGAAGGCATATGCCACGCGCGTTGGGTCCGGCCCGTTCCCGACCGAACTGCAGGACGAAATCGGTACGCTGCTGGGCGACAAGGGCCACGAATTCGGCACGGTAACCGGGCGTCGCCGTCGCTGCGGCTGGTTTGATGCGGCGCTGGTGCGTCAGGCGGTGAAGGTTGGTGGGGTGCAGGGGCTGGTGCTGACCAAGCTCGACGTGCTCGACGGGCTGAAGGAACTGAAGATCTGCACGGGCTACACCATCGACGGCAAGGCGATCGGCCATCTGCCCGCCGCCCAGCAGGCGCAGGCCAAGGCGAAGCCGGTCTATGAAGTGATGGAAGGCTGGTCGGGTTCAACCCGTGGTGCGCGGTCGTGGGGGCAGCTGCCCGCACAGGCGATCAAATACGTGCGCCGGATCGAGGAACTGGTGGAAGCACCGGTGCAGATCCTATCCACCAGCCCGGAACGCGACGATACCATCCTGGTGAAAGATCCGTTCGAAAACTGATCTAGGGCCGGTCAACATTCAGTTCAGACTGAGCCGAAAATGGTGCTTTTCGAGACCCGGAGTGGAGCGGACTTAAGGTCCGTGAGCACCGGAAGCGTAGAAAAGTGCCGTTTGCAGGCCAGTATGGGCTGAATGTCGATCGGCCCTAAAGGCCGCTATCCGCTTACCGGATAGCGGCCTTTAAAGTTTCTAAACCTTTCCATGGTTAGATACCTGGCGCGTCGGAGTGCCAGGATGGAACAGACAGCAGACAATTTGATCGCCGGTCGCTATCAGCCGGTTTTGAGCCAGCCATTGCAGGATGCGGTGGAGGGCCTGTCGGCTTATGCCGCACGCGATATTCTGGACCCATCGTCCCAGTTGATGGCTGTGGCCGTGCAGGCGGATTTGCCGGCGCGGGCCAATATGCTGGATGGAAAGATTCCGGCCTCACCATCTTTATTGTATCCGCTGGCGCATGGCACGGCCCCGATGTCGGATGGCAGCAGCGCGCGCTTCGTGATCTGCCCGGCGCCCCCCGGTCCTTCAATCGGGGTGACACGGCGCTGGTCCGAAGCCGAATTGCTGGCCAACGTGCTGGTGCCCTGTGCACGCGTGCTGATCATGCTGGGCGAACAGGGCAAGACCCATCGTGGTATCCGCCCGGGCAACCTGTTCCGTCCGGAACGTGGCGGTCCGGTGGTGCTGGGGGAAGCCTGGTCGGCACCGGCGGGCACATTCCAGCCGGCTATTTTTGAATCACCCTATTCTGCTATGTGCCGCCCGGAAGCGCGCGGGGCGGGGTCTCCGGCCGACGATGTGTATGCGCTGGGGGCAACAATCCTTGCGCTGGCCATCGGGCGTGTGCCGATGGACGGGATCGACGAGGAAACCGTTATCCGGCGCAAGCTGGAATACGGAAGTTTTGCCGCCATGCTGGGCGATGCGCGGATCAGCGCCAATCTGGCCGAACTGCTGCGCGCCATGCTGGCCGACAGCCCAGCTCACCGCCCGAGCGCCGAACAGTTGGTCAAGGCGGCCGAGGGACGCGTGCAGCGTCTGGTCGTGCGCCCGCCGCGCCGTGCGGCGCAAGGGATCGATATCTCCGGACTGCTCAGCCACGATGCGCGCACCCTGGCGCATGCTCTGGCAGTGCGGCCCGGTCCGGCGGCCGTCATGCTGCGCAAGGGCGATGTGTCGCTGTGGCTGCGCCGAAATCTGGGCGACATGCAGGTTGCCTCGGCGATCGACGAAGTTCTACGTGTGGCGGGCGACGATGGTTCGCTGGTGGCACGCTGCGTTGCGTCGCTCGACCCGATGGCACCGCTGATGTGGCACGGCATGGGGCTGTGGCCGGACGGCATCGGCCCGGCCATTGCCCGCGCCCGCACTGGCCGTGGGGCCGATCCCAAGATGCTGTCGGACCTGATCGCGCAGGAAGCGCTGTCCGGCTGGGGCAGTCAGCGCGCCGAGTTCTGCGATACGGCGGCGCTGCAGCAGAATGCGCGTACCATGCGTTCGATGCTGCGCTCAACCGGGGGGCTGGACCGTCTGGCCTATGCGCTGAATCCGCTGCTGCCCGCCGAGGGCGCAACGCTGGGCGGCGCGTGCGTGACAGCACTGGATGAATTGCTGCTGGCGCTGGAAGCCACATCGAAGCGCGCCGACCTGCGCAAGATGGGCCCGATCTGCGCTGCGTTGCTGCCGTTCCTGGCGACTCAGTTGCCGGGCAGCATCGCCGCCGAAGTCAGCGACATCATGGCGCAGGCGAACGATCCCGCGAATGCGGCGCGCGCGCAGGTTCGCCTGCTGTCGCGGGTCGAGACGCGTGCCGGACTGCCCACAACACTGCCGGGCCTGACCGAATGGCTGGGGCAGGGGGCGATCACCGCGCTTGATACGATGCGCAGCAAAACCCGCCGCGAACGTCTGGCGGAACGGATCAAGGGAATTCTGTCGCACGGGCGCATCAACCCGATTGCCGCCCTGCTGGAAGCGCCCGAAGAACATCAGGCCGACCGGCGCGGCGCGCATTCCGCCGATGTTCTGTTCGCCGCAATCGAGGCTGAGCTGGCGCAGATTGAAGCCGGCTCACCCAAGCGTGCCCGCGATGCACGGGCGCTGGGTCTGGATGTGGCGTCGTCCTGCGGTATTGCGATGCTTGGCTTGGCGATTGTTCTGGTGATGGTGTTCTGATGCGCAACATGAAGGGCGTTCTGATCGGGGTCAGCCTGGGGATCGGCGCGGCGTATTCCGTTGGGCTGGTGGTGGTGGCGATTATTCTGCTGCTGCCGGGATTGCTGGCGATGATGCTCGACACGTCGGAGAATCGCCTGCTGGGGCGCTCCATTCTGTTCCCGTGCGTCGCGGCATCGTTGTCGCCGCTCTACACGGTGATCCGCCTGGGGGGAGGTTCCACCGGGGCGTTGACCGTGCTGAGCGACCCGGCTGTGCTGGGGCTTGCCTGGGCGGCTGCCGGGTTTGGCTGGCTGATGGTCGAGGCGACCACGGGTATGGCGCGCGTCATGCTGGAAGCCAATGTACGCCAGCGGCGCGGCCAGCTGGAAGCGCAGCGTGAAAAGCTCAAGGCGGAGTGGGGCGAGCCTGAAGTGGCAGCCTGATACTTACCTGTAAGCAGCGGGGCGAAGGTAGACGAAATTCACACCGTCCACCTGCTGCATGAAGTCAGGTTTGAAATCCAGACGCGCATAGACCGGGTGCCCGATTTCCAGACGGCCTTCCGGACCAAAGTATTGAACGGTCTGTCTGGCGCTGCGGGAATATGTATGCGCAAGCAGAGTGCGATCGGAAAACAGACTGCGCGTATTGACGACCGGCACATGCACGAAGGGGGAGCGGATCAGTCGCAACATCCCCTTGAGGCCGATATGCCGCAGCATCTGCCACAGCACGCGGGGTGACTGTCGGGACGCTGCCTGCGCGTTTCCTTCTGCAATCATGTGTCCCGCTTCATCCGCAAAACCGAACTGCCACTGCCCGTCGGACTGTCCGATACTGCTGGATGCAAAACACGCGGCAAGCCCGAGGTGTTCCGCGTTGTAGCGGACCACGCGCTGGGTGTTGTTCCACAGGCCGTGACACACCATCTGTGTCTCGGGATGGCTCAGCAAGGCACGGAAAACGGCGAAGGGATGAGTCGGCACCGGCGCGATCGGGTGGGGCGCGGTAAACAGCGAAATCTGCAGCTCGTGATGCGGGCCGAGATTGGCTTCCGTGAAGTCGCACACCCAGACGGCTGCCAACGCCCGGCCGCTTTCATCGTGTATCGGGGGCAGGCCTTCACGGGACAGGAAGTCGGAGGCTGCCGCCCCATCGACCGTTCCGCCGAAGAACAACATGGTCCCGTTGTAGATATGATAGGGGGTTGTGAGCGTTTCCCCCGCCACGGTAACCTGTCCGTCCAGGGGATAACGCTTGAAGAGCGCCCTTTTGCGCAATATTTCAGCCTCCGGTCGTGGGTCAGCCCTGAAGCAGGGCTTCCCGTGCGGCAGCTTCTTTCTGACGCTGCACCGATACCTGCGCCTTGATGGCCTTCTGGATCTTCTCGAACGCGCGTACTTCGATCTGGCGCACGCGTTCGCGCGAGATGTTGTACTGCGTTGACAGGTCTTCCAGAGTGGTCGGGTCTTCCTTCAGGCGGCGTTCGGTCAGGATGTGGCGTTCGCGTTCGTTCAGTTCGCTCATCGACTGGGTCAGCAGCGACTGACGGCCCGAGAGTTCCTGATGTTCGGCCAGTTCGGTTTCCTGACTGGCGCTGTCGTCGACCAGGAAATCCTGCCATTCATCGGTGCCGTCGCCATCGGCGCGCAGTGGAGCGTTCAGGCTGTTGTCGGGCGCGGCCAGACGGCGGTTCATCGACACGACGTCCTGTTCCGGCACACCCAGCGTATGGGCGATCTTCGCCACATGTTCGGGGCGCAGGTCGCCGTCCTCGATCGCCTGCATCTGGCCTTTCAGGCGGCGTAGGTTGAAGAACAGTTTCTTCTGGGCGGCGGTCGTGCCGATCTTCACCAGCGACCACGAGTGCAGAATGTATTCCTGGATCGAGGCGCGGATCCACCACATGGCATAGGTCGCCAGCCGGAAACCGCGATCCGGGTCGAACCGCTTCACGGCCTGCATCATGCCGATATTGCCTTCGCTGATCAGCTCGCCCACGGGCAGGCCGTAGCCGCGATAGCCCATGGCGATCTTCACCACCAGGCGCAGATGCGACGAGACCAGTTTATGTGCGGATTTGGTGTCCCCGTTATTGCGCCACGCCACTGCCAACCGAAGTTCTTCTTCGGGCGAGAGCATGGGGAACTTGCGGATCTGCTGCATATAACGCGTCAGACCGCCTTCGGGGGTCAGGGTGGCAAGTCCGGTGGCCATGAAGCCTCCTTTCATCCGGGGTGCAACTGCCCAATGGCACAGTCGGTCATCCGGTTGGCATAAAAGCCTGGTGAACAGGACGGGTCATTCTTTCCAGTCTTCCGGTCCCAACATTAGGCAACCGGAAGGCGATCCCGAATCACGTGCATTTCACCCTCTACGCGCGACCCGATTCTTATACAGGGTAGAAACGAGTTCGTCAACAATCAGGACCTTTATGGTCCCCTATTGGTGATCCAGAGCCACCAGCAGCGCCGCCATATCGGGCGGAATGGGCGTTTCGAACGACAGCGGCACGCCGGTGCGCGGGTGGGCGAAGGCCAGCCGGTTGGCGTGCAGGGCCTGACGCGGAAAATCCAGCAGCTTCTGGCGGACTTCCGCCGAGTGCAGGCTGCGCGAAATCGAGGGAACCCGCCGCAGATACACCGGATCGCCGACCAGTGGGTGGCCCAGATGGGCCATGTGCACGCGGATCTGATGTGTGCGCCCGGTGGCCAGCCGGCATTCCAGCAATGCAACCGCAGCATCCCAGGTTTTGAGAATGCGGTATCGGGTCAGCGCATATTTTCCGCCGCGCGGCAGGGCTGCCATGCGTTTGCGGTCGCGCGGGTCGCGCCCGATCTGGGTTTCGACCTCGCCGGTGGCCGGGCTGGGCAGGCCCCAGCACAGCGCCTGATAGCTGCGGTCCAGGTCGCGGGCGGCAAAGGCGGCGGACAGGGTGGCCAACGCCATTTCTGTCTTGGCGACCACCATCACGCCGGACGTGTCCTTGTCGAGCCGGTGCACGATGCCGGGGCGCTTTTCGCCGCCGATGCCGGGTAGGTCCGGGCCGCAATGGGCGAGCAGGGCGTTGACCAGCGTTCCGTCCTCGTTCCCCGGGGCGGGGTGGACGACCAGCCCGGCGGGTTTGTCGAGCACGATCAGGTCGCTATCTTCATACAGGATGGGGAATGGTATACTTTGTGGTTCCGGTTCGGCGGCGCGCAGTTCGGGCATTTGCACGCAATAATGCGCCCCGGCCTTTACGGATGCGGACGGATCGGTCAGTGGATGGCCGTTGCACTGGACGGCCCCGGCCTCGATCAGCGCTTTGATGCGCGAACGGGACAGGTCGCCCAGCGCAGTGGCGAGGAAACGGTCGGTGCGCTCACCGGCGGATGTCGGGGCGGCAATGGCTTCACGGAGTATGGACATGGGTTCGACTGCTATACCAGATCAGACCGCTACGGATACAGGCACCCCGTCACGCGGTGCTCTGGCACCCGGCTCGCGCGGCTACAAGCTGCTGCTGACGGCCATCGTGGTGATGGGGATCATGCTGATCCTGGGGGTGATCGTGCTGGGCGTGCTGATGGCCGGTCGGATGAGCGCGCGGCAGGCTTCTTCGGCTCCGGCTGCCGCACCGGTGGTGGCACCAGCAGTTGCGCCACCGGTGACGGTCATCTCGACCCCGGTCGAGCCGTTTGCAGTGAACCTGAACGAACCGCTGGGCAGCCAGGTTGTCAGCATCGCGACGATCGGCGACCGGCTGGCGCTGCACATCGTGGGTGGCGGCAGCAGCCGCGTGTTGCTGGTGGACCCGCATGACGGCCGTGTTCTCGGGCGGATTACGCTGGGCGAGTAGCGGCTTTCCCGCATCCGCGCATCAGACCAGTGATGCAGAGGGCTGTGATGGCCGAGAAGATGGTCCATTGCGGCATCACGAACAATGTTCCGAAGAATGTGATGTTGCAGACGATGAACAGCGCTGTGAATGACGCATATTGCATGACGATCAACATGACAGCCGACCCGGCGCAATTGTCGCGTGCGGCATGGATCAACATGCCGCCGTTGACGAGCATGATTGCCGTTATACCGTGCCAGATGACCGCCGAGACCGCGCGAACATCGGTCGGCAGACTGCTGGCCTGGATGACGTCGTGAATTTCCGGCCCACCGAGAATGGCATGGATCCCCGCTGTGATGAGCGACAGAGCGCCAGCTGTGACAAACCAGGGATTCATTGGGGTTTTCTCCATCTTGCGATTAACTATACGGATGCGTATGGTGATAGATATAATGTCTCTGACTGTCAATACGGTGGCGTATGGTGAGTGTGGATCCACGTAAGTTATTAGGCCCTGAGGACTGGTTGAAGGCTGGTTTCCGCGCGCTTGCGCAGGGTGGCCCGGCGGCGGTCAAGGTCGAGGCACTGGCCCGCGATCTTGGGGCGACGAAGGGGTCGTTCTATTGGCATTTCAAGGACAGCGCCGCCCTGAAACAGGGGATGCTGGCCCTGTGGCAGGATCTGGCCACCCAGCAGGTGGTTGCGCGGATTGCGTCTGCGGGCGGTGCACACCAGCAGATAGCCGCACTGGCGCAGGAGGCCGCGCAGATGCCCGACCATTCATTCGGCGGACCGCTGATCGAGGCCGCCATCCGGGACTGGGGGCGCTACGATGCCGATGTGCGTCAGTGCATCGAAACGGTCGATCGGGACCGGATGGCATTTGTGACCGGGCTGTTCGTCGCACTGGGGCTGTCGGCGGGCGAAGCCGGGCAGCGTGCGGGGCTATTGTATGCGGCCTATGTCGGCATGATGCATCTGGGCACCCTTGCTGCGGATGCTCCGGGGGGTGGGCTTGCCGCCGTTGCGGAAAGATTGCTCGCGACACTGTAATGCCGGGTGGATGTGACGGAAAAATCTATCTACCTTGGCGCACGAAGTATGTTTGAAGAGGCAGGTATGCGGTCGATCGATCTGAATGCGGATCTTGGTGAAAGCTACGGCCCCTGGACCATGGGGAATGATGCGGCGATGCTGGAACTGCTCAGCAGCGCCAACGTGGCCTGTGGCGGGCATGCCAGCGACCCCGAGACGATGTTCCTGACGCTGGGGCTGGCAAAGAAGAACAACGTGGTAGTGGGCGCGCATCCCGGTTACCCCGACAAGGAAGGCTTCGGTCGCCGCCGTCTGCCGTGCACCACAGCCGAGGTCGAACGCTTCGTCGCCGCCCAGATCGGTGCGCTGATGGGGGTTGGCGCGCTGGCGGGTGTGAAGGTGCGTTACGTGAAGGCGCATGGTGCGCTCTCGAACCTGGCGTCGGAAGAACGCGCGGTGGCTGATGCCATTGCGCGGGCCGTGCGGGCGATTGACCGTGACCTGCCGCTGCTGGCGATTGCCGGCACGCAACTGGAAGACGCCGGACGCGGCGCGGGTCTGCCGGTATTCAGCGAGATCTTCGCCGACCGTGCCTATATGCCCAGCGGCCATCTGGTCTCGCGCAGCCGCCCTGATGCGTTGATCGAGGATGCGGATTTCGCCGCGAACCGGCTGCTGAAATTCATCGAGACCGGGCACATGCCGACGGTGGATGGCGGCAGCATCGCGCTGCCCGCGCATTCGATCTGCGTGCATGGCGACAACGTGCACGCGGTCGGGATGGCACGACAGATCCGCAAATCGCTGGAAGCAGCGGGCGTGACCGTTCAGTCGTTCCTGCCCGCATGAGCGCGCCCCGTCTGCGGCCGGTGGCCGATATGGGGGTGCTGGTCGAATTCGGCGACCGTATCGACGAGGCCGTGCACGCCGGTGTGCTGGCACTGGATGCTGCCGTGCAGGCGGAACCCTTTGCGGGCTTCACCGAAAGCGTGCCGGCTTTTGCGTCGGTGATGATCGGGTATGACCCGCTGCGCACCAATGTGCAGAACGTCACCGCGCATATTGAACGCCTGCTCGGGCAGATGCAGAGCGTGCAGGTGGCAGGCACAGTGCGCGAGGTGCAGGTCTGCTACGAAGCACCCTTCGCCCCCGATCTGCCCGAAGCTGCCAAACGCGCGGGGCTGAGTGAGGATGCGTTGATCGCAGCCCACCTGTCTGGAGATTATCGGGTTTACATGTATGGGTTCGCACCCGGCTATGCGTATCTGGGCGGCGTGCCGCAGAGCATCCAAATCCCGCGCAAGACCGAACCGGTGCGCGGACTGCCGGCCGGCAGCGTGATGATCGCCGGTGCCATGGGGCTGGTGACGACGATGGTGGCGCCGACCGGCTGGTGGGTGATCGGGCGCTCGCCCACGCAGATTTTGCGTCCGGCGGCGGAAAATCCGTTCCTGTTTGAAGTGGGGGACCGCGTGCAGTTCCGCCGTATTTCCGCGGATCAGATGTCATGAGCACACAGGCGGTTTTCACACTCACCCATGCAGGCCCGCTGACCACGGTGCAGGATCGCGGGCGCTTCGGCCTGCTGCGTTATGGCGTGACGGAATCCGGACCGATGGATCGCACCGCGTTCGCCGTCGCACAGGCCGCGCTGGGCAACCCGCCCGACGCGGTGGGGATCGAGACCACAATCGGTGGCATGTCGCTGCGGTGCGAACAGGGGGCGGTGACGCTGGCCTCGGCCGGTGGCGGGTTCCGTGTGGATGTGGATGGCAAGCCGGTCGGGGCCTGGGGAGTGTTCACGGTGCGCGAAGGGCAGACCGTGAATGTGAAGCCCGGCTTCTGGGGCAGCTGGACCTATCTGGCGTTTGCCGGACAGATGACGACGCCCACATGGCTGGGCAGTGCGGCCACGCATTTCATGTCGGGCTTCGGGGGCGGTGTGCTGAAGGAAGATCAGCGCATCGTGATTGAGAACGCCGAGCTTCGTGCCGAGCGCGAGCTGCCATTACCCGCTTTCTGCTACCCGAACCGGCATGTGCGCGTGGTGCTGGGTCCACAGGACCGGTATTTCGACCCCGAGACCATCGCGCGCTTTCTGTCGCAGCCTTACATGCTGAGCAACGATTACGACCGTATGGGCGTGCGCCTGAAGGGGCAGCGTCTGCCGGTGCAGGCGCTGGATATTCCGTCCGAGGCATTGTCGCGTGGTTCGGTGCAGGTGCCGGGACATGGCGACCCGATCATCCTGCTGGCCGATCATCAGCCGACGGGTGGGTATCCGAAGATTGCCACGCTGGTCTCGGCCGACCAGGACAGTTTTGTGCAGCTACGCAGCCGCGAACATGTCAGCTTCCGTGCGGTGACGGCGGATGAAGCGGTGCTGGCAGCCCGATCAAGGCGTACGGCACTGACAGGATATCTGGACGCGTTGCAGCGCCGGTAGAAACAAAAACGCCCGGGGATGTCCCGGGCGTTTTGCTATAATTCAGTGAGCTTCGTTTTCGTCGTAGCGCTTCTTGATCATGAACACGGTGAAGGCCACGCCGAAAATCACCAGGCCAACGCCAAAGATATACAGGTTGGTGTCGGTCGCCGTAGCCACAGTCAAAAGGCCCACCAGCGCAGAGATAACTGCGAGTGCAGTAAAGATAACATAGCTAGCCATTCTGATGATCCTTTTCAGAGGTCGTTGGAGAAGGAGGAGGTGTATCGAACAGGATGCGGCTGGCAGCGCCATCCATGTCTTCGTATTGTCCGGACCGCATGGTCCAGATGAACAGAACCAGGCCGATCAGCGCCAGCACACCGGTTACGGGGACAAGAAGCAGCAAGGCATTCATCGGTTTGCTCCTGCGCGAAGGGAATTGCAGATCACGACAAGGCCCGAGCTGGTCATCACCAGTGCCGCCACCGGCGGGACGACCAACCCGAAGATCGCCAGCGGCACGGCGATCACGTTGTAGACCAGCGAAAGGGTGATGTT
Source organism: Acetobacteraceae bacterium (assembly GCA_031546815.1). Classification (GTDB taxonomy): domain Bacteria; phylum Pseudomonadota; class Alphaproteobacteria; order Acetobacterales; family Acetobacteraceae; genus JAVBJV01. Next base: position 28,594 of record JAVBJV010000009.1, read on the forward strand.
CTGCACGGCGATCTTCTGTGCCTTGCGTGCGGCGACAACCGCATCCGCCAGCACATGCAACTGCCCGGACTGTAGCACGAAATCCGACGCCGCCTGCGCCAAATCTGTGGCACCTGCCGGGCTTGCCGAGACATGTGCAGCGGCAAGGGCTGGGCCGTCGTTGATACCGTCGCCCACCATCAGCACCTTGCGGCCCTCGGCGCGCAGCACATCCAGCCGCGCGGCCTTGTCGGCCGGTGTGGCGCGTGCAGTGCGGCGGGTAATGCCAACCGCATCGGCCACGTCATCCACCGCGCTGGCGGCGTCGCCGGACAGCAATTCTGCCTCGATTCCCAGTGCGCGTAGATCGCGGATCGTCTGCGCCGCATCGTCGCGCAGCTGGTCCGAGAAGCGGAACACCACCGGCGCATAACCGGGGCGCGCCAGCACCAGCGACATGCCGGTATCGGTATCCGCCATGCCGCAGAACTGCGGGCTGCCAAGCCGGATGTCCCCGACCGACAGACCTGCGCCTGGAACTTCCTGCACACCCGGCATCACCGCAGCATCGGGTACCGCCCGCACCAGCGCGCGGGCCAGCGGATGGCGCGATGCCAGCGCGATGGAGGCGGCCAGATGTTCGTCTTCAACACTGCGCGCCGCATCGGCCAGCAGGGTGGGGTGACCGGCGGTCAGCGTGCCGGTTTTGTCGAACAGCACGTAATCGGCCTGCGCCAGACGCTCGAGCGCGGTGCTCGACGTGACCAGAATACCCTTGCGGAACAGGCTGCCCACCGTGACGATCTGCACCGACGGCACCGCAATCGCGAAGCCGCACGGGCAGGTGATGATCAGCACCGAAACGCCGATTACTAAAGCGGTCTGCCAGTGAATACCCATCCCCAGCCACCAGCCGAGGAAGGTCAGCAGCGCCAGCGCATGCACGACCGGCACATAATACCCGGCGATCCGGTCGGCGAGGGCGACGAAACGTCCGCGCGCTTCGCCCGCGCGGTCCATCATGCGTACCATGGTGGTGAGCGAGGAATCCGCACTGGTCGACAGTGCCGTTACGCGGATCGGCGCACCGATGTTCAGCGCGCCCGCAGGCAGCACAGCATGGGCTTCGAAATTCTGTGGCAGGCTCTCGCCGGTGATGACGGCCATGTCGAGGATGGCATCGGCATTGGTGCTGGCATCGATCACCAGACGTTCACCGGTTGCCACCAGCAGCAGGTCGCCACGCTGCACGGCATCCACCGCGATCAGTCGCGCAACACCATCGGCATCGATGCGCGTTACGCTGCCCTGTTGCAGGGCCAGCAATTCGGCAGCGGCACGGCGCGCCTTACTGCGCGCAGCGCGATCCAGCACACGCCCAATCAGCAGCAGGAACAGCAGCAGCGTCGCGCCGTCGAACCAGGTATAGGCGCCGTTGCGCAACGTCTCGCTGAGGCTCATCGCACCGGTCAGCAGCACGGCGAGCGAGATGGCGGTATCCATGTTCGCACGCCCATTGCGCAGCGCGCGCCAGGCCGAGCGGTAGAACGGCATCCCCGCAATCACGATCACCGGCATGCCGAACAGCGCGGCCAACCAGTGCATCAGACTGCGTGTAGCCTCGCCCATATCGGTGCCAGCCCACACTGCGACCGAGACCAGCATCACGTTCATCGACCCGAAGGCCGCAACACCCAGCGCCCAGACCAGCGAACGTCGCTCGGCATCGTCCCCAGCGGCGAGGCAAGCGGGAGTCCACGGCGCAACCCGGAACCCCAGCTGTGCCACACGCAGCGCGATGGCATCCGCCTGTTCCGGCGCGCCGTTCCATTCCACGCTGAGGCGGCGTGTGGTGAGTGAAACTCGCGCCTTCAGAATGGTGGGGTCGCTCGCCAATGTCTGTTCGATCAGCCAGACGCACGCGCCACAGGTCAGGCCCAGCACCATCAGGTCCAGCGTGCATTTGCTGTTTTCCTGCTGCACGCGGGTGGAGAAACCTTGCGGCACGTCTTCGGTATGGGGACGCAGCGTGCCCTCGGCCTGGGCCGTGCGACGGGCATAGAATGTATCGAGGCCAAGGCCCGAGATCATCTCGTACGCGGCCTCGCACCCGGTGCAGCAGAAGGCTGAACCGGAATCGTTGTTCTCGGCACCGCAATGCTGGCAATGGGCGAGGGTGGAAACCCCGCCTGTCGCCGTCTGCACAGGGTGGGAGATGTTCATCTCAGGATCAGCCTCTGGGTTGTTTCGACCTTGCCAGCGGCGACCTGCGTGGTCAGGTGGATGTCCCACTGTCCGGGCTGCAGCGGGGCAGCCGGGGCGGCGATCCACTGCCCGGCACCGGCGGAGGTGAAGTCCAGCTGCACGCGCTCGTCATTCAGCGGGCGCGCCATCTGGCCTTCAAGCTGCGCATCGGTGGCGGGCGAGCCGTCCTTCTGCGTGATGGTCAGACGGATGCGCCCATCATCCTGCGTGACGGCGACAGACAGGCCGATTGCGTCCTGTCGGGCGGCTTCTTCCAGGACCGAGTTGTAAAGTCGACCCTGTTCATAGGCATGGTCGGTTGTCAGGCCGGGGAAGGTGGACAGCGCCTTCCAGATCAGCACGCCGTTGGTCACGAAGACCAGCATCATGCAGCCGACATAGACGAACGGAATCCACAGCGACCGGCGCGGTGTTTCAGCGGGTTGGGCCAATGAAGACGCTCCCCTGAGTGATGACGGAATGTCCGTCTGCATCCTGCAGATGGAACTGGATACTGGTAGTGCCGGGCGGCACCTGTCCGGCCGGAACCGACAACAGGACGCGCCAGGTTTCGATATGGTCGGCCTGCGAGGGAAGGTGGATTTTCCCGGCAGCATCCGCATCCAGCCCGATGACCGACATTTCGGTCTGCGGCAGACCGGTGACGACCAGCGTATAGGTGCTTGCCGTGCGGGTGCGGTTTTCAACTTTCACCGTGAAGTTGTTGCGCACCCCGCCATCGGCAAGCTGCACAAACACCGGCGCACGGTCGCGGATGATTGTCATGTTCTGGGTCGAGCGCATCTCGAACGCAATCAGCATCAGCACAGACACGGCGGTCAGCAGTCCCGCATACAGCGCGGTGCGCGGGCGGATCCAATGCGGGATGTGGCGCACGGCATCGCCCGTCGGAACGCGATCCGGCCCGATGGACATCGCCTTGGTGGCGTCCTCGGATGCGGTCAGGTTGTTCAGCGTCTCGAACGCGATCAGCCCCTGCGGACGGCCGACCTTGTCCATGATGTTGTTACACGCATCGATGCACAGACCGCAGCCGATGCATTCCAGCTGAATGCCGTCGCGGATATCGATGCCGGTCGGGCATACGTTCACGCACTGCATGCAGTTGATGCAGTCGCCGTGGCCATCCCAGGTGGCATTCGCCTTGTGCGAGCCACGCGGTTCACCGCGCCAGGCGCGATAGGTGACGACGTAGGTCTGTTCGTCCAGCATGGCTGCCTGAAAGCGTGGCCACGGGCACATATAGGTGCAGACCTGTTCGCGCGCCCAGCCGGCCAGCAGATAGGTGCTGGCGGTGAACAGCAGGAAGAACAGATACGTCGCAGCGCTGGCCTGCCCCGTGAACATGGTACGGGCAAGGGTAGGGGCGTCGACGAAATACGCGATCCACGCACCGCCCGTCGCGGCCGAGATCAGAATCCAGACGGCGTGGGTTGCGGTTTTCTTGACGATCCGGTCTGTCGTCCAAGGTCCGCGATCGAGGCGCATGCGCGCGTTGCGATCACCCTGGATCAGCCGTTCGACCCACATGAAAAGATCGGTCCAGACGGTCTGCGGGCAGGCAAAACCGCACCAGATGCGCCCGAACAGAGACGTTGCCGCGAAAAGCCCAACTGCCCCCAGCACCAGAAGGCCTGTGAGGAAGTAGATCTCCTGCGGGTAGATCTCGATGTGAAACAGATAGGCGCGGGCACCGGCGATATCCATCAGGATCGCCTGGTCCGGCACGCCGGGGCCACGGTTCCAGCGGAACCAGGGCACGATGTAATAAAGCGCAAGACAGGCGATCAGAACCGCCCATTTGACAGTGCGCACCAGCCCTTTGACCTGCGCCGGGTAGACGCGGACCCTTGAGGCATAAAGGGAGGCCGACTGTGTGTCGGCCTCCGCTGGTTTGTTGGTCACGGTGTTCATGAGATCAGCCTATTGGCCGCCCCCGAGGCTGTGAACATAGACGGTCAGCATCCGGATCTGGGCAGCGCTCAGACGGTTGTTGTGACCCCAGGCAGGCATGACGCCAGCACGGGCATAGGAGATCGACTGCACGATCGAAGCCTTGTCCGAACCATACAGCCAGACCTGATCGGCCAGACTTGGTGCACCAAAGTCGCGGTTGCCACGACCGGTTTCACCATGACACGAGGCGCAGTTGTCAGCGAACAGGGCCTGGCCACGTGTGGCCGCTGCCTGATCGGTTGCACGGTTGGACAGGCCAAGCACGAATTCGGCCGTGTCGTTCACCTGCGGCTGGGTCAGCACGCCATCGGCCAGAAAACGCGGCATCTGGCTGGTGCGGGTCTGGTCGTCTTCCGGTGTGCGGATCCCGTGAGTGATCGTCTGTTCGATCGCTTCATAGGAACCACCCCAGATCCATTCGTCGTCCGCCAGGCTGGGGAAGCCACCCGTCGATCCCTGACCGCCAGCGCCGTGACAGCCCTGGCAGGTGTTGGCGAACAGAACCTTGCCGCCGGCCAGCGTGAATTCACGCAGCTGCGGGTCGGCCATGATGGCCTGCGGGGTTGCCGCCTGAAGCCGTGCCATCATCGGCGCACGGCTGGCCGCAACGTCGCGGACTTCCTGTTCGACACCGCTGCGAACCGTTGCCCCCAGGATCCCGTTTGTCGCACCGCCCGGCAGCGGAATGGCCGGATACAGCACAACCCACAGGGCCGCGAAGGCGATGCTGGCGTAGAACGTCCACAGCCACCACTTGGGCATGGGCGTGTCGAGTTCCTTGATCCCGTCCCACTCGTGCCCGGTGGTTTGTGTGCCTGTAATGGCGTCTTTTTCGATTTTAGCTGGCATGGTGATGCCTCAATCCTTTTCGAGTGGCAGCTCGGCGAGGCGTTTCATTTCCTCGCTTCTGCTCGGCCACAGCGCCCAAGCGACGATCCCGATGAAAAGCAGAACGGACCAGACGACCCAGAGCTGCTTCAGAAGGGGGTAGTGTTGAATGAGCGTGTCCATGACGAATACCCGTTCTTACCTGTGATACGCGGGCGGTGTGACATCGCGGAACTGGACCTGATTGCCCAGCGCCTGCAGATACGCCACCAGCGCGTCCATTTCTGTGACAACCTTCGGGTCGTGCCCATCCCAGTTGGCCTGTTGGGCGTTGGGATAGCGGGCAGCGACGGCAGTCCAGTCAGCGTCCGGGTTCGCCTGGGCTTCCAGGTCTGCTCGGGCGTTGGCAATTGCGGCATCCGTGTAGGGAACGCCTTCCATCTGCAGCACCCGCAGGTGCTGCGCAATGTCGGCGTACTGCAGCGGACGGTTCATAAACCGATAGGACGGCATGACACTTTCCGGCACCTGCTCGCGCGGGTTGTTCAGATGCGAGACATGCCAGGCGTTGGAGTAACGCCCACCCACACGCGCCAGGTCGGGGCCGTTACGCTTGGACCCCCACTGGAACGGATGGTCGTACTGGCTTTCCGCCGCCAGCGAGTAGTGGCCGTAACGTTCCAGTTCATCGCGGAACGGACGGATCTGCTGGCTGTGGCAGGTGTAGCAACCCTCACGGACATAGATGTTAAAGCCCATCTGTTCCAGCGGCGTGCGCGGGCGCATGCCTTCGACTGGCTCGATCGTGGATTCCAGCGAGAACAGTGGAACGATCTGTACCAGACCGCCGATGCTGACCGTGATCAGCGACAGCACGGCCATGAGGATAACGTTCTTCTCGATGATCGCATGTTTGAACGCCATGATTTCGTACCCCTCAGGCCGCAACCGCAGCCGAGCCTTCGCGCACGGTGCGCGGGGCGACGGATGTGATTGTCTTGTAAAGATTCCAGCACATGATCAGCGCACCAACCAGGAACAGCACCCCACCCATCATGCGGATGACGTAGAACGGATGCATGGCCACGACGGTTTCGATGAACGAATACTGCAGGAAGTTCAGCGAGTCATATGTGCGCCACATCAGACCCTGCATGATACCCGACACCCACATCGCGGTGATGTAGAGCACGATACCAAGCGTTGCGATCCAGAAGTGCCATGACACCAGACGTGTGCTGTAGAGGCGTTCGCGGTTCCACAGCACCGGCACCAGCCAGTAGATGGCACCGAAGATGATGAACCCGTTCCAGCCCAATGCACCTGCGTGCACGTGACCGATGGTCCAGTCGGTGTAATGTGACAGCGAGTTCACAGCCTTGATCGACATGACCGGGCCTTCGAACGTTGCCATCGCGTAGAACGCCACGGCCGTCACGCTGAAGCGCAGTGCCGGGTCTGTGCGCAGCTTGTCCCACGCGCCCGACAGGGTCATCAGACCGTTGATCATCCCACCCCAGGACGGCATCCACAGCATGATGCTGAAGACCATGCCCAGTGTCTGGGTCCATTCCGGCAGAGCGGTGTAGTGCAGGTGATGCGGACCGGCCCAGATATACAGGAAGATCAGCGACCAGAAGTGCACGATCGACAGGCGATACGAGTAAACCGGACGATTGGCCTGCTTGGGGATGAAGTAGTACATCATGCCCAGGAAGCCCGCGGTCAGGAAGAAGCCCACCGCGTTGTGGCCGTACCACCACTGGATCATCGCGGACTGCACGCCCGAGGCAACTTCATAGGACTTGCCCGAGACGCCGACCGGAATGGCAATGTTATTGCCGATATGCAGCATGGCGATGGTGATGATGAAGCTGAGATAGAACCAGTTCGCCACATAAATGTGCGGTTCTTCACGCTTGAACAGCGTGCCAGCGAAGATCACCAGATAAGCAACCCAGACAACGGTCAGCCACAGGTCGACGAACCATTCCGGTTCGGCATATTCTTTGCCCTGCGTGCTGCCCATTAGGTAGCCGAGGGCGGCCATCACGATGAAGAAGTTATAGCCCCAGAACAGGAACCACGCGGCAGGCTTGCCGCCGAACAGGCGGGCCTTGCACGTGCGCTGCACGATGTAGAGCGAGGTTCCGATCAGGGCGTTGCCGCCGAATGCGAAGATCACGGCACTGGTGTGCGCTGGGCGTACACGGCCGAATGTAAACCATTCCAGCCCCAGATCGAGGGCGTGTGGAAAGGCGAGTTCTGCAGCGACGAAAATGCCGAGTACAAACCCGGCGACGCCCCAGAACATGGTGGCAATTGTGAAAGCGCGGATGGCGTCTTCAACGTAACGTGGCGTTGCGCGTGCCACAGCTACAGGATGAAACGCGTCGGCAGTTGTTGCGGACATGGTTCTAGCCTCAGGAAAAGTCACGAACAAAAGTCACTCATGACCGCATTCGTGCATTGATACCGATCAATCTGGTCAGCATGATATAGCAATTGAAACAGAAGCGTCAGGGGGGTAGCGATGGCCGTAGAGACCATTAATTCCGAAAAGCTGATTGCCTTGACCCCGCGGCAAGTGCCGGTTGACAGGCCTTGGGTGTGGCTGTCGGCCGGGTGGCGTGATTTGTGGAAAAAACCATCTGTATCAATTACATACGGGGCGGTTTTTGCGGCGCTGGGCTGGTTGCTGATCTGGTTGCTGCTGGATGCCGAACATCTGTGGCTGGTTTTCCCGCTGACATCCGGATTTTTCATTGTTGCTCCAGTTCTGGCAGTCGGTTTGTATGAAACGAGTCGCAGGCTGGAAGTCGGCAAGAAAATTTCGCTGCTGCAAGCCATGAATGCGTGGCGTAACAATGCCGCGCAAATCGGCCTGATCGGGGTGTTTCTGCTAGTCCTGCATCTGTTCTGGATAAGGCTGGCCCAGTTGTTATTACCACTTTTCTACACAAATGGGTTCGGCCCCGATTTTTCCGAGATGGGAACGACCCTTTTGCAGGGTAGTGGATTACTCCCGTTCGTCATTACCGGAACGTTGGTTGGTGGGCTTCTGGCGGCGATTGCCTTCGCCTGTTGCGCTTTTGCCATACCCATTTTGCTCGATAACCCGGAAATGTCGGCAGCTCAGGCGATGATTACGAGTCTGCGGGCCGTGCAGGCGAATCCGCAGACGATGGTTTTCTGGGCCGCGCTGATCGTCATATCGGTGGGGACGGGGCTTGTTCTGATGCTGTTCGGGCTGGTCGTTCTTCTGCCCCTGGTCGGGCACGCAACGTGGCACGCCTATCGGGACATTTTCCGCAGCGGGGAGCCGGTTATCCGCCCAGCATGATCCTGACGGCCAATCCGGTCAGGATGACGGCGTTCAGCCCGAACAGGAACGGGCGCAGCTTTTCGGCCAGCGGGCCAGCCTGCCGGCCGAAAAAACGCCCGATGATCGCCAGCAGGATCAGCGCCGGCACGGTGCCGAGGGCAAAGGCTGCCATGCTGATCGCCCCGGCCAGCGCACTGCCCGAGGCCCCCGCTGCGGCCAGTGCGCCATAAATCATCCCACAGGGCAGGGCGCTGAGCATTACCCCCAGCAGGACCCCACGCAGCACACCTGGGGTGCCGATCAGCCCCTTGATGCGCGCCGACAGTGCCTGTGGCACTCCGCCGAGCCTGAAAAGCCGTATCCGCCCGAGGGCCGGAACCGCCTGTGCCGCCAGAAGAAAAGCCGCCAGCAGCAGCAACAGGGCAAAAGGCAGTCTGAAATTGGCTGCCAGCACCAGCAGGGAGCCGGAAAAACCCGCTATGGCGCCCAGCACCGAATATCCCAGCAGACGGCCGAGGTGATACGGCAGCAACAATGCAACGGGCGCCTGTTGCAGGTTCCGCAGGCAGATGCCGTTTGCACGCGCTGAATCGGCTTGCGCCAGAACGAACGGGCCGCACATGGTGGCGCAATGCGCGAACCCGCCCGCCAAGCCGACCAGAAACAGGCTGAACGCCAGAGCCGCCAGTCCGCCGGGCCCCAGAGCCGTTAAATCGTGCAGGCACGAAAGCACGTGATGTTTCGCTTTCACTGATGCAGGCCCGGTATTTACCCGGCCGCGTAATGAGACTTCTATACCCCGAGGCAACGTTGTTTTGCTATAACCCGCTTGAAGCGGCATCGATGGGGGCAGGGATGCGCAGACTGTCGCAGAGCATGCTTGGGGCGTTACTGAACGCCAATATCGCATACTACGATGCCATCAACACGGCGGATATAGACGCCCTGCGACTGATGTTTTCGCCCACATATCCGGTTTCCTGCATCCATTCCGGCGCACATCCGGTATTCGGGCTGGAGCTGATTGTCGCCACATACGAGCGCATGTTCGAGCACCCAGGGCTGCCCCGGCTGCTGGTGAAGGAGCCTTTGGCGCAGATTTACGGGGAATGCGGTGTTGTCGTCTGCCAGATAGACCTGTCGCAGATGCTGCTGACCGGCAGCAACATCTTTATGCTGGAAGACGGTATCTGGAAAATAGTCCACCACCATACAGGGCTGATCACCGACGAAGGCGATACCTCGGCCATGCTGTTCAGGCGCTATTTGAACTAGGATCGATCGATATTCAGCCCATAAAACGGCACTTGTCTGCGCTTCCGCTGCTCACAGACGTCAAATCAGCTGCGCAACGGTTTCTCGATAAGCACCATTTTCGGCTCAATCTGAATTGAATACTGATCGGTCTTAAGGGCCCCAAAACCAAAAAAGCGCACCAAGTGCGCTTTTCCAGTCTGTCGGGCCGAACGGGCCTTAGCGGCCGCGCGTCAGATCCACACCGTTGCGGGTGGCTTCAGCCAGTTCTTCGTAGCGGAACACCCAAGGAGCTGCACCACCCTGCTGTGCCGGAGCGGCCTGGGGGGCGGCAGCAGCGGTCCGGCTGGCTGCGGGGGCGGGCGCATTGCCACGTGTCTGTGCACCCTCGGCCGAGGCATAGGAGAAGCCACGTTCGCCGCGCGGATAGATGAACCCGTTGATCGGATAGACCTGGCGGCCGGGCGTTCCTTCGGGGCCGTAGCTGCCGACCTGCACCGAGGTCCAGCTATTATCGGGCGACACGTCGATCACACGCATGCCGCGTGTAACGGCGCCACGCGACCAGTTGGCGTGGTCGATGCGGATTTCACGTGCGTTGACGATGCTGGTGACCACGGCGACGTGGCCCAGTCGCATGGAACCGGTCGAGCGGAACGACAGAACGCTGCCCAGTTCCGGGCGGCGGCCGCGCTGATACACACCCGAAGCCTGATCCCACCACGTGTGGGCGTTGCCGCGAATTTCGATGCCCGACATGCTGCGCGCAAAAGGCACGCACTGCAGGCGTCCGCCACCGTAGTTATAGGCAGTGCGACGCACATTGTTGCCCTGGCGGCGATAGCTGTTGTTGCGGGTAGCCTGCTGCTGCTGCGGGCGAACGCGCTGCGCACGGTTCTGCACCTGCGCGCGCGCCTGGCTCTGCTGCTGCCCACGGACCGAGGCCTGTGTCCGGCCCAGTGCAGTGGCGTCGGCATCCTTGCTGGGCACAACGGCCAGCAGGGACCCAAATACAAACGCTACTGCGCCCGTACTGCGAATGATCATGCAGTATGCTCCTCGGTCAAAAATAGTTAGGCGCTGATACCGAGTGTGTCCCGGATGCAGCAATCGGAAGAAATCGCATTCCACCAGATGTTGGTAAATTTTGTCATAACTGCCCCTCGAAGAAAAACTGATGTGGGATTAAAATCCCATCAAGGCATAAATGAGGCAGGGTAGAAAAAGGTAGGCGGAGCCGATTCCGCTCCGCCTGTCTGTAAGTGGTGAATACTTTTACGCCAGTTATTTGCAAGCCGTAATCATGATTTCGACCAACAGGCGCGGGTCGGCCATATTCGCTTCCACGCATGCACGTACGGGCGCACCGCCGGCGGGCAGCCAGTCGATCCACAGTTCGTTCATCGCATCGCGATCGCGAATGTCCTTCAGCCATATCTGCGCCTGCAGCAGACGGGTCTTGTCGGTGCCGTGGATTTCCAGCGCTTCGTCGATCTTCGCGAGGACCTGCTTTGTCTGTCCCTTCACATCCTGGCTCAGATCGTCTGCGGTAACGCCGGGCAGATAAACGAAGCCGTGATACTCAACGGCCTTGGACAGGATTTTTCCCGCATCAGTGCGAATAATCTTGCTCATGATTTTCCCTTGTAGGTGCTGATTTTCAGAGAACAGGTTTGGTGATACCGGATTTGGCCGAGGCGATCATTGCTTCGAATACCGATGCGCTGTGTATCGCATCATCCATTGGCAATGGATAGGCAGGGCCTCCCGCAACTGCGGCGGCAAACGCTGCCAGTTCGGCGCGTTCGATGTTGACCGGCGGGAAGGTGCGGCTCCAGCCTTCGCCTTCCACCGGGGTCCAGGTCAGTTTTTCGTGACCGCTGAGCTCCAGCCAGCCGTTCGACCCGAACAGCGCCAGACGCCAGCAGCGCGCCGTGGCTGCCAGAGTTGCAAACGTGCCGGTCGCGCCATTGGCAAAGCGGCACAGCATGGCGGTGGTATCGTCAATCGTGCCTTGCAGCACACGGGCATGGCTCTGCACGGTAACATCGGCAAAGCGGCCGGCCGTGTTGATCATCATGTCGATCATGTGAATGCCCATGCCGCCCATACCGCCCAGCGGCGATTCATCGCGATCTGCGCGCCACATACCGGGCTTGTAGTTCGATGCCCCTGGGCCGCTGAAATGCCCCTCGACATGACACAGCGTGCCGAGCGTGCCGTCGGCGATCAGCTTCTTCATCTCGGCCACGGCGGGCAGGAAGCGGCGGTTATGGCCAAGCGCCATTACCAGCCCGGCATCGCGACATGCCTTCACTGCGGCTTCGGCGGATGTCTTACTCAGCGTGAAGGGCTTTTCGACGAACACGTGCTTGCCCGCGCGTGCGGCCGCAATCACCTGTTCGGCATGCTGCGAATGCGGTGTGGCAAGCACGACGGCCTTGACCGACGGGTCGGCCAGAATGGCCTCGTAACTGTCCAGCAGACGGATGTTTTTTGCTTTGGCGAAGTCTTCCGCCTTGGCGCGCGTGCGCGTGCTGCCGACGATGAAACGAATCCCCGAGTCCGGCGCGTCATACACGCTGTTAACCAGCACCTGCGCCCAACGGCCGCCGATGCCGACAATGGCTGCATCCAGCATTTTCAGTCCTTCTGTTCCAGCGCCGCTGCCATATGCGGCAGGCGCATCATTCCCCAGATCCAGATCATGACACACAGCCCGGACGCCACCAAGACAGGCACACGCAGCCCGAACACGGTGGAGAGCGCGCCGATGCCCAGCGCTCCCAGCGCAGGGGTCACACGCGTGATCATACCCCACAGGCTGACCACGCGCCCGCGCATGGCATTGTCGCAGGACGACTGTGCCAGCGTCAGCAGGCTGATGCCGTGCATGGTGGTTGCAGCGCTCATCAGCCCAGCGCAGACAACGCCGACGGTGAAGGAACTGGTCGCCACAAAGCCGGCGCACGACAACGCAATCCCCATGCCGCTGACGACCGCAACGCGTGTCAGCCCTTCAATGCGCCCGCGTGCTGCAACCACAACTCCGCCAAGGATCGACGATACCCCCATCACGCTGGTCATGATCGCCAGTCCGTTCACACCGCGGTCGAACAGCTGGTCGATAAACGGCGGCAGGATTTCCGGAATGGCGCGCACCAGCAGACCCAGCGTCGCCGCATACAGCAACAGCGGGCCAATCCCGGCATGCTGCGCGACATAACGAACACCTTGCCATGTCTCGGCGATCAGCCCGGTGGGCGGGGCGCGTTCCATCAGATTGACCGGGGTGGGGCGCAGGAATTGCGTCATCCAGCAGGCCACCAGATAGCAGACGGCATTCGCCGTAATGGTTGCAATCACGCCGGTATAGGCGATCATCGGCCCCGCCAGCGCCGGGCCGATAAACCGCGATGCGTTGTAGGTGAGCGAATTCAGTGCAATGGCGGACGGCAGGTCCGATCGCGGCACCAGGCTGGGGATCAGGCTCTGCCGTGCGGGCTGTGCCACCGATCCGTTCACCCCCAGAACCAGCGTCAGCACCAGCAGGATCCAGATCGACATCAGATCCGCCGCCAGCAGCAGCGCCATGACGATTGCATGCGTCGCGGCAACGATCTGTGTGATGCTGGTCAGGCGCATGCGGTCCACCCGGTCGGCCAGTGCCCCGGCAATGGGCGAGGCGATCACGGCGGGACAAAGATCGCAGAACGCCACCACGCCCACCCAGAAGGGTGACTCGGTCAGCTCCCACGCAATCCAGGTAACGGCAATCCGCTGCATCCACATGCCGGTCCACGCGATAAGCGAAGTGGCAAAAAAGATCTTTGCGTTACGATGCGAAAGCGTGCTGCGGATTGCCGAAAGACTGGCCACGAATGCTGGGCGACCGCGCTGTCTTAGCGAACGATTACAGGCGCAGGAGCATTGGCGGCGGGCGTTGTGGTCTGTGTGCCCGGATCGCCGCGCATGCAGTTGTCGACCTGACGATCGCGGTCGTACCGGCGTGCCATCTGGTTGATCTCGACCGAGGGGTCACCACGGCCGTTCATGTTGCGCTGGGCATTGGCGTCGTCGGTATAGAGCAGCGCGCGGTCGCGCTGGGCCACCACACTGTCGATCCGCTGGCGGCACGCGGTCAGCGACGCGGCGTCCTGGGGGCTGCGGCCTGTCGCCGACTGTGTCTGTTCGGAGGAACAGCCACCCAGCGCAACGGGCAGCAGAACCAGAGAAGCAAGAAGAGAGGTGCGGATCATATGTGACTCCAAAATCGAGTTCCGGCGCGGTGGGGGAAATCTGATCCTCTATCTCTAGAGCAATTCGGTAGCAGGGGGAAACTCCCCGAATGCATCACGGTTCCGGTATCTGAACGGGCCAGGGCAGGGAATCGGGCGTGTCGAAGTCCCGTAGGACGGCATCGGTTTCCATCTCCACCTCGACAACCGATTCTGCGTGTTCGGCAATCAGGTGTCGGGCACCCACATCGCCGGTGACGGCGGTGATCTGGGGGTAGAACCGGCGCGCCCACAGAACCGGGTTGCCGCGCTTGCCGTGCCGTGTAGGCAGGATGATGGCGCGGCCTTCATCCGGGGCGAAATGGTCGAACAGCCGGTCTATTTCGGCGGTTGAGACCAGCGGCATATCCCCCAGACAGACCAGCGCCGCATCGCTGTCTGGCGGCAGCGCAGCAATGCCGGCGCGCAGACTGGCCGACAGTCCATCGGCATAGTCGGGCGCCTGCACGAAGGTGACATCGCGTCCGGCAAGTGCAGCGCGGACGGCGGCTTCCTGATGCCCCACGACAACGTGCACACGGCGCGCGCGGCTGGTCAGAACCTGATCCACCGTGCGGGCGATCAGCGTTGTGCCGGCATCGTCGGTCAGCAGCAGTTTATTGTGCGGTGCCATGCGCTGAGAACGCCCTGCGGCCAGCACCAGCGCGTCGAACACCGGCTGATGGCGGGGGGGCGGAGCGGAATGGATCTGCGCGCGCGGCATGGGGCGTGCGTCAATGTCTTTCAGCAGCCCGCCGACGCCCATGCGCATGATGTCGGCACCAGTAACGGGCAGGCCTGCGAAAATGCGGCGGAGCACGAAGTCGATCCCGTTCAGCTTCGGGCTGCGTGCACATCCGGGCAGCACCAGCGCCGGGCAGGTGCCGATCTGCCCCAGGCAGATCAGGTTGCCGGGATCGACCGGCATGCCGACATGCAGGATCTCGCCCCCCGCCTGCACAATGGCGGCGGGCGCGGTGTCGGTGCGGTCCACAACGGCCGAGGCACCCGCAACCAACAACAATTCGGCTCCTTGCTGCATGTGCTGGTGCAGGGCTGCGGCAATGGCGGCTTCGGTATGCGGCACCTGTTGCACAGGCAGCAACGTGCCGCCCAGTGCTGTGATGCGCGCCTGTGTGGCGACAATCGTGCCCTCCAGCACGCTATCCTTCAAGCCGGGCAGCGTGCTGAGCGTCAGCCCCACTTTCAGCGGTCGGAACGGGTGCAGGCTGAAGACGGGCGCAGCTTTGCACAATGCTGCATCCAGCACTGGCGACGGAACGGAAAACGGGATGATCTTGATGGTCGCCACCATCTCGCGCGGGGCAACCACGCTGGCATCTGGCAGGGTGGCGAGGGTGATCGCCTGATCCTGCATATTCAGACGATGCACGGCATCAGCATCGACCAGTAACAGACCGGCAGCATCCGCCAGCAGATTGACGCGCCCGGTCGCCGTCTGCGACGGCGTGATGTGTGGCGCGACCAGTGCCCGGGCGATGCGTTCGGCGGCATCGTTCTCGCCGATGTCGTCAGCGTCCAGACGTGCCACCACGACGTCGGTTAGTCCGCTTGTGCGCAATGCGTCGATCATCGCGCGGTCGAGGACGGTGCCCTTCTTCAGCAGCATCCGGTCTGCAACACGCACCGAATGAGCGAGGATGCTGCCCTCGGCCGCGTCCAGCGGGCAGGGGCCGAACTTCACGCCTTCACCGCCAGAGCCGCCCCACGCCGTGCGGCGATGATTTCAGCGATGATCGAGAGCGCGATCTCGGACGCGGTGACCGCCCCGATATCCAGCCCCACCGGGCCGCGAATGCGCGCGAGTGCAGCGTCGTCGTGCCCCAGCTCGCGCAGGCGTGTGCAACGTGCCGCATGCGTCTTCCGCGATCCCAGCGCGCCGATGTAAAACGCGGGGGAGCGCAACGCCCGATCCAGCGCTGGATCGTCGAGCTTCGGATCATGCGTCAGCGTCACGATGGCCGAACGTGTATCTGGCGCAAAATGGTCCATTGCCTCATCCGGCCAGGCTGTGGAAACACTCAGGCTAGGGAAGCGTTCATCGGTGGCAAAGGCGCGGCGCGGATCGATGACCGTGACCGACAGTCCCAGCGCTGCGGCAAACGGCACCAGTGCCTGCGCGACATGCACCGCGCCGACAATCGCCAGCCGCAAGGGCGGGTTGTGCACGTGCAGGAAAACCGGTTGTCCGTCGATCTCGACCGTGCTGTTTTTGTCGTGCAGCAAGGCCGTGCGCGCTGCGCTGTTCCAGGCAGCGGGGGCAGTCGGGTCCGGCAACAGATGCTGTGTGCCACCGGGCAGGGATGTTGCCAGAACCACCGGCCGCCCCGATGATTTTGCGTCGGTTAGTGCGGGCAGTGGCGTCAGGCGTTCCACGAATACTTTCAGCTTGCCGCCGCACGCCAGCCCCACCTCCCAGGCGCGTTCATTGGTGATGCCAAAATCGAGCAGTTGCGGCGTGTTATTTTCCAGCGTCTGCATCGCGGCATCGGCCACTGCGCCTTCGATGCAGCCACCTGACACCGACCCCGCCATGCGTCCGGATTTTGTCACCGCCATCTGGCTGCCCGCCGGGCGCGGAGACGATCCCCAGGTCTCGGTCACGGTGGCGATGGCAACGTCCTCGCCGTCTGCGTGCCAGTGTGTCGCGATGGCGAGGGTGTCTTCCAGATCGGTATTCATGCGGCTCTCCTGACGGGGGCGCTGGATGATAACAGTGCAATCAGTGCATGCAGGCTGGCAAGGTTATGTACGGGCCGAAATTCGTCCACGTGCGGCAACATGGCACGAATGCCCTGGGACTTCGCCTCGAACCCGTCCCAACGCAGCAGGGGATTCAACCAGATCAACCGGCGACACGATTTGTGCAGGCGTTCCATCGCTTCCGACAGACCCCTGGCGCCTTCGCGGTCCAGCCCGTCGGTGATCAGCAGCACGACGGCGCCTTGCCCCAGCACGCGGCGCGCCCAGTGGCGGTTGAAGGTGTTGATCGCCTCGCCGATGCGCGTGCCACCCGACCAGTCGGGGACGATCTGCGAGACCAGTTCAAACGCCGCTTCCGGATCGCGCTGGCGTAACTGGCGGGTGATGTTGCTCAGGCGGGTGCCGAACAGGAATGTGTGCACGCGGTCGCGATCGTTCGTCACCGCATGCAGGAAATGCAGCAGGATCTGCGCATACCGCCCCATCGAACCAGATATATCGCACAACACCACCAGTGGCGGCGGCCGCGTGCGCGGGCGCTGCCGGGCCAGTGTCAGGATCTCGCCGCCCGAGCGCAGACTGGCGCGGAGCGTGGCGCGCATGTCGAGCATCGTCCCCGTTGCCGCAGCCTTGAAGCGCCGCGTTTTGTGCTGATCCAGCGGCAGGCGCAGACGGCGTATCTCGCGCTTGGCGGCCGAGATATCGGCGGCGCTCATCGCCTCGAAGTCCATCTGCTGCAGGCGTTCGCTGGCGCTGACCGTCATCGTCATGTCGGCGATGGGATCGGGCGGTTCTTCGCGCGGTGTGTAAGTGCGTTCGGACAGCGCCTCGGCCACGCGACGCGCGGCGGGTGGGGGCTTGCTGCGTTCGTCGCGCAGGCCATCCATCAGCGCCACGATGTTGGTGTGTTGCGCGGCTTCCGGCGCGCGCCAGAACAGGTTGAAGGCGAGGGCGAAAACGTCCGCGTGTTCGCGCCGGTGGATCATCGTGGTGTGCAGCGCGGTTCTGCATTGCGCGCGATTTCTGATATCCACATGCAGCAGCGCCTGTTGCGCGGCCAGCGTTTCTGCTGGACCTACAGGCAGACCTGCGCGGCGCAGCAGATGCGCGAACTGCATGATGTTGGCGGCAAACGTGCCTGCCTCATGCGGCGTGTTGTGCATCTGCGACCAGCCGCGCGGCCTCGGCACCGCGGATACGGGCGATATCGTCCTGATACTTCAACAGCACGCCCAGCGTTTCATCGACGCGTTCAGGTGTAAGTTCCTGTGTGTCGAGGTGACGCAACGCCGCTGCCCAGTCGATGGTCTCGGTCACGCCGGGCAGCTTGAACAGGTTTTCCGACGCGCGCAGCCCCTGCACGAACGCCACGATCTGCGCCGAGAGCTTTTCCGGCAAACCCGGTGCCTTCAACGCCAGAATGGCGCGTTCGCGCGCGGCGTTGGGGAAGTCCATCCAGTGATACAGACACCGCCGCCGCACCGCATCGTGCACCTCGCGCGTGCGGTTGGATGTGAGGATCACCACCGGCGGTGTTGACGTGCTGATGGTGCCAAGCTCGGGGATGGTGATCTGGAAATCCGCCAGCACCTCCAGCAGAAACGCCTCGAACGGTTCATCGGCGCGGTCGAGTTCGTCGATCAGCAGCACGGCGGGCGGCCCGTCGATCGCGGCGAGGAGCGGGCGTTCCAGCAGGTAGTCGCGCGTGTAGATGGTGGACGACAGGCGCGCCACATCGGCAGCCCCCGCAGCTTCGGCCAGACGGATCGCCATCAGTTGCTTGGTGTGGTTCCATTCATACGCCGCCGCGGCCAGATCCAGCCCGTCGTAGCATTGCAGCCGCAGCAGCCGGCGGCCCATACCGGTGGCGAGAACCTTGGCGATCTCGGTCTTGCCGGTGCCAGGTTCGCCTTCCAGAAACAGCGGGCGTTGCATGGACAGCGCCAGATGCACCGTCGTCGCCAGCGCCGTGTCCGCGACGTAGCCTTGCGCGTGCAGCAGATCGGTTGTGGCAGCGACGGTTGCGGGGATCATGACAGGGCGCGTCCGATCAGCAGTGCGATGATGGTGAAGATGATCAGCACGATCACCCAGCCCGTCATCGACAGGCCCTTCGATGGTTCCGGGGCAGGGGGCGGTGCATCGACGGGCTTCGGTTCAAGCTGGGCGGCAAAGCGTTCGAAGAACTGGTCGGCCATGTTCTTGGCGGTCGCATCGATCAGCCGCGCGCCCAACTGCGCCATCTTACCGCCGACCTGTGCATTCACGGTGTAGATCATGCGGGTGGCGCCGGCGTCTGCGTCTTCCAGCTTCACGGTGGCGTTGCCCTTGGCAAAACCCGCCACGCCGCCCTGGCCTTCGCCGCTGATCTTGTAGCCATTCGGCGGGTCGAGGTCGGAGAGCGTTACCTTACCCGCAAACTTCGCCGCGATCGGGCCGATCTTCACGGCAGCCGTTGCCTTCAGATCGGTGTCCGAGAGTTTTTCAACCGTTTCGCAACCGGGGATTGCGGCTTTCAGCACGTCGGGGTTGTTCAGTGCATCCCAGACGGCTTTCTTCGGGGCCTGGATCAGGCGTTCTCCTGTCATGTCCATCAGAAATCGTCCTTCCAGGGATTGCGTTGTGCATGACGTTACGGGCAGTTTCGGACCTATGCAACAATACCGCATTCTGGGAATCGTCACTTTCTTTCTGCTCTCCGGACAGGCCGAAGCCGCCACACTGAACGGCGAGGGATTGTCTTTGCTCTGGGGCGTTCCGTTTGCGGGGCTGCTGCTGTCGATTGCGCTGTTCCCCATGCTGGCCGAACGGTTCTGGCATCGGCATTACGGCAAGGTGGCACTGCTCTGGGCGCTGGGGCTGGTGGTGCCGATGGTGCTGGTGTTCGGTTCAAGCGATGCGTTGCAGGTCGTCTGGCATGCGGTGCTGATCGAATATCTGCCCTTCGTGATGCTGCTGCTGACGCTGTTCGTGGTGGGCGGCGGCATACTGGTGGTGGGTGGACCGTGGGGGACGCCTGCGGGAAACACGTTGCTGTTGCTGATCGGCACGCTTGTCGCCAGCATCATGGGCACCACCGGTGCGGCTATGGTGCTGATCCATCCGCTGCTGCGCGCCAATGCGCACCGCACGCGGAAAGTGCATCTGGTGGTGTTCTTCATTCTGCTGGTGGCGAATGTCGGCGGGGGGCTGTCTCCGCTGGGGGATCCGCCGCTCTATATCGGGTTTCTGCGCGGGGTGCCGTTCTTCTGGCCGACACTGCACATGCTGGCCCCGGTGGCGCTGACATCGGTGCTGCTGCTGACGATGTTCTACGTGATGGACCGGCGCAGCGCTGCTGCAAGCCCGCCGCCCGAGGAACACAAACCGTTGCGGTTACGCGGATATGCCAATGTCGCGCTGCTTGTGGCGATTATCGCCATAGTACTGATGCAGGGCGTGTGGAGCCCAGGCGACACGACCCTTTTCGGCCAGGCAATCGGGCTGGAGCGTTTGCTCGCCATGTTGCTGCTGGGGTTTGTCATCATGATTTCCATCGTCGTGACGCCCGAGAGCATCCGGAAGTCCAACGACTTCAACTGGGCACCAATGACCGAGGTCGCCAAACTGTTCGCCGCCATCTTCATCACCATCGCGCCGGTGCTGGAAATTTTGCATGTGGGCGAGCGTGGTGCATTGGCGTCGGCGGTGGCGCTGGTGACGGACGGGGGCGGCCAGCCTGTTGCCGGGGCATATTTCTGGATGGCGGGGGTTCTGTCGGCGTTTCTCGACAATGCGCCGACCTATCTGGTGTTCTTCGAACTGGCCAGCGGCGACCCCGTGCGCATGACCGGCGAGCTGGCGCATATTCTTCTGGCGATCTCGGCCGGGTCGGTGCTGTTCGGGGCGATGACGTATATCGGCAATGCGCCGAACTTCATGGTGCGGTCCATCGCCGCGCACCGGGGCGTCCGGATGCCGGGGTTTTTCGGGTATATGCTGTGGTCGGTCTGCATCCTGCTGCCGGTCTTTGCGCTGCTGACCGTGGTGTTCTTTTTGCGGTAGGGCGGCTTGCACTCGGGCCAAGTCGCTGTAGGGTTGCCCGATGATCAGGACCGTTTTTGCCATATTGCTGTGCGCCATGCCCGCGCAGGCGGCCGGTTACGACCCGGCGAGCATGTCGGCGTTCTGGAGCGTGCCGTTCATCGGGCTGCTGCTGTCGCTGGCCTGTCTGCCTCTGCTGTTGGGCGAAGTCTGGCATGCGCATTACGGCAAGATCATCATCGGGTGGGGTATGCTGTTCGTCGTGCCGTTCGCACTGGTGTTCGGCATAGGCACGGCCGTGCACGAACTGCTGCACATGATGATCCAGGAGTATATCCCGTTCCTGATATTGCTGCTGGCGCTGTACACCGTCGGCGGGGGCATTCTGGTGCGTGGCTCGCTGATCGGCACGCCGCTGAGCAACACGATGATGCTGCTGATCGGCACGGCGCTTGCCTCGCTGATGGGGACGACCGGGGCGGCGATGGTGATGATCCGGCCGATGATCCGCGCCAACGCGTTCCGCAAACGCACCACGCATACCTTCGTGTTCTTCATTTTTCTGGTCGCTAATCTGGGCGGCAGTCTGACGCCGCTGGGGGATCCGCCGCTGTATCTGGGCTTCCTGAAGGGCGTGCCGTTCTTCTGGCCGACGCAGCATCTGTTCCTGCCGTTCCTGTTCTGCGCGGTGGTGCTGCTGTGCGTCTACTACGTGATCGACACGCTGGTCTGGCGCCGCGAAGCGCCGGTCATGCCCAACCATACGGGCGAGAAAATCCGTCTGTCCGGGCAGATCAACATCATCCTGTTATTGCTGGTGGCCGCCGTTGTGCTGATGCAGGGCGTCTGGCATCCGGGCAATATGGAGATCTTCGGACAGCAGGTCGGGATCGAACGGTTTGTCGCTGTCGTGTTGCTGCTGGCCATCGTGATCATCTCCGCCAACAAGACCAGCGACGAAATCCACGTCGGCAACGGCTTTGCCTGGGGCGCGATGATCGAAGTTGCCAAGGTGTTCGCCGGTATCTTCATCACCATGGCCCCCGTTCTGGCGATCCTGCGCGCGGGCGAGGACGGTGCGTTGGGCGGGTTGGTGCAGATTGTATCGCGGCCCGACGGCACGGCAATTCCGACTGCCTATTTCTGGATGAGCGGCGGGCTGTCGTCGTTCCTCGATAACGCGCCGACGTACCTGGTGTTCTTCAACATGGCGGGCGGCGATCCGGCGGTGCTCAGCGGGGTGGATTCCGTGGTGCTGATGGCGATCTCGTGCGGGGCGGTGTTCATGGGGGCCAATTCGTATATCGGCAACGCGCCGAACTTCATGGTCAAGGCGATTGCGGAAGGGCGTGGTGTGAAGATGCCGTCGTTCTTCGGGTATTGCGGCTGGGCCTGTGTATTTCTGGTGCCGCTGTTCGTGGTGACGACTCTGATTTTTTTCTGACGGGGGAAACATAACAAAAATGACCTATCTGGTTGCATCCGACCTGCCACAGGAAAGTGCTGGCAAACGTTTTCGGGCCTTGCTGGAAAGCGGCCGTATCCTTGGCATTCCCGGCACACATAACGGCATCGCCGCACAACAGGCTAAGGCCGCTGGGTTCGAGGCATCGTATCTGTCCGGCGCTGCGATGACCGCCAGCATGGGTCTGCCCGACCTCGGCATTATCACCGTGGACGAGGTGTGTTTCTTCATCCGCCAGGTGGCGCGTGCATCCGGCCTGCCGGTGCTGGTCGATGGCGATACCGGCTATGGCGAGGCGCTGAACGTCATGCACATGGTGCGCGCGTTCGAGGAAGCAGGCGCTGGCGCAGTGCATATCGAGGATCAGCTGCTGCCCAAGAAATGCGGCCATCTGAACGACAAGAAACTGGCCGATGCGCGCGACATGGCGACCAAGGTTGCAGCCGCCGCGCGTGCCCGGCGCGATCTGTTCCTGATCGCGCGCACCGATGCCGCGGCCAGTGAAGGCATCGACGGTGCCGTCGCGCGTGCGAAGTTGTACATCGAAGCCGGGGCCGATGCGATTTTCCCAGAAGCGCTGACCACGCGCGAGATGTTCACCGAATTCGCGCAACGCATGCCGGGCGTGAAGCTGCTCGCCAACATGACGGAGTTCGGCCGCACGCCGTTCTTCACCACCGACGAATTCGCCGCCATGGGGTACAGCATGGTGATCTGGCCGGTGTCCTCGCTGCGCGTTGCGGCAAAGGCGCAGGAGGATCTGTTCGCCACCATCCGCCGCGATGGCTCGGCCGAGGCGATGCTGCCGCGTATGCAGACCCGGGCCGAGCTTTACGAAACCATCGGGTACCACAACTTCGAAACGCTGGATGCCAGCATTATCGAAACCGTGCTGCCAAAACTTTAGGGGCGGGCGGCAATCTCGACCGCATAGTGATCCACCGGCGGTGCCTGGCGGATCACGCCGCGCCCGGCCAGATAGTTCGCAAACGCGCTGTAACCCTCGGCGTTCAGCGTGGCGGGGGTCTGTGTGAAGCGGGGCAGCGTATCGCTCCAGGCGCGGCGGTTCAGTTCGTTGACCACCTCGGGCCGGCCCTTGATGAACAACGCCCAACCTTCTTCGGGATGGTCGATCAACCAGCGCGTGACCTCGGCCGTGACGTCCAGAAAGCGGCGCAGATCCGGATCGGCCCGGCGGTCGGTGTGGGTGACGTAGATCAGTTCCTCGAAGTTCGGCACGCCGTTGCGTTCGGGGAAAAAGGCGCGGCCGGGGCGGCCCTCTATGGCCAGTTGATGCAGCTCGAAATTGCGGAACCCACCCACGATCGCATCAACCTGACCCGACATCAGCGCGGATGACAGGGCGAAGTTCACGCTGATGGATTCCACGTCGCTCATCTTCAGTCCGGCCTGTTCCAGCATGCCGCCCAGCGTGGTCTCCTCGCTGCCGCCAACCGAAAAGCCGATGCGTTTGCCGCGCAGATCCGCGATGCTGCGGATGGGGCTGCTCTCCAGCACGATCAGCGTAGTGAGCGGGGTCGGCACCAGCGTGCCAAACCGCACCAGCGGCAGGCCCTGGTCCACTGCCATATGCAGCGCGCGCTGGTAATAAACGGCGATGTCCGCCTGCTTTGCCGCGACCAGTTTCGGCGGGTCGTTCGGATCGGCGGGTGCAATCAGTTCCACATTCAGCCCGGCACGCGCGAAGGCACCGTTTTCGACCCCCACGACCAGCGGCGCGTGATCCGGGTTGATGAACCAGTCGAGCAGGACGGTCAGTTTCTTCGGGGTGCTCTGCGCAACAGCAGCCTTGCCCAGCAGAGCCAGCGCGCCGGTGGAAAGCAGAAGAGGGCGACGCCCCAGATGGTTGTTCATGATGGGTGCTCCACTGGAAGATTGCGATGGAAGTGATTAAGTGATGGGCATGCGATCATCCGAATGCACCATCCTGATTGTCCCCGGCCTTGCGAATTCCGGCCCCGACCACTGGCAGAGCCGGTGGGAAAGAAAACTGCCGACCGCCCGACGAGTCGAGCAGGACGACTGGCATGCACCGCAGCGTGATGCCTGGGTCGCGCGGCTGATTGAAGCTGTTGGCCGGGCTGACAAACCCGTTGTGCTGCTGGGGCATAGTCTGGGTGCCGCCACCATTGCACATGCCGCGCCGCAATTGCCGCAGGGCATTGTGCGTGGCGCGTTCATGGTGGGGCTGCCCGATGTGCGTGAACTGGGTTTTGCGGATTTCTCGCCCTTGCCCGAAGCCGTGCTGCCGTTTCCGTCGCTGCTGGCGGCCAGCCGCACCGATCCGTATTGCACGTACGACTATGCGGAGAAGCACGCCGGTCTGTGGGGCGCTGCCTTCGTCGATGCGGGCGAGGCCGGGCACATCAACACGGAGAGCGGCCACGGCCCATGGCCCGAGGGGTTGATGTGCTTTGCGGGGTTCCTGCAGAAGCTGTAGCATCACGAAAGCCGATCCGGCTGCCACGGGATCAACCGGCGCAGCGCCGCATCGACCGCGAACCACAGCAGCACCGACAGCACGGCCAGCACCAGCAGGGCGGCGAACATCATGTCGGTCTGGCTGCGGCCATTGGCGTGCAGCATCAGATAGCCAAGCCCGGCCGATGCGCCGACCCATTCACCGATCACCGCACCGATCGGCGCGATGGCCGTTGCCATGCGCAGCCCCGACGCCAGCGCGGGCAATGCCGCCGGAACCCGGATGCGCAACAGCACATGCAGTGGCGTGGCGTTCATCACGCGCGCAAGGTCCAGCCAGCCCGGTTCGGTGCGGCGCAGCCCGTCGTAAAAGGCCGTGGTGACGGGGAAGAAAATGATCAGCCCCGCCATGACGATCTTACTGGTTGCGCCGAACCCGATCCACAGCACCAGCAGCGGGGCGAGCGCGAAGACGGGGATGGCCTGACTGGCGATCAGCAATGGCAGTAGCCATGGGCGCAGACGCGGCATAAGCGTCAGCGCAATCGCGCACAGAATGCCGAACAGCGTGCCCACGCACAGCCCGCCGATGATCTCGGCGCAGGTAATCAGCGCGTGATAGAGCAGCGTATCGCGATACTGATACAGCGCCAGCGCAGTGCGCATGGGCGATGGCAGCAAAAAGGCGGGCGCACCCGTGGCCCAGCAGATAAGCTGCCAGATCCCCACCAACCCCAGGGCGGCAATCACGGCTTTCATGCGGCTTCTAGTTCGGCCAGCAATGCGGCTTGTGCTGCGGCAATTGTCTCGAAGCTGCGGGGGGTGGCGCTTGTCGGCAGTGCCAATGCCTGCGCGACTGCGGGCCTGCCGCGCAGCACCAGAATATGGTCTGCAATCCGCAGCGCCTCAGCCGGGTCGTGTGTGACGAGCACCACGGTGCGGTGACGCAGCAACCCCAGCGCCAGAGTTTGCAACCGGAAGCGTGTCGGCGCGTCGAGCGCGCTGAACGGTTCGTCCATCAGGACGACGGGCCGGTTCTCGATCAGCGTGCGAGCGAGGGCGGCGCGTTGCTGCTGCCCACCCGACAGTTCTGCCGGATAGCGCTGCATCTGCTCGGTCAGCCCCACCTGTGCCAGCAGATCCTGCGCGGCGCGAAGATCGATGGTCTCGCCCCGCACGGCGCTGCCCAGCGTGACGTTCTGCAGGACGGTGCGCCACGGCAGCAGCAGACTCTGCTGCGCCATCCACGAAACCCGCCCGGCGAGCGGAACGCCATCGGTCGTGCGGATCTGCCCGCCAGCGGGCAGGGGATGCAGCCCGGCCAGCAGCCGCAGAATGGTTGACTTCCCGACGCCCGAAGCCCCCAGCACAGCCGTGATTCCCCGGGCCGGCACGGTGATGGACTGTGCGGCCAGAACGGGCGTGTCGCCAAATGCAATATCAGGCAGGACCAGGGTGAAGCCTGGTGCAGGCAGCTTGTTCAAACCATCGATCCCTTCGCAGGTTCTAACCCGATCAGGTTCCAGGGGTCGTTGGCGGATCCAACCTCTCAGCCTGTGGTGCAGGCTCCCCCCGATGTATGCTGGCACGATGGCGCGTTCGGACCGGGGGCGCAAGGGGATGCTGGGCGCGGATATCCGGATCTGCTATCCCAAAAGCCCGAATATGGATTCTGAGAGATGACACGTCGCAAGATTTTGGCTCTGATCGGAGCTGTAACCGCATCCGCCGCATCGGTTGCCGAAGCCCAGTCCGGCCCGCAGCCCGAGCTGCCGAAGGAACCGCTGGTCATCGTGACGCGCGACGGGACGCGCCATACATTCCAGGTGGAAATGGCGCTGAGTTCCGAACAGCAGACCATCGGCCTGATGTTCCGCCCCAGCGTCGCCCCGGATGGTGGAATGCTGTTTGACTGGGGTGCGCCGCGTGAATCGGCGATGTGGATGCGCAATACGATCACCGCGCTGGATATGGTGTTCATCAATGCCGACGGCACGATTCGCCGCATTGCCGAGCGCACGGTGCCGCATTCTTTGGCGACGGTGGCGAGCAACGGCCCGGTGCGTGCGACGCTGGAACTGGCTGCCGGCACGGCCGAGCGCCTGAATCTGCGCCTGGGGGACCGGGTTTTGCAGCGGATTTTCGGCACGGATCGGTAATTTTGGATATGCCTCTTGCTCTTGGCAGAGGTTATCCATAGGTTCCGGCCCCAGTGTCGGGGCGTGGCGCAGCCTGGCTAGCGCGCCTGTTTTGGGTACAGGAGGTCGTGGGTTCGAATCCCGCCGCCCCGACCATTTGCGGAAGCAGACCAGAAGGACGCAATGTGATGCGCGCACGTATTTATCAGCCGCCGAAGACCGCCATGCAGTCTGGCCGCGCTCGGACCCATGAATGGGTGCTGGAGTACGAACCTGCCTCGCCGCGGAAGGCTGACTCCCTGATGGGCTGGATCGGTTCGAACGATACGCAGAGCCAGATCCGCCTGAAATTCGAAAGCGCCGAGGCGGCTGTTGCCTATGCCCAGCGCGAAGGCATTGCGTATGACATCGAAATGCCGAACAAGCCGGTGCTACGCATAAAGGCATACGCGGATAATTTCCGCTTCGGCCGCGCGGAAAACTGGACTCACTGAAGCAGGTTTCTGTTGCCCTTGATGTGCCCTTAGCTCAGTTGGATAGAGCAACAGACTTCTAATCTGTAGGTCGGTGGTTCGAATCCACCAGGGCACGCCATTTACCCAGGTTTTTCATAAACCGCATTCTTGATTGGGATGCGGTTTTGTTTTCTGTAAGCGATGGCGCAACTCCGTTTCGGAAGGATGTTGACTGATAGCGGGGTATCTTGCGGTCGGTAGCAACGATCGAGCAGGCCAGACGTCCCGACAGTCCTGGCACGGACTAGACGTCCCGACAGTCCTGGCACGGACTGCACATGTGCGACGGCTTTGCGCTTGGCGGCGGGCAGCAGGATGGCCGGTTTGACGGTGCTCGGCAAAACACATGCAAGGGCGTGGACCTGAACCCGCCAACCTGACAGCTTGGTATGTGGAAATCGTGTGCGGTGCATTGAGCGCCGCTCACACGCGTTTCTGGTCCAGAATATAAGGATAGTTGCGTGGGCTTGCGCTACAGTTAATAAAATACAATTACTTAAAATAAATATTACATAAGAATTATTTCTCATAAATACACATTCATCACATATTTCAATACAACATCATGTGAATCCCGGTCATTCGCGTTTGACCTGTTTCAGGAGTTGCTTGGATTGAGCGTGAAAGTAGAAAAATAAATTTACACTTTTATCATAAATTTGCTATAAGATTTAACTGAAGCTGATGTTGCATTTAACATCTATATCAGTATTTTCTCAGCGAGTGTCTCTAAAATGTTCCAAAACTCCATCCGGTCTCATAAAGTAGGCGTTCTCCTTGGGGGGTAAGCCACCTTCCGCTAGCGCGCGTAAAAAGCGCGGCGATTATTTTCGGGGCACTCGGTGCTTTGAGCATCATTTCACCGGCAGCATTGGCGCAAACCAACGCAATCACCCCTTCCTCCTACACACCGGGCAATGCCAACAATAGCGTGGCCGCCGTGCACGACGGGGGCGGCACGGTCGACCTGACCGGGACAGCTGCATTCTCCGGCAGTTCGGGAGCTGCTGGGGGGCTATACACCTACGCCCAGCTATGGGCATTGGGCTATATCACCGGCGGTGCTGACCCGGCCACGCTGACAAGCGGAACTATCACGCTCGGAGCCAAGGGGACGGGGATTTCTGTATTTGACCCGGTAACCAATTCCAATATCGCCATTGCCACCTATAACTCAGCGGCATTTTCGGTGACGACACTCGCCAATACCGCCGCGGTGAATATTTACCAGCCGACCCCGGCAGGTGGGGGGCAGTTTTTCAACTCGACCATTGCCATCGTCGATGGCAGCGGCACAATGAATGTCGATCTGAGCACGGGAACCATCCAGACTGGTAATGTCAAACAGGTTACCTATTTTCAGACCACCAACGGAACCTTGAACTGGGATTCCCGGAACACCGTCAACTGGTGGGCCAGGCCGCCAGTCACTACACCGGCACAGGTTATTCCCCCGGCGGAGCTTGCTCCTGGGGTCAGAGTCTGGCCCGGGACATTCACTGTTGATACCAGCGATGGACCTGTTTCCAGGACGGTTAACAACCTTGCGGATTTTCAGGCGTATAATACCTGGCTGCAGACGCAGCTGGGTGACGGCAAGCTGGGAGCTGGCGCGGCCGCACAGACAAATTATGATAGGGCTATCAGCCGTGGGTATGGCACGACGGAAGTCGTCACCTATACCACCCATATTCCCACCCCGGACATTCCGGCGGATGATCCGCTCTTTGCTCCGTATGGGACACGGGCGATTTTCGGGGTTGCTGGTGCCAACGCTGTTACCAATATCAGCGCAGGAGCATTCGTCGGCAATACCGGGCAGACCAACGATGGCTGGGTGGCGCAGGTTAGCAATGGGGGCCGCTTTAATAACAACGGCGAAATCTACTCATATGGCTATGTCCGAGGGGTTTATGTCGAGAGTGGCGGGCAGGTCGTCAATAATGGCATCTGGCGTGAAGCTGAAGCTTATGGCAGCGAAGTGCACGGTGTCGGGTCAAAGTTCATTAATAATGGTCTGGTGGCAACCGGAACTGGCAATGGCTGGATGCTTGTCGATTCGGGCGGCGAGATCCGCAATACTGCCGGGGCAACCATAAACCAGGTCTATGGCGTCCGTGGAAGCGGGCCTGGCGGTGCGATGATTCTATTGACTGGCGGAGGGTCCCAATTCATTAACGAAGCAGGTGGCACCGTAAACCTTGGCCGTGACTGGGATGGTGTTACCGATACCGTTATTGGCGGTGGGGTGATCGGTATCGGTTTGGGCGGTAATTCGACCGTTCTGAACCAAGGCGCGATCAATCTCGGTGATGGCTTGCAGAACAGCGTCGGAATATACGTTCAGGGTGGGACTCCCACACTTCTCAATACGGGGACCATTACGGTCAATGGGCATTACCCGGCCGCAGCAGGAACGGCACCGTTAGCTAATTACGGAATTGTCGTGACTCAAAATGCCAGAGGCACAATCGACAATGCCGGCCTGATCCAGCTGAACGGGATCAATGTTATCGGCATGGCGGCTTTCACCAGGGGCTGGGCAACCTCAAGCGGCACGATCAACGTGACCGATGGTGGCGGTGCCGGCGGTGGTTTGCGCAATTACGGCCTCTGGTCGCAGGATACTGGTTCAAAGATCACGCTGTCCGGCACAATCAACCTGCAGGGTGACTACGCGGTTGCGGCACATGCGCGTAGCGGCGGCGCGATTGACGTGATCGACGCAGGCAAGGTGGTATTTGAAAGCGGGATCAACCAGATCGGTTTCTTCGCCTATGGCTCCGGCTCGACGATCAGCAACAACAGCACCAGCGCGCAGAATGTGACGACGGTCGGATCGACGCTGTATCGCATGGAAGACGGTGCGGACTTCACCGGCGCTGCCAGTGCCACCTCGACGCTGACGGCATCGGGCCTCAATTCGACGGCGGTGCTGGTCACCGGCAGCAACGGCGCGGGCGATCTGTCGGCGTTCAACTCCGGCGGCATGACGATTATCCTGACGGGTGCCGGGTCGACCGGTGTGCGGGTTGAAGGTGGCGCGCAGGGCAAGATCACCTCGGATGCGGTGATCGACATGGCAAGTCTGGCGGCGGTTGGCGCCGTTGCCGGGATTGTCGATGGCCAGAAGCACGCACTGGACGGCACCGCGATTGGCGGCCCGATCACGGGTGTGCTGGCGAACGGCAGTCTGGCTGCGGGCGCAGCCGGGTTCGGGACGGGAACGCTGCTGGTGACAGAAGCGCATCTGAGTTCGACGGCGCCCAGCGTGATGGGCTATATCGCGCGTAACAGCGCCGAACTGAGCAACGTGGGCACGATTGCCTTCTCGGGCGCGGGTTCTGTCGGCATTCAGATTGAAAGTGGCTCGAAGGGTGGCAACACCGGCAGCGTCACAACATCCGGTGCCGGTTCGCAGGCGGTGCGTGTGCTCAGCGCCAGTCTGGTGAACAGCGGCACGATCACCGCGAACGGCACGGGTGTGTATGTTGAAGGCGCTGGCTCGACCATCGCCAACAATGACGGCACGATCCTGGCGACCAACGGTCTTGCGGCGATCCACCTGAGCACGGGGGCCAGCCTGAACCTTGTCGGTTCCGGCCTTGCCAACGCGATTGAAGGTCGCGGCACGGCGCATGGCGTTCTGGTGGGCGACGGCGCTGTGAGCCTGAACATTCAGGACGCGCACATCATTGTGAGCGCGGCGGGTGCCACGGGTCATGGTGTGGAAAACAAGGCCGAGATCTCGGGCCTGCGACTGACCAACACCACGATCGATGTTGCGAACGGCATCGGCCTGCGCACGGGTGCGACGATCAGCGCGACCAACAGCGGCACGATCAACGTGTCGGGTTCGGGGACGGGGATTGCGTTCCAGTATGCTGACGGCAGCGCGACGCCGAACAGTCTGGATCTGTCCGGTTCGCAGGCGCTGAACGTGATTGTCACGGGCGCTGGCGGCACGGGGATCTTCGCGAACACAACCGGTGAAGTGAACACCGCCGTGACGGTCGATGTGCAGAACGCAGCCGGTGGTTCGGCGATGGCGTTTGGCAACAGCGTCGGCTCTGCGGTCAACCGTGGTTCGCTGACCTCGGCAAGCACGGTGGCTCCGACGGTTGCGGGCGGCATGGCGAACAGCTTCACCAACACGGCGACGGGTGTTGTCTCGAACACAGCGGCGAACGGCGTTGCGATGCGGTTCGACGATCAGGCGACAACGGTGCTGAACGCGGGTGCGATCACCGGTCTTGTCGATCTGGGCGCTGGCAACAACATGCTGGTCAACGTCGGCACGATCACGGGTAACGTGACCGCTGCGGCCGGTGACAACACGCTGATCATCGATGGCGGCACAGTGACCGGCGCGATCATGCTGACAGGTGCAACCGGCACGAACGACGTGCTGCTGGAGAACGGTGCGACGCTGGGTTCGTTCGCCGGTTCCGGCGGTGCGGATACTGTGACGGTGGCCGGCAACGGCAACACATTCGGTCCGCTGGATGGTGCCGCCGGGTTCGACACGCTGGTGTTTGATCGGGTGACTGGCATTACCGGTGCAGACAACGTGCTGAACGGTGCGGCGGTGACCAACTTCGAACAGATGAACCTGGTCAATGCGTCGGATCTGACCGGTTATCTGACGACCCCGAACATGGGCGTCGGGGTGGATGCGACCAGCCGCTGGATGCTGACGGACAACTCGTCGATCGGCACGCTGACCAACGCGGGTCTGGTGGATGTTGGCGGTACGGAAGGTGGCTACCGCACGCTGACGGTGAAGAACCTGATCGGTCAGGACGGCACCATCCGGCTGTATACACATCTCGGCACGGATGGTTCTGAGTCTGACCGGATCCTTGTTGATGGCGGCACTGCAACCGGTTCGACAAAGCTTGCGATCGTGCAGGCGGGTGGGCTTGGTCTGTTTACGCCGGGTAACGGCATTCTGGTTGTCGACGCGCTGAATGGCGCGACGACAGGTGGGGCCTTCACGCTGGCCGGGCCTGTCGTGGCGGGTGCGTATGAATACCGGTTGTTCTACGGCGCACGCGACGGCAGCGCACACGACAGCTGGTATCTGCGGTCCGAGTGCGGATCGGTAGAGGAATGCGCGGTCCCGCCGCCTCCGCCGCCGCCGGGTTGCGAAGAAACCAACTCGTGCCCGGTGCCTCCGCCGGTTGTGCCGGAGTATCGTGCGGAAGTGTCGCTGTATGCGGTGGCGAACTCGATGCCGCTGATCTACGGGCGGACGTTGCTGGACGGTCTGCACAAGCGGGTTGGTGAAGAAGAAGACCTGCGCGGGCGTCTTGGCCAGTCGGGTGGTTCGTATGTGAACGGTGCCTGGGGCCGGATGATCGGTCAGTTCGGCGAGATCGATGGCAACGGCGTGCGTGGCAATGGCCCGGACTACGACTACAAGCTCTACACGATGCAGAGCGGGATGGACGTGTTCCGTCGCACGGGCGACACCGGTCATCGTGACCATGCCGGGTTCTATCTGGCGGCTGGCCGCATGGAAGCCGACGTGACGGCGGATAGCGGTCGCCGTGCGGGCAAGAACGTGATGGATGCGTACTCGCTGGGTGGTTACTGGACACATTTCGGTCCGACCGGCTGGTATGTGGACGCTGTTCTGCAGGGGACACTCTACGACACGGACATCACGTCTGTGCGTGGTATCGGCAACCTGCAGACGGATGGCTACGGTCTGGCGGCATCGCTGGAAGCCGGTTACCCGATCAATCTGGGTGGCAAGCTGATCCTTGAACCGCAGGCACAGGTCGTCTGGCAGATGACCCGTATGGACAGCGCGACGGACAACCTGACTGCTGTTGTGGACTTTGCGGATGGTCGCTCGCTGGCTGGTCGTCTTGGTGCACGTCTTGTGAACAGCTGGACGTTGCAGGAAGGCACCCCGACTGCGTCTCCGCTGCTGCTGACGGCGTGGGTATCGCCGAACGTGTGGCACGAATTCCAGGGCGATACGCACACAACGGTGTCGGCACCGGGTGTTGCGGGCAGTGGCGTTCGGTTCAACTCGGACCTTGGCGGGACGTGGGGCGAGGTGAATGTTGGCGTGAACGCACAGATCAACCGTGCGACCTCGCTGATCGCCAACGCTGGCTACAGCTTCGGGCTGGGAAGTGATGTGGATCGCACCGCTTACGAAGGCCGCGTCGGACTGCGTGTGAACTGGTAACAGTCACGCCCGTTTGAGTGAAAAAGCCCCGCATCATGCGGGGCTTTTTTGTTGGGAGGCAAAGGCCTTCTAATCCACGCGTATCCGGGCACGCGTCACAACATCTGACCACTTGGTGATTTCAGATTGGATAAATGCCTCGAACGATGCGGCGGTGCCGCCGACCGGGTCGCCGCCCTGTTCGCGGATCAGCGATGCAACAGCAGGCTGACGGAGTACCGTGTCGCAGTCCGCGGCAATTTTGCGGATGACAGCTTCGGGCGCTCCTGCCGGGGCCTGTAGTCCGAACCAGGCTGTAGCCTCGACCTGCGGCAGCCCGACCTCGGCCGTGGTGGGGAC
>JAVBJV010000059.1:0-3512 GCA_031546815.1 Acetobacteraceae bacterium
CGATGATGCGGTTGCGGCGCGGGAACAGCCGGTCGTGCGGCGGCGTGCCGAGGGGGGCTTCGCTGATGACGGCGCCGGTCTCGGCGATGCGGGCGTGCAGTTTGGCGTTCTCGGGCGGGTAGGGGACGTCCAGCCCGCAGGCGGTGACCGCGATGGTCAGGCCGGAGCGCAGCGCGCCTTCATGCGCGGCGGTGTCGATCCCGCGTGCGAGGCCCGAGACCACGGTGCAACCGGCCGCGGCCAGTTCTTCCGCCAGGTTTTCGGCAATGCGGCGCCCATTCATGCCCGCATTGCGCGCGCCCACCACGCCCACGGCACGCGGGGCCAGTGCGTCCATGTTGCCCAGCACGGCGATCACCGGTGGTGGTGGATCGAGCTGCGCCAGCACAAACGGAAAATCCGGCTGATCCGCGAACAGAAACCGCCCGCCCATGCGGGCAAGTGCGGCGATTTCCTGTTCGATGGATTTTTCGCCGGGCATCTGCGGTGCGGCACGCCCGGCGCGTTGCGCGATCTCGGGCAGGGCACGCAGTGCTTCGGCGGGGGAGGCATAGCGTTGCAGCAGCCGCCGCCACGTGACCGGCCCGACGCCTTCGGTGCGCGCCAGGCGCAGGCGGTCGCGAGCGGCAGCGCTGTTCATTTTTTCTCGCCGACGCGCGACTCGGTCCCCGCCAGCAGGCGGCGGATATTGGTGTGATGGCGGATGAAGATCAGCACCGTGATGGCCAGTGTCAGCAGAAATCCGGTCGGCAGGAACGCCGCGCAGACACAGCCTGCCACACAGCCCGTCAGCGCACTCAGCGAGGAAATGCGTGTCAGCTTCAGCATGACCAGCCAGGTTGCCGCAGCAACCAGCGCCACCGGCCACAGCGCTGCCAGCAGCACACCCAATCCGGTTGCCACGCCTTTGCCACCCTTGAACTTCAGCCAGACCGGAAACATGTGCCCCAGCAACGCGCCCAGCCCGGCGAATTGCGGTGCGTGCAGGTCGGGCGCGCTGGAGACCTGCGATACCAGCCACGGGACCAGAAGCACTGCCGCCACACCTTTCAGCGCGTCCAGCAGCAGCGTCGCCGCCGCCAGTCCACGCCTGCCGGTGCGCAGCACATTGGTCGCGCCGATATTGCCCGAGCCGACATTGCGGATATCGCCCAACCCGGCCATGCGCGTCAGGATCAGGCCGAACGGGATCGACCCGAACAGATACCCGCCCAACAACGTCAGCAGCACGGTGAGGCCAAAACCCGATGCCATTTCAGCCGAACACCCGCCGCCCGTGTTTCCAGGTGCCGATCACCATGCCTTCCAGTGCGCGCCCGTCGAACGGCGTGTTCTGCGCCTTGCCCGGCAGTTCGCCCGCTTCCACCTTCCACGCGCGTTCCGGCTGGAAAAGGCACAGATCGGCGGCAGCGCCCTTGGCGAGTGTCCCCGCCTTGACGCCCAGCAGCTTGGCCGGGGCGCTGGTCAGCATCTCGATGGCGCGGGACAGGGTGATCTTTTCCGCGTGCACCTGCGCCAGCGTGACGCCCAGCAGCGTGGACAGACCCGCACCGCCAGCAGCGGCCTGCGCGAAGGGCAGGCGCTTGTCGTCGGGGTCGCGTGGCTGGTGGTCGGACGCAATCGCGTCGATCGTGCCATCGGCCAGCGCGGCCACCACGGCCATACGATCCGCATCCTTGCGCAACGGCGGCGACAGCTTGGCATAGGTGCGGAAGTCGCCGATCGCGGTTTCGTTCAGGTCGAAATAGGGGGGCGCGGTATCGCACGTCACCCGCACGCCCTCGGCCTTGGCGCGGCGGATATGTTCCAGCGCCTCGGCCGTGCTGACATGCGCGAAATGCACATGCCCGCCGGTGAGTGTGGCCAGACGGATATCGCGCGCCACCAGAATGGCTTCAGCGGCGGCAGGAATACCGGGCAGGCCCAGACGGGTGGCCAGTTCGCCTTCCGTCGCAGCGCCGCCACCGGCCAGATCCGGATCTTCCGGATGCTGCACGATCATCGCGCCGAACCCGCGCGCATAGGACAGCGCGAGCCGCATCAGCCGTGCCGAGCCGATCGCGTGCGTGCCATCGGTGAACGCGCACGCGCCCGCTTCACGCAGCAGGCCCAGCTCGGCCATTTCGGTCCCCGCGCAATCGCGCGTCACCGCGCCATAGGGCACGACCGAGACCATGCCGGTTTCCTCGCCACGCGCGCGCAGCATGCGCACCAGCGACGGGTCGTCGGTGGCCGGGTTGCCGTTCGGCAGTGCGGCGATGGTGGTGATGCCGCTGGTGACCGCTGCCTCCGCCGCCGAGGCGATGGTTTCGCGATACTCGAACCCCGGCTCGCCCAGCGCGGCGCGCATGTCGACCAGGCCGGGGCACAGCACGGCGCCCGCCGCATCCAGCACAGTCGCGCCTTCCGGCTTGGCGATGTTGGCGCCCAGATCGGCGATTGTGCCGTTACGGACCAGCAATGCGCCCTTGGTGTCCAGCCCGGCGCTCGGGTCGAGCAGGCGGGCGTTTGTGATAAGCAGATCAACCATCGTTGCGACGCCAGTTGCGGCTGAGCGTGTCGAGCACGGCCATACGCACCGCAACCCCCAACTCCACCTGTTCCTTGATAACGCTGCGGGCCGGATCGTCGGCGACGCGGCTGTCGATTTCCACGCCCCGGTTCATCGGCCCCGGATGCATGACGATGGCGTCTTTCTTGGCGCGGGACAGCTTGGCTTCGTCCAGTCCGTAGAAGCGGAAATATTCGCGCATGGATGGGATCAGCCCCTTGTCCATACGTTCTTTCTGCAGGCGTAGCATCATCACCACGTCCGCGCCGTCTAGCCCGGCGTCCATATCGTGGAACACGTCCACACCCAGGCGGGCGGCCTCGCTCGGGATCAGGGTGGGGGGCGCCACGATGCGCACACGCGATCCCATCGCTCCCAGCAGATGAATGTTGGACCGTGCGACGCGCGAGTGCAGCACGTCGCCGCAGATGGCGACGGTCAGTCCCTCGAGCCGGCCCTTGTTGCGGCGGATGGTGAGGGCGTCGAGCAGCGCCTGTGTCGGGTGTTCGTGCGTGCCGTCGCCCGCGTTGATGACGCCGGCATCGACCTTCTGGGCCAGCAGGCTGGGCGCGCCGGACTGGTCGTGCCGCACCACCAGCAGGTCGGTGTGCATGGCATTCAGCGTCCAGGCCGTGTCCAGCAGGGTTTCGCCCTTTTTCACTGATGAATTCGACACCGACATGTTGATCACGTCGGCCCCCAGGCGCTTACCTGCCAGCTCGAAGCTGGTGCGGGTGCGGGTCGAGTCCTCGAAGAACAGATTGATCAGCGTGCGCCCGCGAAGCAGGTCCCGCTGAGTTTTGCCCTGACGATTGAGCAGCACATAGCTCTCCGCCAGATCGAGCAGATGCGCGATCTCGTGCGGGTGCAGGCCTTCAATCCCGAGCAGATGTTTATGTGGGTAATGCACGGTTGGGGAACATAAACACCTAAACGCTTGCGTCTAGGTGTTTATGTTCCC
>JAVBJV010000013.1:0-94783 GCA_031546815.1 Acetobacteraceae bacterium
CCAGCAGGTCGAAATTGATCAGCCGCGTCCAGTAATCGCGCCCGAACAGCAGCACCGGCACGCGGGGTGCCTTGTTGGTCTGTTGCAGGGTGAGAATCTCGAACAGTTCATCGAACGTGCCGAACCCGCCGGGGAATACCACCAGTGCTGCGGCGCGCATCGCCAGGTGCATCTTGCGCATCGCGAAGTAATGGAACCGGAAGGTCAGATCCGGCGTGGACCAGCGGTTCGGGTCCTGCTCGTGCGGCAAGGTGATGTTGAACCCGATCGAAGGCGCCCCCGCTTCCGACGCGCCGCGATTAGCTGCCTCCATGATGCCGGGGCCCCCGCCGGTGGCGATCACATTGTCACGCATGCCATCGGTGGTGCGCAGCGCACCGCCGCGTTCGCTGATGATTCGACCGAAGGTGCGGGCTTCCTGGTACCAGGCGGATTGCCGCACACGTTTTTCTGCCCGTGCCCGCATCTCGGGCGTTTGCGCGGCTGCCAGTTCGGCGGCGGCAAGTTCGGGCGAGGGGATACGCGCCGACCCGAACACGATGACGGTGGAACGCACACCCCAGTCGCGCAGATGCAGTTCGGCCTTGCTGTATTCCAGAGCGAACCGCATGGCACGCATTTCGTCGCGCAACAGAAAATCCTTGTCTTCAACCGGCAATAGGTAGGCTGCTGAATGCGTGGGCGCAGAGTTATCCATTCGTCATTCCGTTCAGAAATATATTTCCCACACAGGGTAGGGCATGCCGCGTTCCAATGGAATCACAACATGCCGAACGTCGTGTTAATCCATCCGTATTGTCAGTTCCGCACCGCATTCACGGGGCGCGCGGGCACTGCCGATCAAGCGGCAATCGTGTGCCTGCCGCCACAAGATCCGGATATTGCGGTTGAACCATCTGCAGATCGCCCGCCATCAGCGCCGCGCGCACGCCGTCGCAATTCGTGTTCTCCAGCCGCCCGATACTGCGCCATCGTCCAGCACCGTCCTGGACAAACGCCACAGCATTCGAAGCGGGCGAGATCAGCAGAATTCCCGCCAGTCCATGCTGCTCGGGTGTCAGGATAATCGCGTGACATGCGGCATGTTCGTTTCGCACAAAGCATTCACGCAGTGCCGTTATCGCAGGCCAGGAATGCTGTGCCGGATCCAGTTGCAGGAAACTGTCCGGCAACGCCCCGCCGCCCACCGGCACCACCGTGATATTCTGCGCGCGCTGTTCGGGAGGCAGCAGTTCGGATGTCGGCGCTCCATCCGGCGGCCCGCGTCTTGTCGCGCGATACGCATGCCACGCCGTCA
The DNA here is from genome assembly GCA_031546815.1 of Acetobacteraceae bacterium. Taxonomy (GTDB): domain Bacteria; phylum Pseudomonadota; class Alphaproteobacteria; order Acetobacterales; family Acetobacteraceae; genus JAVBJV01. The sequence goes on from JAVBJV010000013.1 coordinate 1,298, forward strand.
GTTTTTCCTGCGCCAATCGTGCAATCTCACCAGCGTTCGGGCCTTCCGATGTAGCGGCCAGTTGGCGCAGCCCATCGAACCCATAACGACCCGACTTGGCGGTCAGGTAACGGAAATCGAATCGTGCCGGTTCGAGGGTCCCGGCTTGCAGCCGCGCGACCTGACTGTTCACCGCGATCCGGTGAGGATCGGCCAGCGGGGAGTTCAGCGCCAGCAGCACACCCACGATCAGCAACGCCACGACGATGTTGGTGCGCTCCAGCAACTTCATGCGCACGCCGGTTCGCAGTACACTGGCCAGATACCCAGCTGCGTAACACGCACCGGTTCCGGTCACGATCATCGCCAGCACGCGATCTACGGTCCAGCCATACTGTCGCACGCGCAGCAGAAGCGCATACCCGGCCAACGCAACCAACGGCACCAGCAACACCGTGCCCGCAACACTCGCCCAGCGCAGGATCAGCGGCGAGGGGTCGTCGTCACGTCCATCGCGATACACGGTGTTGATCAGCACGACGAACAGCACCGCGCCCGACAGGGTCGAGAACGCCGCCCATTTTGTACGCCACAGGGTCTCGACTCCGTTGATCACCAGCAGCACCAGAAAACCCGCTACCAGAGCAACCAGCAGCGGCAACAGCCACGAAAGTAATGTCAGCGCCAGCGTGCGCGCGCCGCGGGTCAGCTTGTCACGCGTGTCGGTGATGTGCAGTGCGGCGGCGAAAACGGTGGTGGTGACGGTGACCCAGAAATATCGCTCGTCCATCAACTGGTTCAGAATATCGCTGCCTGCGCTCAGGAACAAAAGATCGCCCAGCTTCAGCACCAGCCAGAAAATTCCCGTCAGCACGATGGACAGCGCCAGCATCAGCCCATGTCGCCACGCCGCATCAAAGCACGCCTGATAATACCCGCCTTCCTGCGCGCCGCGTGCAGCCAGCAGCGACTGGGCGATCAGCAGAAGCGCCATCAGTTCCAGCGCGGTGCGCGGAATTTCCCACTCGGTGCGCACACCGGCATAGACGACGTTCAGACCCACCCCTGCGCAGATCGCCGCCACGGCTACGGTCCATCCCAGCAGCACGACGGGCCGCAACCGCCCCAGCCCGGCGTTGAACGCCACCGGGGTGAAAAGCAGCATCAGTACTGGTGGAACGACCATGATCTGATCGCTCCATTCCACGTATTGCAGGTGTTTCATCAGCTCGTTGAAGGCGGGCCACAGCGCCGCCAGAGCAAGCCCCTGCAACAGACCGATGACAATGCGTGCGATGCCGATGCGCATGGAATGCTTCCCGCTCAAAATATGACGAAATATCCATATTTCATTTGGTGCGTCTGTTCAATCGGCGCGCCGCGTGGAACTCTGCCGGGCGAATAACCGGAAGGACCGCCATGCCCGCCATCGATCCCCAGCGTTTCCTCAACGATCTGCACACGCTGCGCAAGATCGGCGCGTACAAGACTGGCGTGCATCGCCCGACCTACACGCCGGAAGACATGCAGGCGCGAAACTGGGTGATGGAACGCATGACCGAAGCCGGGCTGACCCCCACCATGGACGGCATCGGCAATATTCTGGGCCGCCATCCGGGGCCGGGTGCCAAAGTGCTGGTCGGGAGTCATCTGGAAAGCCAGAACCATGCCGGTTGGCTGGATGGCGCGCTGGGCGTGATGGCAGGCGTCGCACTGGCGCGCGCCAGTCTGCCGGTCGATGCCGTGGTGTTCGCGGACGAGGAGGGACATTACGACAGTTTTCCGGGCAGCCGGTCTTTCACCGGGTTGTTGTCGGAAGCGAATATCGACGCTGCCGCCAACCGCTATCACGGAAAACCGCTACGCACAGCGTTGCAGGAAGCGGGTCTGGCAGGCAGGTCGCGTCTGCAGATCGAACCCGCACGGTATCGGGCGTTTTTCGAGATGCATATCGAACAGGGGATCGAACTCGACAAGCGCGGATATGCCGCAGCCCCTGTCACCGGGATTGTGGCGATCTGGCAGTGGAAGCTGGTTTTTACCGGCCAGCAGAACCACGCCGGCAGCACAATGATGGCGGATCGGCGCGATGCCGGGCTGGCGGCGGTGCATCTGCTGGCGCGCATCGATCGGGAATTCCCGCAACTCGCCGGGCCGCGCACGGTGTGGACGGCGGGGCGCATCACGCTGGAGCCAGGCGCGCCTTCCATCATCCCGGGTCAGGCCGAGGTGCTGTTCCAGTTCCGCGATATCGACATGGACGTGCTGCAGAAACTGGAAGCCGCACTGCGCCGCTATGTGGACGACGCCAACGCCGATGGACCGTGCGGTGTAACACTGGAAGCGCTGGGCAAATCCACCCCGGCACTGTGCGACGAATCACTGTTGAACGCGCTGGGTACGGCTGCCGAAAAACACGCGCCCGGTCGCTGGCTGCGGCTGCCATCCGGGGCAGGGCACGATGCGCAATACATCGCACCACTGGTGCCGAGCGCGATGCTGTTCGTGCCGTCGATCAACGGTGTCAGCCATCACTGGGACGAAGACACGAAGGACGAAGATCTGGCCACCGGCATCCGGATTCTGGCGGATGCGGTGGCCAGTGTGCTGGCAGGTTAAGACGCAGGCCGCTGCGGTTCCCAAGTAACCACAGCGGCCCTACCTTCACGCTTACTGACGGCGGATATTCCAGAACACCGGAATCCCACCCTCGATCACGCCTTGCAGATTCCGCCGATACGCGGGTGGCTGGCTGTACTGGCCCAGCATGATGGCGGGCGCATTTTCATATGCCAGACGCTGGATATCGGCCGCGATACGCTTGCGGTCATCCTGTGTTTCGGCCTGTGCGAATTGCGTGAACAGCGGCGTGATGCGTTCGTCGCACGACCAGCCCAGAAAATCCTGGCAGTTGTTCACCACGTAAAAATGCGTGAGCGGATTTGCCAGATCGTACCCCTGCACATGCACGCCGAACATACTCCACCCGTCGCGACGGGTGCGGCGTGCAATCACCGTTCCCCAATCCATCGCCTGCAGGTCCACGTTGAATCCCACTTCGCGCAGCGTATGCGCCACAACGTCGCCGCCAATGCGCGACGCCTCGAGGTCGGTTGCCTGCAGAATCACCAGCGGTTCACCGTTATATCCAGTACGCTTCAACGCCTCACGCGCCCGTACAACGGATGGATTGCGCCCGACTTCAGCCCCCGCATCGGTTTCGTATGGCGTGCCGCACATCCAGAACGACGGGCAATACGGAATCGCCAGATCGCCAAGCGCGCCCATCGCGGCGGGCGTATCGCTCTGGTTAAGCGCCATCCACAGCACTTGCCGCACGGCAGGGTCGGCCAGCGGGCCGGAGGCATGGTTCAACCGGATATATGCCGTCGACATATGTGGCCCGGTCAGCGTCATCACGCGGATATTCGGGTCCTGCTGCAACATCGGCATCAGATCCATCGAGGGGAGTTCCATGTAATCAATCTCGCCCGCGCGCAATGCGTTCACCGCTGTACCAGGATCAGCGATCGTCTTCAGCACCAGCCGGTCCACATGCACGACCTTGCCACCGGCCAGAAAATCGGCGGGTTCAGAGCGCGGCACGTAATTCGGGTTACGGTCCAACACCGTCGTATCGCCCGACACCCACAGATCGCGACGGAAGATAAACGGGCCGGAACCCATCACCTCGGTCACCTGTTCATTGCCCGGCGTGCGGGCCAGACGTTCAGGCATCATCGCGGGCACATAGGACGAAGGCTTGCCCAACGCATCCAGCACCAGCCCGAACGGCCGCGACAGTTTCAGCCGGAACGTGCGTGCATCCACCGGCTCCAGCGATTCCATCGCCGCCATCAACTGCCGCCCCAACCCGTCGCGCGGTCCCCAACGCCGGATCGAGGCAACACAGTCCGCCGCCGTCACCGGTGTGCCATCGTGCCAGTTCAATCCATCGCGCAGGGTGAAAGTCCAGGTCAGATGATCGTCCGATACGGTCCAGGTATCGACCATCTGCGGCTTGATCTCGCCCGCCGCATTCATCGCGAACAGCGTGTCGTAAACCATGTAGGCAAAATTTCGGGTGATGTAGACCGCTGTAAAATGCGGATCGGTGATCTTCACTTCAGCCTGCAATACGGCGGTGATCTGGCTCTGCGCCTGCGCTGCGCCAGGCAAAAGCAGCATACAAACCGCCGCGATACCGCCATGCACCGCACGACGTAGAAATTGAACGCACATATATCCAGCCTCCCTGTTCTTGTTTTTGTGAGGGGATCATGTGGCGCAAAGCATGTGGGCGCAACATACGGAGGGTTCACGCGCTCTCCATTGTGCATGGTCGCTGCGAACAGGAGCATTCATGCACACATCGTCCGGCTTTCAACGCCTCGCACTGTCCAATCTGGCCGCACAGTCCGCTGAACAGATCGGGCTGGCTGCAACGCCGCTGGTCGCCGTGCTGCTGTTGCAGGCCGGGCCGGGCGAGACGGGGTTGTTGCAAACCGTGCAGACCCTGCCGTTTCTGCTACTGTCGTTGCCCGCTGGACTGCTGGCGGACAGACTGTCGCGCACGCGGTTGATGGTAGCGGCGGAAACCGTTCGCGCCGCCGCACTGCTGTGCGCGTTGCTGCTGATCGTCCTGCAACAGATCGACATCGTCACGCTGGCTGTGCTGGGCTTCATCGGCGCGACAGGGACCGTCGTCTACAGCGTGACCACACCATCGCTGGTGCCCGCGCTGGTAACGCGCGCAGAGTTGCCAACCGCCAACAGCCGGCTGGAACTTGCACGCAGCAGCGCCTTTGCCGCTGGGCCTGCTCTGGCGGGCGCGCTGGTCGGCTGGGCGGGCGGGTCCGCTGCCTTCGTGATCGCCACCATGCTGTCGGCTCTGGCGGCGCTGCTGCTGGCGCGGCTGCCGGAACCCGCGCGCGCCGCCCTGCCACGCCGCCATGTCTGGCACGATCTGCGCGAGGGGGCGGGGTTCGTGTTTGTGCATCCCTATCTACGGCCCATCCTGTGCACCGCCGTGCTGTTCAATACCGGCTGGTTCGTGCTGCAGGCCGTGTATGTCCCCTATGCCGTGCAGGCGCTGGGGATGGACGCCACGGCCATCGGCATCACGCTGGGTCTGTACGGCGCAGGCATGGTTGGCGGCGCGTTGCTGGCCCCGCGTCTGGCGGGGGTGCTGTCGTTCGGGACGATGCTGATCCTGGGGCCGGTCGCCGGGCTGGCCGCCGCGCTGATCATGGCGGCAACCATCCTTGCCCCGTCGGCAATATTGGCAGGGGCCAGTTTCTTCCTGTTCGGCGTGGGGCCGATCCTGTGGACCATCACCACCACCACGCTGCGTCAGACTGTGACTCCACCCGCCATGCTGGGGCGGGTTTCAGCGCTGATCATGACCAGCACCTTTGGCGCCCGACCGCTGGGGGCGGCGATCGGGGCAGGGGTCGGCGGCTGGGTCGGCGCGCCCGCCTGTCTGCTGGTCGCCGCTGTGCTGTTTCTGGGGCAGTTCCTGCTGATCGCCGCATCGCCCGTGCCGCGCCTGTCCCAGTTGCCCGACGCCGCGCCGCAAATACCGTGACCCTAAAAACCGCAGAATCCCGACCCAACACATCTGGTGACTTGCATTCCCCCGCCCCGGTGTCCTAACTCCGACCATGGATTCCTCGCGCACCAAGGCCGTCCTCGGCCCGACCAACACCGGCAAGACCCATCTGGCGATCGAGCGGCTGCTCGCGCACAATTCGGGGATGATCGGTTTTCCGCTGCGTCTGCTGGCGCGCGAGAACTACGACCGCATGGTGGCGCTGAAGGGCGCCAGGCACGTGGCGCTGATTACCGGCGAGGAAAAGATCGTCCCGCCCACCGCCAAATGGTTCTCGTGCACGGTGGAAGCCATGCCGCTGGACCGGCAGGTGGAATTCCTGGCGGTGGACGAAATCCAGCTCTGCGCCGACCCCGATCGCGGCCACGTGTTCACCGACCGGCTGCTGAATGCGCGCGGTCTGGTCGAAACCATGTTCCTGGGCGCCGAGACCATCCGCCCGCTGCGGACCCGTCTGGTGCCGCGGATCGAGATCGAGACCCGGCCGCGTCTGTCGCAGCTGACCTATACCGGCCCGATCAAGCTGACCCGCCTGCCGCCGCGCACCGCCGTGGTGGCGTTCTCGGCCGGTGAAGTCTACGCGATCGCCGAGCTGATCCGCCGCAAACGGGGCGGCTGTGCCGTGGTGATGGGCCGCCTGTCGCCGCGCACCCGCAATGCGCAGGTCGCACTGTATCAGAACAAAGAGGTCGATTTCCTGGTCGCCACCGATGCCATCGGCATGGGGCTGAACATGGATGTCGATCACGTGGCCTTCGCCGCGCTGTCGAAGTTCGACGGCCACCAGCCGCGCCGCCTGATGCCCGCCGAACTGGCGCAGATTGCCGGGCGCGCCGGACGCGGGATGCGTGACGGCACGTTCGGCGTGACCACCGACTGCCCGACCATCGACGACGACATCGTCGCCGCCATGGAAGAACATTCGTTCGAACCGCTGCGCGAACTGTGCTGGCGCAATTCGGATCTGGATTTTTCCAGCATCGACGCGCTGCTGACCTCGCTCGCCGCGCCCGTGCCGATGATGGGCCTGACCAAAGGGCACGACGCGGCCGATCACATCACGCTGGAAGCCCTGTCGCGCGATGCCGATGTGCGCCGCCTGGCCGACAGCCGCGCCCGCGTGCAGCTGCTGTGGGACGTGTGCCAGGTGCCCGACTTCCGCAAGTTGGCCGATGACAGCCACGTGGCGTTCTGCCGCCGCATCTTCATGCATCTGGCACAGGGCGAAACCCTGTCTACCGACTGGATCGACACCAGCCTTGAACAGCTGAACCGCACCGATGGCGACATCGACACGCTGATGGCGCGTCTGGCGGGGGTGCGCAGCTGGGCCTATGTCACCGCGCGCGCCGACTGGGTGAAGAACGCCGAAACCTGGCAGGAACGCACCCGCACGGTGGAAGACGCGCTGTCTGACGCACTGCACGAAAGCCTGACGCTACGCTTTGTGGACCGGCGCGCCGCCGAACTGATGCGCAAGCTGGATGACGCCGACGCGGCCGAGGAACTGATGTCCGCCGTCACCCGCAAGGGCGATGTGGTGGTCGAGGGCCATCCCGTCGGGCAGGTGCACGGCTTCCAGTTCACGCCCGACCCGGAAGCGGCGGGCGACGAGAAGAAAATGGTGCTGCGCGCCGCGCGCCGTGCCCTGCGCGAGGAAATTCCCCGCCGTCTGAACCGCCTGGAAGCGGCCACAGACAAGGAATTCGCGCTGTCCCCCAAGCATCGCCTGCTGTGGGACGGGGCCGAAATCGCCCGGCTGAAAACCGGCGCTGCCGCGCACAAGCCGCAGGTCGAGGTGATCGACACCGAATTCCTCGACAGTGTGTCGCGCGAACGGGTGCGGGTGCGCGCCCAGCGCTACATGGATGAACTGGTGCAGCGCGAGCTTGGCCCGCTGTTCACCGCCGCCGAAAAGGCCGATGCTGACGCCACCTTGCGCGGCCCGCTGCACCGGCTGACGGAGAGCCTCGGCCTGATTCCCGGCGCGACCGATGCCGAGATCGACACCAAGCTTCGCGCCGCACTGAAGGCGGTCGGCACGCGGGCAGGGCGGTTTGCATTCTTCATCCCGGCGCTGATGAAGCCGCGTGCGCAGGCCTTGCGCGCGCAGCTCTGGGCCTTGGCGCGCGGCGAGAACGTGCCGGAACTGCCGGCCGGTGGGCTGGTCGCCATTCCGCCGCCCGCAAGCTGGCCACAGGGTTTCGCGGCCGCGATGGGCTGGCTGGAAGCAGGACCCGTGCTGCTGCGTCAGGACGTGGCGGAACGCATTGCGGGCGAACTGGGCCATGCCACGCGCAAGGCACCGATGCTGCTGCCCGTGGACCTCGCCAGCCGTCTGTCGGTCAAGGGCGACGCGCTGGAGCCGGTGCTGCACACGCTGGGCTTCCGCATCATCCCGACCGGGGTGGAGTCCGAAACGGTTTACGGCCCGCCAGCCCCCGCCATGGTTGGCGTGTTGCGCCGCCGGGTCGAGGGTGAAAGCCGCCCGCATCGCAAGCCGCAGCACAGCAAGCCGCCCCGCAAGGCCCCGGATCAGGCCACCGCACCTGCCGCAGCCGATGCAACGGCCGACACCCGGCCGCCCCGGCCGCCGCGCCCCCCCAAGGGCGATGGCTTCAAGGGCAAGAAGAAATTCGGCGGCGACAAGCGGCGCGACGGCAAACCTTCGGGCGAGACAATCTATCGCGCCGCGCCCAAGCCTGCGGCCGATAAACCGTTCGACCCCGACTCGCCGTTCGCGGTGCTGGCAGCACTGCGCAAGACGTCGTAACGGCGGGCCGCGATGGCGGACGCGGTTCGGGAGTACCAGAGGCTGGATTCATGGCTCTGGTGCGCAAGATTCCTGAAAACGCGCGCCGCCTGTGCTAAGCTGGTTGCGAAAGGGCGGTTCCGGATCAACCGCCTGCCGACCGACAAGCCGCATGCAAAATTGCATATCGGGGATGTGCTTACTTTCCCGTGGCAGGACGACGTTCTGGTGCTACGGGTGCTGGCACTGTCCGAGCACCGATTATCGCCACCTTTGGCGAAAACTCTCTACGAAGACGCGTCGACGCCTTGATCCGGGCGCCAATGCGCGTCATATCCCACCCGCGCGCTGTGTCGCTTTTCATGCGCTGTCGTAAGGATTTCTGGCCGTGACGTATGTCGTCCTCGAGAACTGCATTCGCTGCAAATACACTGACTGCGTGGAAGCCTGCCCCGTAGACTGTTTCTACGTGGGCGAGAACATGCTGGTCATCAATCCGGATGAATGCATCGACTGCGGCGTTTGCGTGCCCGAATGCCCGGCCGAAGCCATCGTCCCCGACAGCGACGACGCCGCTGCCGACTGGATCGAGCTGAACCGCGAATACTCGGCCAAGTGGCCCAACATCACCCGCCGGATCGATCCGCTGCCCGACGCGGATGAATGGAACAACAAGCCCGGTAAACGCGCCATGCTGGACCCGAATCCGGGAAAACCCTGATCTCGTCTGGATTAAACCCGAGTTATCAGCGCACAGCGCCATGACTTGGTCCCAATTTTGTGATATGCCACCGGCTCATTCGGGGTTCCCTGTCTGCACCCAGTAGACGGGGAGTGGTATTTTATTCCCGACTGCAGACCAAGGTGCACGCATGACAAAGACCGCCAGCCGTTCAAAGACAGCCAAAACCGCCAAAAAAGCTGCACCGAAAGCCAAGCCGAAAACACCGGTAGCCAAGTCGTCTGCCGCAAAATCCTCTACGACCAAGCCCATTGTGAAGAAGAAAACCTTGCCTGCTGCCAAAGCTGCCCCGGCGAAAGCCGCGCCGACCAAAACAACCAAACCTGCCGCCAAGGCTGCCCCCGCGAAGAAAGCGGCTGCGCCTGTTGCGAAGAAGGCCGCGCCAGCCAAACCGGCAGCAAAGCCCGTTGCGAAAAAGGCCGCGCCGGTAAAAGCCGCATCGAAGGCTGCAGCCAAGCCGGCAGCAAAGCCCGCACCCGCCGCCAAGAAACCGGCAGCGCCCGCGGCCAAGGTTGCGCCGAAGCCTGTTGCCAAGCCGGTCCCGGTGGCCAAACCCGCCGCCAAGGTCGCCGAACCCACAGCGAAGCCCGCACCTGCGCCCGCCCCGGCCCCCAAAGCCGCGGAACCCGCACCCGCCGTTGCCGCGAAGCCCGCAACACCTGCTGCGGGCGGTTTCACGCCGCCCTCGCGCCTGATGCCGCGCGCCATCAGCAAGACCGACACCGTGTTCCAGGAAGGCGATCACGTCGTCTACCCGACCCATGGCGTGGGCAAGGTGGAACGCATCGTCACCGAAGAAATCGCCGGGCAGACCCTGAAGCTGATCCACATCACCTTCGAGGAAAACCGCATGACCCTGCGCGTGCCGGTCACGCGTGCGCAGTCGACCGGGCTGCGCAAGCTGTCCACCCGCAAGCAGTTCGACGAAGCGCTGAACACGCTGAAGGGCCGCGCGCGCATCAAGCGCACCATGTGGTCGCGCCGTGCGCAGGAATACGAAGCGAAGATCAACTCGGGCGACCCGATCGCCGTGGCCGAAGTGGTGCGCGACCTGCACCGCAATGCGGGCCAGCCGGACCAGTCGTTCAGCGAGCGCCAGATCTACGAAGCGGCGCTGGACCGTCTGGCGGCGGAACTCGGCGCGATCGACAAGACCGACAAGCTGACCGCTATCGACAAACTGAACAATTTTCTGAAGACTGTCGTCGCCGCTGCGGCGACAGTGCCAGCCTGATACCACGGAGTGCTTGCCAAAACGGCATGCACTCCGCTTTTTTAGCAGCGTGTCTGTTCTTCCTCATCTTGCGGCGCTGGGTGCTGCACATCGAATCTGGGCAATCGGCGCCGTGCATGGGCGCGTCGACCAGTTGTCGCGCATTCACGCGGCATTGGACGGGCGCGTGCGCGGTGGTGACCGCGTTGTGTATTGCGGCAACCTGATCGGGCGTGGCCCCGATGTGCGCGGCACGCTGAACGAAGCATTGCTGTTCCGCCGCGCCGTGCTGGCCCGACCCGGCGTGATGCCCGAGGACATCGTATTCCTGCGCGGCGCGCAGGAGGAGATGCTGCACCGCCTGCTACAGATCCAGTTCGCACGCGGCACGGCAGCGGCCGAGGAAGCCCTGGCCTGGATGGCCCGCGAGGGTGCGCGCGAAACGCTGCTCGCCTGGGGTTGCGACATCGATGATGGTATCCGCCGCATCCGCCTTGGCCCGACCGAACTGGCGCGCTGGACCAACATGATCCGCCAGTCGATCCGCGCCACCCCGGGCCACGACAAGCTGCTGAGCACACTGCAACGCGCCGCCTTTACCGCGCCCGAGGATCTGGCCGGAACGGCACCGGGGGCGCTGTTCGTCGCCTCGGGCATCAATCCGGACCGCCCGCTGGAGGCACAGGGCGACAGTTTCTGGTGGGACAATACCGGGTTCACGGCGCTGGCCGAAAGCGACCGCGATGCGTGGAACAGTTTTCGCCGCGTGATCCGCGGGCTGGACCGAGCAGGGCAGGGGTTCGTGGAAACACCGCTGACCGTGTCTCTGGACGGCGGCGACGAATTGCTGGCCGGGCTGTTCAACGCGAGCGGCGAATTGCAGGAACTGGTTCGGGGTTAACCCTCTCGGCGCACCGCTGCCGGGGTTGCACCGCTGATCGCCATCAACACGGCAGGCGTCGTCCGAAACACATGCATCGGGCTGCCTGCCGCCGCCCAGACCGGATCCAGCGCCAGCAAATCTTCGTCCATCAGCACCAGCGGCGGTGTCAGATGCCCGATGGGCGCCACGCCGCCGATGGCAAAGCCGGTCCGGTCGCGCACCCAATCGGCCTCGGCACGCCTGATCGACTGGCCCAGAACGACGGCAACCCGGTCCGGGTCCACCTGGTTCACGCCCGAGGCAATCACCAGCACCGGGCGATCTGCCGCGCGGAATACAATGGATTTGGCAATCTGCGCCACCGTGCAACCGATCGCCGCCGCATCGGCCGCCGTGCGCGTGCCGTTCGGGAAGGTCAGAACATCGTCCGCATGGCCCGCCGCCCGCAGCGCCGCCTGAACCCGTTCGACGGAGGTGCCGCTCATCCTCTATACCCTTTCCGTGATGACCGATCCGCTCGCCCTGTATGTGCACTGGCCGTTCTGCCTGGCCAAATGTCCGTATTGTGACTTCAACAGTCACGTACGCGATTCTATCCCGCAAGCCCGTTTTCGCGACACCCTGTTGCGCGAACTGGCGCACGAGGCAGCGCGCATCAATGCAGCGGGGCGCGTGCGGCTCGGCTCGATCTTCTTCGGGGGCGGCACGCCGAGCCTGATGGAACCCGACACCGTCGCCGCCATCATCACCGCCGCGCGCACGCATTTCGCCAGCACCAACGACATCGAGATCACGCTCGAAGCCAACCCCACCAGCGTCGAGGCCGCCAAGCTGGTGGCGTTTCGCGATGCCGGGGTGAACCGGATTTCGCTGGGCGTGCAGGCGCTGGATGACGATGCGTTGCGCTTCCTGGGCCGCCAGCATTCGGCGGCACAGGCGCTGGCCGCGCTGGAACTGGCGCGGGGCATTTTTCCACGTGCCTCGTTCGACCTGATCACCGCGCGCCCCGGACAGAGCGTCGCCGAATGGCGCACCGAGCTGCGGCGCGCGCTGAGCTTCGGGTTCGACCATCTGTCGTTGTATCAACTGACCATTGAGGACGGCACGAAGTTCGCCACGCTGCACGCGCGCGGAGAAATCGTGCTGCCGGATCAAGACCTCGCCGCCGCGCTTTACGCCGCAACCGAGGAAGAAAGCGCCCGCATCGGCATGGCTGCGTACGAGATCAGCAACCACGCCAAACCCGGCGAGGCGAGTCGCCACAACCTCGCCTATTGGCGCTATCTGGATTACGCGGGCATCGGCCCCGGCGCGCATGGACGGTTGACGCTGGACGGGCAGGTACACGCATTGCGTCGCCATCGCGCACCGGAAGAATGGGCATCACGCGTGGAGCGCGACGGACACGGCACGGTGGAAGACAGCGTGCTCGATGCAGCGACCTGCGCGCGCGAGGCGTTGATGATGGGCCTGCGTCTGGCGGAAGGCATCGACGCCGAACGCTTCGCCCGCCGCACCGGCATGGCGCTGCCCGATGCACTGGACCCGGCGATGCTGACCGCCTGCATCGACGAAGGCTACGTTGCATGGCAGGGTGAGACGTTGCTCGCCACGCCTGAAGGTCGTGTGCGGCTGGATGCGTTGTTACCGGTACTGGTGCGCTGATGAAGACGATTCCGATGGCGATGATTGCAGGCATGTGTGCGGGCGCGGCGCTTGCCGGCGTGCTGGCCTTGCTGGGTGTGATGCATGCCGGACAGATCCCCGCCATCACGGCGCTGGGCGCGGGCATTGCGTGTTACGCACTGGCCCGCAAGCTGGACCCGGTCCCGCAGGACAGCGACAGTTGCTGTTCATCGGGCGCACCGACGCAGACCTTCCTGTTCCTCAGCGGACGTGTGTGGGCGCTGGTGTTCGTGGTGCTGACTGTAATACTCAGCGCCGAAGGACCACGCTGGAGTGCGCTGTTTTCCTAACGCGAAGGAAGAAAAATAAACAGCACAGCCGCGATCAGGCATCCCATTGCGGCCAGATAGTTCCAGCGCAGTTCCTCGCCCAGATACAGCACGCTGAACACGGCAAACACCGCCAGCGTGATGACTTCCTGCATCACCTTCAGCTGCTGGCCGGTATACATGCCATAGCCGATCCGGTTGGCCGGCACCGCCAGCCAGTATTCGAAGAACGCAATCCCCCACGACACCAGCACCGCCACCCATAACGGCCATGCCGGGCGCTTCAGGTGCCCGTACCACGCGAACGTCATCATCACGTTCGAGGCAACCAGCAGCAGCGGAGTCCACAGATGCGCGATGTTCATCAGAAGGTGATCTCGATCGGAACGGGTGTGGTGATCAGGCTGCGCAGAGTTTCCATCTCGGCATTGGTGACGGCGATGCAGCCCGCCGTCCAGTTGACGCCCAGCCAGTGCAGCATGTGCAGGAACGGATTGCCGCCAAGACCGTGAACCCCGACATCGAAACCGGTGCGACCCGCTGCGCGGTCATCAGCGTTCGGATAATCGATCGGCATGAACCAGCGCCACGACCGCGATGCACGCGCGGGGGTCAGCATATAACGTCCCACCGGAGTCGCCCGATCACCCTCGCGCTGCTTGGGGGCGACGAAGCTGCCGAACGCGGCGTGAAACGATGCGACCTGCGTGTCGCCATCCCACAGCACCAGATGACCAGTGGTGCGGTTCGCCTCGGCGCGCGTTACCCCGGCTTCGGCAGATGTGGCGAACAGCAGCGCAAACAGAACGACGACCAGTCTCATGGTGTGTGCACCCGCGTGTCCTGCGGCGGAAAGCGGCGCAGCAGATACACCATGATGCACATGGCAGGCAGGGCGGCAAAGATCGTCATGGTGTAATACGCGCCCCACCCCATTGCGGTTGCCATGAAGCCCGACGTGCTGCCCACCGTGCGCAACCCTACCGCCGCCAGCGATGACAGCAGCGCATACTGCGTCGCCGTAAATGCCACCGATGTCAGGCCCGACAGATACGCAATGAACGCCGTATCGGCCATGCCGTCGGTAAATGCCTCGACCATCGCCTGCGCCATCAGCACCGAATAATCGCCGTGCGACCAGGCCAGCACCACATACATGATGTTCGACAGCATCTGCCCCAGACCCGTCAGCAGCAGCGCCCGGCCGACGCCGATCCGCGTCACCAGATAACCACCTGCCAGCGCGCCCATCAGCGTCGCCCACATGCTGACCGGGCCATTGGCCAGCGCGATCGCCGCGCGGTCGTAGCCCAGCGCGTTATACAGCGACACCGCCCTGGTCCCGGCCAATGCCTCGCCCAGGCGATACAGCAGCACGAAGGCCAGAATGGCCCATGCCCCCGGCCGCGCGATGAATTCGGACATCGGTTCGATGACCGAGGCACGGAACCCGTGCGACGCCCGCACCGCCGGTGCGGCAGATGCTGCGGGTTCCGCCGCCAGCAAGGTCGGGATCAGCCCCACCCCGGCCAGCACCGCCATCAGCGCCAGCACGGTCGGCCAGTCGTGCACCACGCTGACCAGCGCCACCGCGCCCGCGCCCGCCACCAGCAGCGCCATCCGGTAACCCCACACATAGCACGGCATCGCCGCGCCCTGTTCGCGCGGTTCGAACGTCTCGATGCGCCAGGCATCGATCACAATGTCTTGAGTGGCCGACAGAAACGCCAACGTCGTCGCCGCCGCCATCGTGCCCACCAACCCCTGCGCCGGGTTCGAGAACGCCAGCAGCAGCCCCGCCACCACCAGCAGCGGCTGCACCACGAACAGCCAGCCCCGCCGCCGCCCGAAGCGCGCCAGCCCGAACGGCGCCGCCACATGGTCGAGCACCGGCGCCCACAGGAATTTCAGCGTATAGGCCAGACCGAGACTGGCCGTGGTGCCGACCAGTTCGATCGACAGCTGGCTTTCCGTCAACCACTGACGCAGCGTGAACCCGGTCAGCGCCAGCGGCACCGCCGCCGCAAAGCCGAACGAAAACATAATGGCCAGACGACGGTCGAATTTCATCGAGCGATTACTGCAACTGCTCGCCCAGACGGCGTAAACGGTCCAACATATCCGTCCCTGTTGTGCTGGCCGCTCCTGGTTGGGGCGTACTGTCGGGGATCTGCCCCAGCGCACGTTCCAGCGCCTTTTCCGTCTGTGCCAGATCTATCGCCACCGCCTCGGCCGGTCCCTGCACGGGGAAGGGGCCAACCGAGCGAATCCGCACCAGCATCGTGTTTGCCGCCATCAGCTGTGCCGACGCCGCCACCGCCTGATCGGCACGCGGGGCGCAGATCACGGCCCGCCCCTCGAGCCCGCAAGAGAATTCCATCATCGGATTACCGTCGAAGCGGATTTGTGCCGTGGCGGTCAGCGCCATCAGGCCGCGGGTTGCGCTCTCGAATGTCAGATTGCGTACCGCCAGCACCGGGATCAGCTGGCTGTACCGGTTCAATATTTCCAGCCGTATGCCGCCCACACCATTCTGCGGTTCCTCGACCCACAGGCGATGCGCCAGATCGCAGGTCTTGCGGTCCGTCATCGGGTCGGCAAAGCAGGAAAGCTGCCACGAACCAATGTCTTCCGTCTGGCGTTGGGTTGGCACAACCCGGGGCTGCGCCTGTGCGGCGAGGACCGGGGCAAGAAACAGGGCGAGGATGAGCGTGCGCATATCAACCCCATAGCACAGACTGGACGCGCGCCGCATCTATGTGGATGCTATGCCCATGAACGACGCAACATCCCCCCAGCACACCGCGGCTGCGCTGCATCACAGCCTGTTCACCATCGACACGCACGTCGATTTCCCCTGGCCTAACCCACAATCCCCGGCCGAGGAAACCGACCGCTGCGTGGATTTCGGCAAGATGCGCGCGGGCGGTATTTCCGCCACCGTGTTCGTGGCTTACGTGCAGCAGGGCCCCCGTACGCCCGAGGGCCATGCTGCATCGGGCGCGCAGGTCGAATCGATGCTGCGCACGATCCACAGCTTCGCCGCCAGCGCCACCACCATCCCCGCCAAGGTCGCCGCCACCACTTCCGAGCTGGCAGCAAACCACAAGGCTGGTGTGCTCTCCCTCGTCCCCGCAGTCGAGAATGGTTACGGCATGGGGGAAGACCTGTCCCGTCTGGCGCTGTGGCGCAGTCTGGGCGCGCGTTATCTGACCATCACCCATAACGGCCACAACGCGCTGGCCGACGCTGCCATCCCGCTGCCCGCGCTGGGCGATGCCGAGGCATTGCACGGCGGCCTGTCCGACCTTGGTGTTGCCGCGATTGCGGAACTGAACCGCCTCGGCATGTTGATCGACGTGTCGCATTCGTCCAAGGCCAGCATGTTGCAGGCGGCCGAGGTCTCGCGCACGCCAGTGGTCGCCACGCATTCGTGCATGCGCAGCCTGTGCGACCATCCGCGTAATCTGGACGATGCACAGCTCGACGTGATCCGCGATGTCGGCGGCGTGGTGCAGGTGACCAGCGTGCCGAGCTTTCTGAAGAAAGGCGCGAAAATCGAGGACGTCACCGTCGCCACCTTTGTCGACCACATCGACTACGCAGTGAAGCGCATCGGGGTGGAACATGTGGGCATTGGGTCCGACTTCGACGGTGGCGGGCATGTGCAGGGCTGGATGAACACCGCCGACAGCCCGGCGATCACCGTTGAACTGTTAAAGCGTGGCTACGACCGTGCTGCCATCGCCGCCATCTGGGGCGGCAATTTCCTGCGGGTGATGAAGCAGGCAGAAGAAAAAGCAGGCTGACAACCAGACCGACAAAAGGCCCCCACAAGGGGCCTTTTTCATGTCAGGCGTGCCGGACCGAAAAACAATAACCAGAAAGGTGTTCCGCCATGGATCTGTCCCGTTTCTTCACGCGCTTTGCCAACGCCGTGGCGCACATGGCGGGACGCCCACTGGTGTTTGTGCTGAGTGTACTCGCCATCCTGATCTGGGGGATCAGCGGGCCGGTATTCGGATTTTCGGATACGTGGCAGCTGATCATCAATACCGGCACCACCATCATCACCTTCCTGATGGTGTTCCTGATCCAGAATACCCAGAACCGCGACGGCGCCGCCATTCAGGCCAAGCTCGACGAACTGCTGCGCGTGACGGAATCGCGCAACGCCTTCATCGGCATCGAACACCTGACCGAGGAAGAACTCACCGCTATCCGCGAGATGTGCGAAAAGGAAGTGGGCGCAACCAGCGCGGACGGGAAAAAATCGCCGGGAATCGATTCCTTCCTGCGCTCGCTCGACCGGCTGACCGGAACGCACCGCCAATAAAAAAGGCCCCGTAATGGGGCCTTTTTCAGTTACCGGAACTCCACCGGTGGAGCTTCGTCGTATTGTTCGATCGGGATGTCGATGGTCACCGATCCCGGATCGACGGTGCTGGCACGGTCCAGCCCCACGAAGACCAGTTCGGGGAAGATCATCACAATCGCCACCATGATCAGCTGGATCACCACAAACGGCACCGCACCGCGATAGATCTGCCCGGTGGTGACGCGCGGGATCAGCTTGCCGGTAATCTTGTCGATGTAATCCACCACCGGCGCCACGCTGCGCAGGAAGAACAGCGCGAAACCGAACGGTGGATGCATGAAGCTGGTCTGCATGTTCACCGCCAGCATCACGCCGAACCAGATCAGGTCGATGCCCATCTTGTCCGCCACCGGCCCCAGCAGCGGCACGATGATGAAGGCCAGTTCGAAGAAGTCGAGGAAGAACGCCAGGAAGAACGTCAGCAGGTTGACCACGATCAGGAAGCCCACCTTGCCACCGGGCACGCTGGTCAGCAGGTGTTCCACCCACAGATCGCCGTTCACCGCGCGGAAGGTCAGGCTGAATACGGTGGACCCGACCAGGATGAACATCACGAAGCACGACAGCTTCGCTGTGCTGTCCACCGCCTGCTTCAACAGCGAGAAGCTCAGCTTGCCGCGCAGCAGCGCCAGCAGCAACGCGCCCACAGCCCCCATCGCGCCGCCTTCGGTCGGCGTGGCGATGCCCCAGAACACGGTACCCAGCACCAGGAAGATCAGCAGCAGGGGCGGGATCATCGTGGTGATGACGCGCAGCACCAGACGCCAGCCGCGCAGTGTCCGCGCTTCCGGCGGCAGGCTCGGCACGCTGGCGGGGTTCACGATCGAATTGAACATCACCCACAGCGCATACAGCGCGGTCAGGAACAGGCCGGGAATCAGCGCACCCTTGTACATGTCGCCCACGCTGCGGTTCAGCTGGTCGGCCAGCACGATCAGCACCAGGCTGGGCGGGATGATCTGCGCGAGTGTCCCGGACGCCGCAATCACCCCCGATGCAATGCGCCGGTCGTACCCATAGCGCAGCATGATCGGCAGACTGATCAAACCCATCGAGATCACGCTGGCCGCCACCACACCGGTGGTTGCCGCCAGCAGCGCGCCGACGAACACCACCGCATAGGCAAGCCCGCCGCGCACCGGGCCGAACAACTGGCCGATGGTGTCGAGCAGATCCTCGGCCATCCCGGATCGCTCGAGGATGAGGCCCATCAGCGTGAAAAACGGCACGGCCAGCAGCACTTCGTTGCGCATGATGCCGAACACGCGTTCGGGCAGCGCCTGCAACAGCGCGGGCGTCAGCAGGCCGAGTTCAATCCCGATCAACGCAAAGGCCAGCCCGTTGGCAGCCAGCGCAAAGGCGATCGGGTAACCGCACAGCAGGAACAGCATCAGGCTGATGAACATGATGGGTGCCATTTCGGCACGCAGGAAATCGAGGAGCATCACCATGATCTCAGGCCCCCTTGCCGGGTTCGTCGTGCGGGGTCAGCAGTTCCACCGGCGTCGGCCCGACCTTGTCGGGGGCAGGGTCGGGACCGGCACCCGCCAGGAATGCGACACGCTTGAGGATTTCGGATATGCCCTGCAACGCCAGCAGCCCGAACCCGATCGGCACCAGGATCTTGGCGGGCCAGCGGATCAGCCCGCCGGCATCGGACGACATTTCCATGCGCATCAGACTGTCGGTAAACATCGGCCAGGACAGATACCCGATCAGGACCGCCATCGGCAGCAGGAAAAACAGCCCGCCGATAATGTCGATCCAGGTGCGTGTGCGTTTCGAGAAGCGGCTGGTAACGATGTCAATTCGGATATGTTCATTGTTCAGCAGCGTATAGGCCGCACACAGCAGGAACACGGCACCGAACAGGTACCACTGC
This sequence comes from Acetobacteraceae bacterium, assembly GCA_031546815.1. GTDB lineage: Bacteria > Pseudomonadota > Alphaproteobacteria > Acetobacterales > Acetobacteraceae > JAVBJV01. The sequence goes on from JAVBJV010000013.1 coordinate 20,693, forward strand.
AATTCCAGCCAGCCGTTCGAGCTTTCGTTGAAAATATGTCTGATCAATGCATTCCCCGCGCTGACGATGGCCGCCAGCAGGATCAGCCACATCACGGATTTGCCAACGATGCGGTTCAGACAGTCGATACTGCGGCACAAAGCCAACAGAGCCTGCATGGGTCTGTATCTCCCAAACTGTTGCAACCGATATGCCGGGGTTCGCCAAAATCGGCCCGGGCGGCGCGCGGCCGCCCGGTTTCAGTCAGTGTGTTATAATTTTCTTCCGCGTTTGGCTATCGCGCGGGGCGCTGTTCCTGTGCAGTGGTCGCATACACGAAATTTTCAAACGTATTCTCGGCCACGCGCATCCACTGATACTGCGTGGCACGATGCGCCATCATGTGGTCGTAGACGCGCTTGAACCAAGGATTCTTCGCTGAAATTTCATTGTACAGTTCGAACGTGGCACGATAGGCGGCCTGCATCACGTCGCGCGGGAATGGCCGCAGCTGCGCGCCGCCCGCCACCAGCCGGCGCAGCGCCTGCGGGTTCTGCACGTCGTATTTCGCCATGGTTTCCAGCGTGGCATCGCGACAGGCGCTTTCCAGAATGTCGCGATAGACGGGCGGCAGTTCGGCATACTTGGCCTTGTTCACATAGAACGACAGGTTCAGCCCGCCTTCCCACCAACCGGGGTAATAGTAATACGGAGCCACCTTGTAGAAGCCCAGCTTCTCGTCGTCGTACGGGCCGATCCATTCCGCCGCGTCGATCGTGCCGCGCTCCAGCGCCGGGTAAATGTCGCCACCGGCGATCTGCTGCGGGATGGACCCCAGCTTCGCCATCACGTTGCCCGCCAGCCCGGCGATGCGGAATTTCAGGCCCTTCAGATCCTCGACGGTCTTGATTTCGTTGCGGAACCAGCCGCCCATCTGCGTGCCGGTATTGCCGCACGGGATCGAGACGATGTTGTAGTCGTTATAGAATTCCGCCAGCAGTTCGCGCCCGCCGCCCGCGTACAGCCACGAATTGATCATGCGGAAATTCAGTGCGAACGGCAGCGTGGCATCGAACGCGAAAGTCGGGTCCTTGCCCACAAAGTAATAGGCCGCGGTGTGCCCGCATTCGATGGTGCCGTCCTTCACGGCGTCCAGCACCTGCAGGCCGGGGACGATTTCACCGGCCGGGAAGGTGCGGATCTGGAACTTGTTGTCCGTCATCGCGGCGACGCGCTTCGCCACGTGTTCCGCCGCGCCATAGATGGTGTCCAGCGACTTCGGGAACGACGATGCACACCGCCACTGCAGGGCGGGCATCGATTGGGCAATGGCCGGCATGGCCAGGGTTCCGGCGGCGGCTGTAACAAGCCCCGTCGTGCGCAACATATTGCGGCGGTTCATGGTGGACGTCTCCCGATCTTCGGCGCCTTGGGCACCTGTTTTGTTTCTGGGGCGACATCATAAGTACCAGGAAACCGAATTCAATATAATTATCAATGTCGCCGTACTCTGGCGGCACGGGTTCGCAACAGGTTAGCCTGTCGCATGGCCCCGATTCCCAACCGCACCGCGATAATCGAGACAGCGTTCCTATGCTGATTGCGTTTGCCGCGCTGTTGCTGCTGTTCGTCCTGCTGGCGGGTGCGGCGGCGTTCGGGCTGCGGGCACGGCATGTGTATCCCGCCTGCCTGATCCTGTGCGCGCTGGGCGGCGTGCTGGCGCTGGCCGCACTGCTGATCGGACCGGACGGGCAGACGCTCACCCTGCCCATCGGCCTGCCGGGGCAGGGGATGACGCTGACGGCAGACGCGTTGTCGCTGTGGTTTCTGCTGATGGTGTTCGTCTCGGGCGCGGCTTCCTCGGCCTATGCCTGCGGGATCGAACACAAGCCCACCCCGAACGATGCGGCGCTGCTGATGCCGTATCCGATCTTCATCGCCGCCATGGCGCTGACCGTGCTGGCGGCCGACGGCCTCACCCTGCTGGTCGGGTTCGAGGCGATGTCCCTGGCATCGTGGGCATTGGTGCTCGCCAAACCGGAAGACCCCGACAGCCAGCGCGCCGGGCGGTTGTATCTGCTGATGGCGGGCATGGGCGCGCTGTGCCTGATCCCCGCCTTCGGGTTGATGGCGGCCGACAGCGGCACGGTAATGCCCGATCTGCGTTTCGCCAGCATCCGCGCCCTGCCGTTGGATGGCTGGAAGGCCGCCGCGGTGATGCTGCTGGCGGTGATCGGCGCGGGGTCGAAAGCCGGTCTGGCACCGCTGCATGTATGGCTGCCGCTGGCGCATCCGGCCGCGCCCAGCCATGTCTCGGCCCTGATGTCGGCGGCGATGACCAAGGTGGCGCTGTATGTGCTGATCCGCATCGTGTTCGACCTGACCGGCCCGGCCAGCCCGCAATGGTGGAGCCTGCCGCTGCTGGTGATGGGCGCGACATCCGCCGTGCTGGGCGCGCTGCGCGCCACGCAGGAGAACGACATGAAGGTGCTGCTGGCCTGCAGCACTATCGAGAATATCGGCCTGATCGCCGCCGCATTGGGGCTGGCGCTGGTGTTCCGCGCCACCGACCAGACGACTCTGGCCACGCTGGCGCTGGGCGCCGCGCTGCTGCATGCGTTCAACCACTGCATCTTCAAGACGCTGCTGTTCCTGGGCGCGGGTGCCGCGCAGCACGAGGGCGGTAACCGCAACATGGACATGCTGGGCGGCCTGCTGTCGCGCATGCCGGTGACCGGCTGGTGCGTGATTGTCGCCGCCGCTGCCGCTGCCGCGCTGCCGCCGCTGAACGGGTTCGCCAGTGAATGGCTGATCCTGCAATCGGCGCTGGCGGCACCGCGCAATGTCGGGCTGGGATTCCAGATCCTGATCACCGTGCTGGTCGCGCTGCTGGCACTGGCGGCTGCACTGGCGGCTGCCGCGATGGTGCGCATGGTGGGCGTCGCGTTCCTCGGCCGTCCGCGCATGCCGCGCGCCGCCGGGGCCGAGGAAATGGGCAAGCCCGTGCGCATCGCCATGATGACGCTGGCGGGCGCATGCGTCGTGCTGGGGCTGTTGCCGGGGCTGCTGCTGGATCTGCTCGACCCGGCGCTGAAGGCGCTGGGCGGCGCGCATGTCAGCCCGCGGGTGAATGCGGTCAGCATGGTGATGGCGACCGATGCGTACGGGTACGTGCCGCTGGCCATCGGCGCGGTGCTGGCGCTGTGTCTGCTGCTGGTCTGGCGCACGGTGATGCGCGTGGCCGGGACCGATCAGGCGCGCACCATCCCTACACCGGCCCCCGCCTGGGATTGCGGCTTCATCCCGCCGCCGCGGCACTTCCCGTTCGGCGATCCGCAGACGCAGTACAGCGCCGGATCTTTCGCTCAACCGATCCGCCGCATGCTGGGCCGCACGGTGCTGGACGCGCACGAACAGGTCGACATGCCGACCCCCGGCGACACGCGCCCGGCCAAATACACACTGCGCTGGCACGACCCCGCGTTCAGGTTATTGTTCGACCGCATCGCCGCACTGCATGCACATCTGGCCCGCTTCGCCGACCTGTCGCGTCACCTGACCATCCGCCACACGCTGGGCGTGGTGTTCGGCGCGCTGATCGCGCTGCTGGTGATGATCGCGGTACTGGAGCGGCTATGACGATCCTGATCGCCATCCTCACCCAATTGCTGCACGCCGCGCTGATGCTGCTGGCAGCGCCCTTGCTGACCGGGGTGATCCGCAAGGTGAAGGCGCGTCTGCTGGGCAGGCGCGGGCCTTCGGTGCTGCAACCCTATCGCGACCTGATCCGCCTGCTGCGCAAACAACCCATCGTGGCCGAGAACGCCTCCGCCCTGTTCACCATCGCCCCCGCCGCCGGTTTCGCCGTGGTGTTCACCGCCGTGCTGCTGGTGCCAAGCTTCGCGCACGGCATGATCGGCGCGCCACTGGCCGATCTGCTGGTGATCTTCGGGCTGCTGGCGCTGGCGCGCTGCATTCAGGCGCTGGCGGCGATGGATATCGGCACCGCGTTCGGCGGCATCGGCGCATCGCGCGACATGGCGTTCGCGACGCTGGCCGAGCCGGGCATTATTCTGGTGGTGCTGATCCTCGCCTGGCTGACCGGCAGCACCAACCTCGATCTGATCTCGTTGCTGTTCCGCGATGCCGCGCCGGGTCTGCGTGTCTCGCTGGGGTTGGGGCTGATCGCGCTGATCGCCATCAGCCTGGCCGAGAACGCGCGCATGCCGGTCGACAATCCCAGCACGCATCTGGAGCTCACCATGGTGCACGAGGCGATGCTGCTGGAATATTCCGGCCGCCATCTGGCGCTGATGCATGCACAGGCAATGCTGAAGCTGCTGCTGTGGATGGGGCTGATCGGCGGCATCTTCTTCCCGTTCGGCAGTGCGCTACCCGGCGCTGGGCCGCTTGCGTGGCTGGTAGGGTTGGGCGCATGGGCGGGGAAGACTCTGGTGCTGGCGGTGTTGCTGGCGGTGTTTGAAGTGTCGATCGCCAAGATGCGCGTGTTCCGTGTGCCCGAATTTCTGGGTGCCGCTTTGTTGCTGGCACTGCTGGGCGTGATCTTCCTGTTTGTCAGCACGGGGGGCGCATGAACGGCACAACCGATTTCGGCATCCTCACGTACGACGTCGCGCATCTGCTGGGCGGCTTGGTGCTGGTGCTGTCGTTCGTGCTGCTCTACCAGCGGCGACTGTCGGCGCTGATCAACGCGTTTGCGCTGCAAGCCTGTGTGCTGGCCGCCGCCGCCGCGTGGCAGGGCCATGTGCAGGGCCATATTGAGCTTTACATCACCGCGCTGGTCACCCTCGGCGCGAAGGGCATCGCGATCCCGCTGGTGCTGCACCGGATCACCCGGCGCATGAACGTGCATCGCAGTATCGAGGCAACGATGGGCGTGTTCCCATCGATGATGCAGGGCGCGGCGCTGGTGGGACTTTCGATCATGGTGGTGCTGCCGGTGGGCGCGGCGTCCGGCGCATCTGCCCTGACGGGTGAAGATCTGGCACTGGCCCTTTCCGTGGTGCTGCTGGGTCTGCTGATGATGATCGCACGGCGCAATGCGCTCAGTCAGGTGATCGGGTTCCTCAGTCTGGAAAACGGTCTGATCCTCGCGGCGGTCGGCGTTGCCAACATGCCGTATGTGCTGGAACTGGTGATCGCGGTGCTGGTCGTCGTGGCGTTTATGATCTTCGGCGTGTTCCTGTTCCAGATCCGCGAACGGTTCGACAGCCTCGACACCTCCGTGCTCGATGCCGTGCAGGGGGAAGGCGAATGACCGGCCTGATCTTCCCCGTCGCACTGCCGCTGGCCGCCGCCGTGCTGTTGCTGCTGATGCGCAATGCGCGACTGGCGTCGTGGGTAAACTGCGCGGTCTCGGTATTGAACTTCGTGCTGGCGCTGTCGCTGTTCGGGGCAGAGCAGGGGCGGTTCGGGCTGCTGCACCTGGATCATTTCAACATCTACCTGATCGCGCTGACCACCTTCGTCACCGCGACAACAGCGTGGTTCTCGACCGGCTATATCACCACCGAGATCCAGAACGGCCGCATGACCATGGCACGCGTGCGGGTCTATCATGCCATGTATCAGGTGATGTCGGCCGCCATGCTGCTGGCGTTGCTGGCCGACAATATCGGGCTGATGTGGGTGGCGGTTGAGGCCACCGCACTGGCCACCGTGCCGATGGTGGCGCTGTATCGCACCCGGGCGAGCATCAAGGCGGCGTGGAAGTTCTTCATCCTGTGCGGCGTGGGCGTGGGGCTGGCGCTGTTCGGCACCATCCTGCTGTATCTGGCCGCCACCCAGGTACTGGGCGCCGGGCTGGACGCGATGAGCTGGGATGCCGTGCAGAAGATCGCCCCGCGCATGAACGGCCCGCTGCTCAATCTGGCCTTCGTGTTTCTGCTGATCGGCTACGGCACCAAGGCGGGACTGGCACCGCTGCACGCCTGGCTGCCCGATGCGCACGCCGAAGGGCCGACGCCGATCTGCGCCATCCTGTCCGGGCTGGTGCTGAACGTGGCGTTCGCCGCCATTCTGCGCACGCGCATGCTGATGATGGACAACGAGAACACCATCGCGCCGAATGTGATGCTGCTGATCGCGGGCAGTGTCTCGGTCCTGCTGGCAGCCTTCAGCCTGTGGCAGCGGCGCGATGTGAAGCGCTTCTTCAGCTGGTCGTCGATCGAACATATGGGCATCGTGGCGCTCGCCTTCGGACTGGGCGGGGCCAGCGCACATTTTGCCGGGCTGCTGCACATGGGCGGCCACGCGCTGGCAAAAAGCGCCATCTTCTTCGGCATTGGCCACGCGGCGCAGCGCAAGGGCGGGCAGAGCTTCGGGCAGATCGCGGGCCTCACCATATCAACCCCCGTGCTGGGCTGGAGCCTCGCGCTGCTGATCGCCGCCATCGCCGCCATTCCGCCCTTCGTGCTGTTCGCGAGCGAGGTGATCATCCTCGGCCAGATGTTCCGGCAATTGCCGTGGCTGCTGATCCCGATCGGCATCGGGCTGATCGCCGCGTTCGCAGCACTTGTCACCCGTATGCAGGCGCTGTGCTTCGGCACGCCGACGCCCGATATCGCGCAGCCGCCGATGTGGTCGACGCTGGGGCCGGTGTGGCTGCACATCATTGCACTGGCCGGGCTTGGCATGATGCTGCCGGACTTCTTCGTGCGCTGGCTGGTCGCCATTGCGGAGCACCTGCGATGAGCAGTTTCACCGAGATTCTGGCCACCGGCACACCGCAGGGCGCATTGCCGTATGAGCGTTACCTGCTGTCGCGCGAGGCGTGGACCGCGTTGTCGCAGCACACATCGCTGACACTGCTGGGCATGTGGGCCGACACAACCGAAGTGCACGCCGCGTTCATGCAGGATGGCGCGGTGTTCCTTGCCTCGGTCCCGGTCGAGGAGTCATATCCGGCATTGTCGCCCAGCTTTGTGGCGGCGAGCTGGTTTGAACGCATGATCCACGATCTTTGGGGCCATGTGGCGGAAGGTGGGCTCGATACACGCGCCTGGCTCGACCACGGGCGCTGGCCGGTGGCGGCACCGATGTCGCCGCGCCCCGAACCGCGTGTGGCGGCCGAAGTGCCGCAGCCAGAATTTCTGGATGCCGAGGGTGACAGTCTGCACGTCATCCCGGTCGGCCCCGTGCATGCGGGGATCATCGAACCGGGGCATTTCCGTTTCCACGCACAGGGCGAAACCGTCGTGCGGTTGCAGATCCGCCTGGGCTACACGCACAAGGGCACGCTGGCGCTGATGCGCGGCAAATCGCCCCGCGCGGCAGCACCGTTCGCGGCGCGGATCTCGGGCGATTCCACCGTCGCGCATGCTATCGCCTTTGCGCGCGCCGCCGAAGCGGCGACGGGCACGCTGGTCTCGGCCCGCGCGCATGCGCTGCGCGGCGTGATGGCCGAGATCGAACGCATCGCCAACCATCTGGGCGATATCGGCGCGATCACCAATGACGCCGCGTTTGCGTGGATCCACGCGCGCTGCGGTTACCACCGCGAAATGCTGCTGCGCGCCACACGCGCCGCCTTTGGCCACCGGCTGATGATGGATCTGGTGCTGCCGGGCGGCGTTGCCACCACGCTGGCGCCGGGCAGCGAAGCGGCGATCCTGCAAACGCTGGATAGCATCCGCACCGAACTGCCCGAGATAACCCGCATCTACGACAACCGCGCCAGCCTGACCGACCGCGTGGAAGGCACCGGCATCATCACGCCGCAACTTGCACATCTGTTTGCCGCTGGCGGTTACGTGGGCCGCGCATCCGGGCGGCGTTTCGATGCGCGCGTGCAGATGCCGTATCCGCCGTACGACGCGCTGCCCCCCACCGCGCCGCTGTATAGCGCGGGCGATGTCGATGCACGGGTGCGGGTGCGGATGGATGAAGTGGTGGACTCGATCCGCCTGCTGCGCAGCCTGCTGGCCGACATCCCCGAGGGCGATCTGGTCGTCGCGCTGCCCGCCACCGCGGGCGAGGGCGTCGGCATTGTCGAGGGTTTCCGTGGCGAGATCATCCACTGGGTCAAGCTCGGCCCCGGCGGGGCGATTGCAGCGAACTTCGCGCGCGATCCGTCGTGGCTGCACTGGCCGCTGCTGGAAGCCGCGATCGAGAATAACATCGTGGCCGACTTCCCGCTCTGCAACAAATCGGTCAACGCGAGCTACAGCGGGGTAGATCTGTAATGGCCTGGCACCGCATCGTCCGCAACATCATCTGCGGCCCGGCGACCGAAGCGGCCCCGCCGCCCGACGACACCGCCGTGCGCACGCTGGCCGAACGCGTGAAGGCAGCCGGGCAGGCACGGCTGGGCCGCAGTCTGGCGATCCGGCAGGTGGATGGCGGGTCATGCAACGGGTGCGAGCTGGAGATCCACGCACTCAACAACATTGTCTACGACCTGGAGCGCTTCGGGCTGCATTTCGTCGCCAGTCCGCGCCATGCGGATGTGCTGCTGGTCACCGGCCCGCTGACCGCCAACATGGCCGAGGCCCTGCAACGCACCCACAACGCCACGCCCGACCCGAAATGGGTGGTGGCGGTGGGCGACTGCGCGGTGGATGGCGGGGTGTTCCGGGATTCGTATGCGGTGAAGGGTGGCGCTGCCGCCGCCGTGCCGGTGGATTTGTTGATCCGCGGCTGCCCGCCTTCACCGGCGGCGCTGCTGGAAGGGCTGCTGACCCTGCTGGAAGTTCACGACCGATAAAAAACAGACGGCCCGGAAAACCGGGCCGTCTGCTCGCGCCTTTGCTGAGGGGGAAGGCCTCAGTTCTGTGCCGCCGGCGCTTCCGGGGAGGCCGTGTGAGTCTGGCGATGCGCGCGCGTTGTGCGATGGCGCGGCGTATGGTTGGTGGTTGCGTGGTGGCGCACAGCGCGATGGCGCGTGGCGTGATGTGTCGCTGTCTGCTGAGTGGGTGTACGCGCTTCGGCAGCGGTGGTTGTCACCGCAACAGCGGCAACGGCGCCTGCCAGACCAAGAGCGGTCAGCAGCGAACGACGGGTGAAGGTGCTCAAGATAAGCTCCATAGGGTTTGATTATGGAGCTGTTCCTAACAGGTCGCGCTGTCGCCACGCTGGAATGTAGATGAATTACAGTTAACTTATCAGATCAAACAGAGTTCCCGCAGCGCCCGATGCAGCGCCGGGGGCAAGGCCTCGCCCCGTGTGCCGCCCGCCGCCAGATCGGCAGGTGCGTCGGCGGCATCCAGATAACGCCAGCCCTGAAACGGGCGTATCAGGCGGGTTTCCACCGGCACCAGCACCTGGTCCAGCACCAGCGCGGTGCAGGCGCTGCCATCTTCGGGCTTGGTGGCCTCGGTAATGTCGGTAATGCGCTGGCGCACTGCCACCGCCCCGGTCAGCACCCAGTAGAGCGAGCCTTTGCCGATGATCTCGGCCGCGCGCTTGGGGAAGAACCGGGTCAGGTGTTGCAGTGTGCCCTCGCGCGCCAGACGTTCGGACTGGATCTCCGCCAGATGCGCGATGTCGCGCACACGCACACCAAGTTTGATCACATGCAGCATGGTGCCCGTATAGCCGGGTTTCGGGCGGGCTGCACCCTTACACAGCCCCCAGCATCGCATCCGCCGTGGCGCGGTCCGGGTCGATGATGGTGGTGGCACCCAGACGTCTGAAATACTCGGCCTCGGCCGCGTCGTGCGCACGGACGACGATCTTCAGCGCGGGGTTCAGCGCGCGCGACTGCTCCACGACCTGCCCGGCCTCGAACGCCTGGGTGATATCGACCAGCAGAATGCGCGCCGCAGCGATGTTGGCGGCGTGCAGCATTTCGGGTGCGGCAGCGTTGCCATGCAGCACGGCAAAACCCTGTGCCTGCAACGCCACCACCAGATCGTCGCGTGCCTCGATCACCGCCAGCTTCGCCCCCTGTGTGCGCAGCTGTTCGGTCAGCATCCGGCCGACCTGCCCGCCATAGCCAACCACCACCGTATGGCCGGTCATTTCCAGCGCAACGGGGGGTGCGTCCTGTGCGACTTCATCCGGCGCGACCGGCACAGCATCGCGGCGGTGTTCGATGTAACCGACCAGCTTGAACGCCAGCGGATTGAGCAGGATGGAGAAGATCGCCCCGGCCAGGATCAGGTCGCGCCCCATTGGCGGCAGCACGCCATACATCACCCCGAACGCCGCCAGAATGAACGAGAACTCGCCGATCTGCGCCAGACTGGCCGAGATGGTCATCGCCGTCGCGTTGCCATAGCCAAACAGCCGCACCAGCAGAAACGCCGCAGCGGATTTCCCCACCAGGATGATCGCCAGTGTCGCCAGCAACGGCAGCGGGTCCTGCAACAGGGTGGCCGGGTTGAACAGCATGCCGACCGACACGAAGAACAGCACCGCGAACGCATCGCGCAGCGGCAGGGTTTCTTCCGCCGCGCGGTGCGAGAGCTGGCTTTCCGCCAGCACCATGCCCGCAAAGAACGCCCCCAGCGCGAACGACACATCGAACAGTTTCGACGCGCCATACGCCACCCCCAGCGCGAGGGTCAGCACGGCAAGACGAAACAGCTCGCGCGAGCCCAGATGCGCCACCCAGTGCAGCAGCCACGGGATCACTCGTCGGCCGACCACCAGCATCAACACGATGAACGCGACGACTTTCAGCACCGTCAGCCCCAGCGCCCAGCCGATGCTCGCGGTGGCCGCGCCGCTGCCGCCTGATGCGCCGATCAGCCCGGCATGGGCCAGCGCGGGCAGCAGCACCAGTGCCAGCACCATCACCAGATCTTCCACCACCAGCCAGCCTACCGCGATGCGCCCGCGGTCGGTGTCCAGCAGCTTGCGTTCGGTCACGGCGCGCAGCAGCACCACCGTGCTGGCGGTGGACAGCGCCAGCCCGAACACCAGCCCGGCCGAGACCGACCAGTCCAACCACATCGTCAGCCCCAGCCCCAGCAGAGTCGCCACCGCGATCTGCACCAGCGCGCCCGGAATGGCGATGAACTTTACTGACAGCAGATCCTTCAGCGAGAAATGCAGCCCGACCCCGAACATCAGCAGAATTACGCCGATCTCGGCCAGTTCGCCGGCCAGCTTTTCATCGGCCACAAAACCCGGCGTCCACGGCCCGGCCAGCACGCCCGCCAGCAGGTAACCAACCAGCGGAGAGATCTTCAGCCGATACGCAATCGTCCCCAGCAAAAACGCGAAACACAGCCCGCCAACAATGGTTGCAATCAGCGGGGTGGCATGGGGCATACGATCGTGTCTCCTGTTTCAGGTGAGCTATTATCAGGCGGCGGACGGACCGGGGGTCAGGAACAGGCTGGCGGGCATTGCCACCGGCATTTCGGGGGTAGCCTCCGGCACCGGCGGGCGACAGGCTTCGCCTTCCAGCATGATATGCGCGGCGGCTTCCTCGGCGTTGACCACCTTGTCGGCGCCCATGCGGGTGAAATATTCGGTCTCGGCATCGTCGTATGTGCGGGCGATGATGCGCAGCGCTGGATTGGCGGCGCGCGCCTGCTGGATGATCTGCCCGGCCTCGAACGCTTGCGGGATGGCAATGAACAGGATGCGTGCCTGGGCCACGTTCGCCGCGCGCACCAGCATGGGCGCGGCGCCGTTGCCGTGAATGGCGGGAATGCCCTGCGCGTGCAGGTTTTCCACCAGATCCTCGCGGTCTTCCAGAACCACCAGCGGCATGTTCTGCGCGTGCAGCTGTGCCGCCAGCGTGGCACCCACATGGCCGTAACCAACCAGCACCGCATGGTCGGTCAGCGCGACGGGTTCGGGTTCGGCTGCTTCATCCTCGACCGGAGTGGGAATGGGAGTTGGGGCCAACGCTTCCTCGGCCCGTTCGCGACGATGGCGCAGATAATCCACCACCATGAACATCACCGGGTTCAACAGGATCGAGATGATCGACCCGGCCAGCACCAGATCGCGCCCTTCCTGCGGCAGCACCTGCAGAAACACACCCAGCCCCGACAGAATGAACGAGAACTCGCCGATCTGCGCGATGCTGATCGCCGTCAGCACCGATGTCATACGTGGCTGCCCGAAGGTGCGCATCAACAGGAATCCGGCCAGTGCTTTCACGCACAGGATCACCGCCACCGTGCCCAGCACGGCAAACGGGCTGCGCAGCAGCACGGCGGGGTCGAACAACATGCCGACGGAAACAAAGAACAGCACCGCAAACGCGTCACGCAGCGGCAGGGTTTCCTGCGCCGCCCGGCTGGCGAGCTGGCTTTCCGACAGCAGCATCCCGGCCAGGAACGCCCCCAGCGCGAACGACACCCCGAACGAGGCCGAGGCCGCATACGCAACACCCAGCGCCAGCACCAGCACCGACAGGCGGAACAATTCACGCGACCCGGTATGCGCCACCCAATGCAGGATCCACGGCACCACGCGCCGCCCGACCACCAGCATCAGCACGATGAACCCGCCCACCTTCATCAGCGTGATCAGCACCACAGCGCCGACGCCATCGGCCAGGCCGATGCGTTCGCCCAGCCAGCCAATGCCACCGCTGGACTTCGCACCGCCAACCAGCGCGGGCAGCAGCACCAGCGCCAGCACCATCACCAGATCTTCCACCACCAGCCAGCCGACCATGGTGCGCCCACGGTCCGATTCCAGCACGCCGCGTTCCGCCAGCGTGCGCAGCAGCACCACGGTGCTGGCGACCGACAGCGACAACCCGAACACGATCGACCCCGCCAGCGGCCATCCCAGCAGCAGGCCAAGCCCGGTGCCGATGCTCGACGTCAGCGCGATCTGCCCGACCGCGCCCGGAATCGCCACGGCCTTCACCGACAGCAGGTCTTTCAGTGAGAAATGCAGCCCCACCCCGAACATCAGCAGAATGATGCCGATTTCGGCCAGTTCCCCGGCCAGCTTCGGGTCGGCCACGAAGCCCGGCGTCCACGGCCCAGCCACCACGCCCGCCAGCAGATAGCCAACCAGCGGCGAGATCTTCAGGCGATGTGCAATTGCCCCCAGAATGAACGCAAGCGTCAACCCGCCTACAATCGTCGCAATCAGCGGTGTTGCCGTCGGCATGCGTCAGAATCTCCCCGGGTCGTCAGGTGTTTGCGCCCTGAGGCCCTAACATACGGCGAACTCTGTCCATTTCACGGCATAACTGGAAAAAAATCTTACAGAGCCGATAAAAACCCGCACTGAGCCGCTTCCAGCACCACGCAGCTCAGCACACCGCCCGCCCAGGCGCCGGTGTCCACGCCAATTCGATTGGCGCGCACCACCGGTGCCAGCGCCGCCGTGTGGCCATGCACGATCACCGCGCCGAAGTCGAACTCGCTGGCCAGGAAGGGCTGGCGGATGCCGGTCATGTCGGCCTCGGTCTGCGCATCCAGCGCAACGCCGGGACGCATGCCCGCATGCACGAACACATAGCCACCCGCACGATGTGCGTGTTGCAGCGTGCCGAGGAACGCATGATGCGCATCGGGGATACCGCGCCGCCATGTCTCGGGCCGGTCGGCATCCAGCCCCCAGCTCTGCAGCGAGGCCCGGCCCCCGCACCACAGCCAGTCGGCAATCGCCCCCGCGCCGCCATCCAGCGCGTCGAGCAGCAGTTTCTCGTGATTGCCGATCAGGTTGACGGTGCGCACGCCCGGTAACGGCGCGCCGCGCGACAGCAGGTCCAGCACACCGGCGCTGTCCTCGCCCTTGTCCACATAGTCGCCCAGATGCAGCAACGTGGCGTCTTCCACCGGGCGGGCGCGCAGATCGGCGGCAATCTGTTTGTGCAGGTCTGCCAGTTGCCGCGTGCAACCGTGAATATCGCCGATCGCGTAAATCCGTTGTCCGGCGGGCAAAAATGCGGGGGCGGGCTGCAGGTCTATGCTCATGGCGGATATTCTTGGGGTGTTTCCAGCCGCTGACAACCATGCCTACGATGATTGGATGATCGAAAAATTCCGCGGCATGTTGCCCAATGGGACAACGTTGGGCTGGGTATGCGCGTTCGCCGCGGTAACCATCTGGTCGACCTGGGCGGTCGCCACACGCTTCCTGCTGACCAATGCGACACTGAATGCGCACGACGTGGTGGCCATCCGCTTTGCCGTGGCCGCCATCATTCTGCTGCCCATCACCCTGCGTGGTTTTCCGCTGCGCCGGCTGGGCGTATGGCGCGTGCTGGCAATTATCGCGGGGTCCGGCGCGGTGTTCAGCCTGTTCAATACCGGCGGGCTGGGTTACGCGCCCGTCGCGCACGGCACCGCCATGACATCGCCGATGGGTGCGGTGTTCACCGGCACCATGGCGCATTTCGTGCTGAAGGAACGGCTGGACCGCCGCCGCGCCATCGGGCTGGGGATTGTATTGCTGGGGGCGCTGCTGCTGGTCTCGTCCGTGTCGATGGCGGACCGCGACGGCTGGACCATCCTGAAGGGCGATCTGTATTTCGTCACCGCCGCGTTTCTGTGGTCGATCTATACCATCGCGGTGCGCGGTTCGGGGATGAGCGGGCTACAGGTTGCCGCGCTGTCCGCCACCGGGTCCACGCTGGTGTGGTCGATCCCGCATGTGATCGCCACCGGAGGGGCGCTGTTCGCCGCGCCGCCCATGGAACTGCTGACCGCCGGGCTGCTGCACGGCGTGTATAGCGGTATCCTGTCCGTGCTGCTGTTCACCTTGGCGGTGGGCCTTCTGGGGCCGTCGCGCGCGGGGGTGGTGGGGGCGCTGAATCCCGTGCTGGGGGCGGTGCTGGGTGTTATAGTGCTGGGGGAAATCCCCGGCTGGCTGCAGATTGCCGCCATCGCGCTGCTGACCGGCGGAATCTGGCTGGCGGCGGGCGCTCGCTTCGCACGCGCACAAACAACGCTTGCGCCACCGGACGCGCGCGATTAACGCTATCGCCTCAATCAATTTCTACAGGGTTGGAGTTTCTGAACATGGGCTACAGGGTTGCAGTCGTCGGCGCCACCGGAGCAGTCGGGCGCGAAATTCTGAAAACTCTGGCCGAGCGCAATTTCCCGATTACGGACATTGCCGCCGTGGCATCGGGGCGCAGCGCCGGACAGGAAGTCAGTTTCGGCGAAGACCGTGTGCTGAAAATCCAGGCGCTGGATACGTTTGACTTCACGGGATGGGACATTGCCCTGTTCTCGCCCGGTGGCGCGGTCTCGGCTGTGCATGCGCCGCGCGCGGCGGCCCAGGGCTGCGTGGTGATCGACAACACCAGCGAAGTCCGCATGGACCCCGATGTGCCGCTGGTGGTGCCCGAAGTGAACCCGCAGCATCTGGTGCAGTTCAGGAAGCGCAACATCATCGCCAACCCGAACTGCTCGACCATTCAGATGCTGGTGGCACTGAAGCCCCTGCACGACAAGTTCAAGATCAAGCGGGTGGTTGTGTCCACCTATCAGTCGGTCTCGGGCGCGGGCAAGGAAGGCATGGACGAACTGTTCACGCAGACCCGCGGCGAATTCGTCAACGACACACCAACGGCGCAGCAGTTCACCAAGCCGATCGCGTTCAACCTGATCCCGCACATCGACAAGTTCATGGACGATGGCTCGACCAAGGAAGAATGGAAGATGGTGGTCGAGACGAAGAAGATGCTTGACCCCGATATCGCCGTAACGGCGACCTGCGTACGCGTGCCGGTGTTTGTCGGCCACAGCGAGACGATCTGGATCGAATGCGAAAACCCGATCAGCGAAGCGGCGGCGCGTCAGGCGCTGTCGAAGGCGCCTGGGGTGATGGTGGTGGATCGTCGCGAAGACGGTGGTTACGCCACGCCGAAGGAAATTGCCGGTGAAGACGCGGTGTTCATCTCGCGCATCCGCAAGGATCCGACGGTGCCGAACGGTCTGGTGTTCTGGTGCGTGTCCGACAATCTGCGCAAGGGCGCGGCACTGAACGCGGTGCAGATCGCGGAAGAGCTGATCAAGCAGAAGCTGCTGGTCAAAAAGGCAGCGTAAGGAAAAGGGGCCGCGAGGCCCCTTTTTCATTTGATGTGCTGTCTAGCCGAACAAGCTCATGTTCAGCGTCTTCGCCACATGGGCAATGCCGCGTTGCGCGCGTACGCTGTTGCCGAAATCGTCCAGCGGCGGAGAGAATGCCGCGATGGCAAGCTTGCCCGGCATAATGGCCAGAACCCCACCACCAACGCCGCTTTTGGCGGGCAGGCCGACATCATACAGCCATGTGCCGCTGCCATCGTACATGCCGTTCAGCGCCATCTCGGCCAGCAGGTGCGGCACGTTCGACTCCTTCACGACCCGGCTGCCCGATGCCGGATGCACGCCACGGTTCGCCAGCACACTGCCCATAACCGCCAGATCTTTCGCCGAGACCGCGATTGAACACTGGCGCGTATAAACGTCGGTCGCTTCCAGCGGGTCGCTGTACATATACCCATAGCTTTGCAGCAGCATGGCAATGCCGCGATTGTGCTGATTGGTCTCGGCTTCCGACTTGTAGACGTCCTCGTTCACGGTCAGGGTACGACCTGCAAACGCATTCATCCCGGCGGCAATATTGTTCCAGCGTTCCTGCTGGTTGCTGCCCTTCACCAGGCTGGTTGTGGCGATGGCACCCGCATTGACGAACGGGTTCAGCGGCCGCCCCCGATGCAGTTCGATCGCCTGCACTGAATTGAACGGCATGCCAGTTGGGTCCGCGCCGATTTTCTTGCGCAGTTCTTCTGGCCCGATGTCTTCCATCACCCGCGCCAGAACAAACAGCTTCGAGATGGATTCAATCGCAAAGGCGTAATCCACATCCCCGGCAACATGGGTCTGCCCGGATGGCGTCGCGGCGACAACGCCGAACAGCCTGCTGGGGACATTGGCCAGATACGGAATGTAGTCGGCGTTTTTTCCATCTGTCAGGCCGGTGAAGCGGCGATGCGCATCCTCCACAGCGGCGCGAATTGCCGCATCGTTATCAGGCGGTGGATTGGCAGCCTGCGCGCGTGTTGCCACCGCGCCAGCCAGCGCGGCAGCCGCCACAGTGGCACCGCACATGAACGATCGGCGTGCAGGGTTGGAGGCAGATACAGTGGATGGATTTGGTAAAGTCTGCATTGGGGACCCCTAATTTTGATTTCTCAATACCGGCACCCAGGACTCGATAACTGCGCGCAGAATATGCAGTGTCCCTGTGGGGGCGGAGCGTCCTCAACCATCGCTGTGCGGCGTGCACAAATTCAACAACAAGTTTTTAAATACGCCGCAAGCTCTGGCGCAATGCGCCACGCAGCGGCACCAGAATGCATCTTGTTCCACAACGGGTGTAAAGCTGCCGCAACGAATGTGCGTCAGCGGTTTTCAATTATGTGTATTCATCCGGCCTAAACTGTTCGCGCGTGTTGCACACACGGATTACGCAGCGCGTATCCGGTAAAAGTACCGATAGGCTTCGGTGAACCCCAGCGCATCGTAGATGTGCCGGGCAGACGTGTTGGTTTCCATCACCTGCAACCAGGCATGCGTGGCACCGCTTGCTGCCGCATGGGCCAGCACACCGCGCATCAGCCGCGCGCCGTATCCTTTGCCGCGCAGATCTTCACGCACCGCCACATCGAAAATCCCCGCCCAGGTGCCATCGGTCACCACCAGCGTGGTGCCGACATCGCCGTCTTCGGTGCGCAATGTCAGATACGATGCAGATGGCACGATGCGCGACAACATGGTACGCATCGTGTCTTCGTGTTCGGCAGGCGTGCCCGTCGCGATGATGAATGCGCGCAGCCAGGCGTCGTTGGGTTTGTAACGCACATACATCGCCATATCGGGCGGCACCGGCGACAGCGCAGTCGTCATGGTCATGGTCATGGTCAGGGTTTCGTCGATGCGCCGATAACCGCGTTCCTCCAGCATCGCATCCAGCCCCGGCGGGGCCAGCGGGGTCAGGCGAAAACACGGCGGCAGGTGATGGCGCAGATACATATCCTCGGCGCGGATCATCCGCAGGTACAAGTCGCTGTCGTCGGGGTCCAGAAAGCTGACCGAATTGGCGCGCTTCGTGTATCCGCGCGACAGGCGAATCACGGCGGGGCCGTCAAAACATGTGTTCAACGCGGGCCACGCCGCGAAGAAACATCGTTCCAGTTGTTCCACGATTGTCGTCATCGGCAAATTCAAGCACACCGTTTCACGTTTGCCGATACGTGGTTTCGCAGATATCGTGTCAGGCATGCGCCTTTTCCTCGCCCTATTTTTGTCGCTCTGGTTGACCTGCGTCACACAGGCGCAGCCGCTTACGGTTTTTGCCGCCGCCAGCATGGGCGAGGTATTGCAGGATGTGAACCACCTGTGGGTTGAACATGGACATCAATCAATTCGCTTCAACTTCGCCGCATCGTCCACCCTTGCGCGGCAGATGGAACAGGGCGGCACACCGGACGTCTTCATTTCCGCCGACGAAGCCTGGATGAACTGGGCGACGGACCGCAACCTGATCGTGCCCGCCACACGCATCAGCCCGATCGGCAATGCGCTGGTGCTGGTGGCGGCAAAGCCCGGCACCGTCGCGCTGGCCGATCTGCCACGCCTGCTGGGCGGTGCGCGTATCGCCGTGGGCGATCCCGCACATGTTCCTGCCGGGCGCTACGCACAGGAAGCGCTGACGAAGCTGGGCCTGTGGGACGCACTGCAACCGCACCTGGCACTGGCCGAGAACGTGCGCGCCGCACTGCTGCTGGTGGAGCGCGGTGAAGCCCCCTATGGCATCGTCTATGCAACCGACGCTGTTGCCGCACATATCGCCGCGACATTCCCTGCCGACAGCCACACACGCATCACCTACCCATTCGCGCTGGGTGCCTCGCGCGATACGCCGGAAGCGCGCGCGTTGCTGGAATTCATCACCGGGCCGGAAGCGCGGGCGATTTATCAGCGGGCCGGATTCGTGATACTGCCAACGCCATAATGCTGACGCCCGACGAAATCCAGGCACTGTTGCTCAGTCTGAACGTGGCGCTGCGCGCGGCGCTGTTCAGTCTGCCGATTGCGCTGGCACTGGCCTTTGTGCTGGTGCGGTGCCGGTTTCCAGGGCGGATCGTTCTCGACATGCTGGTGCATATGCCGCTGGTGCTGCCGCCGGTGGTGATCGGCTGGCTGCTGCTGGTGATGTTCGGTCTGCGCGGCCCGATCGGCGCGTGGCTGCACGACTGGTTCGGCATTCGTCTGGTTTTCACCACCAGCGGTGCGGCACTGGCCTGCGCGGTGATGGTGCTGCCGTTGATGGTCCGTACCATTCGCCTGTCGCTGGAGCAGATCGACCGCGGTCTGGAAGACGCCGCCCGTTCGCTGGGAGCAGGGCGGATCGACCGGTTCTGTTCCATCACGCTGCCACTGTTGTTCCCGGGGATTCTGGCGGGGGGAATTCTGGGGTTCTCGGCATCACTGGGGGAATTCGGCGCGGTGATCACCTTTGCCGCCAACATTCCCGGAGAAACCCGCACCCTGCCGCTGGCGATCTACAGCGCGCTGCAATCACCGGGTGGAGAACTTGCCGCTGCACGACTGGCGGGCATTTCGATCACCCTCGCGCTGACCGGGCTGCTGCTGGGCGAATGGATCAGACGGCGGTTCGGACCATGAGTTTCTCCATCGCCCTTCAGCATCGCTTTGCAGATTTCAAACTCGACGTTGCGTTCGATGCGCCAGCACCAGGCGTGATCGCGTTGTTCGGCCCGTCGGGCTGCGGCAAATCGACAACCGTTGCCGCGATTGCCGGTCTGCTGAAAACCGACGCGGCACAGGTGATGCTGCATGGGCAGGACATTGCACGTCTGCCCACCGAGCACCGCCGCATCGGTATGGTGTTTCAGGACGGACGGCTGTTCCCGCATATGAACGTGGCGGCCAATCTGCGCTATGGCTTGAAGCGTGCCCCGAAGGGGCCGGTGGGATTCGATGACGTGGTCGCGTTGCTCGGCATCGGGCATCTGCTGGCGCGCAAACCTGCAACCCTGTCGGGCGGAGAGCGCCAGCGTGTGGCGATTGGGCGCGCCTTGCTCGCGCAACCGCAGCTGCTGCTGATGGACGAACCACTCGCCGCGCTGGATGCCCCGCGCAAGGCCGAGATCCTGCCATACCTCGCACAACTGCGCGATGCGTTTCATCTGCCGATCATCTATGTCACCCACGCGCTGGAGGAAGTGGCGCGCCTTGCCGACACGCTGGTGCTGATGGACGCAGGCCGCGCAATCGCCGCCGGACCTGTGGCCGAGATCGCGCGTCGTGCCGACCTGCCGCTCGCCGCGCGTGATGATGCAGGGGCGATCCTCAATGCGCGGATTGCAGCGCACGATCCGGAACGGATGCTGAGCATCCTCGATATCGGGGGCGCACATCTGCTGGTGCCGTTGCTGAACATGCCGGTGGAAACGGCGTTGCGTGTGCGTATCCCCGCGCGCGAGGTGATCATAGCCACCGAAGCACCACGCGGCATCAGTGTGCATAATGTGTTGCAGGGCAGGGTGCGCAGCATCGCGCCCGATATTGTGCATCGGGCCGTGCTGGTGGAGATCTCCGTCGGGCAGGCCGTTCTGCTGGCGCGCATCACGCCGGATGCCGTCACGCGACTGGTTCTGGTACCTGGCGCGTCTGCATTGGCACTGGTGAAATCGGTCGCGGTGCAGATTTTGTGAGAGAGGCTTTTGCCACCGCATGCATCGCGCGTGCAAAAAGAATCTCCCGATTGCCGCGCTGGTAGCAATATCAACGGATTTACCGTTTTCCTATTTCCAAATGCCCGCACTGTCATAGATTGAAGGTACCTCACGACGATAAAAGGATGTGTCATGCGGATCGCCAATGATGTCACCGGTCTGATCGGAAATACCCCGCTGGTGCGACTCAACCGCCTCACGGCGGGGATCGAGGGCACGGTGCTGGCCAAGCTGGAATTCTACAACCCGGCACACAGCGTGAAAGACCGCATCGCCATCGCGATGATCGAAGCGGCTGAGAAAGCCGGCAAGATCAACAAGGACACCATCATCCTCGAACCGACATCGGGTAACACCGGTATCGGCCTGGCCATGGTCTGCGCGGCGCGCGGTTACAAATGCGCGTTCATCATGCCCGAGACCATGAGCCGCGAACGCCGCTTGCTGCTGAAGGCATATGGCGCGGAATTGATCCTGACCCCCGGCCCCGAAGGCATGCCCGGCGCCATCAAGCGCGCCGAGGAACTGGTCGCCTCGGACGCGCGCTATTTCATCCCACAGCAGTTCGACAATCCCGCCAACCCCGAGATCCACCGCAACACCACGGCCGAGGAAATCTGGCGCGATACGGATGGCACGGTCGATCTGTTTTTTGCGGGCATTGGTACCGGCGGCACCATCACCGGTGTTGGCGAAGTGCTGAAGTCGCGCAAGCCGGGGGTGAAGGTGTTTGCGATCGAACCCGACGCCAGCCCGGTGCTGTCGGGTGGTGCGCGCGGTCCGCATCCCATTCAGGGGCTTGGTGCTGGGTTTGTGCCATCCATCCTGAACACCAAGATCTACGACGAAGTGATCCGCGTAAAGAACCCGGATGCGTTTGACATCGCGCGCCGCATGGCAACGGAGGAAGGGCTGCTGGTTGGTATCTCCTCCGGCGCTGCCGTCTGGGCGGCGCTGGAAGTGGCAAAGCGCCCCGAGAACAAGGGCAAGACCAGCGTGGTGATCATCCCATCTTTCGGAGAGCGTTATCTCTCGACACCATTGTTCGAACACCTGGCAGTCTGACAATAAAAAAGCCCGATCGAAAGATCGGGCTTTTTTTATACGTGGCGTCCGCTTTACCGAGTGACCACCGGGCGCGCGCGCATGGCGAGTGTCCGTTCATCCATGCTGGGGGAATAGTTGATTCCCTGACGCACCGCCCAGTAATTGTTGAGCTGATACAGCGGCAGCACCGCCACATCGTCCGTCACCATCGCGGTCAGCTTCTGCAGTTCCACTTCGCGCTGTGCATCGTCCATCGTGGTCAGCGCATGCGCCAGCCCGGCATCGATCGCCGGGTTGGAATAGAAATGCTGGTTCGATGTGCCCATCAGCGTTTCGCGGTTTTCCGTCGCGATATGATTGACGATGAAGTTCGACGCCTCACCCGTTGAACTCGCCCAGCCGATCAGACGGAAGCTGAATTCGCGCTTCGCCGCACGCGATGTATAGGCCGACCACGGCAGTGCCTCGACCTGCGTCTGAATGCCCACGCGCGTCAGCATCTGCGCCACGGCCTGCGATGTTTTGGCATCGTTGGGGTAACGGTCGCTCGGCGTGTGAATGGTCAGGCGGAAGCCCTGCGGGAAACCGGCTTCCGTCAGCAGACGGCGCGCGCCTTCGGGGTCGTACGCGGGGATCGCCACATTGGGGCTGTACGAATACGTGCCCGGTGGCATCCACTGTCCGGTCGGTACGGCGGTGCCTTCCATCACGCGGGTGGCCAGCGCGTTGCGGTCGATCGCGGAATTGATCGCGCGACGCACACGAATGTCGCGGAACGGATTCTGCGTTAGCGGCTGGCCGTTATTATCGGTGACGAACGGTACCGGACGCGCATCGCCGAAGTCCATCTTGATGTAGATGAGGCGCAGCCCGATGCTCTCGCGGATCTGGATGTTCTGCGTGGCACGCAGGCGCGGCAGATCGACGCCGGGCACTGCATCGATCAGGTCCACATCGCCCGACAGCATCGCCGCGGTGCGCGCGGCCGGGTTCGGGATGATGCGGAAATTCACCCGCTCCCACGGTTCACGCCCGCCCCAATATGTGTCGTTGCGCACCATCTCGACCCGGTCGCCCGGGCGATACGCACCGAAGCGATACGGGCCGGTGCCGATCAGCGCCTTGCCGGAATTGTAGTCTTCGGTGCTGGCACCTTCGCCCGCATGGCGCGAGACGATGCGGATCGCCGCCAGGTCGGTCGGCAGCAGCGGGCTGGGGCGTTCGGTGTGGAAGCGGATGGTCAGCGGATCGACCACTTCCATCCGGTCGATATCGCGGACCGAGCTTGCAAAGCTGCTGGGGCTGTTCGGCACGTTGGGCACGCGGTTGATGGTGAACACCACGTCATCAGCCGTGAAATCACGCCCGTCGTGCCACTTCACGCCCGGACGCAGACGGAATTCCCACACCGTGTCCGAGATCGGCTTCCAGCTTTCCGCAAGCGCCGGGCGCAGGCGCGCCTGTTCGTCGCGGTCGATCAGCGCATCGAAGAAATGCATCGACACCACAATATTTGGCGTCGCTTCGTAATAATGCGGGTCCAGCGAATTGACCGCACCACCCGACCCCATGTTCAGGGTCTGTGCCTGTGCGGAAAAGGCCAGCAGCGGCGTCAGAATCGTGCAGGCCATCAAATGGGTCAGCTTCATTGGGCAGGCTCCGGAGTTTCTTGTCTGCCCAGGACTATAAGTGCCTCACCGGATCTGTCAGCCATAAAAGAACGCCCGGGTGTATCGCCCGGGCGTTGTGGAGTTCAGTTCGGGCGCACCCGCATGGCTTGTGTGCGTTCATCCATGCCTGCCGTGTAATCGAACCCGCGCCGCACCGCCCAGTAGTTATTGAGCTGATACAGCGGCAACACCGCCACATCGTCCGTCACCATCTTGATGAGAGTGCGCAGTTCGGCCTCGCGCTGCGTGTCGTCCAGCACGCTCATCGCGTGGATCAGCGCGGCGTCGATCTGCGGGTTGGAGTAGTATTGCAGATTGCTCGACCCCATCATGGTTTCGCGGTTGTACGTCGCGATGTTGTTGACCATGAAGTTCGAGGATTCACCCGTTGCATTTCCCCAGCCGATCAGGCGAAACCCGAATTCCAGTTTCGCCACACGCGATGCATAGGCCGCCCACGGCAATGCCTCGACCTGCGTCTGGACACCCACACGGGTGAACATCTGCGCGACGGCCTGCGCCGTTTTGGCGTCGTTGGGATAGCGATCGTTCGGCGAATGGATGGTCAGGCGAAAGCCCTGCGGGAAACCGGCTTCAGCCAACAGACGGCGCGCGCCTTCGGGGTCGTTGCGGGGGACGGGAACGTCGGGGTTGTACGAATACGCACCCGGCGGCATCCATTGCCCGGTGGCGACGGCGGTTCCCTCCATAATGCGGGAGGCAAGCGCGTTGCGGTCGATCGCCATGTTCAACGCGCGACGCACGCGGATGTCGCGGAACGGGTTCTGCGCCAGTGGCTGGCCGTTATTGTCGGTGACCGACGGCACCGGGCGCGCATCGCCGAAGTCCATCCGCAGATAGATAATCCGCGAGCCTACGCTTTCACGCACCTGCACGTTTTCCGTATTACGCAGACGCGGCAGATCGGCACCGGGGATCATGTCGATCATATCCACGTCGTCCGACAGGATCGCCGCAGTGCGCGCGGCGGGGTTCGAGATGATGCGGAAATTCACCTGCGCCCACGGGGTCGCGCCGCCCCAATACGCATCGTTGCGCACCATCTCGATCCGGTCGCCGGGGCGATACGCGCCGAAGCGATACGGGCCGGTGCCGATCAACGCCTTGCCCGAATTGTAATCGTCGGTGCTGGCACCTTCGCCCGCGTGGCGCGAGACGATGCTGATATTGCCCAGGTCGTTTGGCAGCAGCGGGCTGGGTCGCCCGGTATGAAAACGGATGGTTAGCGGGTCGACCACTTCCACGCGTTTGATGTCGCGGATGTAGCTGGAGAAACTGGCCGGGCTGCCCGGCACGTTGGGCACGCGTTCGATGGTGAACGCCACATCGTCGGCCGTGAAGTCGCGCCCGTCATGCCACTTCACGCCGGGGCGCAGGCGGAATTCCCACACCGTGTCCGATACCGGCGTCCAGCTGACGGCAAGCCCGGGCTGCAGGCGCAGCATATGGTCGCGCTGTACCAGCGCATCGAAGAAATGCGTGGCGACGCCGATATTCGGTGTGGCTGCATAATAATGCGGATCCAGCGAATTCACCGCCCCGCCGGTTCCCAACCGCAATGTCTGAGCCTGCGCGGAAACAGCCAGCAGAGAGGTCAGAACGGCACAGGATGCCAGATGTGTGATTTTCATGGAACGCTCCGGTTGCTTTTGCCCGGCACTATAAGACCAATCCCGCACGCGTGAAAACGCACCCGGAGCACAAAACAAAAGGGGCACCAGATGCCCTGATGCCCTGATGCCCCTTCACTGTTCGCCGGTTTCAGCTGGCCATTACCAGCTGTATTTCACACCCAGCAGCGCATTCACATCGCGGAAATCATCCGCACCCACACGCAGGCCCGCATGGCCCCACATGGTCCAGCGTTCGCCAAGCGCTGCCTCGGCCCCGAGTTTGGTCTCGAATGTATTCTGCGGCAGGTTCTGCGACACAGAGTGGGCGTCGAACAGCATGCTGTTGCCCTCTGTGCTGCGCCACCAGTTGAATTCAACAAATGGCTGCACGGCATACTGCGCCGTGGGCGAGATCGAGCGCGTGTACACCCGCGCACCAAGCCGGGTCAGGAAGCCGCCGGCGTCGTCCGGGCGGATCAGGGTTCCGGTATCCGCCTCGTGGTGCGCATCGGCCGAGTAATCCGTGTAGATCACCTGCGCCTGCGGTTCGATGTAATAGGCATAGCTTGCACCACGCCCAATCTCGAACGCGTAGCCAGCTTCCAGCGATGCCGACAGGGCGCGGCTGTCATAGCTCTGCGATGCGAGCTGATCGCCCTTCACCGTGTTGTCGAACCAGCCATGCTGCACCCAGGTATCGATGTAGAGACCACGCGCATCGCGCGCCGACTGATACCAGGTGCCATACAGGCCGACGCTGTAGCCATCGACCGTGCCCTTCGCGGTGTAACCCGACTGCGAATTCGTGTGTGCCGTTCCGGCACCCGCCATCACGCCCATCACCAGACGGCTGGCGCCATCCGTCCAACGGCCGAGTTCGAAACCAGCCTGTGCCAGACCCGTGCGCGTCCGCAGATCAAGCTGGTTCGCGGCCGCCATGCTGTCCGTCAGGCTGCCGATCACCCGCGCCCACGATCCTGCATGCCGACCTTCGTCGACCCCGCGCTGACGTTCGAGGAAATCGCCTTCGCCCGCACGGTCGTGCAGCGTGTGACGGAACATCGACACGGCGGCCATCTGGTTGCCGAGATACGCACCCACTTCGGCGCGATATTCGGGTACGCCCGTTGGCTGATTTCCAGAATTGTCCCCACCATTATCAGTTGGAACAATCGGGCAGCTGTTGGTCTTTTCGCAGCTCGGCTGTTCAGAACGTAAATACCAGTTGCCGTCCGTTGCATTGGCACCGGCGCCACCATGGAACAGGCGATATTCAAACGCGCCGCCCACCACACGACCCGGCATCACGAACACACCCGGGGCCGAGGCCGTCTTGTCCAGAACCTCAACCAGCATAATGCCGTTGCTGGTGGTCAGTGCACCTGTGCCGCCGACCGGAGTCACTTCCACCACCGTTGCAGCAGTGCCCAGCCGGGTTGAATCGACCACCAGCACGTCGGCCTGAGAATTTGCACCACCCGCGTTCAGCACCGCGTTGACCAGCAGCTTGCCACCATTGGCAACATACACTCCATTGCCGGGCGTCAGCACGCCACCCGCAACACCAGCGCCGCCAGTGATGATCAGCATGTTGCCAACCGCAGGGCCGCGCAGGTCGATCGTGCCGCTGTTGCTGAAGGTCTCGAGGTTGGTCAGCTGGCTCTGCACCACGCCTTCGCGCGTCAGGTTGTAGAAGCTGGCATCCAGCGGTGCGCCGTCCGTTGTCGGAACATAATAGCCGGTCGTATTGATGGTCGTGGCACCGGCAACAGCGGCCAGACGCAGCACGCCCGAGGCCTGGTTGGTGAAGCTGTCGTTGCCGCCGCCGAAATCCAGCACCGCAACGCGCTTGGTGTCGCGCACGCCATCGCCATCGGCGTCGGCAAAATGACGCAGATCGAACAAGCCCAGATTGTTGAATGTCGCCGCACCATCGGACAGTTCGACAAAGCCCGTAATCGTGCCGGTGTTGGTCACCATCAGCGGCATAATCGTACCAACGCCATAGCGTTGCGCTTCAGCAATCGCGCGATCAGACAGTGCGCCAATCGTGCCGTTATTGGTCAGCGTTACCCCGGCCGGATCCGCCACCACACTATACGAACCGACGATAACGCCGGCCGCAAGCACAGGAGAGATCGCCGGTGCCACAACGCCGGTAGACGCCGCCGGTCCGGTGCCGGTGGCATCGGCCTGCCAGCCACCCATGACGCTGACGCCATTGGCGATGGTGATGGTGAGCGGATCGCCGAACGCATTGATCCCGGCAGCATAATTGCCCTCGGCGATGACCGATGCATTGACGGTCAGCACGGTATCCGCCCCGGCCCTGATCAGAAGGCCCGCTGCACCCAGACCGTTGACACCGATCGCAGCATCGTTGGTGATGCTTGTCGTGGTGGTGTTATTGTCAGCGTAAATCCCGACCACATAATCCCCGGCAGCGGTAATCAGGCCGGTGCTGGTAATGTCGACCCCGCCATCGCTGGATGCGTAGATCCCCGTCGAGTAAGCCGCTCTCAGATCGATCGCGCCGCTGTTGTCGATGTCGATCATGCCGCCGCCGGATGCGCGAATCCCTACTGAGCTCTCCGCAGCCATGTTGATCGCGCCGGTATTGATAATGTCGGCGGTGTTGATGCCGTTATCGGAGAAGATCCCCATTGCATTCGCGCCACCCATGCTGAGTGTGGCGGTATTATGGATACGGACTGTACCACCGCTTTGCGCCTTGATCGCAAACGCGTTATTTCCGACCATTGTGATGGTACTACCGGTATTATCCACATCGATAGCGGCGCCAGCACCACCCGTTGCGAGGATCCCTTCCGCGGAAGCCCCGTCCACGCGGATTGTGGCACTATTCATGACCGTGACCGAAGCACCATTGGAGCTATAGGCTTGGAGTCCGGTCGCGCTCTCGCCGGTTGTAATAATCGCGCCCGAGTTTTCGACCACAGCTATGCCATTCGCCGCCGAGACCCGGATCCCGCGCGCGCCGGTTCCGCCCGTGGTAACGGCCGTGCTGTTGATGAGCCTCGCCGTCCCGGCCCCGCCAGCCTGAACATTGATGCCGGTGCTCGAATTTGCGGTTGTCTTGATTGTGCCACCGGTCGAGGTCAGCGTCGCAGCGCCGGTGTTGCCCTGAACACCCAGCCCGGTACCGGACCCGGTCCAGGCGATGGTGACGTTGGTTGCCGTCACCGTTGCCTGATTACCGGCTCCGGTTACCAGAAGGCTGAATCTGCCCGCCATATTAGTCCAGTTGTCGAGCGTCGCCGTCGCGCTGGGTGACGGTGTTTTGATGATGGCCCCGATATCGGACCCGGTGCATGAGATTGTCGTAGTACCGCTACAGGCGGCGCGTGCGGTCGATGCCGTCGCGCCAAGCCCGATCATCAGGGCAGTAGCAGATACCGCCGTAAACCATGCTCCCGACAAACGCTGCCGTGCTGCCCGTTCAGCAAAAGCAGCTGAAATCGTTTTGCTCAAACGACGAGGAGAACCTGAAAATGAGGCGACTTCCATGTTTAGCACGAGCATTTCTCTATTTTTCTGAGGGAAGCAGGTTTTCTGCCGAACAGGATAGAAACAGACATTATCCTGTTAATCTTAATATTCTATAAAAATTCTAACAAGACGGTAGTTCGTTTTGTAAAAAATGGTTTCAGTCTGAATAAAAAAACGCCCGAACGTTTAGGTTCGGGCGTTTTCAGAAAGCCGGTTTTCGGAAAATCAGGTGTTCATCGCGTCGAAGAAGTCCTGATTCGTCTTGCTGTATTTCAGCTTGTCCAACAGGAAGTCCATACCGTCATTGGCGCCCATCGGGTTGAGGATGCGGCGCAGCATCCACATCTTCGACAGCGTGCCCTTGTCCACCAGCAGTTCTTCCTTGCGGGTGCCTGACTTGGTGATGTCGATGGCGGGGAAGGTGCGCTTGTCGGCGATCTTGCGGTCCAGGATCAGTTCCGAGTTACCGGTGCCCTTGAACTCTTCGAAGATCACTTCGTCCATGCGGCTGCCCGTATCAATCAGCGCCGTGGCGATGATGGTCAGCGAGCCGCCTTCTTCAATGTTACGCGCCGCGCCGAAGAAGCGCTTCGGGCGCTGCAGCGCGTTGGCGTCCACACCACCGGTCAGCACCTTGCCCGAGGACGGAACCGTCGCGTTGTACGCACGCGCCAGACGGGTGATCGAGTCCAGCAGGATCACCACATCGCGCTTGTGTTCCACCAGGCGCTTGGCTTTTTCCAGCACCATTTCGGTAACCTGCACGTGCCGCGTCGCCGGTTCGTCGAACGTCGACGAGATGACTTCACCGCGCACGGTGCGCGCCATGTCTGTCACTTCTTCGGGGCGTTCGTCGATCAGCAGCACGATCAGGAACACTTCAGGATGGTTGGTGCTGATGCTGGTAGCGATGTTCTGCAGCATCACGGTTTTACCCGTGCGCGGCGGCGCCACGATCAGCGCGCGCTGGCCCTTGCCGATGGGGGTGATCAGGTCGATCACGCGGGCCGTGGTGCTCTTGCTGACCGTGCCCTTGGTCGGCGGAGCTTCGCTGCCGTTCAGCTCCAGCTCCATCTTCAGGCGTTTTTCGGGGTACAGCGGCGTCAGGTTGTCGAAGTTGATGCGATGGCGCACCGCTTCGGGCGGCTCGAAGTTGACGGTGTTGACCTTCAGCAGCGCGAAGTAACGTTCACCGTCCTTCGGCGCGCGGATCTGGCCTTCCACCGTGTCGCCCGTGCGCAACGCAAAGCGGCGTACCTGGGTGGGGGAGATATAAATGTCGTCCGGCCCCGGCAGATAGTTCGACTGCGGCGAGCGCAGGAACCCGAAACCGTCGGGCAGGATTTCCAGCGTACCCTCGCCGTAGATGGCCTGTTCGTTTTCGGCCAGCTGCTTCAGGATCGCGAACATCATGTCCTGCGTGCGCAGGCTGGATGCATTTTCAATTTGCAGTGATTCTGCGAAGGCCAATAAATCGGCCGGGGATTTTGCCTTGAGTTCGGCGAGATGCATGAAGGCCTCAAACGGAGGAGGTTCGACCGAAACACTGTACGGTCACCATGCACGCAGCACAGCCCAGTACGGGGTTCAGATCCTGAAAAGGAGGGAACCAGTGGAAATCACTGGTTCCCGGAACGATAGGAGGCCTCGCCAGTGCCGTCAACGCCACAAATGACGCTGGTCAGATAAAAATTAAACCGGCCGCGCAATTACCATGAACACGATCACGATCATCGCAATGGTCGGTATTTCGTTGGCAATACGGTAATGCCTGGTCGGGCGGCGCTGCCTGTCGTCGCGGAAGCGCTTGAACCAGATGGCGTAGACGTGGTGCATCCCCGTGATCACCAGAATCCCGCACATCTTGGCGTGCCACCAGCCGGCAGACCAGTCGATCACCCCCGGGGTCAGCACCAGCAGCGTGCCGAAGATCCAGGTCGCGAACATCGCCGGATTCATGATGATCTTCAGCAGGCGGCGTTCCATCACCTTGAAGCGTTCGCTGCCCTCGGACCCGGCCGGCGTCTCGCAGTGATAGATGAACAGCCGCGGCAGATACAGAACGCCCGCCATCCACGAGATCACTGAAATCACGTGCAGCGACTTCACCCACGGATAAAACGGGATCAGCGCATCGATCGTCATGCAACGCTCTCCAGCCCGACCAGCCCCGGCAGGTCGCGCATGTCCGAGAAGGTGGGAATGCCCAGCGCCTGCATGGCGGGGTCAGGTTCGTGCATGAAGCCGAACACGTGGCAGCCGGCGGCAATGCCCGCGCGGGCACCAAAGGCCGTGTCCTCGACCACCAGACAGTCCTTGGCGGCCACACCGCACGAGGCCGCCGCCGCCAGATAGATATCGGGCGCGGGTTTCGGGTGGGCGACGTCCTGAGCCGAGAACATCCGGCCCTCGAACTGCGCCAGCAGACCCAGATGGCTGAGCTTCAATTCCAGTTCGCGCCGGCCGGAATTGCTGGCCACCGCCATCTTCATGCCCCGGCGCGAGAGCTGCGCGATGGTGCCGAGGATGCCGGGTATGGCCTGCAGCTCTTCCGTCAGGGCGGCGTTGATGCGCGCGCCGATGCGCGGCCGCCAGCCTTCGGGCAGGGGGCCCAGCCGGTCGACCAGTGCGGCCTCGAGCATCTTGCCGGTCATGCCGCGGAAACGGCGCTGTTCTTCCTCGGCCGTCATGGCCCAGCCGAGCGTGGTGATCTCCTCGGCCAGGATGCGCGCGATGACGCTTTCGCTGTCGGCGATCACGCCATCGCAGTCGAACAGGATCGCCTGCGGGCGGTGGAGAAGGGTGGGTTCAGGCAGCTGTGACATGGGGACAATCGGCATGGTTTTGCGGACACTGGCACGGTCCGGCAAAGGAAGAAAGTCCGCGTTTGGACAGTGCGGTTTTACGGATCAGCCCGGCGACGGCGGCAATGAACGCCGGATCGCTGTTCTGCGCAGGGGCACGGAAGTAGCCAGTTACACCGTGCTTTTCCGCATAGTGCCGGTATTCGACATCCAGTTCGACCAGTGTCTCGCTGTGTTCGGACACAAAGGCGATTGGTGCGATCACCACGGCGCGCTTGTCGCGCCCGGCTTCGGCGATGGATTCCTCGGTGCTTGGCCCGATCCAGACCTGCGGGGTGACGCGCGACTGATAGCAAATCCGGTAATCCAGCCCGTCGATCTGCAATGCCTGCACCAGCGCGGCGACGGTCTGTTCAATCTGCCACTGGTACGGATCGCCCGCCTTGACGATCGGCTCGGGCAGGCCGTGGGCCGAGAACAGCAGCCGCAACGGGGCGTCGGTCTTTTTACGCGCCGCGTCGTATGCCGTGCGGATGATGCTGGCGGTGGCGGCGATGAACGCCGGGTCCGAATGCCAGCAGCACAGCGTGCGCGTTTCGGCCACCAGCCCGGCGCGGGCGGAATGGTGGCGCCATTCGGCGATGCTCGATCCGGTGGTGGTGGTCGAATATTGCGGATAGAGCGGCAGCAGAACCACCTTGTCCGGCCCCCAGGCGCGTACGTCGCGCACCACTTTGTCAGCACGCGGATTCCAGTATCGCATCGCGATGAAACACTTCGCGTCAAAATCGGGCGCAAGGTAGCGTTCGATCATCCGCGCCTGATCTTCCGTCAGTTCCAGCAGCGGCGATTTCCCGCCGAGGATCGCGTAATTCGCCTCGGCATCCGGGGCGCGCCGCCGCGTGATCTTCCAGGCAAGCAACTGCCGCAGCCCCCAGGGCGCGCGGATGATCGCCCGGTCCGAGAACAGATTGTAGAGGAACGGACGCACCGCCTCGGGTGCGTCCGGCCCGCCCAGATTGAACAGAACGATGGCGAGTTTCTGGCGCGTCACAACTTAGCCTTGCCGCACACGGGCAATCAGTGCAGCGACGTGTTCAGGCGGTGTTTCCGGCACTAGACCATGACCCAGATTGAAGATGAACGGGCGGCCGCGCATGGTGTTCAGGATGGCTTCGGTCTGCTCCAGCATGGCCGGTCCACCGCTGACCACCGAGATGGGATCCAGATTGCCCTGAATGGCGATATTGGCTGGAACCGCTTTGATGGCTTCGGCCAGATTGACCGATGTGTCGGTGCCGACAGCGCTGACGCCGGTTTCCGCCACATATTCGCTCAGCATGCTGCCGGCCAGACGCGGGAAGCCAATCACGTGCAGCTGCGGGTATTTTGCCCGCAGCTGTACGACGATTTTTTTCGTGGGCGCGATCACATAGCGGCGGAACAGCGCGGGCGGCAAAACACCGGCCCAGGAATCGAACAGCATGACCGTATCGGCCCCGGCATCGATCTGCGCGGACAGGTAATCCACCGTGGCGGTGTTGAGGATCTCGATCAGCCGGTCGAACACGTCGGGCTGCTGATAGGCCAGCTTGCGCACCTCGGCAAAGTCGCGCGAGCCGCTGCCTTCAACCATGTAGCAGGCGACGGTGAACGGCGATCCGGCAAACCCGATCAGCGCGGTCTTGTCGTCCAGCCCCGCCTTTACCCGGCGCACGGTTTCCATCACCGGTGCCAGACGGGCAGAAGCCTGATCCAGCTCCAGCGCATCCAGACCCGCATGGCTGCGGATCGGCGGCAGGACAGGTCCTTCACCGGCGGCAAACCGCAGCCCCTGGCCCAATGCCCACGGAATCAGCAGAATGTCGGCAAACAGGATGGCCGCATCCATGCCGTAACGCCGAATCGGCTGCAGCGTGACTTCGGCCGCCAGTTCGGGGTTCATACACAACGCGATAAAATCGCCCGCATTGGCGCGAATCTCGCGATATTCCGGCAGATACCGCCCGGCCTGGCGCATCAGCCAGACAGGAGGGGGCCAGACAGGATTTCCGGAAAGCGCATCGAGAAAGGACTTCGTCATGACCCTATCCCTAAACTTAAAAGAAAGATTTTAAAACTTGAGGATATCTATTGTGCCTGTGGATATAGGGGTACCCCAGCCCAGAGACCTGTCACCAGCATGTTATTCACAAAAGTATCATAAAATAGTGAATTGATTTTACTGTATTTTTTGAATGTATCCACATATCCAGATCGAAGCGGAATAATTCATCCGGAAGTTTTCCCAAATGCCGGGTTATCCACATGACTCAGAATGGGGCGCGTGGAAAAAATCTTCATGCACGTTATCCACAGTGATTCACGTTATTATAAAAGGGCGTTCTGAGCGCTTCGGGAGTTCAATCAGTCATCATGCCGACCACGCCGATCAACCTGCATCTGGTCTCGGATGCAACGGGCGATACGTTGAACGCCATTGCGCGCGCCACGCTGGCGCAGTTCGAGGGGGCTAACGTTGCCTATCACCGCTGGAGCCTGATCCGCACGCGCTTTCAGCTGCACCGCGTGATCGAGGGGATCGAGGCCGAACCCGGCCCGGTTTTCTCCACCCTGGTGGACAAGGCATTGCGGGCAGAACTGGGGGTGTGCTGCGAGCGGAACGGGATTGCACTGGTTAACGTGCTCGACCCGGTGATGACCGTGTTGCAGGAAGCGTTCGGCGAAAAGGGACAGGCCAAACCCGGCAAGCAGTATGTTCTGGATGCCGATTATTTCCGCCGGATCGACGCGATGCATTACGTGTTGTCGCACGACGACGGGCAGGCGCAGCTTGGCATGCACGAGGCCGATGTGATTCTGGTCGGCGTATCGCGGTCGTCCAAAACCCCCACGGCGTTTTATCTGGCCAATCGCGGCATCAAGGCGGCGAACGTGCCGCTGGTGCCGGGGACCGAACTTCCGGCCGTGCTGGAAAACCCGAAACTGCCGGTGATCGGGCTGACGCTGGATGATGAATCACTGATCGAGATCCGCCGCCATCGCCTGAAGCTGATCGGCGGGGCTGGCATTCGCCAGGGCACCAATGAATATGTCGACCCCGAGAAGGTGAAGGCCGAACTGCTCTGGGCGCGCAGGCTGTGTCTGCAGAAAGGCTGGCCGGTGGTGAACGTGACCAAACGCTCGATCGAGGAAACCTCGGCCACGGTCCTGCAGCTGATGGAAGCCTGGCACGACCGGCAGGCCAAGCTGGATCAGACGAAGCCCTGATGGTGCAGACGGATCTTGTGCTGGCTAGTCAGTCCACGGCGCGCGCTCAGCTCATGCGCGATGCCGGACTGATGTTCAGTATCCAGCCCGCGCATGTCGATGAAGCGGCAATCAAGATTGCAGCGCAGAACGATGGTTTGCCGGTGGATGAGATTGCCCTGCGTCTGGCGTCTGCCAAGGCGCAGCATGTGGCGTTACAAATGCCCGATGCACTGGTGATCGGGTCGGATCAGATCCTGATCTGCGAAGATCGTCTGTTCGACAAGCCGCAATCGTTGCAGGACGCCCGCGTACAGTTGCAGTTTTTGCGCAGCAAGACGCACCGGCTGGTCACAGCGATTACATGTCATCAGCACGGTGCATGTGTGTGGCAGCATGTCGCGCAGCCGCAGCTTGTCATGCGCGATTTCAGCGATGCGTTTCTGGATGTGTATCTAACGCTTGAAGCACAGCACATCCTGCACTGTGTTGGCGCATACAGGCTGGAAGGGCCTGGTGTGCAACTGTTCGCGCAGATCGATGGCGCATACAGCGACATTCTGGGCCTGCCGCTGCTGCCGCTGCTGGAGTTCTTGCGGCAGCACGGCATCCTGCAAGGTTAGAGTTTTTTCTCGCTGAACCTTATGTGGTTGTTGAACGGATCGATCAGTTCCATCACCCGTGCATTCCACGGCGTATCGACAATCTGCGGATTGAGGAACGGATACTTCTTTTTCTGAAGCTCCTTGTGCAGATCCTCCAGTCCACGCATGCGTATCAGCACGGCCGAACCTGGTGCTCCGTCTTCATGATGTCCGCTGAGATGCAGCGCGACGTCGTTACGCGATATCTGGGCATAGATGGGACCGTCGCTGTCCATCCGTTCGGCCCAGTCGAACGAAAAGCCAAGATAATCGATGTAGAATTCCCAGGTTTTCTCTTTCGAGAACACACGCAGAATGGGGACAGTGTATTGCAGTTCACTGCTCATTTTTTTTGTCCTTGCGACACGAAGCCGTCTGAAAACGTCACGTCACTAGGAAAGCGTTTTGGCAATAAAAAAGCCAGCACGCTGTTGCTGTAACAGCATGCTGGCCAATACGCGTTTCGCGTTTACCGGCGTGGCTGATCGGCGGGGAACGGATTGGCGTTATTGCGCTGAATGGTTTCGGCACTTGGCCGTTGCGCGAACAGTGCAATGCCGATCACACCGATATTGCGTGCATCGCTGCCAGGCCGCGCGGCATAGGAATTGGCAACGCTGTCGAACCTGAACGTGGCAATGCTGCTAGTGCTGACACGAAAGCCCGCAATCTGAATGTTCTTGCCTGGCTCCACCAGATACCCGCCATTGCGGATGCTGCCGGCCTGTCCGGTGATGACATCCAGACCGTCGACCGTTGTCACCGCTTCATAGGTATAGGTGCAGTTGTTGTTGGCAATGCCGATCGTATAGGTCTGCCCCGCTTCGCCCGCAGCGAAGAACTGGTTGTTCGGCGTATAGCGCGGACCCATCGGATAGATACGGTCCGAACCGCTGCGCAATGCCAGTTCCACTGTACAGGCACGACCGTTTTCGGTGATCCTCACAACAACAGGCGTGCGCGACAGATCGCGTTCGCCAATTGCCATGCCGGACATGTTTTCACGATTATTGTAGCGAATGGACGCCACTGCATTAGGGCTGGCCGGTGTCATCCGTTCCGAGACCATGATGCGGGTCGGGGAAGATGTGATCTCGCCCATTGCCGTGCCCAGTCCCGGACGGTTCTGCACAACCGGCTCCGGCCGCGGCACGCTTACCGTGGAAGGAGCGCTTCTTTCGTTGCTTGCTGCGTCAACCATGCGCGCAGAGGCAGCCACGCCCCCCATCGTCGCCGGCTGTGCCGCAATAACCGGAGCGGCCCGGTTCATGCTGTCCCCATCGGGCATGGAGCAGGCAGCCAGCAGGCTGCTACCGACAAACAGCGATGCAAGGGCGGAGAATCTCATGATTCTGTCCATTCAGTTGAATGGCGAATATTCTAACAAAATATTCAGGTTTTCTCAATCCGCAGCGCCATGATGCCTGCTGCCAGAATGGCGTGCAGATCATCGGCATTCAGCGCCACGCAGCCTTCGGTCGGGGCGAAGTTCTCGCGTGCCAGATGCAGGAAAATGGCCGATCCTGCCCCGGCGTTGATCGGCGCATCGTTCCAGCCAAGCACACCGATGATGTCGTAGACCGCATCGTCGCGCCACAGGCGCTCGTGCGAGGCCGCGCAGGGCAGGGTGACGGGCTGGTTATAGGCCGCGTCGTCCGGCGCATCGCACCAGCCATCGGTTTCTGTCAGCGGGGCGACCGGCACCGCGCAGACGGGTGCGGGCAGGCGATCGGGGCGATACAGCACGCGGCGCAACCGCAGCAGGCCGGTGGGTGTGCCGCCATCGCCCTCGCGCTTGGCGGTGGCGGCGATAATGCCACCCTTGCCCAGCGCACAGCGATACGTCGCGTTCTGGAAATGCAGCACCCCCATGCTGGCCCCCGGCGCATCGGCACGGACAGTGGCGGTGGTGCGTGCGGCGATGGCTTTCTGAACCAGCGCCTCGATGGACGGAGCAACAGCATCGACGATGGATTTTGCCATCAGACCGGGAAGACCAGAGTCTTTCGGTGGTGTGGGCATGGCTCAGTCGCCCAGCAGATGGCCGAAGCGCTTGGCCTTGGTGGCCAGATAACGGTCGTTCACGCCGTTGGGGGGGAAGCTGTGTTTTTCGCGCCCGATCACGTCGATCCCGGTGGCGGACAGCCCGGCCAGCTTGTCGGGGTTGTTGGTCAGCAGCCGCACGCGCTTGATGCCCAGCGCTTCCAGCATGGTGGCGGCGACCAGGAAATTGCGTTCATCGGCACCCCAGCCCAGCGCGCGGTTGGCGTCCAGCGTGTCCAGCCCGCGGTCCTGCAACGCATAGGCGCGCAGCTTGTTCATCAGCCCGATGCCGCGGCCTTCCTGTGCCAGATACAGGATCACGCCCGCACCTTCCTCCGCCATGCGCCGCAGCGCGCCGCGCAGCTGTGGGCCGCAATCGCAGCGCAGACTGCCCAGCAGGTCGCCGGTGAAGCATTCGGACTGGATGCGCACCAGCGGAGCTTCGTATGCCTCAGGATTACCCACGATGAACGCCATGTGCTCCATGCCCAGATCGGGGGCGCGGAAGGCGACGATGCGGGTATCTTCCGCGTCTTCCAGCGGCACGCGGGTTTCCACCAGCTTGCGCAGGCTGACGGCGGCGGTGGCGGGATAGGTGCGCACGTCCTCGGCCCCGACCCGCAACAGGGTCTGCTGCGCCACGGTATCGGCCTGGGCTGGGGCCACCAGCACGGCGGGCAGCAGGCGCGAAAGCTTTATCAGCGCCAGCGCTGCATCGGCATCGGCCGGGGCGGGAATGGCTTCGGGGTGGATGTCCGGGGTCTGCGGGAAGGTGGGGTCGGCCAGCGCGTGCAGGATCTCGGGCGTCAGCAGCGCGGGGGGCAGGCGCAGCGCCACGGCGTGCACATC
This sequence comes from Acetobacteraceae bacterium, assembly GCA_031546815.1. Taxonomy (GTDB): domain Bacteria; phylum Pseudomonadota; class Alphaproteobacteria; order Acetobacterales; family Acetobacteraceae; genus JAVBJV01. The sequence continues at coordinate 58,763 of JAVBJV010000013.1, forward strand.
GGCCGCGAAGGCGTGGTGCAGCACGGCGCTGGCGCGGATGGGTGCCAGCAGCAGCACCGGCGGTGCGGCACAGGCAGCGAGGAATTCGGCCAGATTGGTGGCGTCCGCCGTCTCGGCGGGGAACACCAGCAGGTTCTCGCGCCCGTCCAGCACCACGGCGGTGCCGCGTTTCAGCTCGGCCAGCGCGCGATGCACGGCGCGCAGGGCCAGCAGCGCAGGCGCGGGGGGAGGGCTCGGCATATCAGCCTGATGATCTGTCACGGTGTCCAACACCATGACAGAAAGCCACGAGAACCTCAAAAAGCAACCCGGGCGTGCGGGAAATTTGATCTTTTTGTGCGGCCTTTGGTTGCACCAGCGCTGTGTCGGCTCCAGATTATAGATAGAACGAAGGAGGCCGCATGTCCGTTGGACGCCGGATTCTGACTGTCGCCGCCGATCAGGCCCTGCAAGCCGTACTGGCCGAGCAGTTGACCCTGGGGCAGGAATTCCAGGTAAGCAGCGCTGCCAGCCTGCACGCAGCCACGGCGGTGCTGGATGCGCCAGACCAGCATTGTTCGGCAATTCTGCTCGCCGATGACCTGCTGGATGGCGATGCATGCGATTTTTGCGAAAAGCTGCGCGACCGCGGGATTGGTATACCGATCCTGCTGATCTCGGCCCACAGCGACGAGGCCGATGTGGTGCGCGGGCTGGATGCGGGCGCGAACGACTACATCACCAAGCCGTTCCGGGTGAACGAATTGCTGGCCCGGCTGCGCGCCCAGTTACGCAGTTACGAGAACAGCGAGGACGTGACGTTCGAGCTTGGCCTCTATGCGTTCCGCCCGGCGGCGCGCCTGCTGATCGAGAACGGCACCGAACGCAAGATCCGCCTGACCGAGAAAGAGGCCGCGATCCTGAAGTTCCTGTACCGGGCCGGGGACAATGCGGTCTCGCGCGAAGTGCTGCTGGATGAAGTGTGGGGCTATAACCCGACAGTCACCACGCACACACTGGAAACCCACGTCTACCGCCTGCGCCAGAAGATCGCCGACGATCTGCTGGTGACGGAGGCGGGGGGGTATCGGCTGAATCTGGTTTAGATAGAGACCTCGACACACACCGGCGCATGATCGCTGCCGCGTTCCCAGCTGCGTGCATCGGACAGGATGGTGTGGTTACGCAGGCCCTGCTCCATATCGCGGCTGACCCACACATGGTCGAGCCGACGTCCACGGTTCGAGGCTTTCCAGTCGCGATTGCGATACGACCACCACGTATACAGTTTCTCGGACGGCGGCACGAAGTGGCGCACCGCGTCCACGAAATGCGTGTTCTGCAGTTTCAGCAATGCCTCGGTCTCGACCGGCGTGTGAGAGACCACATCCAGCAGCTGCTTGTGGCTCCACACATCGTGTTCCAGCGGGGCGATGTTCAGGTCGCCCACCAGCACCGTGCGCGCCAGCTGCTTGCGGGTGCTGAACCAGGCGGTGGTCTCGGCCAGGAAGTCCAGCTTGTGGGCGAACTTCGGATTGGCCACCACGTCCGGCACGTCGCCACCGGCCGGGATGTAGAAATTGTGCAGCTCGACCGGGCCGCCCGGCGCATCGACCAGCGCACCCAGATGGCGGCAATCGCCCCTGGTGCACCAGTCGGGCGTGTCCGGCATCGGGGAGAGGGGCAGGCGCGAGAAGATCGCCACGCCGTTATACCCCTTCATCCCCCGATGCAGCACATGCGGCAGGCCGAGCGTCAGCACATCCGCCATCGGGAACAGCTCGTCCGGCACCTTGGTTTCCTGCAGGCAGATCACGTCGGGTTGTAACGACGCGATCAGATCCCGCAGCAACGGCAGGCGCAGACGCAGTGAATTGATGTTCCAGGTGGCGATGCGCAAGGAATGGCCCGTCCTTCCGCCCATACCGGTCTGCAAACGGGCCTTTTCTGCGCTTCCGGTGCTCACGGACATAAGTCCGCTCCGCTCCGGTTCTCGATAAGACCCATTTTCGGCTCGGTCTGGACGAAAGGTCGAACCATTCCTGTCATGCTCAGACGATCTTCGTGCGCACGGTGCCGACGCCTGCAATGCTGCCTTCCAGCAGATCGCCTGTCACCGTGGCGGCCACACCTTCGGGCGTGCCGGTGAAGATCAGGTCGCCCGGCGCCAGCGTGACCAGACGCGACAGATACGCGATGGTTTCCGGCACATTCCAGATCATCTTTTCCAGATCCGACGTCTGACGCACTGCGCCGTTCACCTTCAGTTCGATTGTGCCCTTGGTGGGGTGACCGGCCTTGGCAGCGGGGACGATCTCGCCGATCGGGGCGGACATGTCGAAGCCCTTGCCCATGTCCCACGGCTTGCCGGTCTTCTTCGCTTCGCCCTGCAGATCGCGGCGCGTCATGTCGAGCCCGGCGGCATAGCCCCAGACATGCTTCAGCGCATCGGCCTCGGCGATGTTGGCGCCACCGGTGCCGATGGCGACGACAAGTTCCATCTCGTGATGCATGTCCTTGGTCATCGGCGGATAGGCCATGTCGGCATCACGCGTCAGCAATGCGTCGGCGGGCTTCATGAAGAAGAACGGCACTTCGCGGTTGGGATCGCCGCCCATTTCGCGCGTGTGCTCGGCATAGTTGCGACCCACGCAGAATACGCGGCGCACGGGGAATTCTCCACCGCCAGCGACAGGCACGGCAGGCTGGGCGGGCGGGGTGATGACATACTGGCTCATGAGAGGCACCTGTTTGGACGAAAGCGGCAGACTGGCCTTGGCAGGACGCGTTGGCAAGGTGTAGCCAAGGGACATGACACTGATACGCATGACCGATATGCGCGCCTGGCTGTTCGATGCTGCACTGCCGTTCTGGGCGGATACGGGGATCGATCCGGCAACCGGTGCCGCTGTTGAATATCTGAACGCCGACGCAACCCCGGCGGACCCGGGATGGACGCGCACACGCGTGCAGGCGCGACAGGTTTTCGTCTTCAGTCAGGCCGCGCAACTGGGCTGGACACAGGGCCTGCCGGTGGCGGCGCGGATCATGCGCTTTCTGTTGCAGCACGGCCTGCAGCAGGGCGGCGGTTTTGTGCACAAGATGCACACGCAAGGCGGCGTCGCCGATGCGACGTTCGACCTCTACGACAACGCATTCGCACTGCTCGCGCTGGCAGCCTTTTATCGCGCCACCGGCGAGGCATCGGTGATGAAAGTCGCCCATCGCACGCTGGACGCGATCGAGACACGACTGTCGCGCAGCAACGGCCCCGGCTATCGCTCGACAGATCTTCCGGACGACGATGTGCTGCGCCAGAACCCGCATATGCATCTGCTGGAAGCACTGCTGGCGCTGCACGAAGTCTCGCCCGATATACGGTTCTACGATCAGGCGCTGCGCATCATCCACATGGTGCGCGGGCGCGTGATGCAACCCGGCACGCGGCTGTTGCCGGAAGCGTGTGGGCAGGACTGGAAGCCGCTGCCCGAACTTGCCGGTCGCATTGTCGAACCGGGTCACATGTATGAATGGGTCTGGCTGTTGCGCTGGGCCGAACGACTGAAAGTCACCATAACTGCCGACGACCCGCAGCTTATGCTGAACTGGGCGAATGCGCACGCCGTTGCACCATCGGGGTTGGTATACGACCAGCTGCTCGACGATGGCAGCGTGCATCAGAAGATGCACCGCCTGTGGCCGCAGACCGAGGCATTGAAGGCGCATCTGTCGCAGGCCGAGATCGGACAGGGCGATCCTGCGCGCATCGCCGCATTGCTGTCGCTGATTCTGGACCGTTATCTGGTATCGGACGGCACGTGGCGTGAACACATGCAGGCGGACCTGACGCCGAAGCCCGGCATCATTCCGACCAGCAGTTTCTATCACCTGATGATGGCCCTCAGCGAAGTGCTGCGCGTGGCGCCCCGTTTGAATTCAGGCAGCGCGGCGGCCTGAGCGGCGTGCCTGAATGGCGGCGGTGAACGCCATGAAAATGGCGTGGCTCGCCGCATCGTGTTCGAAGTCGTATTCGGGGTGCCACTGCACACCCACCGCAAAACCCGGCGCATCGGCAACGCGCACAGCTTCGATCGTGCCGTCGGGCGCGTGTGCTTCGGCGACCAGTCGTGGGGCCAGACGGTCGACGCCCTGATTGTGCAGCGAATTGACGGGGATGTTTGTCGCACCCACCGTCTGCGCCAGCCACGATCCGGGAATGATGCTGACCTGATGCGCCTTGCCCTGCCGCACCCGCGTAAAGGGCTGCATCGGGGTGGAGTGATCCAGCCGGTCGGGCAGATCCTGAATCCGCTGCGTGAGGCTGCCGCCCAGCGCCACGTTCAGTTCCTGCATCCCGCGACAGATGGCCAGCAACGGTGTGCCCGCCGCGATGGCGGCGCGGATCAACCGCAGCGTGGTGGCATCGCGTGCATGGTCTTCGGGGGTGGTCTCCGGGTGCGGCGTGCCCAGATAGTGCCGGGGTTCCACGTTCGAGGGACTGCCGGTCAGGATGATGGCATCCATCAGCCCGACAATGGCATCGACGTCGCAGGTATCCCCATTGGCGGGGATCAGCAGCGGCAGCCCGCCGATCACCAGATCCACGACACGGACATAGTTATCGGACGCGGTATGCCGCGTTGCGCCGAATGTGCCCCATTTGATGGTGCAGCAGGAAATTCCGACCAGTGGCTTCATAAATATGATTCTGCCCGTCTACGCGAAGAGCGCAAGAAAAATCCCCGCATCGGAGGGATGCAGGGATCGGGATCAGCGGGTGGAGATGACAAGCACATTGTGTTCGATGGGAGTGCCGGTGTCTTTATTCACGATCAGTATGTCGGTGAGAGATTCCACAGGCATACCGGTTTCGATATCGATGGCGTTCTGCGTTTTTACCGTGACGATCCTGTCGGTCAGATTGCTCTGATAAGGGCTGGACTGCGTGACCAACACGGGTCGGCCCCGAACGATACTGCGACCGATGACACGACGATTGGGCGGTAATACCTGGTCCTGCGCGACGGTCTGGCGCAGCAGGGACTGGCCGACGATGCTGTCTTCAAGCCGTCTGTGCGCAGGTTCGAGATCCATACCGGGACCCGTTGCGCTGAAATTGCTGGCCGCGCCCGTGGCGCTGCGTGTGTAGTTTATGGTGATGCGGCCCTGCATGGTGATGCGCACAGCACCGGAATTTCCCTCGGGCGAGATTGTTACCTCGGTGCATTCAGGTGTGGGTGTGCCCGTGGAAGGCTGCCCGTTCTGGAGGGTGCGCCACCTTGTGGAGCACAACTCCCGGAACGGCGCGGCGACCGTGGTTACTATCTGCACCGGTGCGGTCAGCGGTGTGACGGGGGCGTCGAGCGCCAGACCCTCGGGCCGGGCATGCGCGATCTGCGTCAGCAACGCCACGAAAACAGCACCGGCAAGCGGACGGACAAAAGCAGGCAGCATGGTGGTTATCCCCCCGACGGCCGGTTCTCGAGCGCGCGTGGGTCCACCACGTCGAACATACTGGCGGGGATCTGTATGCCCGGCTGCATGTTGTACAAACTCACCCGCGTCTGGTGGCGCTGGTTGTCGATCACCGTCCACTGCTTCAGTTCGAACGGATCTTCGCTGAAGGTCAGCGTCAGCGTGCCTTCGTCGGGCGAGGACGTCCGGTGCAGCGTGATGTGAACCAGTCCCGCCTCGCGCGTAACGCCGCTCACCGTGATCTGCCCGGACAGACGCAGATTGTCCTGCAGCAGCAATCCAAGCGGTGTGGACGACAGCGGGACGTTGGTGCGTTGCTGCACGGCGCGGTCCTCGAACAGCAGGATGCCGTGGTTGGCGACCAGCAGGATGGTGGCTGGGGCCTTGTAATCGAACCGCATGCGGCCGGGGCGCTGGATCCACGCAGTGCCTTCGGCCGAGGTGCCGTTGTCCGACACCTGCACGAACTGTGCCTTCAACGTGCGCAGCGCGTTCAGATACGCCTCGGCCTGCTGGATGACGGCGGTGCGGTTGGCGGGCGATACTGCCACGGGGCCACCACTTGCCGGCGGCGCGGCGGTGCGGCGCTGGGCGTGTGCAGGCAGCGTCAGCAGTGGTGCAGCCAGCGTGGACAGAAGAATAGAACGGCGGGTCGTGGAGAATATCGGCATGTCTCTATCTGCACCTGAAATCATGGCAGGAAAAGGGGCGGTTCGGTAACCGTCTGCAACCCTCATCCTCCCATCGGGTTATTTTCCAATGCGCGCCTGTCGGTAACGTCGAACAGCTGCGGATCGACCGGGATGTTCATTCGCAGATTGCTCAGCGTTACCGTTGTATGATTGCCTTGCCGGTCGGTCTCGTAATAGCTGCGTGGCTCCAGATTGATGGCGCCAAGCCCGAGTGTCGCGCTCCCTTTTTCAGGCGCATCCGTCATCTGCAGCGAAATGCTGACCAACCCCGCAGCGCGGACTATGCTGGTGACGGTTACTTCGCCCGACAGGCGCAGATCGTCTTTCAGCAGCAGTCCCAGCGGGACCATGGACAGCGGGACGGTCATGCGTTCCCCCTGGCTCGGCGTTTCAATCAGCAAGAGGCCGTGATTGGCCACCATTACCCTTGTATAGGGCGGGCTATACGCAAACCGCATCCGTCCCGGGCGCTCAACCCACAACTGGCCCCGCACGGCACGGCTCGATCCGGCGTATACTTGGCTGAATTTGGCGTGGAGCGTGCGGATCCGGTTCAACGCTTCCTCGCTCTGGCGGATCAGCGCGCGGTTTTCAGCCGTATCGGGCGAGGGATCGTTTTCTGCTTCGGTCGGGACGTAGCTCCGCTGTGCATGGGCGGGCAGCGCGGAGAAGGCCAGCGCGGACAGAACCACAGACCGGCGAGTGGAGCGATGTATAAACATGACTTTTTATACATTATTCGGGCAGGGAAACAAAGGGCCGGGGTTTACGCCAGCCCCTGCCTGCGCCACCGATCCGCCAGCAGTGCCCCGCACGAACTGATCAGGATCAGCACCGCCAGCGGCACCGGCGTGCCATCGGCCAGCACGGTGGCGGCAATCCCCGCGCAAGCGCCCAGCAAAAACTGCAACGTGCCCATCAGCGCCGAGGCACTGCCCGCCCGCGTGCCATGTCGTGCCAGCGCTTCCACCGTGGCGTTCGGCACCACGCAGCCCAGCGCGGACAGGCAGAACATCAGCGGTGGTTGCAGCCACCAGCCCGATGGCGGGTCCCACAGCGCCACCCCCAGCAGCAGCAGCGCGGCCAGAAACAGCACGACCAGCGCGCGGCTCAGCACGCGGCCCAGATGGTAACGTCGCAGCAGCAGCGAATTGACCTGCGACGCCAGAATGAAGCCCGACGCATTCAGCCCGAACACGATGGCGAACGTATCGGGCGACATATGGAAATGCCCCACAAACACCGCTGGCGTCGCCGCGATCGAGGCGAACAGCCCCGACAGCCCCAGCCCGCTGGTCAGCGTGGGCGCAAGGAAATACCGGTCGCGCAGCAGCGAGACATAATTCCGCGCCACCGCCCGCAGCCCCGCGATACGGCGACCCTCGGGCGGCAGGGTTTCGGGCAGCAGAAACAGGATGATTGCCATCGCCACCAGCCCGTATGCGGCCAGCAGCCAGAACAGCCCGCGCCAGCCGACGCCGTGCAGCATCATCGCCCCCAGCGAGGGGGCCAGAATGGGCGCCGCCCCCATCACCAGCATCAGCCGCGACATCAGCCGCGCCGCATCCACGCCCTGCGCCAGATCGCGCACCATGGCGCGCGGCAGCACCATGCCCGCCGCGCCGCCAAAGGCCGCCAGCGCGCGGAACACCGACAGCCAGAACATGTCGGGCGCCAGCGCGCAGCCGATCGACCCCAGCGTGTAAAGCCCCAGCCCCGCCAGCAGCGGCATGCGCCTGCCATACCGGTCGGCCAGCGCGCCCTGCACCAGCTGTCCGACCGCCAGCCCGGCGAAGAAGGTGGCGAGCGTCACCGGGGCCAGATGCGGGGCGTTGAACTCAGCCTCGATGGCGGAGAACCCCGGCAGATACATGTCGATCGACAGCGGCCCGACGGCGGTCAGCGATCCCAGCAGAATGGGAATCCAGAAGGGGATGGGGCGCACTAGGCGCGGCTTCCGAAAATGGCAGAGCCGACGCGCACATGGGTGGCACCGTGGCGGATGGCGGTCTCGAAATCGGCGGACATGCCCATCGACAGGATCTTCAGCCCGAACCGTGCGCCCAGATCGGCCAGGGTGGAGAAATGCGAGGCCGGGTCGGCATCGACTGGCGGGATGCACATCAGGCCCGCCAGCGCCGGGCCGAAGCGGGCGATGCAGTCGGTGATGAAGCCGGGCGCGTCGGTCAGCGACACGCCGGATTTCTGTGCTTCGTCGCCGGTGTTTACCTGCACCAGCAATTGCGGTGTGCGGCCCTCGGCCTGGCAGGCGGCGGCAATGGCGTCGGCCAGGCGCGGGCGGTCCAGCGTTTCGATGACATCGGCGATGCGCACCGCGTCGCGCGCCTTGTTGGTCTGCAGCCCGCCGATGATGTGCAGCGACAGCGCGGGGAATTGCGGGCACAGCGCGGGGAATTTTCCGGCGGCTTCCTGCACGCGGTTCTCGCCGAACACCGTCTGCCCGGCCTGCAGCGCGGCCAGCACTGCCTCGGCCGGGTTGGTCTTGGAAACTGCCACCAGCGTGACATCGCCCGGCGCGCGCCCGGCGCGGATGGCGGCTTCGGCGATGCGCGTCTTCACGTTGGCAAGACGGACGGCGATGGACTGAACGTCCGGCGGCGAGGATGGATCGGAACTCATGGATCGAAACCTTGTCCGGTGGGGGCGTGCGGTCAAGAGCGGGGTGCGGCGGGCAACCGCTCCACGACAAGCAGGTCTGGGGCCATCAATGGTTTGGTGTGATTTTTGGGCAACACCGTCGCCCAAAGCCATGCAATCGAAGAATGGCTGCATTGTGTTATTGCAAAATGCACGTAACGGTTTGGGCTGGTCCGGTTGAACGAACTGCGCCCAGAACAAAAACAACCGCCGGGGGGACTCGGCAAGACAAGAAATGAGGTTACGTGATGCGCAAGGCTTTTCTTGCCGGTGCCGCGCTTGGTGCTTTGACACTGACTGATGCTCCGGCCTTCGCCCAGCGGGTGGATTCCGCCCAGCCTTACGCCCCGTCGTCCGCTCTTTCGGCGGTGCGCACGGAGCCTGGCGTGCAGGTTCATCTGGCTGGTCGTTACCGGTTCTTCGCGGGTGCCGCGAGCCAGGATTTCGACAGCACTGCGAATGGGAAGCTCTCGTCGGTCGACTTCATGGATTATGCCCGTCTGTGGCCCGGTTTCGACGCGATGGCCGCGAACGGCCTGCAATACGGCGCGCAGCTGGAAATTCGCATGACGAATGCGGCGGAGGCGCGCGGTAATGCGCGTGGCAACCTGACCTATCGTCGCATGTACGGGTATGTCGGCACGCCGACGATGGGCGAGATTCGTCTGGGTTCGGGCCAGACCGGCGCTGTGGAGCGCATGTTTACCGGGCATATGATGTGGCAGTCCGGGGCAGGCCTGTGGGACAGCGGCGGTCCGTCGCAGATGATGCCGGTTGGGAACGCGGTGGCCCCGAATTCCTATTGGTATTCGGCGTCCACCGGGAACAACCAGACGAAGATTGCCTATTTCTCGCCGCGCTTCGCGGGCTTTGATTTCGGCCTCAGCTATGCGCCGAACAACGGCAACTTCGGTGGCGATGCGGGTTGTACGACTGTGGGTGTGAACTGTGACCGCCTTTCGGAAGCCGATCACAATCTGGCGACCGCGCGTACCCGCAACATCGTGGAAGTGATGGCGCGCTATCGTGGCACGATCGGCCCCGTGGGCCTGACGGTTTCGGGTGGCTGGTATGGCGCCGACACCATTGGCGCAATGGGCACCGCCTATGCGTATCAGAATATCAGCCTGGGCGTGTTTGGTGCGCAGGCAACGGTCGGCGGCCTTACCTTTGGCGGCCTTATGACGGGCGGCAGCGGCAATTATGCGACGCCGGTTTTCTCGGCCACGACGGGCGGCACAGTGCGTGGGCGCGTCTATTCGGGGCTGATGCCGTTGCTGTCGGGCACAGAGAACGACGACAATATGTTCACATGGCAGCTGGGTGTGGCGTACAAGACGGGGCCTTACGGAATCGGCATGGCGTACAGCCAGAATATCTTTGAAGGCAGCCAGGTGGTCGCCGGCAATGCGCGTGACCAATCCCTGGGGATTGGTGCGTCCTATGCCGTGGCACCGGGCTTCAACCTGTTTGCGGAATACATGTATGGCCGTCGCAAGGAAAACGGTGTGGACCTGACCACGGGCACAGCGGGCAACCGCAACAACGCCGGCGACATCAATATCTTCACGATCGGCACGGCGTTTAACTGGTAAAACCGGCTGAGAGATAATCGAGGCCCGCAAGGGATTCGGGGCGGTGGGGAAACTCACCGCTCTTTTCTTTTCAGGCGCCTCTATTTCTCTCCGCCGCTCGGGCTGCAATAGAATGAGCCTCCGGCAGCGAGGGTGGGCCGGGAACGTATGGATCAAAACCTTTTCCGATGGGCGCGGGCGGTCAGGAGCAGGACACGGCAGACACAGCCCGTGTTGTGGCTGTTCACCGATGCCGTGCGCGTGCCGGACCCGCTGGCGGCGGTGCGACGGTTGGCGCGCGTACGACCCCGCGGACTGGTGGGCGTGGTGTTCCGCCCGGAAGGCTACGCCGATCCGGCCGCATTGGGCCGGGCTTTGGCACAGCTCTGCCGGGCGGCGGGGATGGCGCTGACGGTGGCGGGGGACATGAACCTGGCGGGGTATCTGGGAGCGGGGCGGCATATCCGGGCCGGACGACGCAAGCTCTCGGCCGGTGCTGCGGCGTCGGCGGTAACCACTGGTTCGGCGCATACGCGGGCCGAGCTGATTCGCGCCGAACGCGCGCGGATAGACATTGTTTTTCTGTCCCCAGTATTTGCGACTGACAGCCATGTTGGCGGCGCATGGATGGGGGCACTTCGCTGGTCGAGGCAAAGGCATTGTATACAAATAAAAGTCTTTGCATTGGGCGGGATAGACGGACGGACTGTGCGGTATTTACCGCAAACGTGGGGTGCAGGATCCATTACGCATCTGGTGTAGTATTCGTACAACAAGATAATTGTAACAACTGAAACGCGTATTGTGCGTACTTAATTCCCGTTCGAATATTTATTGCCGCCCGATATGTACGCACGGTCTACAGGATTTGGCGTTTCCATCGGGCAACTCTGACGTTTACTGCCGGGTGTCTACCCGGCTTGTCCAAAGGAAAATTCGCTATGCGTAATCTCCTTCTTGTCGGCACAGCCCTTGGTGGCTTGGTTGTTATGGGTGCCCCGGCATCCGCGCAGCGTGTCGATTCATCCGTCCCCTATGCGCCGTCCGCGATGGCGTCGACTCAGCAGACCCAGCCGGGTGTGCAGGTGCGCCTGGCAGGGCGTTACCGGTTTATCGCCGGTGCGGTCAGCCAGGACTTCGACAGCACTGCGAACGGCAAGCTGTCCTCGGTCGATTTCACGGATTATGCCCGCCTGTGGCCCGGTTTCGACGCGATGGCGGCGAACGGCCTGCAGTACGGCGCGCAGCTCGAAATCCGTATGGCCGATGGTTCGGCGGCGCGCGGTAACAACCGTGGCAATCTGACCTATCGTCGCATGTATGGCTATGTCGCCACCCCGACCCTGGGTGAAGTGCGTGTCGGTTCCGGCTCGGTCGGTGCGGTGGAACGCATGTACACCGGCCAGGTGATGGGCATGATCGCCGGCGGCCTGTGGGATAGCGCTGATTCGACTGCTCTGCTGTCTGGTGCGTCGGTGAACCCGAACTACTACTGGTATGGCAATTCGAATTCGAACAACCAGACGAAGATCGGCTATTTCTCGCCGCGCTTCGCAGGCTTCGACTTCGGTGTCAGCTATGCCCCGAACAACGGGAACTTTGGCGGTGACGTCGGGTGCTCGGCGGTTGGTTCGTCGTGCGACCGTCTGTCCGAATCCGCCAACAGCGCCGATACCTCGAAGATCCGCAACCTGATGGAAGCGATGGTGCGTTACCGTGGCGCGTTCGGTCCGGTGGCGGTCAACCTGTCGGGTGGCTGGTATGGCGCCGATACCGTGGCGTCGATGAACAACGCGCAGGCGTTCCAGAACGTCAGCCTGGGTGTGTTCGGCGCGCAGGCGACTGTGGCGGGCTTCACCTTCGGTGGGATCACCACGTTCGGTCAGGGTAACTATGCAATGCCGACCTTTACCGGCAACCGCATCACCGGCCGTACCTATGCGGCGCTCAGCCCGCTGGCAGCCGGGACGGGGAACGACAGCGACCTGATCACCTGGGAACTGGGCGTGTCCTACACGACCGGGCCGTATTCGATGGGTGTGGCGTATAGCCAGAACCTGTTCGAAGGCAGCCAGGCGGTGTCGACGCGCGCGCGTGACCAGGCGCTGGGGCTTGGTGCGAGCTATTCCATGGCGCCGGGGGCCAGCGTATTCGTGGAATATCTGTATGGCCGTCGTAGCGAAACCGGTGTGGACGTGACAACGGGCCGTGCCAGCGCGTTGAACAATGCAGGCGATTCCAACACGATCGCGGTCGGCACATCGTTTAACTGGTAAGTTATTGCTGGTGAAATCTGAATACCAGCACCGGTTCAGGTGCTGAGGGAAAGGTTTCAAAACCAGAAATACAATAGAACCCCCCTGTGGAATCCACGGGGGGTTTTTGTTTTCTTGCAGGGATTTGCGCGAGGCGTGTTTTCGAGGTGACGAAAATACCTATGGCTCACAAATATTCGTATCTGAAATGGCGAAAATAATCAGTCAATTTTCGCGGCGTTGAAAGTAGCGTCTCGTTTGTAACAGAAGGCAATAATAGCCGGAAAATGTTACATTTGGTTGCATGAGTATTGGATTTTATAAGAACTCGATTGAGTCCGTTTGAGTGACGGGATGCGCAGTGTTGCTAAAATGAACCATTCCCAAGGAGAGACGATGCTGCTGTGCACAATCAACGTTCAAAAGAATCAACATGTTATGATCTTCCTAAAATACCGTGTGTTGTTGAAGCAACACATCGCTAATAAGTACCTCAGAAATGCAATGCAGCGTTGCGTGAATTGAGTGTTCCAAGCATGGTCCGCTGGCTGACCCGGTCGAAACGCTTGTTCTGGTGGAAATTAGGCGGGGTCCTTAACGCGAAAGTCTGGACGAAGACCTGCCAGACCGATCAATGAGGATAGAAAGGATAAGGAATGCGCAAGGTTCTTCTTGCTGGTGCCGCTCTCGGCGCTTTGACACTGGTTGACGCCCCGGCGTTCGCCCAGCGTGTTGATTCTGCACAGCCCTATGCCCCGTCGGCCGGCGCGCCGACGCTGCGCACGGAACCCGGCGTGCAGGTTCGTCTGGCCGGTCGTTACCGCTTCTTCGCGGGCGCCGTCAGCCAGGATTTCGACGACAGTGCCACTGGCAAGACGTCGTCGGTTGATTTCATGGACTATGCCCGCCTGTGGCCTGGTTTCGACGCGATGGCGGCGAACGGCCTGCAGTATGGCGCGCAGCTCGAAATCCGCATGCAGGACGGTTCGGCCGCGCGCGGTAACAACCGTGGCTCGCTGACCTATCGCCGCATGTATGGTTACGTCGCCACCCCGACCATGGGTGAAGTCCGCGTGGGTTCGGGTCAGACCGGCGCCGTGGAACGTATGTACACCGGTCACATCATGGGTTCGATCGCGTCGGGCCTGTGGGACGGCGACGTTCCTCCGATGATCATCGGTTCCAGCTCGAACGCCGCGACCTATTGGTACTCGGCTTCGGGTGGCAACAACCAGACGAAGATCGCCTACTTCTCGCCGCGTTTCGCAGGCTTTGACTTCGGCGTCAGCTATGCGCCGAACAACGGTAACTTCGGTGGCGACGCCGGCTGCTCGACCGTTGGTGCAAACTGTGACCGTCTGTCGGAATCGTCGAACAGCGTCGATACGCTGAAGATGCGTAACCTGATCGAAGCGATGGCGCGTTATCGCGGCACGTTCGGTCCGGTCGCCCTGAACGTGTCGGGTGGCATTTACTTCGCCGACACCGTCGGTGCGATGGGCAACGCCGTTGCGTCGCAGAACGTCCGTCTGTACGTGTTCGGCACGCAGGTGTCGGTTGCTGGCTTTACCCTGGGTGGTATCGTCACGGGTGGTGACGCCAACTATGCGTCGCAGACCTTCGGCACGGGTGTGAACAGCAACCGCGTCGTGAGCCGCAGCTTCTCGGGTCTGAACCCGCTGACAACTGCAGCTGGTGGTTTTGATGACGGGCTGCTGACCTGGCAGGTCGGTCTGTCCTACACAACCGGACCCTACACGGTTGGTGCAGCCTACAGCCAGAACCTGTACGAAGGCAGCCAGGCCGTTGCGACCAACGCGCGTGATCAGTCGCTGGGTATCGGTGCAAGCTACGCCGTTGCGCCGGGCTTCAGCCTGTTTGCGGAATACCTGTATGGCCGCCGTAAAGAAGCTGGTGTGGACCTGACCACGGGCCGCGCGGGCAACAGCAACAACGCCGGCGATGCCAGCGTGTTTGCGATCGGCACGTCGTTCAACTGGTAAAAACCAGTCGGGAAAAAACGATACCCGCAAGGGTTTCGGGGGCGGTGGAAAATCCACCGCCCTTTTTCTTTTTATGCGTTAGTATTTCTTGAATACAGAGATCATCGCCAAGTCTATTCAATCGTTGCGATGATGTATTATTATAGCAACAGCTTAATAGAAAGCTGCTTGGACGCTCCGTAATTCATTGCGGCGTAAATCTATTTCCCTCCATGGTCCCGGGCATGACCCGGCTGCTGCTCGTTTATCGGAATTCAGGGCAGGGTCTTTACGAGCAGCCGGATAGTGCCGGCACAACAAAGACCAAAGATCTACCCGCAAAGAACGGGACAAGGTCTGGAGAGGACATGGAAAGGATAAGCTATGCGTAAGGTTCTTTTTGCTGGTGCCGCCCTTGGTGCCCTGACCATGCTGGGCGGTCAGGCATCGGCACAGCGTGTCGATGCTGCCCAGCCCTATGCCCCGTCGGCCGGCAGCCCGACGCTGCGTACGGAACCCGGCGTGCAGGTTCGTCTGGCCGGCCGTTACCGCTTCTTCGCGGGTGCCGTGAGCCAGGATTTCGATGACACTGCCACCGGCAAGACGTCGGCAGTTGATTTTCTGGATTATGCCCGCCTGTGGCCCGGTTTCGACGCGATGGCGGCGAACGGCCTGCAGTACGGTGCGCAGCTTGAAATCCGCATGCAGGACGGTGGGGCCGCGCGCGGGAATAACCGTGGCTCGTTAATCTATCGCCGTATGTATGGTTACGCCGCCACCCCGACCATGGGTGAAATCCGCGTGGGTTCGGGTCAGACCGGTGCCGTGGAACGTATGTATACCGGTCATATCATGGGCGCGATCGCCTCGGGCCTGTGGGACGGCGACGTTCCTCCGATGATCATCGGCTCCAGCTCGAACGCTGCGACTTATTGGTATTCGGCTTCGGGTGGCAACAACCAGACGAAGATCGGTTACTTTTCGCCGCGTTTCGCTGGCTTTGACTTCGGCCTGAGTTATGCGCCGAACAACGGCAACTTCGGTGGTGATGCGGGTTGCTCGACCGTTGGTTCGTCCTGTGACCGCCTGTCGGAATCATCGAGCACTGTTGATACGCTGAAGATGCGTAATCTGATGGAAGCGATGGCGCGTTATCGTGGCACGCTTGGTCCGGTTGCCCTGAACGTATCAGGTGGCGTGTACTTTGCTGATACCGTTGGTGCGATGAATGCCGCCGTGGCATCCGAGAATGTCCGTCTGTATGTGCTGGGTGCGCAGGCGTCGGTCGCTGGCTTCACCTTTGGTGGTATCGTCACAACCGGTCAGGCCAACTATGCGTCGCAGACCTTCGGCACAGGTGCGAACAGCAACAGCATCGTGAGCCGCAGCTTCTCGGGCCTCAACCCGCTGACCACAGTGGGCGATGATGATGATCTGCTGACCTGGCAGGTTGGTCTGTCCTACACAACCGGCCCCTACACGGTTGGCGCAGCCTACAGCCAGAACCTGTATGAAGGCAGCCAGGCTGTTGCCAGCAACGCACGTGACCAGTCGCTGGGTATCGGTGCGTCTTACACCGTTGCGCCGGGTTTCAGCCTGTTTGCGGAATATCTGTATGGCCGCCGCAAGGAAGCCGGTGTGGATCTGACAACGGGTACTGCTGGCAACCGCAACAACGCCGGTGATGCCAGCGTTTTTGCCATCGGCACGTCCTTCAACTGGTAAAATCGGCTTAAAAACAACTGGCTTCAAGACTGGGCAGTGGGGCAACCCGCTGCCCTTTTTTTGCTCGATATTCTCACTAGAGTTGACGGAATGCCTGACCTGCCGCATGCAGTATGGCCGGATGTTCAGAAACGGGCGCCTCAAGGTGGCCCGTATGCACGGAGCGAGAGCCGAATGATGTCACGTCTGCCCAAATTTCTGCTGCTGACGACGCTGGTTGCAGTGCTTTCTGCGTGCGGCGGCGAAAACGTGCAGCCCAACACCCAGGACGATTACAACCGCCCCGAACGCCAGAGCACCATGGACCGCCAGGGCACGCTGTTCGGCGGCGATGACGGGCTGGTGATCTTCGGCACCCGCCGTGGCGATTCCTCGGATGCGGATGGTGGCAATACCGGCCTGGGCGTGAACGCATATCTGTGGCGCGCGTCGCTGGATACGCTGTCGTTTATGCCGCTGGTCTCGGCCGATCCGTTCGGCGGCGTCATCATCACCGACTGGTACACCCCGCAGGGCGGCAACGAACGCTTCAAGGCGACAGCCTACGTGCTGGGCCGCCAGCTGCGTGCCGACGGGGTCCGCATCTCGCTGTTCCGTCAGGAACGCCGCGGGAATACCTGGGTCGATGTTCCGGCCTCGCCCAACACGCAGGCGGAACTGGAAGACAAGGTTCTGGCCCGCGCCCGCGAGCTGCGGACCATGTCCACGCGGTAAATTCCGCACAAACACAATGCCTGGAAAACTCCCCGCCATCGGTTGGGGAGTTTTCTTTTTGGCGGCAGTGACGCATACCGGTTCTATCTTTGCAGAGAGCCGCGACCATGAACGAAACAGCCACGCCCCCACGTTACGATTTCCAGACCGCCGAGCCGCGCTGGCAGGCCGAATGGGAGCGGCGCGGCTGCTTCACCGCGGCGGATGTGCCGACCACCGGCAAGCCGAAATACTACGTGCTCGAGATGTTTCCGTATCCCAGTGGCAAGATCCACATGGGGCACGTGCGCAACTACACGCTGGGCGACGTGGTGGCGCGGTACAAGCGCGCGCGCGGCTTCGATGTGATGCACCCGATGGGCTGGGACTCGTTCGGTCTGCCGGCGGAGAACGCGGCGCGCGATCGGGGCGTGCATCCGGGCAAGTGGACGTATGACAACATCGCGGCGATGCGCGGCGAACTGAAGCGCATGGGCCTCAGCCTCGACTGGTCGCGTGAATTCGCCACCTGCGACCCGACCTATTACGGCCAGCAGCAGAGCCTGTTCCTCGACTTCCTGAAGGCCGATCTGGTCGAACGCAAGGAAAGCTGGGTGAACTGGGATCCGGTGGATCACACCGTGCTGGCCAACGAACAGGTGGTGGATGGCAAGGGCTGGCGCTCGGGTGCGCCGGTCGAGAAGAAGAAGCTCAGCCAGTGGTTCCTGCGCATCACGAAATTCGCGCCCGATCTGCTTGATGCGCTGAATACGCTGGACCGTTGGCCCGATCGTGTGAAGCTGATGCAGGCGAACTGGATCGGCCGCAGCGAAGGCGCGCGTGTGAACTTTGCGCTGACCGCACCGCAGGCGGGGATAGCCAATCTGGAAGTGTTCACCACGCGGCCCGACACGCTGTATGGCATGTCGTTCCTGGCGATTGCGCCGGAACATCCGCTGGCGGCTGCTGTTGCGGAACAGAACAAGGGCGCGGCGGATTTCATCGCCGAATGCCGTCACCTCGGCACATCGGAAGCCGCGATCGAAACCGCCGAGAAGAAGGGTTTCGACACCGGCTTGCGCGTTGCGCATCCGTTTATCGAGGGCGCGACCTTCCCGGTGTGGATCGCCAATTTCGTACTGATGGAATACGGCACCGGCGCGATCTTCGGCTGCCCGTCCGGCGATCAGCGCGATCTGGATTTCGCGCGCAAATACAGCCTGCCGGTGGTGCCGGTTGTGCTGCCGCATGGTGCAGACCGCGCCAGCTTCGCGATTGGTGCGGAAGCGTTTGTCGATGAAGGCACGATGATCAATTCCGGCTTCATGGACGGCATGAAGACGGGCGATGCGAAGAAGCTGGCGATCAGCAAGATCGAAGAGATGAGCATCGGCAAGGGCATCACCAACTGGCGCCTGCGCGACTGGGGCGTGTCGCGCCAGCGTTACTGGGGTTGCCCGATTCCGGTGGTGCATTGCGATGCGTGCGGCACGGTGCCGGTGAAGGCGTCGGATCTGCCGGTGCGACTGCCGGATGATGTGACGTTCGACAAGCCGGGCAATCCGCTCGACCATCACCCCACGTGGAAGCACGTGAACTGCCCGCAGTGCGACAAGCCCGCACGGCGCGAGACCGACACGTTCGACACCTTCATCGACAGCTCGTGGTATTTCGCGCGCTTCTGTTCGCCGAACAGCACAACGCCGACCACACGCGCCGCGGTCGATCACTGGTTGCCGGTGGATCAGTATGTCGGCGGTATTGAACACGCGATCCTGCATCTTCTGTATGCGCGTTTCTTCACGCGCGCGATGAATGTCACCGGCCATGTGGGCGTGAAGGAACCCTTCGCGGGCCTGTTCACACAGGGCATGGTGCAGCACGCGTCGTACAAGGGTGAGGACGGACGCTGGCTGTATCCGAACGAAGTCGAAGTGCAGGCCGACGGCACCGCACGCCACATCGAAACCGGTGAAGCGGTGACCGTCGCGCGCAGCGAAAAAATGTCGAAGAGCAAGAACAACACCGTCGATCCCGGTGCGATCATCGATCGCTTCGGCGCGGATACGGCGCGTTGGTTCATCCTGTCCGACAACCCGCCCGAGAACGACATGGAATGGTCGGAAGCGGGTGTGAATGGCGCGTTCCGTTTCACGCAGCGTCTGTTCCGTCTGGTCGAACAGGGCGTGGCATCGCTGCCCGCGCCGGGCACACCGGAACCAGCCGAGATGTCGGGCGATGCACGCACACTGCGCCGCGCCACGCATCAGGCGATTGCGGTGGTGACGGAAGCGCTCGACACATTCGCGTTCAATGTCGGCGTGGCGCGCATTTATGCGTTTGCGAATGCGATTGCCGATGCGGAGAAAGCGGCGGGCGGTGCCAGCCTCGGCTGGGCGCGGCGTGAAGCGCTGGAAGCAATCGTGCGGCTGGCCGCGCCGTTGATGCCGCATCTGGCGGAAGAACTGTGGTCCATGCTGCATCCGCAGGGCACGGCGCTGGTGGCGGAACAGCCCTGGCTGGTCAGCAACCCGGAACTGGCAGCGGCCAACACGATGAAGATCGCCGTGCAGGTGCTGGGCAAGCTGCGTGGGTCGATTGAAGTTCCGGTCGGAACGGCGGAAGATGCAGTGCTGGAAGCGGCGCTGGCGGAAACTAATGTTGCCCGTGCGCTGGAAGGCAAGAAGATCGTGAAACGCATTTACGTGCCGGGTCGGATTGTAAACTTCGTGGTGACAGGATGAAAACGCGCCGTAGCCTGATGACATTGCTGGTCGGCACCACCGCCTTGGCGGGGTGCGGGTTCCGGCCGCTCTATGCGCCAGCGTCGGGTGGTGGCAACACCAACACGCGCGGTGTGGCCGCCAGCGAAATGGCGGGCATTCACGTAGCGCTGATCCCAGAACGTTCGGGGCAGCTGCTGCGCAATGCATTGCTGGCACAGTTCGAACGGCAGGGTGCCACCGGCACCGCCGCGCGATATGAACTCGAGACCAGCTACGGCATTGCGGGCGACATGATCGGCATCCGCCGCGACAACGCCGCCAGCCGCGAACGGCTGGTTGCCACGGCGAACTGGGTGCTGAAAGACATCTCGGCCCAGCGGCGCGAAGTGACGCGCGGCACGGCGCGGGCGATGGATGCGTATAACATCCTCGACAACCAGTTCTTCGCGTCGGACCTCTCGAACGAGGCCGCGCAGAAGCGTCTGGCCGAGGCAGTGGCCCAGCAGATGGCGACGCAGCTTGCCGCGCATTTCACGCGTCAGGAAACCCGGGCGCAACAATGAAGATCGATGCCCGCCGCGCCGGCGCGATCCTGGCCGACCCCAGCGCGGTGCGGGTCGTGCTGCTGTATGGCGAGGACGCGGGCCTGGTGCGTGAACGCGCAGCCGGTCTGGTGAAGACCGTGCTGGGGCCGACGCCCGACCCGTTCTGTCTGGCCGAGCTGAGCGGCAAAAGCGCGGGCGAAAAGCTGGAAGAAGAAGCCACATCGATGGCACTGACCGGCGGGCGGCGTGTGGTGCGGGTGCGCGATGTTGGTAACGCGCTGGCGGGTGCACTGGATGCGACGCTGAAGACCAATTTTACGGCATTGCTGGTGTTAGAAGCGGGGTCTCTGGCCGCGCGCGACAAGCTGCGTGTGCTGGCCGAAAAGGCCCCCGATGTGGCGGCGATTGCCTGTTACCCGGACGAAGGCCGTGCGCTGGAAGACGTGATCCGCGACGGACTGGGCAATTTCGGCGTGAAGGTCGAATCCGACACGCTGCGCTGGCTGGCTGCCCATATGGGCGCCGACCGCGCGATCACCCGGCAGGAGATCGAGAAGCTGGCCCTGTATGTGGGGCAAGGCAACACCGCGACGCTGGTGGATGCCGAGGCCTGTGTCGGCGACGCCACCAATCTGTCGCTGGACGACGCGCTGTTTTCCGCCACAGCGGGCAATGTGGCAGAAGCCGACCGCGCGTTGCGTCTAGCGGCCAGCGAGGGTGCCGTTCCGGTGCAGATCATCCGTGCCGCGATCCGTCACATGCAGCGCCTGCACGAAGCGCGCCTGTCCGGGCTGCCGCCGGGCGATGCGACCGAGCGGATGCGGATTTTCTTTCGGCAGAAACCGGCCTTCACCCGGGCGCTGGGGATCTGGTCCACCGCCAATCTGACGGCAGCACTGGCCGCGCTGGGCGAGGCCGAACGCGCCTGCAAACGCACCGGCGCAGCGGACGAGGCAATTGCGCATCAGACCATCCTGACGATCGCCCGGCGCAGCGCAGCCTCAAGATAAAGAATATAATCCTATTATGGGGGTATAGAAAAGGGGGCTTGGTGAGGCCCCTTGTTCGTCTCAGCCGTGCTGACGGTTCAACAAGGCTAATACAGAGTCCAGTTGGTCCAGACTGGAATAATTGATCTTCACCGCACCACCCTTGCCATCGAAGCTGACTTCGACCCGCAGGCCGAGGCGTTCCGACAATTCGCGTTCCAGCGTGGCGGTTTCGGTGTCCTTGGCCTTCGGCGCGCTGGTCTTGGCGACGCTGGGCTTCTGGCTGGCCAGTGATTCGGTCTGGCGCACGTTCAGCCCACGGGCGATGACGATTCCGGCCGCTTTTTCCGGCTCGGGATGCGCCAGCAGGGCGCGGGCGTGGCCAGCGGTCAGACGACCTTCCTTCAGGTGGATCTGCACGGCGCGCGGCAGGTTCAGCAGCCGCAGCGTGTTGGCGATGTGCGAGCGCGACTTGCCGACCGCAGACCCCAGATCTTCCTGGGTGACTTCGAATTCTTCGATCAGGCGACGATACCCGTCGGCTTCTTCGATGGCATTCAGGTCCTGACGCTGCAGGTTTTCCACCAACCCGGCCGCCATGGCTTCCTGGTCGGTCAGGTTGCGGATATGCACCGGCACTTCATGCAACCCGGCTGCCTGCGAGGCACGCCAGCGGCGTTCCCCGCCGATGATCTGATAGCGGTCTTTCTCGTCCGGCATCGGGCGGGCCAGGATCGGCTGCAACACGCCCTGGGTGCGGATGCTTTCGGCCAGTTCCGCCAGCGCGGTCTGGTCAATTGGGCCGCGCGGCTGGAACGGGCCGGGCTCCAGCGCCTCGATCGGCAGGTAGCTGACACCGTTATTGAGCACGGGCGCGCTGTTAGCGGGGGTCGGGGCGGGGGCTTGGGCGGCGACCGCGTTTTCCCCCATCAATGCGGCGAGGCCGCGGCCCAGGCCTTTGGTTGGTTTGGCGCTCATGCCGGAACATCCTGAGGTGCAGTGAAGGAAACGGTTTCGGGCAGGCCAAGCAGCGCACGCTCGCGCTTCAGCACTTCGGCCGCCAATTGCAGATAAGCCTGTGCCCCGCTGGACTTGTAGTCATACAGCAGGACCGGTTTTCCGTGGCTGGGGGCCTCGGACACGCGGATATTGCGGGGGATCACGGTGTCGTAGACCTTGTCGCCGAAGAAGCTGCGCACATCGGACGCCACCAGCTCGGACAGGTTGTTTCTGCGGTCGAACATGGTCAGCGCGATGCCCTGCAGCGTCAGATTCGGGTTCAGGCCCCGGCGCACCAGCTCGATCGTGCGCATGATCTGGCTGATGCCCTCCAGCGCAAAGAATTCGCACTGCAACGGCACCAGAACCGCGTCCGACGCCGTCAGCCCGTTCAGGGTCAGCAGGCCGAGGCTGGGCGGGCAGTCGATCAGGATGGTGGTCCAGCGACCGGTATTGCGCAGCGCATGCAGCGCGTCGCGCAGCCGGTATTCGCGCTGTTCCAGTCCCACCAGTTCAATCTCGGCCCCGGCCAGGTCGGGTTCGGCGGGCAGCAGGAACAGGTTGGGGATGATGGTGTCGCGCACCGCTTCGGCCGCATCGACCGTGCCGGTCAGTACGCCATAGGTGCCAACACCGCGATCGGTGCGCGATACGCCAAGCCCTGTGGAGGCATTGCCCTGGGGGTCGAGGTCCACCAGCAGTACCTGTTCACCGGCGGCGGCGAAGGCCGTGCCCAGATTGATGGCGGTGGTGGTCTTGCCGACCCCACCTTTCTGGTTGGCAACCGCCAGAATGCGGACTTTGGGCGACGTCTGGTCAGGGGGATTGGACACGCGCGACCTCGGAAATACGTAAAATAGTGGCGGCGGGGTCAGTCTGGCTTGGGAACCGCTCGACCTTCATCTGCCAGAGGGGGGAGGCCGCGGTCAATTCAGCTTCGGCCGAAATGCCCTTGGGGAACAGCAAAACGCCGTCTTTTGTCAGGAATGGGTGCGCCAGACCCAGCAAAACCGGCAAAGCCGCCAGCGCCCGGGCGGTGACCAGCGGTGCGGGGGGCAGATCGGCCGACTCGATTCGGGTGGCGTGGATGCGGGCGGGGGCGGCGGTCTCGCGTGCGGCCTCGCGCAGGAAGGCGGCCTTGCGGCGGTCGCTCTCGACCAGGTCGAACGGAATGCCGGTGATGATGGCCAGAACCAGCGCGGGCAGGCCGCCGCCGGACCCCAGATCGATGGCGTGGCTGGTGCCGGGCGGGATCAGCGGGACCAGTTGGGTGGCATCCGCGATATGGCGTTGCCATAGCACCGGCAGGTCGCCGCGGGCCACCAGATTGACGGTCGGGTTCCAGCGCTCGACCAGATCGGCATAGATGGTCAGGCGGTCCAGTGTTTCACGTGAAACATCGACGATGCCCGGCAGGGCGGTGGGGGGTGCGTGTTTCACGTGAAACAATATCCTGAATGGTTATGGGGGTGTTTCACGTGAAACACTAACCCGCTTCGCGGAGCATCCTGAGGTGCGCCATCAGTGCGGTCAATGCAGCGGGGGTAATCCCTGGCAGGCGGGTCGCCGCCCCCAGCGTTGCCGGGCGAGATGCTTCCAGTCGCTGGCGCATCTCGTTCGACAGGCCGCCAACACGTCCGAAGTCCAGCGTGCTGGGCAGGGCCACGTTCTCCTCCTGACGGAAAGCACGGATATCGGCCTCCTGCCGGCCTAAATACCCGGCATACCGCGCCCGGGTCTGCAATTCCTCGCGCACATCGGGCCGCAGGTCGCGCAGGAAGGGGAAGGCGGTGTTCAGGGCGTCCGGCGTGATGTTCGGCAGCGCCATCACATCCAGTGCTGAACGCCGCCGCCCGTCGCGGTTCACCGCAATCCCCAGCGCGCCCAGCTCCTCGGGCGAGAGCGGGGCGGTGGTGGCGGATTCCAGTGCCGTGGCAATGGCGGCCTCGCGCGCGCGGAATGCCGCCTCGCGCACGCTGCCCACACAGCCCCAGCCAATGCCGCGCCCGGTCAGGCGCAGGTCGGCATTGTCGGCGCGCAGGCTCAACCGGTATTCGGCGCGGGATGTGAACATGCGGTATGGCTCGGTCACGCCCTGGGTGGTCAGGTCGTCGACCATCACGCCCAGATATGCCTCGGCCCGGTCCACGATTACCCCTTCGGCCCCGGCGGCGCGGCGGGCGGCGTTTATCCCGGCCAGCAGCCCTTGGGCCGCCGCTTCTTCATACCCGGTGGTGCCGTTGATCTGCCCGGCCAGAAACAGGCGCGGCACAGCGCGCAATTCCAGTGTGGAGGCCAGCGCGCGGGGGTCGACGAAGTCGTATTCCACCGCATAGCCGGGGCGGATGATGCGCGCGCGTTCCAGTCCCGGAATGCTGGTGACGATCCCGGCCTGCACATCGGCGGGCAGGGAGGTCGAGATTCCGTTCGGGTAGATCGTGTTGTCGTCCAGCCCCTCGGGCTCCAGAAAAATCTGGTGCCGGTCGCGCTCGGCGAAGCGGACCACCTTGTCCTCAATCGACGGGCAGTAACGCGGCCCTGGCCCGGCGATCCGCCCGGCATACATGGGCGAGTGGTGCAGGTTGGCGCGGATCAGGTCGTGCGTCGCCTGCGTGGTTGCGGTGATCCGGCATTCGATCTGCGGTGTAGTGATGGCGGTGGTCAGGCGCGAGAAGGGGACAGGGACGGCATCGCCCCGGTCCTCGGGCAGGCTGGCCCAGTCGATGCTGGCTTTATCGAGGCGCGGCGGCGTGCCGGTCTTCAGCCGCCCCAGCGGCAGGGCAAGGCGGGCGAGTGTCGCCGACAGACCCCCGGACGCTGCTTCGCCCACGCGTCCGCCTTCGGTCTGGGTTTCGCCCACATGCATCAGCCCGCGCAGGAAGGTGCCGGTGGTCAGCACCACCGCGCCACAGGGAATGCGTGTGCCATCGGCCAGAATCACGGCGGACAGCGCGCCCGCTGCATCGGTCTCCATATCCTCTACCGCTTCGGCGCGGATGGTGAGGTTTTCGGTCGCCGCCAGCAGGGTCTGGATGGCGGCTTTATATAATGTCCGGTCGGCCTGCGCGCGCGGGCCGCGCACGGCGGGGCCTTTGGACGCGTTGAGCATCTTGAAGTGAATCCCCGCCATGTCGGCGGCACGGCCCATCAGCCCGTCCAGCGCATCGACCTCGGCCACCAGATGGCCCTTGCCGAGGCCGCCGATAGCCGGATTGCACGACATTTCGCCAATCGTGTCGGCGCGGTGAGTCAGCAGCAGGGTGCGTGCGCCCATCCGGGCCGATGCGGCAGCGGCCTCGGTCCCGGCATGCCCGCCGCCGACCACGATCACATCATAACGAATTTCACTCATAAGCCGGGGGTTTAGAGCAGTTCTGCGGCGGGGGGAAACAATAGATATGGGATTCGGAATATATTCTTATAACAGGAATAAAAGCCGATTACTTTCCTATGCAGAACTGCCCGAAAATCACATCTAGAATATCCTCGACCCCCACGCGTCCGGTGATGCGGCCAATTGCGCGCAACGCCAGCCGCAGATCCTCGCCACGTAGTTCCGGATCGGGTGCAATCTGGGCGCGGTCCAGCGCCGCGGCGGCCTCGGTCAGGGCGGCGCGGTGGCGGGCGCGGGTCAGGGGGGGCGGGCCTTGGCGGTCGAGCATCGCGCCGACCCGTTCGGCCAGCACTGTCTGTAACTGGTCCATCCCCAGCCCGGTGCGGGCGGAAACCGCCAGTGCGCCGGTGGCGGGCGCGATGTCGGCCTTGTTCGCCACATATATCAGCCGGTCGGCGGGCAGGTGCGGCACGTCCACGGGCTTCGTCCCGGCCTCGTGCACCAGCAGCACCAGATCGGCGTCCTCGGCCCTTGCATGGGCGCGGCGGATGCCTTCGACCTCGATCTCGTCCTCGGTCTCGCGCAGGCCCGCCGTATCCAGCAGTGTCACGGGGATGCCGGCCAGATCCATGCGCACCTCCACCACGTCGCGCGTGGTGCCGGCGCGGTGGCTGACGATGGCGGCCTCGCGCCCCGCCAAGGCGTTCAGCAGCGAGGATTTCCCCACATTCGGTGCACCCAGAATGGCGATCTGCAAACCGCTGCGCAGCCGCTCGCCGCGATGGTTGTCAGCCAGATGGGCGGCAAGTTCGGCGGACAGCGCGTGCAATGTCTGCGTGACCCCGGCCTCGACCTCGGGCGGCAGGTCTTCGTCGGACAAATCGATCAACGCTTCCTGATGCGCGAGCAGTTCCGTGATGCGTTGCGCCCAGCCGCTGTACAGATGGGCCAGCGCGCCTTCGGTCTGGCGCAGGGCCTGGCGGCGCTGGGCGTCGGTCTCGGCATCGACCAGATCGGCGATGCCCTCAGCCTCGGTCAGGTCGAGGCGACCGTTCAGAAACGCGCGACGGGTGAATTCACCGGGTTCGGCGGGGCGGGCGTGGAGCGCGATCAACGCATCGGACACAGCCTCGATCACGGCGCGGCCGCCGTGCAGGTGCAGTTCGGCCGAATCCTCGCCCGTGAACGATGCCGGGCCGGGGAAACGCACAACCAGCGCGTGATCCAGCGTGTCGCCTGTTGCGTCGCGCAGGCGGCGCAAACTCGCGCGGCGGGCATCTGGCAGACCGCCCGCAATGGCGGTTATAATGGAATCGGTTCCTGTACCGCTGATGCGGAGCACCGCAACAGCGCTGCGGGTCGTGCCGGTCGCCAGGGCGAAAATTGTTTCAGTCATTCGGCTCTTATTATTGCGGAAAGAATGTTTTATCCAACTCGTATTCCATGTCGCAAGGACAGGGCGTGAATGGTTGACGGAAATCTGCTCCGCGCCGAGGCCTCGCCCTATCTGCAACAGCACGCAGATAACCCTGTGCATTGGCGCCCCTGGAACCAGAACGCGCTGATCGAGGCGACGCGCCAGAACAAGCCGATCCTGCTGTCGGTGGGGTATGCCACGTGCCACTGGTGCCACGTGATGGCGCATGAATCGTTCGAGGATACGGCGACCGCGGCGCTGATGAACGCGCACTTCATCTGCGTGAAAGTGGACCGCGAGGAACGGCCCGATCTCGACCGGTTATACATGTCGGCGCTGCATGCCATGGGGCAGCAGGGCGGCTGGCCAATGACGATGTTTCTGCAGCCCGATGGCACGCCGTTCTGGGGCGGCACGTATTTTCCGCCCGAAGCGCGCTGGGGGAAGCCGGGGTTTCGTGATGTGCTGAAAAGCGTGCATGCCGCCTTCACGCACGAGGGGCACAAGGTGGCGCAGAATGCCACTGCGCTGCGTCATGTGTTGCGGCAATTATCGGCCACGCAGGCGGGGGATGGGATCGACGATACGATCCTCGACCGGGCCGATGCGGGGTTTCTGCGGCTGATGGATTTCGAGCGCGGCGGTTTGAGTCGCGCGCCAAAATTTCCAAACGCGCCGATCTTCCGGTTTCTGTGGTCCGAATATTTCCGCACGCAGAATCTGGCGTTGCGCGATGTGGTGTTGCTGCTGCTGTTGAAGATGTCGGTCGGCGGGATCTGGGATCATCTGGGTGGTGGGTTCTCGCGCTACAGCACTGATGCCGACTGGCTGGTGCCGCATTTCGAAAAGATGCTGTCGGACAACGCGCAACTGCTCGAACTGCTGAGCTTTGCCTATGCCGAAGTGAAGGACCCTCTGCTGGCCGAACGCGCATACGAACTGGTGCTGTGGCTGGCGCGCGAGATGCAGGCCGATGCCGGTTTCGCCACCGCGCAGGATGCCGACACCGAGGGTGCGGAAGGCCGCTTCTACGTATGGACGGCGGAGCAGGTGAACCAGATTCTGGGGCCGGATGCGGCGCTGTTCCGCAGCGTCTACGACATCACCAGCGTCGGCAACTGGGAGGGCGTGAACATCCCGAACCTGTTGTGGAGCAAGGGTTCGCTGAGTGCAGACGAACGCCGCATTCTGGCCGATGCCCGCGCAAAACTGTTCGCCGCCCGCGAACGCCGCCCACACCCGTTGACCGACATGAAGGTGCTGGCCGACTGGAATGGTCTGACGATTGCGGCATTGGCACGCGCGGCGGTGGTGTTCGACAATGACGCATGGATGCAGCTGGCGCGCGATGTGTTCGCCGATGTGATGCAGAACCTGCGCGATACGGACGGCAAACTTGCACATGCGTTCTGCGGTGGACGGGTCACGGCGCGCGGCTTGCTCGACGATCATGCATGCATGATCCACGCGGCGCTGACGCTGTTTCAGATGAGTGGCGAGATCGCTTATCTGCATCATGCGGTATCGCTGGTGCACGAAGTGGAAGAACGTTTCCCCAGCGCCAGCGGGTCGTTCTACACCAGTGCGTCTGACGCCACTGACATGATCGTGCGCCCGCGTAGTGCGGCGGACGAGGCGACACCGTCCGGCAACGGGCTGATGGCCGAGAATTACGCACGCCTGTTTCATATCACCGGCCATGCCATCTGGGCGGAACGGGCGGAGCGGATCATCCGCGCGTTCTCGGGCGCGGGGGATGCGCTGGGGGCGATGCCCACGCTGATGGGCGCGGCGTCGCTGTTGCGGCACGGGATTACGGTGGTGATCAACGGCACGGCGGAGCATTCACGTGCGCAGGAATTGCTGCGTGTGGCGCGGACACATCCCGATCCGCGCGTGATGGTGATGGCAACGGCCGAGGCGGCCTCGCCCGATCACCCGGCATATGCGAAGATAGCGGACGCGGGTGTGGCGGCGTTTGTCTGTCGCGACGGGATCTGTCTGCCGCCCGTGCATGACGAAGCCGGCCTGCGCGCCGCGCTGCTGCGTTCGTAAGGAGAGAGATACGTGCCGCAATTATCGCTGCATTCACCGGTTGGCGCGCTGACCATCTCGGAAGAGGACGGGCAGATCGTCTCGCTCGACTGGGGCTGGGGGCGGGACCAGACGGAAACGCCGCTGCTGTGTGCGGTGCGGGCGCGGCTGGATGCGTATTTCGACGGCAAGCAGGACGATTTCGCCGACCTGCCATTGGCGCCGTTCGGGACCGAGTTTCAGAAGCGCGTCTGGGCGGCGCTGCGGGGCATTCCGTATGGCCAGACCTGGACCTATGCCGATCTGGCCCGCAGGGTTGGTTCGGTCGCGCGGGCGGTGGGGCAGGCGAACGGGGCGAACCCGATCCCGCTGCTGATCCCGTGTCACCGCGTGCTGGCGACCGGCGGGCTTGGCGGATATTCGGGCGGCGACGGGCCCGAGACCAAGGCCTGGTTGCTGGAACTGGAAAATCCGGGTTTAAAACTGTGACGACCACCGCACTGCGCAGGAGAGAAAGCAGATGACCAAGGCAATCCGGATCCATGCCTATGGCGGTCCTGAGCAGATGCACTGGGAAGACCTGCCGACGCCCGAACCCCGCCCGGGCGAAGCGCTGCTGCGGCACGAGGCGGTCGGGCTGAATTATATCGACGTGTATTTCCGCACGGGCCTGTACAAGGCCCCGACCTTGCCCGCCACATTGGGGATGGAGGCAGCCGGCACCGTGCTTGCGGTCGGCGCTGGTGTGACGGAAGTCGCGGTGGGCGATCGGGTTGCCTATGCGATGGGGCCGATGGGTGCCTATGCGACGGAACGCGTGCTGAAGGCAGATCGGCTGGTAAAGCTGCCCGATAGCATCGACATGAAGACCGCGGCGGCGATGATGCTGCAGGGGATGACCGCGCAGTATCTGCTGCATCGCACCTATCCGGTGAAGGCGGGCGATACCATCGTCGTGCACGCGGCGGCGGGCGGTGTGGGGCTTATCCTGTGTCAGTGGGCGAAGCATCTGGGCTGCACGGTAATCGGCGTGGTGGGATCGGCGGAAAAGGCCGAACTGGCGCGCGCCAACGGGGCCGATTATGCGATCGTCGGGTATGACAACCTGGTCGAGCAGGTGCGCGAGATCACCAGGGGCGAGATGGTGCCGGTGGTGTACGACAGCGTGGGGCAGGCGACGTTTGCGGCCTCGGTCGACTGTCTGGCGCCGTTGGGGATGATGGTGTCGTACGGCAATGCCTCGGGGCCGCTGGCACCGATTGATTCCGCGATGCTGGCCGCCAAGGGCAGTCTGTTCTTCACGCGCCCGACGCTGGCGACATACACCGCCAAGCGGGCGGATCTGGAACGCACGGCGGCCGGTCTGTTCGATGTGGTGGTGAAGGGCGCGGTGAAGATCCGCGTGAACCAGACCTTCGCGCTGAAAGACGCCGCCGACGCGCATCGCGCGCTGGAAGCCCGGCAGACAACGGGCAGCACGGTCCTGCTGCCCTAGCAGCACGACTCTCCGGATTTAAATCCTGAAAATATGCCGGATGGGGTTGGCACCCCGGCCGGGGTTTCATATTGTGCGCGCAGATCATCAAATAGTTGACGATCTATGAAAAAAAACGTCAAAAGAGAGGAAATTATTTTCGGTCTTTTTGTCTTAATTCGTTGACGTGTATTTATTTTGGTATAAATACCCAACCAGCGATAAATAATTAAACCGGAAATACACTCTTATTGCTGGGATATTAAAAATGCGCCCTATTCGTTCGAGCCTTCCTGTTCTGTTCACGGTTGCCGGGATTGCTGCAGCAGGCAGCGCGCAAGCGCTAAGCATCAATCCGTATTACATGGCCGCCGACAGCTCGGCGCAGATGGGCCAGGGCGATATTGCACGCAGCCAGAACCGGCTGATGCTGGGCACATTTCACGAACGCCACGGCGATCAGTCGCTGCTGAGCGGGGCCGGTCTCGCATCCTCGACCTGGATGCGCGTTCTGGGGGAAGATTTCAGCCGCTCTTCGGCCGACCGGTTCGGCGCGAAGTACGAAGGCGATACACTGGGCTTTCAGGCCGGACTGGACGTGTTTGCCCATGACTGGGGCAATGGCCACCGCGACCATTTCGGCCTGTTTGCCGGGTATGCCCGCACACATGGCACGACTGACGACATGCGCACCATCTCGATCCCCAGCATTCCGGGGATGCCGGGCGGTTACGCCCTCAGCGTCAAGAACCACGTGCGTCAGGATTTGGAAAGCACCAGCTTCGGCGGTTACTGGACGCATACGGGTCCGGGGAACTGGTATCTCGACACGGTGGTGATGGGCAGCTGGGGCGAGACCGAAGTCTCGAGCGACCAGGGCCGTACCAACAGCGACACCACCGCGTTCACCGCGTCGATCGAAGCGGGTTACCCGATTGCGCTGGGCGGTTCGCTGACGCTGGAGCCGCAGGCTCAGCTCGTGGCGCAGCACACCGATTTCGACCCGGTCCGCGCACCGGATGGCTATAACTATGCCACGTATGACGCGGCCTCCAGCGTCAGCGGCCGACTGGGCCTGCGCCTGCAGGGGCGGTTCGATGCGGGCAGCGTAGCCGTGGTGCCTTATGCCGTGGCCAGCCTGTGGCACGATTTTTCGGGCAAGGACAACCTGACGCTGCTGAGCACGGATGTCAGCAACAAGTTCGGCGGCACCAATCTGGAAACCCGCATCGGTCTGGCCGTGCAGGTCAGCCAGAATGCCATGCTGCATGCGGATGTCGGCTACCTGACCGATGTTAGCGGTAACGACGAACAGCGTTCGACGCGCGGCACGATTGGCGCACGCTTCAGCTGGTAAGATCTGGCGGCAGCTGATGAAAACGCGCGGTGCTTCGGCATCGCGCTTTTTTTATGGGCTTGCCAAGCATGGCGGCCTCTGTTGCAGTTCAACCGAACAGGCAGGAGGGGGACCGACAATGCTTCGCATGGTTGTTCCATATGATCCGCAAACGGCGCTGCTGTGGCCGAACTGGCGCGTCGATCGGGCAAATCGGTACAAAGGCGTGTGGACGGGCTTCGATGTAACGCGCATGCAGGCGGCATCAGCGGCGATCCGCGCCTGGGACGGTTACGCGCCAACCCCGCTGCACACGCTGCCTGCTACCGCCGCCGCCCTTGGGCTGCGTGCATTGTATTGCAAGGACGAGGGCGCGCGCTTCGGGCTGGGCAGCTTCAAGGCGCTGGGTGCGCCCTATGCCGTGCAATGTCTGCAGAAGCAGAACGTAAAAACCGTAGCGTGCATTACCGATGGCAATCACGGCCGCGCGCTTGCCTGGGCGGCACGCCAGCGTGGCTTGCAGGCGGTCGTTTATATCCCGCGCGGCGTCAGCGATGTGCGCGTGCAGGCGATCGCGGATCAGGGCGCGCGCATCGTGCATGTTGATGCACCCTACGACGACGCACTGACGGTTTTGCGTCACGATGCGATGCGCGAAGGCTGGCAGATCGTCTCCGACCTTGGCTATCCGGGCTACGAGGAAATTCCGCGCGACTGCATGGCCGGCTACGCATTGATGGTCGAGGAGATCCTGCACGATCAGCCCACCCCGCCCACGCATGTTTTCATTCAGGGCGGCTGTGGCGGTCTGGCGGCGGCGGTGATCGCGGCGCTGTGGCTGCGCTTTGGCGAAAAGCGTCCGCATGTAACGGTGGTTGAACCACCGCGCGCGGCCTCGCTGATGGAGGCGGTGCGTGCCGGGCAGCCAGTGCGCATCATGGGTGATCTGGATACGCTGATGGGCGGGCTGGCGTGCGGCGTGATCTCGGCCCCTTCGTGGCAGATTCTGCGCGATGGGGCGGATGCGTTCCTGATCGTGCCGGAAGATTCGGTGGCCCCAGCGATGCGCGCCCTGGCGAATCCGAAAAAGGGCGAGCCGAAGATTGTTGCCGGGGAAACCGGCGCGGCTGGATTTGCGGCCTTGCAACTGCTGGCGAGTCGCCCCGATCTGGCCGCGGAAATTGGGCTGGGTGCCGATAGCTCGGCGCTGGTTTTTGTGACAGAAGGCGCGACCGACCCCGATGCGTGGAAGCGCTTGACCGCCGCGCCGAACTGAAAGTGTGAACAATGATGCTTCGTCCCATGCTGGCTGCATGCATAGTGCTGGGCCTGCAGAGTGCCGTGGCCCAGAGCGATGATGTCGACCCGACGGATCGTGCCTTGGCCGTCTGCCTCGACACGCCCGAGAATATGAACACGGCTGGCATGATTATCTGTCATCGCACGGCGATGGAAGCATGGGATGCCAGGTTGAACCGCGCCTATACAAGCGTGATGGCAGGCTTGAATCCGGACGCGAAAGGCCGGTTGCGCGACGCGCAGCGGCGATGGATTGTGTATCGCGATGCTATGATCGCGGTGTACGCATCGCCGTTCTGGGACGGGCACGGATCTATGGCGCGGCTTGGCAACAATATTGCAATCACCAATCTGGTGCGCCAGCAGACATTGCTGCTGGAAGGTATGCGGGACACCATCTCGCCGGGGAATTAAGGCTGCTGCTACCCAAAGAGAGCGCTGTATGTGCGCGCAGTGGAGAGCCAATTAAAACCGCACAACCGGCAACAAAAAAGGCCCCGTTTCCGGGGCCTTTTTCTTGCGTGGTATAAAACCGCTTACGCCGCCTGCGCCATGCCGCGCAGCACGTAATGCAGGATGCCGCCTTGGCGGTAGTATTCGATTTCGTCCGCCGTATCGATACGGCACAGCACCGGCACGCGGTCCACGCTGCCATTGCTGCGATGGATCACCAGCGTCAGTTCGCAACGCGGGGTCATCGTTTCGATGCCTTCGATGTCGATCACTTCGTCACCGATAATCCCCAGCGACTTGCGATCCATCCCGCCGCGCATGGTCAGCGGCAGAACGCCCATGCCGACCAGGTTCGAACGGTGGATACGTTCGAAGCTTTCGGTGATGACCGCCTTCACGCCCAGCAGGTACGTGCCCTTCGCCGCCCAGTCACGCGACGAACCGGTGCCGTATTCCTTGCCGCCGAACACCACCAGCGGTGTGTTCTGCTGCTGGTACTTCATCGCCGCATCATAGATCGACATCACGTCGCCTTCAGGCTGGAACGTGGTCACGCCACCTTCCGTGCCGGGGGCCATTTCGTTCTTGATGCGGATGTTGGCAAACGTGCCGCGCATCATCACGTCGTGGCTGCCACGGCGCGCGCCGTACGAATTGAAGTCCTTCTGCGGGATCTGGCGATCCGACAGATACTTGCCCGCGGGCGTCGCCGGCTTGAAGGAACCGGCCGGGCTGATGTGGTCGGTGGTGATCGAGTCACCCAGCAGCGCCAGCACGCGCGCACCGCTGATCGCGGTGAGCGGCTTGGTGTCCATCGTGATGCCTTCGAAGTAAGGCGGGTTCTGGATGTAGGTCGACGTTGGCGACCAGCGATATGTTTCGCTGGCGGCACCGGTGTTGATCGCCTGCCAGTCCTTCGGGCCCTTGAACACGTCCGAATAGCGTTCAATGAACATCGGGCGCGTGACGTTGGCGTGCACCGTGTCGGCCACTTCCTTCGTCGTCGGCCAGATGTCCTTCAGGAATACCGGCTTGCCGTCCTTGGATGTGCCGATCTGCGCGGTGGTGATATCGTCGTTCATCGTGCCGAACAGCGCATAGGCAACCACCAGCGGCGGCGATGCCAGATAGTTTGCACGTACGTTCGCATGCACGCGGCCTTCGAAGTTGCGGTTCCCCGACAGCACCGACGCTGCAACCAGCTTCGAGCCTTCGATCGCGTCCACAATATCGTCCGGCAGCGGACCCGAGTTACCGATGCAGGTTGTGCAACCATAACCAACGGTCTGGAAGCCCAGGGCGTCCAGATCGGCGGTCAGGTTCGCCTTGTCGAGATATTCCGTCACCACCTGCGAACCGGGCGCCAGCGATGTCTTCACCCAGGGCTTCGGCGTCAGGCCCAGCGCCCGCGCCTTGCGCGCCACCAGACCGGCGGCGACCATCACATACGGGTTCGACGTGTTGGTGCACGACGTGATCGCCGCGATCACCACGTCGCCATGGGTGATGGAATAATCCGTGCCAGCCACCGGCGCACGTACACCGACATCGGTCGGGGCAACGCCCAGGCTCTTGGTCAGTTCGTCCTTGAACGCGGTGGACGCGGCCGAGAGCAGCACACGATCCTGCGGACGCTTCGGACCGGCAAGCGACGGCAGCACGGTCGCCATGTCGAGTTCCAGTGTGTCGGTGAACACGGGATCTTCCGAGTTCGCATCGCGCCACATGCCCTGCGCCTTGCAATACGCTTCGACCAGCTTGATGCGGGTTTCATCGCGGCCGGACAGACGCAGATATTCCATCGTCTGCTTGTCGACCGGGAAGAAGCCGCAGGTCGCGCCGTATTCGGGCGCCATGTTGGCGATGGTCGCGCGGTCGGCCAGCGGCAGGTGTTCCAGACCGGGGCCGTAGAATTCCACAAACTTGCCGACCACACCCTTGCGACGCAGCATCTGCGTGACGGTCAGCACCAGATCGGTGGCCGTCGCGCCTTCGGGCAGCTTGCCGATCAGCTTGAAGCCGATGACATCGGGGATCAGCATGGCGATCGGCTGGCCCAGCATGGCCGCTTCCGCTTCAATGCCGCCAACGCCCCAGCCCAGCACGCCCATGCCATTCACCATCGTGGTGTGGCTGTCGGTTCCGTACAGTGTGTCCGGGTAAGCGATTTCCTGACCGTCGATCTTCGCGGTCCACACGGTCTGCGCCAGGTATTCCAGATTCACCTGATGGCAGATGCCGGTGCCCGGCGGCACAACGCGGAAATTGTCGAACGCGGTCTGGCCCCAACGCAGGAAGGTATAACGTTCGCCGTTACGTTCGAATTCCAGTTCGACGTTCTTGCCCATCGCGTTGGCGCTGGCCGAGACGTCCACCATCACC
>JAVBJV010000062.1:0-29402 GCA_031546815.1 Acetobacteraceae bacterium
GAAGAACACCGGCCCCGCATGCAGCCCCGTGATGGCGACGAAACCTGCCAGACCAAAGTTCACCATGAAAGCCTGCGACGCTTCCGGCACGCGCCCCGTCAGGTTCGGTTTTACCGAACGCAGCCAGCCGAAGAACAGCCCTGCCAGCAGCGTGCCGACCGATGTGGACAGCGACAGATGCACCCCGCCGATCAGGAATGCCGGCAACCCGATCAGGCACCCCACCACGATGCCGAAGCCAAGTGTGAACATGTCGGTCGTGATGGTCGGGCGTTCGGCAAAGCCGATGTTCTTGGCGACGGCTTCGATCTGCCCAGCTGCCCCGATCAGCGTCAGCACGTCGCCTTTGTCGAGGATTGTTCCTGTTGAGATCGGCACCTCGTGTCCGGCGCGGATCAGGCGTTTGAGGAAGACGCCGCGTGATGTGTTACTCGTCAGCGCCAGTTGCGCCAGGGGTTTTCCAGTGTAGGAACTGTTGGTCACCACGACATCAATCTGGTCGATGGGAATATCGAGCAGATCGACGTCGTCGCACTCCGGGCCGATTTCCGGTGCAAATGCCAGTATCCATTCGCGTCTGCCAGCCACGACCAGCCGGTCGCTTGCCTGCAGAATGGTCTCGCGCGTGACTGGTTCGGTTTTGCCATCGCGGCGCAGGCGCAAGACGAATAACCGGAAGCCGGATTTCAATGCGCTGTCCTCCAGAAACGCCGCCGATTTTCCACTGTAGCGGCTGTTCTCGAGCGTATAGACGCGCAGACTCTGTGCCGTGTTGAACGGCGCATTCTGTGTATCGTTGTCGTTCAACCCGTAAGTTTTTTCGAACTTTCTGGCTTCTTCCTCGATGTCGATCTTCAGCATGCGCGGCAGGATCATGGCGACGTAAAATACTTCACCCCAGAAGCCGAACAGGTAGCAGACGGCATCGGCAACAGGGATGTGATTGACCAGCGCCTGCCGTTCGGCCAGTGGCAGATCCAGCGCCATAATGGCTTCGCTTGCGGTGCCGATTGCCGGAGACTGAGTTAGTGCGCCGGACAGCAGCCCAGCCGCAAAGCCCCGATCCAGCCCCATCAGCGTGGCCATGCCCCACACGCACAAAAGCCCGACACTGCACACCACAACGGTCAGCAGCAACGGCGCAATGCCATCATTCTTCAGGGCACGGAAAAACTGCGGTCCGGCGCCATAGCCATTGGCGAACAGGAACAGCAGCAGAAAGATTGTCTTGATCTGTGGGCTGATCTCGACGCCGAGCTGCCCGATCAGCAGCCCGGCGAACAGAGAGCCGGTGACCAGCCCGAGATTATGGCCGGTCACCTTGATCTTGCCGATCAGGTATCCCAAGGCGAGCGCCAGAAAAAGAGCAATCTCCGGATGCCCGTTCAGGACCTGAAAGATAACGTCCAGCATACGTTGCTCCCTTACTGGGCGAGGAGCATGGCGAAGTAGCCAAAGATGGTCAGCAACACGCCCGAGACGGCGTAACCGACGGGGAAACCAATCCACGGAACGGTGGAGTTGATCTCATGTGCAGCTTCACGACACGGACCAGAGTGGCTGCGTGCGCCGGCCACACCACCCATCAGCACGGCTGGATTGATCTTGAAGATGTAAAGACCGATCGACCAGACGATGAAGGGCGGAATTGAACAGGCGATGAAGCCGACGATGAAGATCTTCAGCGCGATGGCACCGGTCAGCTGTTCCAGCAGGCTGGAACCGGCATTGATGCCGACGATGGCGACGAACACCACCAGCCCCATGTCTTCCAGAATGTTGCGTGCCGCGTTCGGCGTATTGCCGAAGAAGCGCAGCCGCGACGAAATGGACGACACGATCACGCCCGAAACAAGCAATCCACCCGCATTGCCCAGCCCCACCGAAGATCCGAAAGCAGGGAACTGGATCAACCCGATCAGGAAGCCAAGAATCATCCCGGCACACAGTGTGAACAGGTCGGTCGACGTGCTGGGCCGCGCGATGCGTCCCAGAAGTTCACCGGCCTTCTGCACAGCGCTGCTTAGCCCGACGACGGTCAGGATGTCCATGCGTTGCAGCTTGATCTCGGTGCCGACCGGAATCGGGACGCCACCACGTTCGAGGCTTTTCAAGCCAATCTGCCCGGCAAGCGGACCGGCTCCAAGATCGCGCAGTTTCTTGCCGATCATGTCGGAGTTGGTGACAAGAATATCCGCCTGATCCAGCGGGATGTTCAGTGCCTTCTGGTCGGCGACTTCGGGCCCGATCAGCCCCATATGTTCAGTCAACACCTGCGCCTGCCCGCCAAGGGCGATGACGTCGCCTGTTTGCAGAACAAGGTTCGGATCAGCGCCGAGCATTTCACCGTTACGCACGACGTTGACGAATTTGTACTGCGGATATGTCGTGCGGATCTGGTGGATGCTCTGCCCGGCCGTCTGCGGATTTTCCAGACGGTAGGAGCGTAGACCGAACGTGCTGAATCCAGTCAGCCCGACTTCATCGACATTGCGCACGCCGTGTTCACGTTCGTATTCTTCCGCGGCGGCGCGCGCATCAAGCCCCCACCATTTCGGCAGATACTTGCAGATCAGAATGATCCCGACCGTGCCCCAGATATACGAGATACCATAAGACAGGGCGATCATCGCGCTGACCTGCTCGGCCGTCGTTCCGGGCGGCAGGGCGATCACACCCGCCGTCACCGCCTGTTCGGCCGAACCGATGGCCGCCGACATGGTCTGCGACCCGGCAAGAATGCCGCCAGCCGCGCCGATCGGCAGTTCGAAGAACTTGGATCCGGCAACACAGAGCGTAAGCCCGAGGATGCTCGATATCACGGCGAGCACCGTGAATTTCAGACCGTCTCCACCCAGGCTGTTCAGGAAGGACGGGCCGACACGCAGCCCAACCCCATACATGAACAGGTAGTAGAACAGGCTCTTGGTGAATTCATCGAGCTTGAGCTTCACCCCGAACGAGGAGGCGATGACGGCCAGTGCGCATCCAACGATAATGGCGGCTGCCACCATCCCAAGACCATAGCCAAGCACGGTTAATCTGCCGATCAACACCGCCAGCCCGACTGTCAGAAACAGCAGGATGAACGGGTTGTTGGCCAGAAACTGGAAGAACGCATGCATGTTGGCTTCCTTTAGAAGTAAGGCTTACTTGGCCTGTTCAAGTCAGCATTTCGACGGAGACGAGGAATGCGAGTCGTGCAGTTCCGGAGGTTTGGCATTGCCACCATTTTTCTGCAGCCAGGTGCAGGAATCGATGATGTCTTTCGCCAGACCTTCAATCGTGTTGCGATTTAGATGCGGGCGGACAACCACGCGCAGGCTGTTCACATGTTCGGCTGCCGGAGGCATGGAGTAGGCGCTGATAACCCAGCCGCGTTCGCGCACCTTGGCCGATACGTCGTATTCGCTGAAGTTCTTGAATTCTGGTTTCAGTGTCAGTGCGACCACGGGGATGCGCTGGGTTTCGTTCATGATGGTAAAGAACCCGCTTTTCACCAGCAGATCGCGCAGATACTCGGCGTTGCTGATGGTCTGCTTCATGATGCGCGCATAGCCTTCAAACCCGAGGCGCAGGAACATATAGTACTGCACGGCGATCGGAGCGGCGTTGCGGCTGAAGTTCAGCGTTGCGGTCGGCATTTCGCCGCCCAGGTAGTTCACATAGAAGATGATGTTTTCGTTGAACAGTTTACGTTCGCGGAAAACGACCCAGCCCAGACCGGGGGGCACCAGGCCGAATTTGTGGCCGGATGCGTTAATCGACTGCACGCGCGGCAGGCGGAAGTCCCACTTGTAATCCGGATAGCAGAACGGGTTGATGAAACCGCCAGACGCGCCGTCGATATGCATCGGGATGCTGACGCCGGTGCGCTTTTCGTAGGCGTCAAGCCAGTCGTGGATTTCCTGGAAGTCGTCGTCTTCACCTGTGAAGGTCTGGCCCGCGATGGCAACGACGCAGATGGTGTTTTCGTCGACGTATTTGTCCAGGTGTTCGGCCGTCAGACGGTAGTTGCCTGGCTTCAGCGGTACGATGCGCGGTTCGACATCGAAATAGCGCATGAATTTTTTCCAGACGATCTGGACGTTGCCGCCGGTGACCATATTCGGCTTCGTCGTATCTTTCCCGGCTTTTTCACGTGCTTCGCGCCAGTTCCACTTGTGGGAAAGTCCGGCAAGCATGCAGGCTTCCGAAGATCCGATCGTGGCCGTGCCATACGGTTCAACGTCGGCAGGACCGTTCCACAGCTGGTGCAGCCACTTCACCATCCGCTTTTCAATGGCGAACAGCTGCGGATACATGTCGTGGTCGATGTAGTTCTTCATGGCGTGTTCGCGCGCCACTTCACTGCATTCCGGTTCGATAACCGTGGTGACAAAGGACGATAGATTCATGACCGGGCTGGCGTCGGTCCATGCCTCACTGTTGACGACAGATTTGGCAACCCGCGGCGGCATTCCGGTTTTTGGAAAATGGTTCTTCGGGACTTCGGCGTTGAACATGTCCCACGGAGAGAGCTGTGTTTCCGGCATAATCTACTCCTTTGAAGAGTCGTTATGGTGAGCTCATTATCTCTGAAGAGGGTAGCACGTACGCATTGCGCAAACTAGTAATCGGCGTCTGTATATTGTTTCGTTATGATAATGACGGGCTTGGGATTTGAACAGAATTTTGCATGCTGGATATTTCTGCAAAGCGCAGGCTCGCAGATGGATAGCTTCTGTGTGCGGAAGAAGAACTGCTGGATGCTCTTGTCATTGAGCAAGGCACCGCAGGTATTTAACCTCTGGTTGGATGATGTGATCCCCCTCTTGCGCATATCCTGTTTGCCCCCGAGACTGGCCGTTCAGCGAAATTTATAAATGACGAAAGTGCTGATTGATCATGACGGCAAAACTATTCGATGTAGTGGTGATTGGCGCTGGCATTGCCGGGGCTTCGGCAGCAGCCAACCTGGCAATGGACAAGCGGGTCGCGCTGCTCGAGGCCGAGGAACAGGCAGGTTATCACACCACTGGACGTTCAGCGGCACTCTGGATTCTGAACTATGGCCCGCCGGATGTGCGCGTTCTGACGGGCTTGTCGCGCGCGATGTTCGAAACCCCGCCCGCAGGATTCAGTGATTATACGCTGGCAACCAGGCGTGCCGTCGTGTTTCTCGCCCCTGAAGACCAGAAGGCGCAGCTTGACCAGATGCTGAACGATGGGCTTGGTCTGCGCGAGGCATCGATTGCCGAGATCCAGAAACTGGTTCCTGCATTGCGCTCGGACTACGCCGTTGCCGCCGCGATCGAGGAAGACGCGTTCGACATGGATGTCGCCGCGCTGCATCAGGGGTACCTGAAGCAGCTGCATCTGCGTGGTGGAGAGATGGTGCTGAATGCACGCACCGGCCGCATCACGCGGCAGAACGGTGTGTGGCGCATTGAAACCCTGTCCGGTGCGGTCTTTGAAGCGCCGATACTGGTGAATGCGGCCGGCGCCTGGGGCGATGTGGTGGCGCAGCAGGCTGGCGTTGCGCCGATCGGGCTGGTGCCCAAGCGCCGGACCGGCGTGATTATCGATCCAGGTAAATGGGACAGCGAACACTGGCCGATGCTCAACGATGTCGGGCACACCTGGTACACACGGCCGGAAGCACGCAGCAAGATGATGGTCTCGCCCGCCGACGAAACCGACGACACGCCGCACGATGTACAGCCCGACGAACTGGATGTCGCAATCGCGATCGACCGCATGCAGCAGGCGCTGGATATCGAAGTGCGCCGCGTGGAACATAGCTGGGCCGGGCTGCGCACTTTCGCCCCGGACCGGAATTTCGTGATGGGGTTCGAGCCTGGCACCGAGGGATTCTTCTGGTGTGTGGGGCAGGGCGGCTATGGCATTCAGACGGCCCCGGCCGCCGGGCGGCTGGTGGCCGACCTGATCTGCGAGCGCGATCCGGGCGAGGCGCGCAAGGTTGTCGGCAACCTGTCTCCGACACGGTTGCGGCAGAACAGGGTATTTTGAAATGCTGGCGGTAAATTATCAGGATATCGTTGATGCACGCGCGCGGATTGCGCCGCATGTAGTGCATACGCCCATGCTGCGAAACACCCTGCTGGACGCGATGACCGGCAGCACCGTGCTGATCAAGCCCGAACCGCTGCAGCGGACCGGGTCGTTCAAGTTTCGCGGCGCGACGAATGCGGCCTTGCAGCTTGATGAAGCCGGGCGTCGTGCGGGGATCGTCACGCATTCATCAGGCAACCATGGTCAGGCAGTGGCGGCGGCGGCAAAAGCGGTTGGTGCACACGCGACGATCTTCATGCCGTCCGACGCGCCGCGCATCAAGGTGGAGAGCACGCGCCGCTGGGGGGCCGAGATCGTTCCCTATGACCGCAACAAGGACGACCGCTTTGCGCTGACCGAAGAGTTTGCCAAACGTACCGGAGCCATTCTGGTGCCGCCCTACGATCATCCGCACGTGATTGCGGGGCAGGGCACTCTGGCGCTGGAGCTGGCCGAAGATGCGCAGCGTGCCGGGCTGGCGATGGATGTGTTGCTGGTGAATGCCGGTGGTGGCGGGTTGGTGGCGGGCTGCGCAACAGCGATGCAGGGTGTGTCTCCGTCCACGAAAATCTATGCGACCGAACCGGAAGGCTCCGACGATACGGCGCGTTCTCTGGCGGCGGGTACGCGTCTGGCCAATGCGCCGGGGGCATCGCAGTTGTGTGACTCGCTGCTGACGGTAATGCCAGGCGAACTGACCTTCCCGATCAACCAGAAACTGCTGGCGGGCGGGCTGGTCGTCTCGGACGCCGAGGTGTTGCGCGCGATGGCGTTTGCGTTCGAACATCTGAAGCTGGTGGTTGAACCGGGCGGCGCTGTATCGCTTGCTGCGTTACTGACCGGCAAGATCGATGCGCGCGGCAAAGTGGTTGGCATCGTGGTGAGTGGTGGCAATGTTGATCCGGTGGTCTTTGCGCGTGCACTGACGGCCTGACCGCAAGACTTTTTTCCTGCCTGCAAGCTGCGTGACAACGGTTCTGGACGTCGCCTATAGTCCTCCACAACAAATAGATAATGTGGGGGAGTCGTATGGTTTATCGTCGTACATTGTTGGCGGCTGGCGTGTTGGGTGGCATTGCGATGCGTGCCGGCAGTGCCATGGCTGCACCGCAATACCCGAGCATGTATATGTTTATCCCCGCAGGTCCTGGCGGCGGTTGGGACGGTCTGGGCCGCGCGATCGAACAGGTGGCGCGTCCGGGTGGGCTGGTTGGCAGTTTCCAGTTTGAAAACGTCGGCGGGGCAGGCGGCACGGTCGGTCTGCCGCGCTTCATCGCGCAGCGGCGTGGGCGTGGCGATGCGCTGCTGGTGGGCGGTGCGGTGATGGTCGGTGCAGTGCTGACCAACAAGTCGCCCGTCGGTCTGGCAGATGTAACGCCGATCGCGCGTCTGACCGATGAGTCGCCGGTGATTGTGGTGCCGGCATCCTCGCCGTTCCAGAGCATCGGCGATCTTTTGAATGCGCTGAAGGCAGACCCGGGCAAGGTGCCGGTCGGTGGTGGCTCGGCCGGCGGGATCGACCATATCGCGCTGGGGCTGATCCTGAAGGCGCTGGGCCGTTCAGCGCGCGAGGCATCTTACGTTGCATTCCCGGGTGGCGGTCCGGCACAGGCGGCGCTGCTTGGCGCGCAGGTGGCGGCGGGGATTTCCGGGTATTCGGAATTCAGCGAACAGATCAAGGCCGGGCGTTTGCGGGCACTGGCCACGGTGAGCGAACGCCGTGTCGACCCCGCTATCCCGACGCTGAAGGAAAGCGGCCTGGATGTGGTGATCGGCAATTGGCGCGGCGTGTTTGCCCCGCCCGGCATCACGGCCGAGCAGAAAGCCGCGCTGGTGAAGTTCGTGACCGATCTGCATGCGCTTCCCGCATGGATCGAACTGATGAAGACGCGCGGCTGGGACGATGCATTCCTGGCTGACGACGCGTTCGATGAATTCCTGCGCCGTGATATCGCCGCGACGGAAGTGGTGCTGAAAGAAGTTGGGCTGGTTATATGAAGTCCGGCACGATGCGTGCCGATCTTGGTGTGGCGATTTTCGTTCTGGTGCTGGCGGGGCTGATTTTCTTCGGTGCCGTCAGTATCGCGCAGACACCGATGTATGCGGCAATCAGCGCCAAGTTCGTGCCGTACCTGTGTGCGTTGCTGCTGGCGGTGCTTGGCGGTTTTCTGATGCTCGACGCATTGCGCGGCGGGTGGTCGCGGCATCTGCCAGATGCGGATGGTGCTGCGCTGAACTGGACGTCGTTCAGCCTGCTGGTGGCAGGTGCCGTCGCCAACATGGCGCTGATCGGTACATTGGGATTTGTTATTTCGGCAAGCATCCAGTTCGTGCTGACGGCCCGCGCCTTCGGGTCGCAGAAGCTGTTGCGCGATGTGCTGATCGGCTGTGCGATCACGCTGGGGGCCTATCTGGGTTTTGACAGAGGTCTGGGCGTGAATATCGGCGCCGGTATTCTGGAAGGTCTGATCTGACCGTGGATACATTCAACAATCTGATGCACGGATTTTCCGTGGCGTTGACTCCCTTCAATCTGTTGTGGGCGCTGCTTGGGTGTTTTCTGGGCACGGCGATCGGTGTGCTGCCGGGCATCGGGCCGGCGCTGGCCATCGCGCTGTTGCTGCCGATCACCTATCAGGTCAGCGCGACGGGCGCGTTCATCCT
Source organism: Acetobacteraceae bacterium (assembly GCA_031546815.1). Lineage (GTDB taxonomy): Bacteria > Pseudomonadota > Alphaproteobacteria > Acetobacterales > Acetobacteraceae > JAVBJV01. Next base: position 8,719 of record JAVBJV010000062.1, read on the forward strand.
GTTCTGCGGCGTGTTCTATGGTGCGATGTATGGCGGCAGCACAACGTCGATCCTGATCAACACGCCGGGTGAATCCGGTTCGATCATTACCGCGCTGGAAGGTAACAAGATGGCGCGCAACGGGCGTGCCGGTCCGGCGCTGGCCACAGCGGCGATCGGTTCGTTCGTGGCGGGGACGATCGGCACGCTGGGCGTTTCCTTTCTGGGGCCGATCGTTGTCGAACTGGCGCTGAAGCTGGGGCCTGCCGAGTATTTCAGCCTGATGGTGCTGTGTTTCGTCACCGTGTCTGCTGTGCTGGGGTCGAGCGCGGTGCGTGGTCTGGTCAGTCTGGTGTTCGGCATATTCCTGGGGCTGGTGGGGATCGACCGGCAGACAGGGCAGCAGCGTTTCACATTTGGCATTCCGGAACTGCTGGATGGCGTGAATGTTGTGCTGGTTGCTGTTGCGTTGTTCGCTGTGGCGGAAACGCTGTATCTGGCCCTGCACTGGCGTTCGGGGCAGGAGGAGATCCTGCCGGTGCGCGGCAAGCTGTGGCTGAGCCGCAGCGACTGGCGCCGCAGTCTGTTCCCGTGGTTGCGCGGTGCGGCCATCGGCTTTCCGTTTGGTGTGATGCCGGCGGGCGGCACGGAAATGCCGACCATGCTGTCCTATTACGCGGAGAGAAAACTCTCGAAGCACCCCGAGGAATTCGGCACGACCGGCGCGATCGAGGGTGTTGCCGGACCGGAAGCCGCCAACAACGCCGCGGCGGCGGGCATTCTGGTGCCGATGCTGACATTGGGGCTGCCGACATCAGCAACAGCGGCGATCATGCTTTCGGCGTTTCAGTCCTATGGCATTCAGCCGGGGCCGTTGCTGTTTACCAGCCAGCCCGAACTGGTCTGGGGGCTGATCGCCAGTCTGTATATCGCCAATGTGATGCTGCTGGTGATGAACCTGCCGCTGGTCGGGCTGTGGGTGAAGATCCTGCATATTCCGACGCCGCTGCTCTATGGCGGCATTCTGGTGTTCGCGACGATCGGCACATACGGCATCAGCAATTCGGTGGTGGATCTGTTCCTGCTGTACGGCATCGGGCTGATCGGCATGTTGATGAAGAAGTTCGACTTCCCCGTCGCCCCCGTGGTGATCGGCATGATTCTGGGGCCGATGGCGGAAGAGTCTATGCGCCAGGCCATGACGATCAGTCAGGGGGACTGGAGCACATTCGTCACCCGCCCGATTTCGCTGGTGATCCTGCTGATCGCGCTTGTGGCGCTGGCCGGCCCGAAGCTGTGGGTGATGATGCAGCGCCGGGTCGCCATTCCGTAACGGGGATTGCTACGCGAGGTTCTCGTACTTCGGCAGCAGCCAGGCTTCAGGTTCCCTGGTGGATGCGTCGTACCATGCGGCAACCGGCGCATGTGTGCGCACAGCATCGCAATAGGTGCGGGACTCTGGCGTCAGCGTCGGCTGATAGGAGAGAAAGCGCGCGACGATCGGGGCGAACATAACGTCGGCGCCGGTGAAGTCGGCACCAAACAGGAACGGCCCGCTCGCTCCGAACCGCGCTCGCGTTTCCGCCCACAGCTTTTCGATGCGGGCGATATCGGCCAGCGCGCCCGGCGTCTGTCCTTTGCCGGGGAAGTCGCGGCCGAGATTCATCGGCATTGCCATGCGCAATTCGCGAAACCCGGCGTGCATTTCCGCCGCGATCACCCGTGCATGCACACGCGCGGCAAAATCGCGCGGCCAGATGGAGCCGGGGGAAACTTCCTCGCAGTATTCGCAGATGGCGATGCTTTCCCAGATGCGATGTCCGTTATGTTCCAGGTAAGGGACCAGCCCGTTGGGCGAGACCTGTCGGATGGCGACGGTCTGCCCTCCACCTGCCAGCGGGATCACCACTTCCTCGACGTTCAGCTTGGCCATCTGTACCGGCAGCCAGCCGCGCAGACTCCACGACGAATAGCGACGCGTGCCGATGTAAAGCTTGCCGTCCATCGTGGTGTTCTCCGCTCTGTTCAGAAGGTGACCAACGTTTGGTAATGCACGTCCGACAGCTTGCCATTGGTGAACCAGACGTCAAGCATATAGTCCACCGCGCTGTCGTCTGGCATCATGACGGTGTAGGCCCAGCTTATGACAGCAGGTTGCTCTTTGGTGGGGGGCAGTGGCAGGGCGCGCAGCACGGCGGCGCGGTCGGCCCCCAATTGCAGCCCGTGGGGCATGGTTGGTGGCGTCAGTTTGTCGGTTGCCCCACAGGTCTGGCCAGATGGTGTGGTATCGCGCGAGACGACCCAGCCGTTGATGTGTTGCTCCTGATCCAGGCTCGATGTCATGATAACGCGCAGACCGGCGGGCCTGGAATCCCAGCATGCAGCGCGGAACAGGATTTCCCCTTCGCCGTGCGCACGCGTGTTGCCCCACAGCCGCGCCAGATCGGACAGGCGAGTGGAGGGATTGTTCTCCTGGCTGCGTTCCGTATCGAGCCGTACCGTCGTCCCGCCGATTGCCAGCGTGTCGAACGGGGCGAACATGCGGGCAACGGCAGCGCGTTGGGTTTCGTCGTTCTTTTCCACGTCGATTGACGCAACATCGTCCGAATGACGCAGTGCGATAAAGGCATTTCCCGGCAGTCGTGGCAGGTCGCGCACAACGGGCAGTGCATCGGGAATGGTCTGGGCGGGAGCTGTGCTGCAAAGCGCGGCAAGCAGAATGGCAGACAGGGCGAGGGGATGTTTTTTCATGGTGGCTCAGTTGGTTTCCAGCGTGTGGTATTGCAAAGCGACAAGCTTGTTATCGGCAAACCATGCGTAGAGCCGATACTGGATTGTCGTCTGGGTGGGTGTGTTCAGGGCATAACTCCAGCCGGTTCTCTCGCTGGTCTGCTGTATTGGGGCAAGGTGGATGGCACTTAGAACGGCAGCACGATCAAGACCCAGACGTAACCCGTATGGCAGTTCAGGCGCGGTCAGTTGTGCCGTTGCTGCACACGGTGCGCCGGGTGTCGACGAGTCTTCGTGTGCCAGTAGCCAGCCATTGATGAACTGGCGTGTGCTGAGTGCTGATGTCATCAGCACGCGCAATCCGGCGGGCTTCGAGTCCCAGCAGGCGGCCGCGTAAGCGACTTCGTCCGGATAGTGATGGGCGGTTGTCATGCCCCACGCACGCGCCAGATCCGACAGGCGCGTCCTGTTGAGCGCGATGGTGGAACTGCTCAGCCGGAGGGTATGAAACGGGCGGAAAACATCCGTTACGGCTGCTTGTTGGGTGGGGTCTTCCTGATCGATCGTCTGTTCAGGGGACTCTACATTGTTAAGTTCATCCGTGTAACGTTGCGCCATGATGCCGAAGACACGCCCGGACAGTGTGTTCAGATCACGCGTTAGGGGAAGCTCGTCAGGGATAGTGGGCGATTGTGCCCAGGCTGATGAGAAAGCAAGGCTCATCGCCAGTGGGAGGAAAAAAGGGCGGGAAAACTGGGACATGCTCCGGGAAATCCTTGTCTCTTTCGAATATGACATTTTTGTCAGAATTTGGGAACCCGATCTGGAAAAGGTTTTATCATGATTGCGCAGCCGACTGCAGATATTCACGTCTCTCGGTTTTTTGCCTTCCAGTCGGACTATGTGTTCGATGCCTGGTTTGACCAGAAAATCGCCGGTGCATGGATGTTCACCACCGAGACCGGAACCAATATTCGTGCCGAGATCACGCCGCACGTTGGTGGGGGGTTCATTATCACGGATCGTCGCCCGGATATGGATGTCGAGCATGTCGGCACGTATCTGGAGATCGACCGTCCGCATCGTCTGGTTTTCACTTTTGGTGTTCCGGCGTTTGCAACGCAGGAGGATCGGGTGGTTGTTGACGTGCGGGTCGTGCCGGGTGGCTGCGAGGTGACGCTGACCCACACCCTGCGCGCCGAGATGGCAGAGTATGCGCCGCGTATACGGAACGGCTGGGCAACCATGCTCGACAAGCTGGCCGAGCAGCTGGAGAAACCCCGCGCATAAGGTGGCTTTTCAGAAGTGCGGCCGTGTCGCAGACTGCCCTGAACAGAGGGAAATGCGATGAACGACACGCCGACGCGACGTCCGAACGACCTGGAAGCGTTCTGGATGCCATACACCAACAACCGCGGCTTCAAGGCCACCCCGCGTATGCTCGCCCGGGCCGAGGGGATGTCGTACTACACGCCCGAAGGCCGCGAGGTGATCGATGGCACGGCGGGTCTGTGGTGCGTGAACGCCGGGCATGGCCGACGCGAGATCACCGAGGCGATCCAGAAGCAGGCGGCGGTGATGGATTTCGCGCCGACATTCCAGCTCTCGCATCCGCTGGCGTTTCAGGCCGCCAGCAAGGTGGCCGAACTGACGCCCGAGGGGATCGACCGCGTGTTCTTCACCAACAGCGGGTCCGAGAGCGCGGACACCGCCCTGAAGATTGCGCTCGCCTATCACAAGGCGCGTGGCGAGGGCACGCGTACGCGGCTGATCGGGCGTGAACGCGGATATCACGGGGTTGGCTTCGGCGGCATGTCGGTGGGCGGGATCGGCGGCAACCGCAAGCAGTTCGGCGCGATGCTGCCCTATGTCGACCATTTGCCGCATACACATGTGCTGGAGCAGAACGCGTTCGTGCGCGGCCAGCCAACATGGGGCGCGCATCTGGCCGACGCGCTGGAGGGCATCGTCGCGCTGCACGGTGCCGAGACCATCGCCGCGGTGATGGTGGAACCGGTGGCAGGTTCGACCGGCGTGCTGGTGCCGCCGAAGGGCTATCTGGAACGTCTGCGCGAGATCTGCAGCAAATACGGCATCCTGCTGATCTTCGACGAAGTGATCACCGGCTTCGGTCGCATCGGCACGCATTTCGGGTCCGAACGGCTGGGCGTGACGCCTGACATCATCACGATGGCCAAGGGGCTGAGCAACGCCGCCGTGCCGATGGGTGCTGTGGCCACAAAGACCGAGATCTACGACACCATCGTGAACGGCGCGCCTGCGGGGATCGAGCTGTTTCACGGCTACACCTACTCCGGCCATCCGCTGGCCGCCGCCGCTGCGTGCGCGACGATCGACCTGCACAAAGCCGAGGACCTGCCGGGCCGTGCGCGCGCGATGGAGCCGTACTGGGAAGATGCTGCGCACAGCATGAAGGGCGTTGCGAACGTGATCGACGTGCGAAATTTCGGCCTGATTGCGGGGATCGAACTTGCACCGCGTGCGGGCAAACCGGGGGACCGTGCGATGCGGGTGTTTCATCGTTGCTTCGACAATGGCGTGCTGGTCCGGGTGACGGGCGATATCGTCGCGCTGTCACCGCCGCTGATTGTCGAGAAAAATCATGTGGACCGTATCTACGGCGTGCTGGGTGAGGCGATCAAGGCAGAGGCTGCGTGAAGCAAGGGGGCGATGCCCCTTGGTGGGCGCAGGGCATCGCCCTGCACTTGCTAAATCCATTATCCAATGGGCTTGCCTTGCTTATTCCCTGATTGCTCTGAGATTTGGTATGGATACCGTGTTATTGGCTATATGCTGGGGGTTACGTATTATATCGATGTCTTCATGCAATTGGCCACCCGTGCACAGGGTGCTGCCTTTCATATACTTAAATGCATGGTCATACGCATAAATCTGTTGCCCAGTATGGCTTATAGTTTGGGAGTTAAACTGAGCCACTATTTTGTCATCAACAGACATCACGCCTTCTAGTCCGTCAAATCGACCCAAAAGAGCAATCCTCCGCGTGACAGGGAAAAAGATGACACTATCAGACGAAGCATGTCCAACCCCGATCATGGGATGAGGGTGGGGATTCATAGATGCAAGATGTACGGGGTCGTCCGAAGTTATAAAATTACCGGCTTGGTCACTTGCTACCAACAACAACCAATTGCGAGCAGACATCTGCTTGAGAATAGGATTAATAAGCGCAACCTCGTTAGCGATTTTCCAATTCTGGGGGCCGCAATGGTGTATTCTCCGGAGCGGATGGAATCGGGGGTGTTCTGATTCCGAGAGTGCTCTAGATTCAGATTAATCATGCGTTGCGCAAATTGCGTAGTAAAATCGTCAATTTTCTTGCGGAAATTGGGGTGTCGAATTGATAGTAGGGTCATCAAAAACAGCAGGGGGTCGCGAATTTTCGTAGATGTAAATAGTCTGGTTTCAGAAATTTTTTGAAGTGCAACGGCAATGTCATCCTCAATCTTTGCATACTTCATCTCAAGCATATTTGGATGAATGTCGTCGTATTCAATTTTATTGAAATCCCGAATCGCTCCGACGTTTCGAACGGATGTCGTAAAAATTTTTCCATTTCCAAGGTTAATTGTAAAAACTTGATGGCGTTTGCCGCTCTTTTTTGCGAATTCCCTAAGATAGCATTGTGGAATGTAGTGATGATTATGTGCTTCGGCCATTTGATCTCTACTTATTAGGCGTAATGCGTGATTCTACACGGGATTTTGAAAAATGCCCGGGAGCGCTTAAACTGTCGCTACGTGGAATTAATAGATCTCCGGCTCGGGCGTATCTGTGCCCGCTTCAAGAAAATCGAAATCACACCCGTCATCCGCCTGGCTGACATGGTCCAGATGCAGCGCTGTCCAGCCGCGCCCGTATTTCCGTTCGGGCTGGACCCATGTCGCACGGCGGCGCTCCATTTCGGCCGCATCGACGTTCAGGTCAATCCGCCGTGCCGCAACATCCAGCGTGATCATGTCGCCATCCCGCACGAAGGCCAACGGTCCGCCGATATGGCTTTCGGGCGCGACGTGCAGCACGCAGGTTCCGTACGACGTGCCAGACATCCGTGCATCCGACACGCGCACCATGTCGCGCATGCCGGCTTTCAGCATCTTCTGCGGCAGCGGCATCATGCCCCATTCCGGCATACCCGGACCACCCTGCGGCCCGGCTGAACGCAGCACCAGCACACTGTCCGGCGTGACCGGCAGATCCGGATCGTCGAGCCGTGCTTTCAGATCGGCGTAACTGTCGAACACCAGTGCCGGTCCCGTATGCCGCAACAGATGCGGGCTGGCGGCGCTGTGCTTGATCACCGCCCCCTTCGGCGCAAGGGAGCCACGCAGAACCGCGACCCCGCCTTCCTGCTGCAATGCATTTTTCGGTGTGCGGATCACATCGTCGTTGAACACCTCGGCCCCTGCGATGTTCTCGCCCAGCGTTTTGCCGTTCACCGTGCGCGTATTCACATCCAGATACGGCCGCAGCCGTTCCAGGAACGCGCGCGTGCCCCCGGCGTAAAAGAAATCCTCCATCAGATAGGTATCGCCATTGGGGCGCAGGTTGGCGATCAGCGGTGTGCGGCGCGACAGCGTGTCGAACGAATCCAGATCCATCTGGAACTTCGCCCGGCGCGCCATAGCGATCAGATGCGGGATTGCGTTGGTCGAACCGCCCAGCCCCATCGCCGCTGTCACGGCGTTATCGAAACTGCCTTGTGTCAGCAGGGCGGAGGGCTTCATATTCTCCCACACCATCTCGACAATGCGTCGCCCCGTGGCGGTCGCCATACGCGGGTGGTTGGCGTCCGCCGCGGGGATCGACGATGCACCCGGCAGGGTGAACCCCAGCGCCTCGGCCGCGATCATCATCGTGCTGGCCGTCCCCGCCGTCATGCAGGTGCCGTAGGAGCGCGCGATACCGCCCTCCATCTCGCGCCAGTCTTCCTTGCTGATGGTGCCCGCGCGCAACTCGGCGTGGTATTTCCACATGTCCGAGCCGGACCCCAGAGTCTGCCCGTGCCAGTTGCCGCGCAGCATGGGCCCCGCCGGTACGAAGATGGCGGGCAGATCCAGACTGAACGCCCCCATCAGCAGCGCGGGTACGGTCTTGTCGCAGCCGCCCATCAGCACCAGACCGTCGACGGGCAGGGATCGTCCCATCTCCTCGGTCTCGATCGACAGCAGGTTGCGGTACAGCATCGTCGTCGGGCGCATGAAGCTCTCGGTCACCGACAGACCGGGCAGCTCCACCGGGAAACCGCCCGCCGCCCACACGCCACGCTTCACTTCATCGGCACGGGTGCGGAAATGCTGGTGGCACGGGTTGAGATCCGACCAGGTCGAGATGATGCCGATGATCGGCTTGCCGCGATAATCTTCCTCGGCATAGCCCATCTGCTGCATGCGGCTGCGATGCCCGAACGAACGCATGTCGTCCTGTCCGAACCAGCGATTGCTGCGCAGATCTTCCGGCTTTTTTCGTTGTGCCATTGGTCCCCCTCCCGTGTTCGTATTGCGGTGGACTGTGCCAGCACAGGTGCCGGTTGAGAATACGCTGTTTCAGTCGATACGCTTTTTCCAATCCAGTTTTGGCACATGGATGCGTGCACCGAACGTGCCGTCCCATACGGCTGTAAAGCCCTGGCGTGCCAGTTCGGCCACGATGATGCGGCCGATCATCACGCCTTCGGTCAGTTCGCCCTCGGGGTCCATGGGGCCGAATGCAAGGTACAGGCCGCCCCCCTTGATGGCGCCTTCAATATCCTGTCCGTGGTAGAAACAATACCCGATCAGCGATGTTGGATCGTCGCTTTCATGATAGATGCTGCACGCATCGTCGTAGCCGTCTTTCTGGGTATAGCCTGCGTTCTGCAGGGCGATGATGCCGCGCTGCCCCAGTGCCTCGAACACCGCATCCAGCCTGTCGCAGTCGGTGGTGGGGGGCCAGGTTTCCTGTTCCTGTCGCAGGGCCTCGAAACTGGCGGCGATGTGCGCGCAGGCTTCATCGGCGGCAGCGCCGCTCAGTTCGTGCAGATCGTCGCAGATAATCTCCTCGACCTCGTCCGGCAGGTAGAAGCCAGAGCGCACCAGGTTGCGGATGTCGTCTTCGATCTCGGGGGTCATGGTGTTCTCTTATCCGTGCACGCGCACCAGCAGCTTGCCGAAGTTCTTCCCTTCCAGCAGGCCGATCAGCGCGGCGGGGGCGTTGTCCAGCCCTTCTACCACATCTTCCTTCCAGCGTAGCTGCCCGTCGCGCATCCAGCCCGAGACATCGCGCAGGAAATCCGCCCGCATGGACGCAAAGTCCGAGACGATGAAGCCGCGGATCGTCAGCCGCTTGGTCAGCACGGCGCGCATCAGCCCGGGGAAGCGGTCCATCCCGGCGACGGGGTCGGTCGAGATACCGGTGGCGTTATACTGCGCGATCAGCCCGCAGACCGGGATACGCGCAAAATCGTTCAGCAGCGGGAACACGCCGTTCCATACGGTACCGCCGACATTCTCGAAGTAGATATCGATCCCATTCGGGCAGGCGGCTTTCAGCTGCTCGCGGAAGTCCGGTGCCTTGTGGTCGACAACCGCGTCAAACCCCAGTTCCTCGCGCACGTAACGCTGCTTCTCGGCTCCACCCACAATGCCCACGGCGCGGCAGCCGCGAATACGCGCGATCTGCCCGACCGCCGATCCAACCGCACCCGATGCCGCGGCGACCACCACGGTCTCGCCTGCTTTCGGCTGGCCGATCACGTGCAGGCCGGTATAGGCCGTCATCCCCGGCATCCCCAGCACGCCAACCGCTGTGGTGACGGGGGCGATGGTCGGGTCAAGTTTCGTCAGTGCCTCGCCAGCGGCGACCGAGAATTTCTGCCATCCGGCAGCGGCCAGCACCACATCGCCGGGTTTGAAATTCGGGTGCTTGCTTTCGATCACGTCGCAGACCGTGCCGCCGACCATCGTCTCGCCGATGTTCACCGGCTTGGCATAGGATTTCGCATCGCTGATCCGCCCGCGCATATACGGGTCGAGCGACAGATACAGCGTGCGTAACAGCACCTGCCCGTCAGCGGGCTGCGGCATGGCGCAGTCTTCGATGCCGAACGTCTCGGGCACCGGTGCGCCGGTTGGACGTTCGGCAAGATAGATACGGCGATTCTGCATGGTGTTGGCCCCCCGATCGGATTTCGGGCGGCATTGCAGCACCGCTTGCGCCGCTTGTCACCAGTGGCCGGACGCGGCAAGTTTGCGGGCATGAAAACCCTGACGCAACTCGCCGCCGATCTTGCGGCCGGAACCATCACGTCGCGCGCGCTGATCGAAGACAGCCTGGCGCGCATCGCCGATCCCAAGGGCGAGGGATCGCGCGTCTTCACCCGCGTGCACGCCGATGCCGCGCGCGCCACGGCAGATGCCATGGACCTGCTGCGCAAGGCCGGGCGTGCGCCCAGCGCCTATGCCGGGATCCCGATGGTGTTCAAGGACCTGACCGACATTGCGGGCGAACCCACCCCCGCCGGATCGAAGGTGCTGGCGGATGCTGCGCCCGCGCGTGTCACCGCACCGGTTGCGGCGCGGATGTTTGCGCAAGGGTTTGTGTCCGTTGGGCGCACAAACATGACCGAATTCGCCTATTCCGGTCTGGGGCTGAACCCGCATTACGGCACCCCCGCCGCTGGGTGGGAGCGCGATGTCGCGCCGCGTGTGCCGGGTGGGTCGTCGTCGGGTACCGGTGTTGCGGTGGGCGATGGGATCGTGCCGCTGGGTCTGGGGTCCGACACGGGTGGATCGTGCCGCATTCCTGCTGCCTGCAACAACATTATCGGCTTCAAGCCCACGGCGCGGCGCGTGCCGCTGGAGGGATTTTTGCCGCTGTCGCACAGCCTCGACTCCATCGGGCCGCTGGCGCGCTGCGTGGCGGATTGCGCAGTCGCTGACGCGGTGTTCGCGGGCGGCATGCCGGAGATCCCCGATGCCGCATCGCTGGCGGGGCTGCGTATCGGTGTGCCGAAGAATTACGTGCGCGACGACATGGACCCCGAGGTCGCCAAATGGTTCGACCGCACGCTGACGGCGCTGTCGCTGGCCGGTGCGCATGTGGTGGAGTTCCGGTTCGACGAACTGACCGAAATTCCCGCCATCAACGCCAAGGGTGGCTTTACTGCGGCCGAGGCCTATCACTGGCACCGCGCATTACTGGCGGACAAGCGCGACGGGTACGACCCGCGCGTTGCCTCGCGTATCATGATGGGCGAGAAGATGAGTGCGGCGGATTACCTCGACATCGTGGCGCGCCGTGCCGACCTGATCGCGCGCAGCGATGCCCGCACCGAGATGTTCGACATCATCGCCATGCCGACCATCCCGGTGGTGCCGCCGAAGATCGCCAATCTGCTGACGGATGACGAAGCCTATCGCGTCACCAATCTGCTGCTGCTGCGTAACCCGTCCATCGGCAACATGCTCGACCGTTGCGCGCTGGCCCTGCCGTGCGGTGAACCTGGCGGCGCGCCGGTCAGCCTGATGCTGATGGGCAAGCGCATGGAAGATCGTCGTCTGCTTTCCATCGGCCTGTCGGTCGAGGAGATGCTGAACGCCCGATGCTGAAACACTGCCTGCCGCCCGAGGTTGATGCCCGAACACAGGTGCTGATCCTGGGGTCTCTGCCGGGCGAGGCATCGCTGGCGGCGGCGCAGTATTACGCGCATCCGCAGAACCAGTTCTGGCGGTTGCTGGGCGCGTTGCTGGATACGGATCTGCACGGGCGGGCATATGCGGACAGGCTGGCGTGTTTGCGTCAGCACGGCATCGGCGTGTGGGACGTGGTGGGGCAGGCGCGGCGTGTAGGTAGTCTGGATACGGCGCTGCGTGATGTTGCGTTCAACGATCTGAACCGGCTGATTGCCGATCTGCCCGCACTGAAAGTCGTGGCGTTCAACGGCAAGACGGCAGTCAGAGCGCGCCGGCGGATGGCGTGGGATAACGCCGTGCTGGAACTACCGTCCTCCAGCCCGGCTTTCACGCTGGGTTTCGATGCCAAGCTTGCGGCATGGCAGGCGTTGCTACCCTTTCTTGGGTAGGTCGATCCCGGCCAGTTTTTCCCAGAAGCGGATAACGAACGCATCGTCACGCGCGCCATCTCCCGATGCAGCCGCCGCCAGAAACAACTGATGCGCGGCAGCCGATAGCGGCAATGGGAATGTCAACGCACGTGCCTGGTCGAGCACGATTCCCAGATCCTTCACGAAGATGTTGATGGCCGAATGCGGCGTGTCGTCGCCCTGTAAAATATGCGGCACGCGGTTTTGGAACATCCACGACGACCCGGCCGAGGCCGAGATCACGTTGAACAACGTCGTGGGGTCTGCGCCAGCACGAATACCCAGCGCCATTGCTTCGGCGGCCGCGGCGATGTGCACGCCGGCCAGCAATTGGTTCACCATCTTCACCGTGCTGCCGATGCCCACCTCGTCGCCCAGGCGATAGACCTTGCCTGCCATGGCGTTCAGCACCGGATCGGCTTTTGAGAAAGCTTCGGGCGCGCCGGATGCCATCACCGTCATAGTGCCCGCGCCCGCCGCCACCGACCCACCCGACACCGGTGCATCGAGCATCAGCAGACCTGCATCGGCGCAACGCACCGCCAATGCGCGCGCCGCTTCCGGCGCCACGGTTGAGCAGGCGATGACGACAGCACCGGGGGACAGTTGCGTGGCACAACCCTGCGGCCCAAACAGCGCGTTTTCGGTCTGTGTGGCGTTGACCACGAAGATGATGACGGCATCGATGCCCTGCGGCAGTTCGGCTGGAGTGGCGACGGCTGTGTTGAATGCGGCGCGTGCCTCGGGGCGGATATCGCATCCGGTGACGTCGAACCCCTTGCTGCGCAGCGTCCCCGCAACACCCATTCCCATCGAACCAAGCCCGATCACGGCGACTTTCAGGTCAGGCTGCGTCATGATGTTTCCCCGTTTGGTTTCGTGCAGAGAAACGGAGTTTTTCGCGGTAGGCAAGTGCTGTTTACACACTGTTCCGAATGGGTTTTAGTGTGCGCAGAAACAAACGCGATGTGAGAAGCACATCGTGTGGGAGCTGCGCCGATGCTTGCAAACGACGACGCTGAAGCCAGACTTGTCGCCCTGGGCGTGCAGTTGCCCCCGCTGCCGACCCCGATTGCGAATTATCTGCCGTTCCGTCTGGATGGGAACACCATCTATCTGGCCGGACAGGGGCCGCGCCATCTGGACGGCGCGCTGTGCACAGGCAAGGTCGGCGCAGATGTCAGCGTTGCGGACGCATACCAGCACGCACGCCTGATCGGCACGCGGTTGTTATCTGCCGCGCGTGCGGCCGCCGGGTCGCTTGGTAATGTGCAGGCGGTGAAGGTGTTCGGCATGATCAACGCGACGCCCGACTTCGTCAGCCACCCCGATGTTATCAATGGATGTTCGGACCTGTTCGTTGATGTTCTGGGCGAATTCGGACAGCATGCGCGTTCGGTGGTCGGCGTGAATTCACTGTCGAACAACATGAGCATGGAGATCGAGGCGATCTTCCGGATCAGGGGCTGACCCAGCCGCAGCGCAGAAGCGCATCATGCATATGTGCCGGTGGCGGAGCCGTCACAGAAACGGGCGGCTCCAGCGGTAGGTCGATGGCGCGCGCCATCAGGTGCAGGCGCGTATCCGCAACACCATAGACCGGGTCACCCAGAATGGGGTGACCGATATGTGCGCAATGCACGCGGATCTGGTGCGTGCGCCCGGTCTTGGGCGATAGCTCCAGCCAACTGATGCCATCGGCCTGACCCATCACACGCCAGGCGGTCCGCGCGGTTTTTCCCGCCGGATCGACGATCATGCGCCAGCCAGATTTGGCAGTGCTGTGCTTCAGCAACGGTGCATCAATGGTGCCGCTTGTCTGCGCAGGAACACCACGCACCACCGCCCAATAGGTTTTCCGCACCCGGTTTTCCGCGAACAGCGTCTGCAGTTCTTTCATCGCCGCCTTGCGCCGCGCCAGCACCAGACATCCCGATGTGTCGGTGTCGAGCCGGTGCGCCAGCCACGGTCCATCGCGTCGCCCGAATTGCAGATCCGGGAAATGGTCTTCGACGCTTGCGCCGCCGCGCGGCCCCGGATGCACCGGAATGCCGGACGGTTTGTCCAGCACGATGACACGTTCGTCGCGGTAGAGGATGGTTACAGACATGCGCCCTTATACACGCGCCTGCGCGCTGCGCATCGCCGCAATAAAACAGAGCAGCGATAACAGCGAACACCCCGCCACCATCAGCAGTGGGTATGTGTATCCCCCCATCATGCCCCACGCCGCGCCCAGCACCACGGGACCGGCGGCCCGCGCGATGGAGAACGGCGTGCTGATCGCCCCGGCAATCGTGCCGTATTGCGCCCGCCCGAACAGCTCGACCGGCAGCGCGCCGCGCACGATGGTGATGACGCCGTTCCCCGCCCCGTAAAACACCACGAACACCATCAGCACCCAGAACGACCCGCCGAGCGCCAGGAACAGCATGGCGACCGGCATGGCAGCCAGCGCCGCAACCCCCACCTGCCGCAGCGACACGCGTTGCCCGGCGGTGAATTCCAACACGCGGCCCGAGACCTGCATCGGCCCGATCAGCGTGGCGAGCAGCAATGCTGCCCCGCCGATATTCTTCTCCGCCAACGCCGGGACCAGATGCGCGCTGACCCCGCCGAACAGAAACCCGTTCAGCGTCATCGCCGCAGCAAACAGCCAGAATGTGCGCAACCGCAGCGCCTGTTGCAGCGTGAAGCCCGAATGCGGCGTGACCGACACCGGTTGCCGGTGCGCCGGACCGGGCAGGAACAGCGCGTGCAATGCGGTGCAGCCCAGGTTCAGGATGGCGATGATGGTGAAACTGTCGCGCCAGCCGAACTGGTTCAGCAGCAAGGCCGTCAGTGGCCAGAAAATGGTCGAGGCAAGCCCGCCCGCAAAGGTCAGCACCGAGATCCCGCGCCGCGATTCCGTCCCGAAACTGGCGGCAACGGCGGCGAAGGCGGCTTCATACTGGGTCAGCGCCGCTGCCACGCCGTTGAAGATCCACACGGCATACAGCGCGGTGATGCTGTCCACCTGCCCCGCCAGAAACAGCCCGGCGCTCGCCATCACCGACCCGAACGTCATGCAGATCCGCGTGCCGATCCGGTCGAACGCGATCCCGGCGATCAGCGAAACCGCCGCCTGTGCCAGCAGCGAGGCCGAGAACGCCCCGGTCAGTGTGGCGCGGCTCCAGCCGGTTTCGGCCTCGATTGCGGGCATCAGCACGGCGAAGGCGTAATACAGCCCGCCCCAATGGACGATCTGCGTTACGCCGAGTGCCGCCACGACCCGCCAGGGGAGAGTTGTCTGCATCCCTCCATCTTTCCGCGCGGTTGTGCGTTACACAACTACCTTTCTGCACGCAGGCGGTGTAAGGGCGGTGCATGAGTGTCACTCACAATACGATTTCCGGATCGGCCGCCGTTGCCGCCCTGTTCGCCTGCCGCCCGGCAGACGCGCTGCGGTTGTTCTATCTGCCCAGCAAGAAGATCGAGGCCGGGCGTTACTGCACGCAGCTGGCGAAAGACCGCAAGCCGTACCGCATGGTCGAGGCGGAGGAGCTGGAAAAGATTGTCGGCACGCCGCATCACGGTGGCATCGCCGTGGTCGCCAAGCCGCGCAAGATCGGTTTCGCCGACCACGAAACACCGCCGCGTGGACGGTTCCTGCTGATCCTCGACGGGATCGGCAACCCGCATAATCTGGGTGCCATCATCCGCAGCGCCGCGTTCTTCGGCGCGCCGGGGATCGTGCTGTCGGACCACAAATCGCAGGCGCTGCTGTCGGATGCGGTGTATCGCACGGCGGAAGGCGGGGTTGAACACATCAACATGTGGCGCACGCGCGATCTGGCCGATTTTGTGCGCGCGCTCGACCCGCTGTATCGGACTGTGGCGGCAACGCTGTCGCCTGATGCGATCCCCATCGCCACCGTGCCGCGCGATCGACCCATCGCGCTGATCGTGGGGAACGAGGAAAGCGGCGTGCGCCCCGGCGTGCTGGAAGCCTGTCGTCGCCAGACGATGATCCCGGGTACCGGCGCCGTGCAGTCGCTGAATGTCGCGCAGGCGACCGCGGTGTTGTTGCACACAT
Organism: Acetobacteraceae bacterium; assembly: GCA_031546815.1. GTDB lineage: Bacteria > Pseudomonadota > Alphaproteobacteria > Acetobacterales > Acetobacteraceae > JAVBJV01. The sequence continues at coordinate 24,627 of JAVBJV010000062.1, forward strand.
TCCTGTGATTTCGGCCCGCGCAACGAACGTATTACGTTTGTTGCGCGGTGCCCCTGCACCGGGCACGCTGCTCCCAGAAAAAGAAGAACCGGGAGCCGCAAATGCCGACACGTCGATCCATGCTGTATGCAGGGCTGGCAGCCCCTTTCCTGATCACATCCGTGCGCGCCGCGCAACCGATTGCCGATGGTAAGACGGTGCGTCTGGTGGTGCCGTTTCCGCCGGGCGGCGCGGTCGATATGCTGGGACGCCTGATCGCGGACCGTATGCCCGCGCATCTGGGCAATCAGGTCGTTGTCGATAATCGCGGCGGTGCAGGCGGGCTGATCGGCGCGGATGCCGTGGCCAAGTCGGACCCCGATGGCACCACCCTGGGTATTCTGGCGGTGGGGGTGTTCTGCGCGTATCCGTATCTCTACACGCGTCTACCGTTCGACCCGGCGAAGGACTTCACCCCGATCTCTACCATCGTGACCGGCACCGTGATGTGTGTGGTGAACGCCGAGACTGCCGCGCGCAATGGCTGGACCGACTTCCGCAGCCTGATCCTCTGGGCACGCGCCAATCCGGAACAGCTGCGTATGGGCTCGTCCGGCAACGGCACCACCAGCCACTTCATGCTGGCCGCGCTGAACGCGTTTGCCGGGGCGAAGATCCTGCATGTCCCGTATCGGGGTGGCGCGCAGGCGATCAACGATGTGCTGGCCGGCAAGATCGACATGATGTTCGACGTGATGCCCGCACTGATGCCGCATGTCGAGGCGGGCACGATGAAGGCGATGGCAGTCGGCAGCGCGCAGCGTCTGCCCATTCTGCCCAACGTGCCGGGGATGTCGGAATTCGCCGATCTGGGGCTGGGCGAGGTGGACCTGCAGGCGTGGAGCGCCATCGTCGGCCCCGCTGGCATTCCACCGGCGACGATTGCGCGTTTGCATCGGGCGGTGATGGCAGTGGGTGGGGACCGGGCGTTCACGCAGCGGCTGGCGCCTTTGGGTTATAACGCGCTGGTCTCGGCCAGCCCCACCGCGCTGCACGAACAGATAGAAGACGACACGCCGAAATGGCGCCAACTGGTGGAGCTGTCCGGCGCAAAACTGGACTGATACCGCCGGATCGTGGAAACATGGCGGGCAACCGATAACACTTCAGGAAGCCTGCCATGCACGACCCCGTTGGCGCATTTGTTCCAGGCATAACCGCCGAGGCCGAGCCCCTGTCGGCGGGCGTGCTCTCGGGGCTGGATTTCGCGATCAAGGATCTGTTCGACGTTGCGGGCGTGGCCACATCCTATGGCCATCCAGAATGGGCGCGCACGCATGGTCTCGCCATGGCGACCGCGCCGGTGGTGCTGGCTCTGTTGCAGGCGGGTGCGCGGCTGCGCGGCAAGACCAAGACGGTTGAACTCGCCTATGGCCTGACCGGCGAGAATGCCTGGCACGGCACCCCCACCAACCCCGCAGCGCCGGACCGTTTTCCCGGCGGGTCGTCGTGCGGGTCGGCAGCGGCGGTGGCGGCGGGGCTGGTCGATTTTGCGCTGGGGTCCGACACGGGGGGCTCGGTGCGTATCCCGGCCTCGTATTGCGGGCTGTTCGGCATTCGCCCCAGTTACGGGGTACTGTCGCTGGCCGGGGCGTGCGGGCTGGCACCATCGTTCGACACGGTGGGCTGGTTTGCGCGCGATGCCGCCACGCTGGAACGGGTGGGGCAGGTGCTGCTGCCCGGTGGCGCGACTGGTGGGCTTAGCACGCTGCTGAAGGTCGAGGACGCGTGGATGAACGCGGAACCCGCCGTTGCCACTGCCTTGATCCCCGCGCTGGAAAAACTGGAATCCGCCTGCGGCCGCGCCCTGACGATCACGCTGGTACCGGAAGGGCTGGAACACCTGTATCACGCATTCCGCTGCCTGCAGGCGCAGGAGGCCTGGGCGACCCTGGGCCGTTGGGTCGAGGCGGTGAAGCCGGAATTCGGCCCCGGTGTGCAGCAACGCTTCGATGCCGCGAAGGTGCAGCCGATCGCGGCTGCTCTGCACGGGCGGGAATTGCGCAAGCTGCATCAGGCGCGCATGGCATCGCTTCTGGGTGGGGGCAATGTGCTGGTCTACCCAACCAGCCCGTGCGCGGCCCCGAAGCTGGATGCCTCGGCCGATGAACTGCAGCGCGTGCGCGACGGCACGCTGGGTGTGACGGCGATTACCGGCATGGCCGGATTGTGCGAGGTGACGATCCCCGTTACCCGGGTGGGTGGCGCGCCGGTTGGCCTGTCCCTGGTGGCGGCACATGGGCGTGACCGCGCGCTGCTGGCATTGACGTGCCGGGCTGCCCATATCTTCGGGATGGACGAATAGCAGCCCTGCTCATCTTTGGGGCTGCGGATCGGGGGCCGATTGCGCTAGGCTCGTGTCATCGAAACAGCAGGAGGAACGCATGTACGCCTTCTTCAGACAGACGCTGATCCCCGCTCTGGCCGCCGGTATTCTGGCCGGATGGCTGGCGGTCGCGCTGCTGCTGGCGCTCGATGTCGGTGGTTTGTACACGCTGGTGATGAAGTCTGGCCACGCGGTGCTGGCGATCCTGCTGTTGCTGTTCGGCTTCACGGTGACGTTCGGGTCCGCCGCGATGGGCGCGGTGATCATCGCCATCGGGTCCGAGGACGAACCGCGCAGTGGTCGGCGCAAGCGCGTGCCGGACGATGTGCAGGGCCTCGCCCTGGTTCCCGTGCGGCATGGTGGGGCGCGGCGCGTATGATGTACGGATGCTGACGCTGCGATCGCTGAGCTGCCGGTTCAGTTCCGTTCTGGCTGTTGATGATGTGTCCCTCGAAATTCCTGCCGGACAGATGGTGGGGGTGATCGGGCGTTCGGGCGCGGGCAAATCCACCTTGCTGCGGATGATCAACCGCTTGCAGGAACCCACATCCGGGTCCGTGCTGTTCGATGGCGTGGACATCACACGCCTGCGTGGCCGTGCGCTGAGCGACTGGCGTACGCGTTGCGGCATGGTGTTCCAGCAGTTCAACCTGACCGGGCGGCTGGATGTGCTGACCAATGTGCTGGTCGGGCGGCTGAACCATCGGCCGGTGCTCTCCTCGCTGCTGGGCTGGTTCACGGCGGAAGAACGTCTGCGCGCCTTGCGGATGCTGGAACGCTTCGAACTGGCCGAGACCGCGTTGCAGCGTGTGGACACCCTGTCCGGCGGGCAGCAGCAGCGCGTGGCGATCTGTCGTGCGATGATGCAGGAACCCCGGATCCTGCTGGCCGACGAACCGGTCTCGAGCCTCGACCCACACAGCGCGACGCTGGTGATGGACGCGCTGCGGCGGATCAATCAGCAGGACGGCATCACTGTGCTGACCAACCTGCATCATCTGGACACGGCGCGCACATACTGCGACCGCATCATCGCCATGCAGACGGGGCGTGTTGTATTCGACGGTATGCCCGATATGCTGACCTCGGCCAGGCTGCGGTCGATCTATGGGGTGAGCGAAGAAGAGTTCAACCGGGTCGAGGCCGCAGTCCTGATTCCCGCCTGACACGAGGACGTTTCATGATGCTCCGCCGTCACCTGCTTCTGGCTTCGCTTGCCGCGCCTGCCTTGGCGCGCGCGCAGGATATGCCCACGCCCGGCAAACGCGACTGGGCCGCACAGATTCTGCAACTGCGCATCGGCCTGCTGGGTGGCGAGAACGAAGCCGACCGGCTGGGGCGTTACGACGTGTATCAGAAGCTGCTGCAGGACACGTTCCAGGTGCCGGTGCGCCTGTATATGGCGGCCGATTACGGCGGCGTGGCGCAGGCCTTTGCTGCGCGACAGGTCGAATTGTCCTACATGAGTCCCGCCGCCTATGCCGCCACCTGGATGGAGTGCGACGGCAATGCCGAGCCCCTGCTGGTGGCGAAGGAAGAGGACGGGTCTACATCCTATGTCGCCGCAATGTATGTGCGCGCTGACAGCGACATCCATTCGCTGGAAGACATGCGCGGCCGTGCGATGGCGTGGGGCGATCCGAACAGTGCGTCCGGTTATCTGATTCCGCGCGCCGAGATGCGGGCTGCTGGCATCAACCCCGATACCTATTTTGGCCGCAGCGGTTTTGCCGGCGGGTATGAACAGGCGGTGGTCGCCGTGCTGCAGAAGCAGTACGACGCGGGCGTCAGCTGGACGTCGGGCGTGGGCGATGCCAGTCGCGGTTACAGCCGTGGCGGGCTGCGGGCGATGGTGGACAAGGGCATGCTGAACATGGCCGACCTGCGCATCATCTGGCGCTCGCAACCCATTCAGAACGGCCCGCTGGTGGTGCGCAAGGATCTGCCCGCATCGTTCAAGCAGGACATGATCGCGTTCCACAACGCCATGCCGCAGGACGTGTATCGGGCCATCACGCGTGGCACCGGCAATGGCTGGGCGCCGACGCAGCATTCCGCGTATCAGATCTTCATCGACCTGCGCCGCGCCGAGGCCGTCAACCGCCGCGCGCGCTGACCTATGCAAATTGCCACCATCGACCGCACGTTCCTGCACGCCCGCACCAGACGAAGATGCGTGGGCGTGGTGGCGCTTGTTGGGGTGGTGCTGTGCTTTCTGGTCTCGGCCTGGGTGTCGGAGTTTTCGCTCTCGCGTCTGGCTGAAGGTCTGCCGCGGGCGGGCGCGTATTTCGCCAAGCTGTTGCCCGATCTGCGCTGGGAGTCGCTGTTCGCAGGATTGAAGAAGGAAGGCTCGCTGGCGATATGGATCTATCGTCTGTACGACTGGGCGAGGCGGTTGTTCTAGACCTCGA
>JAVBJV010000022.1:0-22755 GCA_031546815.1 Acetobacteraceae bacterium
GCTTCTTGCCAAAGGTGAAGATCGAACTGGTGGTGGACGACGTGCTGGAAGTCCGTGTGGTCGAGGCGATCGCCCAGGCGGCGCATACCGGGAAAATCGGCGATGGGAAGATTTTTGTGATCGATGTTGGTCGTGCCATGCGCATCAGGACCAAGGAAACCGGTGTGGAGGCCCTGTGACATGAAAAACATTCTGACTCTTTCCTTGTTTCTGGTGGCCTCGTCCGCCTTTGCACAGGACGCCGTGGTCGATACGGGCGACACGGCCTGGATGCTGACCAGCACCGCGCTGGTGCTGCTGATGACGATCCCCGGCCTGGCGTTTTTCTATGCTGGCATGGTGCGCAAGAAGACCGTGCTGGCGACGATGATGCAGTCGTTCTTCATCGCCGCGCTGATTGCGGTGGTGTGGATGGTGGCGGGCTATAGTATCGCGTTCACCAACGGCACTGCGTATTTCGGCGATATGTCGCGCCTGTTCCTGCACGGGCTGGAAGCTGCCTGGGGTGCGCCGTTTACTTTGGGCGCTGGTGTCGAAGGCGCTGCGGCAACCACCATCCCCGAGACGATCTTCGTGATGTTCCAGATGACCTTCGCGATTATCACCCCGGCGCTGATGACCGGGGCGTTTGCGGACCGCATGAAGTTTTCGGCGCTGGTGGTGTTTATGGTGGCGTGGTCATTGTTGGTTTACAGCCCCATTGCGCACTGGGTCTGGCATCCGAATGGCTGGATCTTCGCGCTGGGTGCGTTGGATTTCGCAGGTGGTACGGTGGTGCACATCAATGCGGGCATCGCCGGGCTGGTGATGGCGCTGGTACTGGGCAAGCGGGTTGGATACAACAGCGACAACATGTCGCCGTACAATCTGGGTCTTGCTGTGCTGGGCGCATCGCTGCTGTGGGTGGGCTGGTTTGGCTTTAACGCAGGTTCAGCGCTGGGTGCCAACGGGCGTGCGGGTATGGCGATGCTGGTCACCATGGTGGCGGCGGCATCGGCAACACTGGCCTGGACGTTCGTCGAATGGGGCGTGAAGGGCAAGCCATCCGTGCTGGGCGCAATCTCGGGCGCGGTGGCAGGGCTGGTGGCGATTACACCGGCATCGGGCTTCGTGCTGCCGGGCGCGGCGCTGGCGATCGGCGTGGCATCCGGCGTCATCTGTTTCTGGGGTGCTACCTGGCTGAAGCACGCACTGGGATATGACGACAGTCTGGATGCGTTCGGTGTGCATGGTGTTGGCGGTATCGTGGGCGCGCTGCTGACCGGGGTGTTCGCTTACGGCCCACTGTCCGCCACGGTAGATAATCCGGCGGGCGTTGCGGGCGGCATGGATCTTCTGCTGAAGCAGGGCATCGCCACACTCGCCACGCTGGTGTTCAGCGGCGTGATGACCTTCGTGCTGGCCAAGGCGGTGGACATGACGATCGGCCTGCGCGTTGGTGAAGACGATGAACGCGAAGGGCTGGACGTTGTGCTACACGGCGAACGTCTGAGCTGACCTTGCCGCGGTGATGAAGGTGCGGATCAGATCCGTGTCCTTCACGCCGCGTGCTTTCTCTACTCCGGACGATACATCGACCATCGATGCCCCGGTTCGGCGGATGGCATCCGCGATGTTGGCGGGGGTCAGTCCGCCCGCCAGCATCCACGGAAAACCGGGTGTGTAACCACGCAGCAGATCCCAGTTGAACGACACGGCATTGCCCCCCGGCAACGTCGCCCCGGCGGGCGGTGCGGCATCCAGCAGCACGATGTCGGCATTGTGCGCGGAACGCGGCAGATCGTCTGCGCTTGCCACATGCACGGCGTGGATCACCGGGCGCATGAAGCGGGCACGAATGTCGCGTGCGCGTTCGGCGCTGGTGTTCAGTTGCAGATAATCGAGCGGCGCAACATCCAGCACGCGCGCGATATCCTCGTCGGTTGGTTCCACGAACAGGCCGACTTTGTATGGCCCCTGCGCATGACGCGCGATCAGCGCGGCCGCTTCCTGTGGCGATACGTTGCGCGGCGAAGGCGGGTAGAACACGAAGCCCGCGAAATTGGCACCGGCTTCCACCACGGCATCATACGCATCGGCTGTGGAAATGCCGCAGATCTTCACATGGGTCATCGCAGCGACGCGGCAATCTGGGCAGCAGTGGCAGCGGGATTTTCCGCCTTGGTGATCGGCCGGCCGATGACCAGCCAGTCGGCACCCGCAGCAACGGCTTCCGGCGGCGCCATGGTGCGGGCCTGATCGTCCGCTGCACTGCCCGCGGGACGAATGCCCGGCACCACCAGTGCGGGCGCAGCACCGAATGCCGTGCGCAATGCTGCAACCTCGTGCGCGCTGCACACCAGGCCATCGGCACCGGACTCCAGCGCGATGCGCGCAAGGCGCAGCACCTGTTGTTCAGACGTGTCAGTCACGCCCACGCTGGAAAGCGTCGCTGCATCGATGCTGGTCAGCACGGTGACGGCCAGAATGATCGGGCGAGTGGCACCAGCTTCCTCGGCCGCTTTGCGCGCGGCTGCGATCATTGCGCCACCGCCGCCAGCGTGAATGGTCAGCATGGCTGGCGCACAGGGCAGCACGGCACGCACGGCCCCTGCTACCGTGTTGGGGATGTCGTGGAACTTGAGGTCGAGAAAGAACGGATTCCCTTGCGCAACCTGCGCAATACCGGCCCGGCCATGTGCGCAGAAAAACTCGAGGCCGAGCTTTATCATTCCCACATGCGGTGCCACGGTCTGCGCCAGGTGCTGCGCATGGGCAATGTCGGTTGTGTCGATGGCCGCAATAATACGGCCGGCAATGTTGTCGGGGCGTGCAATCATGTGTATCAACCTGCCATAGTTCATGGGGGCTTGATAAGAGCCTCGCCATTCAGAATCGGTTTCGGTAAGTTTCAGCACATGTCAGCCACGATTCAAGCACAGCAGAATGGCGAGATCCTGGCATTTGCCGGACGATTGGAAACGCAGGATCTGGCCCCGATCTGGGGTACGGCGACTGCCGCCGCCGCCGCGCGGCGCGGGCAGAAGCTGACTCTGGACCTCTCCGCCGTTGAGGGCTGCGACACGGCGGGTGCCACATTGCTGGTCGCGGTCGAGGCAGCCCACGGGGCGCCGCTCGACCTGCTGGGTGCCAACGACAAGACGAAAGACCTGATCGCACGCGCGCGTTCGGCGACGCATGCGCCGCGGACGCAGGCCGGGGAACGGTTGCCCTGGCTGGCGCGTGTGGGGCAATGGGGCGTGGCGGCGTTCGGTGCGGTGGGCGATGGCGTTGCCTATATCGGGGAAGGTGTGATGTCGGGGCTGCGCCTGTTGCGCAAGCCGGGCGAGATCCGCTTCGCCGATGCCATGGACCAGGCCGATCAGGCCGGGATGCGGGCCATTCCGCTGGTCATTATGCTGGGGTTTCTGGTCGGGCTGATTCTGGCGTTCCAGTCGGCCATTCCGATGCGCCGGTTCGGGGCGGATCTGTTCGTGCCCAATCTGGTGGCCGTCAGTCTGCTGCGCGAGCTGGGGCCGCTGCTGACGGCAGTGGTGCTGGCCGGGCGTACCGGCTCTGCCTTTGCGGCGGAAATCGGCACCATGAAGGTGAACGAAGAAATCGACGCGATGACGGTGATGGGCCTGAACCCGATGCTGATGCTGGTGGTCCCCCGCATGATCGCCGCGATGATCGTGATGCCGGTGCTGACCCTGGTGATGGAAGCGGCCGGGCTGGTGGGCATGGGCACTGTGATGGTGGGCTTCGGCCTGCCGGTGGTGACGATCGTCAATCAGGTTACCAATTTCGTTACCGTAACGGATTTTCTGGGCGGGATATTCAAGGCGGTCTGCTTCGGCACCGCAATCGCCGCCATCGGTTGCCGGGCCGGGCTTTCCACGGGCGTTGGTCCGCGCGCGGTCGGGCTTTCGACGACCGGGGCCGTGGTGGGCGGCATTGTTGCCATCGTGCTGCTGGACGGTGTGTTCAGCCTGCTGTTCTTCAAGCTGGATCTGTAAATCATGCAGACCGAAGCGCCCCAGCCTGCCATTCGAGTTCGCGATGTAACGCAGCGCTTCGGCACGCGCACCATCTTCGAGAATGTCAGCTTCGATGTCGCGCAAGGCGAAGTGTTCGTCATTCTTGGCGGGTCCGGTTGTGGCAAGTCGACGCTGCTGAAGCTGATCATCGGGCTGTATGTGCCCAGCACCGGCAACATCGATGTGCTGGGCGCGGAGCTTGCCAAGCTGAGCGGTGAAGACCGGCGCGCGCATCTGCGCCGGATGGGCGTGATGTTCCAGTCGGGCGCGCTGTTCGGCAGCCTGTCGCTGTTGCAGAACGTGATGCTGCCGCTGGAAACCTTCACCGACCTGCCGCCCGATGCGCGCGAGGCTGTGGCGCGCACCAAGCTGGGGCTGGTGGGGCTGGCCGATGCGGCGGACCGCAAGCCAGCGGAAATTTCGGGCGGGATGATGAAGCGCGCGGGGATTGCGCGCGCGTTGGCGCTGGACCCGCCCTTGCTGTTTCTGGACGAACCGTCGGCCGGGCTGGACCCGATTACGGCGGCGGGGCTGGATGAACTGATACTCGATCTGCGTCGGGCCGTGGGCGCGACGTTCGTGATCGTGACGCATGAACTGCAATCGATCCTGGCCATCGCGGATCGGTGCATCATGCTCGACAAACAGGCGCGCGGCATCATCGCCGAGGGCGATCCACGCACTCTGCGCGATACGGCGGAACATCCGACGGTGCGTGCGTTCTTCCGTAGAGAAGCGCTGAAAGAATAGGGATCGGTATGGAATCGCGAAGTCTTTATATCCGGGTGGGAGCGCTGATTGTTCTGGGGCTGGGGATGCTGGTGACCGGAATTCTGATGCTGGCGGGGAACAGCCTGTTCAACAGCAAAACCACACGCATCATGGAGACCTATTTCTCCGAGAGCGTGCAGGGGCTGGATGTCGGTGCGCCGGTCAAGTTCCGCGGTGTGACGATCGGGCGGGTCAGCCAGATCGGTCTGGTGAACAGCGAATACCGTCAACCGGGCATGGACCTCGACGATACGAGCTGGCGTCTGGTGTATGTGCGCATGGAAATCACGGCGGACCTGGCCCCCGCGGCGACGCCTGGGCAATTGGTCGTCGATGGTCTGCGGGTGCAGATGGCAAGCCAGGGGATCACCGGGGTTTCGTACATCGAGGCGAATTTTGTGCAGCCGGACCGGCATCCGGTATCGCCTTTGCCCTGGGTACCGCATCATGAATATGTGCCATCGATCCCGAGCACGATCACCCAGGTGCAGAGCGCTGCGGAAAAATTCCTCGAACGTCTGGATACGGTGGATTTCGTGGGACTGATTGGCAATGTCAGCGGGCTGGTTGGCGATCTGCGCGGCCAGCTGCGCAACGGCGAGGCCTCGGTTGCGTTGAGCGAGGCCTCGGGCCTGCTGCGCCTGCTGCGCGGCACGGCCGAGCGGGCGGACCTGCCTGGCGCGATGCAGGATCTGCGGGCGGCGACGGCATCACTGCGTGCTGTACTGGACGGACCGGAACTGCGCGATGTGATGCGTTCCACCTCAGCCGCGGCCGACAAACTGCCGGCGCTGATCGCTTCGCTGGAAGTGCTGACGCGCCGGGCCGACTCGCGCGTGGCCGATGTCGGGCGCGATCTGGAACCCATTCTGCGCGATGCGCGCGCCACGCTTGCCAATCTGCGCGCCACCAGCGAATTGCTGCGTCAATATCCGGCGCAGGTCCTGTTCGGCGGTACGCCGCCACGTGAACCTGCCCGTGCAACGGAGTCCCGTCCATGAAGCGCCGTACCTGTCTGATCGCCCTTCCTGCCCTGCTGGCCGCGTGTTCGGGATTGTCGGAACGTCCCTATGCCGAACGCCGCGTTTTCCCGCTGACACCGACCCGGCCGGGCAGCCCTGTTGCGCCGCGCCGTGGCGGGCGGGTGTTGCTGGTCCGCAGCGTGCAGGCGGCGGGCGGGCTGGACGTGCGTGGCCTGCGGCGGCTGCGCCCCGACGGCACGCTGGACGTGTCGTTCTGGGAAGAATGGGCGGCCCCGCCGGAAGAAGCGGTGGGCGATGCCATGCGTCGCTGGCTGGCGCAGTCGGGGTTGTTTGGTGCCGTTACCTCGCCGGGCAGCCGCGCACCGGCCAGCTGGGCGCTGGAAGCAACGCTGACCGAACTGATCGCCATACCGGGCACGGCGCGGGCGCGGATTGCGGCGCTGGTGCTCGATCCGGGGCGGGTTTCCGGCAATATCGTGCTGCAGGAAGAATTCTCGGCCGAAGTGCCGCTCCGCCAGCCGGACGCCGCCGGGCAGGCGCAGGCCCTGGTCGAGGCGCTGGCCGGGTGTCTGGGGCAACTGGAGGCCGCGCTGCGGCGCCGTGTCTGATAAACGCAACATGTACGTGTTAAATATGCATTTTGCGCAGCGGAGACATAATTTCCGTGGGGCCCCCGGTGCAATTCCCGGTTCATTACGATAGACTGTAAATATCGTGGGGCAGGTTGTAGTGGATATGTTGCATAGGACTACCGGGGCGACGTCTACGTGCGAAGAGGGGCAACGCTTCCCGCGCGGCAGGTGTCAGGATTGCGCAACGCGACACTGGTCGCTGTGCCGCTCGGCAAGTCAGGAAGTGCTGGCCGAGATGAACCGCGTGCGCACGGGCAGCCGTCTGCTGCGTGCCGGGCAGGCCGTGCTGGAAAGCGGCGACGATTCCGAAACCCTGTTTGTGTTGGAAAGCGGCTGGGCCTTCACGTTCGTAATCACCCCGGAAGGGCGTCGGCAGATTCTGGAACTGCATCTGCCGGGCGACATGATGGGCGTGGAATCCATGGGCCGCGCGCATGTCTCGCACGGTGTGGAAGCAGCGACCGATGTATCGCTCTGCGTGATGCCGTATGGGCGCATCAAGAACATCATCCGTCAGGACGCCTGCATGGCGCTGGGCTTTGCCAGCGTGATCATGCACGACCGCGCGATGCTGGCCGAACGCCTGTCCAGTCTGGGGCGGCGTAGTGCGGCGGGGCGCGTTGCGCATCTGATGCTGGAACTGCACACGCGCCTGAAGCAGCGCAACCTGGTGAACGGCAACGAATGCCAGATGCCGCTGAAGCAGGCGCATATCGCCGATGCCGTGGGGCTGACGGTGGAACACACCAATCGCGCCCTGGCCGAAATGCGCAAGGAAGGCCTGCTGACGTTGAAGGACGGCAAGCTGACCCTGCATAATCGCGCGGCACTGGTCGAGCTGGCCGGGTGGGACGATTCCTATCTGGATATGGCGAATATTCCCTGAGGGGATAAAACTGCATCTATAGTGTGGCGATGGACCTGATCCTTCGTCACGCCGCACCCGATGATGCGGACTCTGTCAGTCGCGTCATCCTGTCGGCGCTGCATGAAACCAACGCACACGACTATACGCCGGACGTCATCGCACGGGTGGGGCGCAGTTTCAGCCCGGAAGCGGTGCTGCGCCTGTTCGCGGTGCGGCAGGTTTTTGTGGCGGTGATGGGCGACGGGATTGTCGGCACTGCCAGCCTCGACGGTGCGACGATCCGTTCCGTCTTTGTCGATCCCGCGTTGCAGGGACAGAGGATTGGCACGCGTCTTGTGAAGCAGGTCGAGGATTTTGCCCGCGCCCAGGGGGTGACCTTGCTGACGGTCCCCGCGTCGGTAACGGCGGAATCGTTTTATGCGGGGCTGGGGTTCATGGCTGTACGAGACGTTCATCATGGCGACGAACGCACCATCGTGATGGAACTTACGATACGGCCCTAACGCGCCGGTTCGCTCGCGGCAGGTCCGGCTTCCAGCAATGCGATGTTCTGACGGGCGAAATCCGCCGTCGGGCTGTCCGGGTCGAGCGTGATGGCGCGTTCCCAGTCTTCGCGCGCGCCCGTGCTGTTCCCTTTCATCTGCCGCAGGATACCGCGTTCCAGCAGGGCCTCGGCGCTCTCGGGGTCTTGTTCCAGTGCGAGGGCGATGTCGGTTTCCGCCTGGCTGGGCTGGTCCAGCCGCCGCCACGATGTGGCACGCAGCACCAGCGCATCGGTGCGGGACGGGTCGATCGTCAGGGCACGGGTCAGGTCGTCGATGGCCGAGCGGTATTCGCCACCCGCACCGGCCGCAACCGCACGGTCGATCAGCAGATCGGGGTCGTTCGGCGTCAGGCTGAGCGCCATGGTGGCAGCCCCGAAGGCGCGCATCGCATCGTTCATCATCAGCCAGGCCTGCCCGGCCTGCGCATAGAGCGACGCGCGCGGTCCCGGTGCGGCGCGTGAATTCAGCGCCAGCTGTTCCAGTGCTGTGGCGGCGTTTTCCGTTTCGCCCAGCGCCAGCAGGGCCAGCGCATAGCAATGCGCCGCCCCTTCATTGTTGCGGTTACCGAAAGCCAGAAGACCGGCAAATTTCGCCGCCTCGGCCGGGTCGGTGCCGACCAGCTCCAGACAGCGTTCATATTCCGGACCTTCCGCAATACGTGGCGGCGTTGGTGGTTCCGGGATTTCGGCTGGCGGATTGGGCGGCACGGCGATCACGACAGCGGCTTCAGGCGGCGCACTGATGGCGGGCGCCACCGGCATCATGGCAAGAATGCTGCTCAGCAGGACGACAGCCGGGGCTGATATGAAGGAAGAACTGTGCATAGTTGAGGCGATACTATGCCAGACAGGGCGAAGGGCGCAAATCCGGTGAAGCAATTACTGGTTATTGGTTTTGGCTATTGCGGCCGGGCGATTGCGGATGCCGCGCGCCATGCCGGGTGGGATGTGCGCGGCACGACAAGGCGCGGTGAACCGGGCCTGATCGATTTTGCCGCCGTGCCCGACAGCCTGAACTGGGCCAGCCACGTATTGATGACGGCACCGCCCGGCCCGGCGGGGGATCCGTTGCTCGGCACGGGCATTCCAGACCTGCAGTGGCACGGGCGCTGGGTTGGGTATCTGTCCACCACCGGCGTGTATGGCGACCGCAACGGCGGCTGGGTGGATGCCGCCACACCGCCCGCCCCGCAGTCGGACCGGTCGCGCGCGCGTCTGGCGGCGGAACGTGCCTGGGCGGGGCTGGCCGCGCAGGGCGCAGCGGTCGATGTATTCCGTCTGGGGGGAATTTACGGGCCAGGCCGATCGGTGCTCGACGATCTGTGGGCGGGGACGGCGCGGCGGATCGTGAAACCCGGCCATTCGTTCAGCCGCATCCATCGGGGCGACATCGTGCAGGCGGTGCTGGTCGCGATGATGCAGCCAGCAGGCACACGCATCTTCGATCTGGTCGACGACCTGCCCGCCGCGCAGGCGGACGTGGTGGAATACGCCGCGCAGCTGCTGAACATCCCCCCGCCGCCGCCCGAGGATTTTGATGCCATCACCCTGTCGCCGATGGCGCGCAGTTTCTGGGTGGAGAACCGCCGCGTCTCCAGCGCGGCAACCAAGCGCGCGCTGGGGATCGATTGGCGTTACCCGAGTTACCGCGAGGGACTATGCAGCATTAAGAACCTGATAGACCAGCCCGCTCAGAACCCGGCGTAACAGTGCCAGATCCTGCGGGCGCGACAGGCGGTGGTCGCCATCCTTTACCAGATGGATGCGCACGTCCTCGGCCTCGACCCGTTCGGCGATGTGCAGCGCCATTTCCCACGGCACCTCGGCATCGCGCTGGCCCTGTAACAGCCGCACCGGGCAGGTGAGCGCGATCGGGCCGGTCAGCAACATGTGCTGGCGCCCGTCCTCGATCAGCGCGCGGGTGATGGGGGTGGGGTCGCCATACGGGTTGGGCAGATCGATCTGTCCGCGTTCCATGATCGTGGCGCGCTGCTCGAACGAGAAACCGCTCCACATCAAGGCCTCGGTGAAATCCGGCGCGGCAGCGATGCCGATGAAGCCCGCCACCCGATCGCGGCGGGCCAGCGCCACCAGCAGCCCGATCCAGCCCCCCATCGACGAGCCGATCAGGATCAGCGGGCGTTCCGGTGCGATCTGGTCGATCACCGCCAGCGCGTCGTCGGCCCAGCGGCCGATAGTTCCGTCCTCGAACCGGCCGCCCGAGATACCGTGGCCGGAATAATCCAGACACAGACAGGCGACCCCCATCTCGGCGCAGGCCTGCCGTGTGTCGACCGCCTTGGTGCCCTGCATGTCGCTGCGGAAACCGGACAGAAACACCACGATCGGGCCTTTGTCGCCCGGGGTGAGCGTCCAGCCCAGATCGGTGCCGTCGGCCAGCGTGATTTTACCGCTACGTTCGGGGGCAATAATGGTCATGGGGGGTCTGTCTCCTGTCTGCGGACGTGATATAGCCCAGCCGATGCAGAATGACGAAAACATGCCGACCGGCCCGAAGAAACCTCCCGTAGTGTTGCAGGTTCTGCCCGCTATGGGATCGGGCGGGGTCGAACGCGGCACGGTCGAGATCGCCGACGCGCTGGGCAAGGCCGGGTGGACGGCGCTGGTCGCCTCGGCCGGTGGTCCGCGCGAGGTGGCGCTGGCCCGCACCGGCGCGCGGCATATCACGCTGCCGCTGGCGCGGAAGACCCCGTGGGGGATCTACGCCAATGCGCGCCGTCTGGCGAAGCTGATCCGGGCCGAGAAGGTGGACATCGTGCACGCCCGTTCGCGCGCACCGGCATGGGCTGCGTATCTGGCCTGCAAATGGACCGGGGCGCGGTTCGTGACCACCTATCATGGCGTGTATAACGAGGGTGTGCCCTTCAAGCGCCGCTATAATTCGGTGATGGCCCGGGGTGAGCGCGTGATCGCGATCAGCCAGTATGTGGCCGACATCATCAAGGCGCGCCATCACATCGACCCGGCGAAGATGCGGATTGTTTATCGCGGTGCGGATGTGGACGTGTTCAATCCCGCCGCCATCCCGCACGGGCGGATCGAACGTCTGGCCCGCACCTGGCATCTGATGGACGGGCAGAGCACCGTGATGCTGCCCGGCCGCCTGACGCGCTGGAAAGGCCAGACGGTGCTGATCGAGGCGCTGGCGAAGCTTAACCAACCCGGTCTGCGCTGCCTGCTGGTGGGCGACGATCAGGGACGGCAGGGTTACCGGGACGAACTGGAAAAGCTGGCGAAAAAACACAATGTGCTGGTGACGTTCACCGGCCAGGTCGACGACATGCCAGCGGCGCTGATGCTGGCCGATGTGGTCGTGCACGCCAGCACCGACGCCGAGGCCTTTGGCCGCGTAGTGATCGAGGCGCAGGCGATGGAGCGCCCGGTTGTGGCGTCCGACCTGGGCGGCCCGGCGGAAACGGTGGTTTCGGGTGTTACCGGCTGGCGCGTGCCGCCGGGCGATGCGGATGCGCTGGCGGCAACGCTGCGTTATGTGCTGGGGCTGAGTGCGGAACAGCGCGCGCAGCTTGGCGCGCAGGCGCGGGCCGCGGTGCTGGAACATTACACCACGGCGCGCATGCAGGCCGCGACGCTGGATGTGTATCGGGAATTGCTGGACGTAGCATGAAGCGCATTCTGGTCATCAAGCTGTCGGCATTGGGCGATGTGGTGCAGGCGTTCCACCCGTTTGCGGCCATTCGCGCGCATCATGCCGCCGACCACGTGACGTTGCTGACCACGAAGCCCTTCGCCGGACTGCTGGCGCAAAGCCCGTGGTTCGACAATGTGCGGATCGATGCCCGCCCGCGCTGGTGGAACATCCCGGCGCTGCTGGAACTGCGCGGCAAGCTGCGCGGGTTCGATCTGGTTTACGACCTGCAGACCTCCGGCAGGTCGGGCCGTTATTACTGGCTGGCGGGCAAACCAGCCTGGTCGGGGATTACGCGCGGCTGTTCGCACCCGCATGCGAACCCCAAACGCCATCTCATGCATACGCTGGATCGCCACCGCGAGCAGTTACAGATGGCCGGGGTCGAAACGTTTCCGTCGCTCGATATGTCCTGGCTGCATGGCGATATCTCGGGCTTCGGGTTGCGCGATGCGTTTGCGCTGTTCGTGCCGGGGGCCTCGCCGCACCGGCCCGAGAAACGCTGGCCTGCCGAACATTATGGTGCACTGGCGCGCGATGTGGCGGCACAGGGCATTCAGCCGGTGATTATCGGCACCGCGACGGAAGCGCCGCTGGCCGCCGAAATGCTGAAAATCTGCCCCGATGCCGTGGATCTGACCGGCCGCACGAAGATCGCCGATGTGGCGGCTCTGGCGGCGCGCGCGCGGTTTGCGGTGGGGAACGACACCGGCCCGATGCATCTGGCGGCTGCCATGGGCGCACCCTCGGTCGTGCTGTTCGGCGGAGCGTCGGACCCGGCCAAAGTGGCGCCACGCGGACAGACCATCGTGTTACGCGATGCCGACCTGCGACAGATGCCGGTAGAAAAAGTTAAGCAAGTTCTGCCAATCTTGGCGGGGTAATGCTTGACCGGACCCCGGCACAAGCGCCATCTTCCGCCGCTTTCCTGAAACTGGAGAAATACTCATGCCTGCCATTACCCTGCCCGACGGATCCGTACGCCAGTTTGATGGCGCGGTGACGGGCACGGACATTGCAGCCGCCATCGGCCCGGGGCTGGCGCGTGCCGCTCTGGCGATGAAGCTGGATGGCAAGCTGGTTGATCTGTCGACCACGGTCGCCGCCGATGCCAGCGTGATGTTCATTACCCGCAAGGACGAAGCCTCGCTGGAGCTGATCCGCCACGATGCCGCGCATGTGCTGGCCGAAGCGGTGCAGGAACTGTTCCCTGGCACGCAGGTGACCATCGGTCCCTCGATCGATAACGGGTTCTATTACGACTTCGCGCGCAACGAGCCGTTCACCCCGAACGACCTGCCGACGATCGAGGCGAAGATGCGCGAGATCATCGCGCGTAACGCCAAATTCAGTCGCAGCGAGATTGATCGCGACGAAGGCATCGCGTTCTTTGAAGAACGTGGCGAGAAATACAAGGCGCAGCTGATCCGCGACCTGCCTGCCAGCGAAACCATCACCCTCTACAAACAGGGCGAATGGCTCGACCTGTGCCGTGGCCCGCATATGCGCAGCACTGGCGACGTGGGCGATGCGTTCAAGCTGATGAAGGTGGCGGGCGCGTATTGGCGCGGCGATCACCGCAACGCAATGCTGTCGCGCATCTACGGTACTGCCTGGCGCGACAGGAAGGAACTCGATGCTTACCTGACTATGCTGGACGAGGCCGAAAAGCGCGACCATCGCCGCATCGGCACGGACATGGACCTGTTCCATCTGCAGGAAGAAGCGGTGGGATCGGTGTTCTGGCACCCGAAAGGCTGGATGCTGTGGCGTAAGCTGGAAGCGTATATGCGCCGCCGTCTGGACGATAATAACTACCTCGAAGTGCGCACCCCGCAGATGGTGGATCGCACGCTGTGGGAAAAGTCGGGCCACTGGGAAAAATTCCGCGAGAACATGTTCATCGCGCAGATCGATGACGAGTCCGAAAAGGACCGCATCCTGGCGCTGAAGCCGATGAATTGCCCGTGCCATGTGCAGATCTTCAACACCACACTGCGTTCGTACCGCGAACTGCCGATGCGCATGGCGGAATTCGGCGCGTGCCATCGCTATGAACCCTCGGGCGCGTTGCATGGCATCATGCGTGTGCGCGGCTTCACGCAGGACGATGCGCACATTTTCTGCACCGAAGACCAGATCGCTTCGGAAACCGTCGCGTTCGTGGAACTGCTGTCGTCGATCTACCGCGATCTTGGGTTCGAATCATTCCGCGTGAAATTCAGCGACCGCCCGGAACGCCGCGCGGGCGAAGATGCCACCTGGGACAAGGCGGAAAACTCGCTGAAGGATGCGTGTCGCGAAGCCAACGTCGAATACGAACTGAACCCCGGCGAGGGCGCGTTCTATGGCCCGAAGCTGGAATTCGTGCTGCGCGACGCGATCGGCCGCGACTGGCAGTGCGGTACGTTGCAGGTCGACTTCGTGTTGCCGGAACGGCTCGACGCCGAATACGTGGCCGAAGACGGCAGCCGCAAGCGCCCGGTGATGCTGCATCGTGCGATCCTGGGGTCGTTTGAACGCTTCCTCGGTATTCTGATCGAACAATATGCGGGTCGTTTCCCGCTCTGGCTGGCGCCGGTACAGGTTGTGGTGGCGCCGATTGTGTCCGACGCGAACGACTATGCGCAGGAAGTGGCCGCGGCGTTGCGTGCGGCCGGTGTGGAAGTGCGCACCGATCTGCGGAACGAAAAAATCAACGCCAAGATCCGCGAACACAGCCTGCAGCACGTGCCGGTCATTCTGGTCGTCGGCCGCAAGGAAGCCGAAGCCCGGACGGTGGCGATGCGTCGCCTGGGCGGCGATGCGCAGGAAATTCTCGATTTGGCTACCGCTGTGACAAATTTGGCGCAGGAAGCCCTGCCGCCCGATCTGAAGGTTGCATAACGGGGCCTTTATCGCCGATGATAGGCTGAACCGGCGGATTGTCGTCCGCCGGAATTTTCCGAAACAGAGACAGGAGAGCGACCATACCCAGGCCACCCCTTCCGCCGACCCCGCCAAACCGGGACGGCCCGCGCGTGAATGAAGAAATCCGTTCGGCTCAGGTACGCCTGATCGACGAAGAAGGAGAAATGCTAGGTGTGATGAGCGCGCGTGATGCGCTGCGCCGCGCCTACGACCTCGGGATGGATCTTCTGGAAATCAGCCCCAATGCTGAACCGCCCGTTTGCAAGATCCTCGATTTCGGCAAGTTCAAATACGAACAGCAGAAAAAGAAGAACGAGGCCAAGAAGAAGCAGAAGGTCATCGAACTGAAAGAGGTCAAGGTTCGACCCAACATCGATGACAACGACTACAACGTCAAAATGAAGCACATGAAGGAATTCATTGGCGACGGTGACAAGGTAAAAGTCACGTTGCGCTTCCGTGGTCGTGAAATGGCGCATACCGAACTGGGCGCGCAGGTGCTGGATCGCATCCGCACCGAACTGGGCGAAATCGCCAAGGTCGAGCAGTTTCCCAAGATCGAAAACCGCCAGATGGTGATGGTGCTGGCGCCCAAATAACGGTGCCATAGCTACAAGCTGCATGGGGCAGATCGGGGCAACTCGGCTGCCCTTTTTGCTTCCCTCTGCCCAAAACCTCTCGGACCGGGTAGGACAGGCGTGTGAACAGGGCACAGGGCGGGACATGACGATACTGGTGACCGGCGGCGCCGGGTATATCGGCAGCCATATGGTGTTCGAACTGCGCGATGTGGGCGAGAAGGTTGTCGTGCTCGACGATCTGTCCACCGGGTCGCGCGATGTTGTGCCCGCCGATGTGGAACTGGTGGTGGGCGATGTGGCCGACCGCGATCTGGTTCTGCAGATCATCCACACGCACAAGGTAACCGCCATCGCACATTTCGCCGCCAAGATCGTGGTGCCGGATTCGGTTTCCGACCCACTGGATTATTACCTGTCCAACACCGCAAAGACTCGCACGCTGATCGAGGCTGCAGTGGCTGGTGGCGTGCAGCATTTCATCTTCTCCTCGACCGCCGCCGTCTATGGCGAGCCCGAGGAAATGCCAGTGACCGAGGACCAGCCCCTCGCGCCGATCAACCCGTATGGTCGTTCCAAGCTGATGACCGAATGGATCCTGCGCGATGTTGAAAAAGCGCACGGGCTGAAGCACGTGATCCTGCGTTACTTCAATGTGGCGGGGGCCGACCCGGCGGGTCGCGCCGGACAGTCCAGCCCGCGCGCCACACATCTGCTGAAGGTCGCCTGCCAGACCGCGCTGGGCAAACGCCCCAGCCTGCCGGTATTTGGCGACGATTACCCGACGCCCGATGGGTCGTGCCTGCGCGATTATATCCAGGTGAGTGACCTCGCCCGCGCCCACGTGCTGGCGCTGGAGCATTTGCGCAAGGGCGGTGCCAGTCAAACCCTGAATTGCGGCTTCGGTCGTGGCCTGTCGGTGTTCGAGGTGATCGATGTGGTGAAGCGCGTCTCGGGTATCGACTTCCCAGTTGAGGTCTTGCCCCGTCGCGCCGGAGATCCGGCGGCACTAGTGGCGGCGACCGGGAAGATCCGCTCGGTGCTGAACTGGTCGCCCCGTTACGATCTATCCGAAATGGTGGCGCAGGCATTGGCGTGGGAACACAAGCTGCCTTGAAACCCTCAATCAATTCCGCACTGTCCTGGACGCTGGCCGAAAATCTGGCCGGCACGCGCGCGCAGGCCGAAGGGTTGGCCGAGGCGATGGGCCTCGCCGCCATCCCGCACACGCTGAAAGCGCGCCTGCCGTGGGACTGGCTACCCGGCCGGTTCTGGCCCGCGCCGCTGTCCGCTGTGGTGGGCACGCCGCCCCTGGCCGAACCGTGGCCCGGCGTGGTGGTGGGCTGCGGCAATGTCGCAGCACCCGTGGTGGCCGAACTCGGGCGGCGTGGGACGAAGACCGTGCAGGTGCTGAACCCGAAGATGCGGCTCGACGCATTCGATGTGGTGGTGGCTCCGCGTCACGATGGGCTGTCTGGCCCCAATGTCATTACCGTGCGCACGGCGGTGCACCGGGTCTCCCCGGCGCGTCTGGCCGAGGCCGCCGCGATCTGGCTGCCGCGTCTGGCGCATCTGCCGCGCCCGCTGGTTGCTGTGCTGGTGGGTGGATCGAACGGACGCTTCACGCTTGATGCAGCCGCCGGGCGGACTCTGGCCGCGCAGCTGGCCGAGATGATGCAGCGCGACCGGGTGGGTCTGTATCTGACCCCCTCGCGCCGCACCGATCCTGCCGTGGTGCAGGTGTTGCGTGACGTGCTGACCCCGCTGGGGGCCGAGATCTGGGACGGGCAGGGCGACAATCCGTATTTCGGCCTGCTGGCGGTGGCAGATGCGATTGTGGTGACGGGGGATTCGGTGTCGATGGTCAGCGAGGCCTGTGCGACATCTGCCCCGGTGATGATCGCGCGCTTGCCGGGCAAGTCGCGCCGGATCGGGCTGTTTCTGCAAGGGCTGCAGAACGACGGCCGCGTGCGTGACTTTGCGGGGCGGATGGAGCACTGGTCCGTGACGCCGCTTGATGACACACCAATGGCCGCGGCTGAAGCGCGGCATCGTCTGGGGATTGGATGACACACGATATTGCAGTGGTTGGTGCCGGTCCTGCCGGGCTGATGGCCGCCGAAGTTCTGGCCGCCGCCGGGCGGCGCGTGACGGTGT
Source organism: Acetobacteraceae bacterium (assembly GCA_031546815.1). Taxonomy (GTDB): domain Bacteria; phylum Pseudomonadota; class Alphaproteobacteria; order Acetobacterales; family Acetobacteraceae; genus JAVBJV01. The sequence goes on from JAVBJV010000022.1 coordinate 17,130, forward strand.
TCGACCGGATGGTCATGCCGGGGCGCAAGCTGCTGATCGCCGGGCTGGGCGGACTGAACCTGACGCATTCCGAGGATCTGGAAGCGCTACTGAACCGCTACGGCACTGCGCGCCCGATGCTGGAACCGACGATCCGCGCCTTCACGCCCGAGGCGTTGCGCCAGTGGTGCCACGATCTGGGGCAGGAAACGTTTGTCGGCAGCAGTGGCCGCGTATTCCCGAAAGCGATGAAGGCCTCGCCATTGTTGCGCGCCTGGCTGGTGCGGCTGCGCGATCTGGGTGTGCAGTTCCGCGCGCAGCATCGCTGGCTGGGGTGGAGCGACGACGGTGCCCTGCGCTTCGCCACGCCCGAAGGCGACGTGCAGGTGCGGGCCACCGCAACGTTGCTGGCACTGGGCGGTGCATCGTGGCCGCGTCTGGGGTCCGATGGTGGCTGGGTTGAGCCACTGCGTGCGCGCGGCGTGCAGGTGGCGGAACTACGCCCGAGCAATTGCGGTTTTGATGTTGCCTGGTCCGATGTGTTCCGTTCGCGCTTCGAAGGCGAGCCGTTAAAGCGCATTACAATCACCCATCAGGATGTCTCCGTGCGCGGCGAAGCGCTGGTGACGGGTTATGGGATCGAGGGTGGTGCAATCTATGCGCTGTCGGGCCGTCTGCGCGATGCGATTGCGGCGGATGGATACGCGACGATCACGCTCGACCTGCGCCCCGATCTGACGGTGGCGGAACTGACGCAGCGTCTGCAGGCACCGCGACGCGGACAGTCGCTGTCGAACTTCCTGCGCAAGACCACGGGCCTGACGCCGATTGCCATTGCGATGCTGCGGGAAGCCGGGCCGCTGGATGAATCCGAAATTGTCGAGCGCATCAAATCGACGCAGGTGCATCTGCTGTCCACGCGGCCGATTGCGCGGGCGATTTCATCGGCGGGTGGGGTTGCCTGGGACGATGTCGATGCGCGCTTTATGCTGAAATCCGCCCCCGGCGTGTTTGTGGCGGGCGAGATGCTGGACTGGGAAGCACCGACCGGCGGCTATCTGCTGCAGGCGTGTTTTGCAACCGGGCGCGCAGCGGCGCAGGGTATTCTGGAAACGCTATAGGTTGCTGTTCGCGCGCCGCGGAATCATCTCGGTCGCCTGGCGCACAAGTCTGGTCAGGCGGTGGCGCGCGATGACGCACAGCACCAGAAGATACACCACGCTGAAGACGGATGCGCGGCTGCACAGATGCACAAACGTGTGGTGCGATACGTTTGGCACAAACTGCGCGGCACCCCACCCGGCACAGGCGGCCAGTGTGGGGGCCACCAGCAGCATCAGCACCGGGCGCATCGATGTGCCAGTGACATGCGCAAGGAACAATGCGTTCGGCACGATCATGATCCATGCGCGCACGGCGTTTGATGCGGTCAGCGCATCCATTCCATACGGAACGCTGCAAGCCGCCAGTGCGCATTGCAGCGCAACGTTCAGCATGGCGAAATACAGCACGTAACGCGTCTGCCCCAGTACGGCGGCTACCGGCCACAGCAATGCGCCCAGCGGCAGGCTGGGGGCGACCAGCGTCAGGATGACGAACAGCGGTGCCGCCGCATCCCACCCGCCGCCGAAGATGATCTGTACCAGCGGTCCCGCCACGGCGGCGGCCATGCCGAAGGTGAACATCAGGGCGATGCTCATCGTGTCGACGATGCGGGTGATGGCGCTGTGGCGGCGTTCCGCGTCGGTGCCGATGCGCGAGAAGATCGGCATATACACGCGCGAGATCGGGAACAGCACCACCTGCTGCAACACATCGGCCAGGCGCTGTGCAACGCGCAGGAAACCCGCCGCCACCGGACCCAGCACATACCCGCCCACCAGAATCAGGATCGCATTGGCCAGCGCCTGAATGGTTGTGGTGGCCAGCAGCGGCAGCCCGAACGCGATGGTGTCGCGTGCGGTGCGCGGGCAGAATTCCAGCGTCGGCCGCCAGTGCGACATGAACCCCACCGTCGCCGCATAGAAGATACTGCCCGCCAGACGCTGCGCCACCAGCGCCCATGCGCCCGCGCCCATCAGCGCCAACGGCAGCGCCACGATGCCGCTGGCAATTGTGGATCCGACCGACAGCGCGGCGATGTTCTGATAACGGAAGTCGCGCGCCAGCAGGGAACTCGGCACCACAATCCACGCATTCAGCACGATGGCCACGCACAGCACCGGGATCACCAGTGCCAGTTCCGGCTGTTCGTAGAACGTGGCGATCCCCGAGGCACCGCCGATCAGCAGCAGCGCCATGCACGACGACAATCCCATGTGCACCCAGAACACGGTCGATATCTCGCGCCGTGTCAGGTTGTGGTCGCGCATCACGCGTTCGCCGAAACCGGTCGAGGAAATGGCGGTGGTCAGATCCACCAGCGTGGCGGCAATCGCCACCAGCCCCACCTGCTGCACACCGACATGGCGGATCACAATGGCGAAAAATACGAAGCCCAGCGCACGCTCGAGCAGCGATCCGCTCAAGGCCCAGGCGGCGCTGGTAATGGCGTGACGTTTGAGGCTCATGACGCGCATCGTAGCGGAGCGATAGCGGGGGGTGGCTAGGGCCTGTTTGGTGTGTATTACTTGCGCAAAATGCACGTATGAGCGGAGCGATTGGGATGAGCGATACGGAACTGGGCAATCTGCCCATGACAGACCTGATGGACTGGGCGGCCCCTCTGGATGAAGCGCTGTACGTGCTGCAGCAGGCCTACACGGCTGAGGTTCTGAAAAGCGATGCGTTGGCAGCGTTTGTTGCCAGTCAGGATAGTGAACCGCTCGAAGAAGCGCTCGATGCGCTGGGGCAGGAATTGTCGGCGCATGGATACGCTTTGTACGATGTGAATACCGACAGCGACGGCCATAATTTCGTCCTGCTGCCCGCCACGCAACGACCGGCGCTGACCGGCGTTTACCGGTTCAGCGATGTGGAGGAAGCGCCAGCGCGTTTGTGCCATCGTGCGAGGTTGGAATGGGGGCAGAAGACTCCGCGTTCGCCAGCGCCGAAGATTAGGCTGTGGGACAGTGTGCGCGATGTGGGCGAGCTGACGTTGATCGGCGATGCACTGGCGACATACTGGTCGGGTGATACGCGTTCGGACGTGTGGTCGATCTGCGCAAATGGGACGATGCGGACATCCAGAAGCCAGCCGGTTACGACCAGTATTGCGGAGAGGATCGCGTCGCGCTGACCGAGATCCGCAGCAGCGCAGGCGGGCATCATGCCGCGCTTGGCTGTTCGCAGGCGTTTAACGATATCCGCGTTTCCACAGATCTCGACACCAGGGCGGAACGCTGGACGAAGCTGGAGTTCATCGACGAGTACACCGATCAGGAAAGCTGGTTCGCCGAATTCGCATGGTGGGGCGAACAGTTGATCGTGCTCGGCCGCAAGCGCTTCCAGATCAAGGGGCGGCCGCAGAAGACCTTCGTTCTGCGCTACGACGCACACGGACATCTGCTGCACGCCACCACGCTTGTGCTGCCCGATATGCGACGCCCGCCCGGCGGGTATCTGGCGCATACTGGCGACGGCGGGCTTTACGTTTTCTGTGGCGGCGGCGCGTGGGAAGTTACTGCTGACGATGTGCGGGTCGTCGAGCATCTGCCGCAGCACGTGCTGGGATTTTTCTGTGCCAACCGACCCTATGCGATCGGCGCGCAGGAACTGTGCTGCATGGTGGAGCGCGGCGATGCGGACGGGGAACCGCTGAGCACGTTTTACAAACTGGCGGCGCTGCATCTGCTCGACATGCAGACGGGCGAGATCCGCGCACGCCGTCTGGACGATCTGAGCATCCCGCATCGAACCGATCCCGCAATCCTGCCCATCGCGGAGGACTGGGTGCTGTTCGACATGTCCGGTGATGGAGTGAAGCGCAAACATGTGGCGGTGCTGTGGAACACGCGGAGTGATGCGTTTTATTCCATCCCTCTCGGCAGCTTCGGGCGCGAAGTGCCGGCGTTTTTCCATGCGGCATCACTGGGCCGGTTGTTCGCCACAGCGCCGGGGACGACCTGGCGCTGTCTGCCGCGGGATGAATTTCTGGCAGCCGTGCAATCCGACCCGGATTTGCAGTTGCACATGCCTCCGTGGGAAACTGCGTCATAGAATCCTGGGCAGTGATGATCCGATGAATACTTCCGTGCAGAACGATACCGCGCTTGTGCTGTTTTCCGGTGGGCAGGACTCCACCGTGTGCCTGGCCTGGGCCTTGTCGCGGTTTGCGCGGGTGGAAACCATCGGGTTCGATTACGGGCAGCGCCATCGGGTTGAACTCGACGCGCGCCAGAAGATCCGTGCGGCGCTGCAAGCACAATTCCCCGACTGGGCGGCGAAGCTGGGCGACGACCATATGATCAACCTGCCGATGATCGCCGAGATCAGCGACACCGCGCTGACGCAGGAAGCCGAGATCGCCTATGGTGCCGACGGCCTGCCCACCACCTTCGTGCCTGGGCGCAATCTGCTGTTCTTCACCACGGCCGCGATGGTCGCGTATCGGCGCGGGCTGCGGCATCTGGTGGGCGGCATGTGCGAGACGGATTACTCGGGCTATCCCGACTGCCGCGATGATACGTTAAAGGCATTGCAGGTGGCGCTGAACCTGGGCATGGCGCGGCGCATGGTGGTGGAGACACCGCTGATGTGGCTCGACAAGGCCGACACCTGGGCGCTGACGCAGGAACTGGGCGGCGTGGGGCTGGTAGCACTGGTGCGCGACCTGACGGTGTCGTGTTATCGGGGCGACATCACCACAAAGCACGACTGGGGCACCGGCTGCGACGACTGCCCCGCCTGCGATCTGCGCCGCAAGGGTTGGCGGCGCTGGCGGGCGACACGCAAGGCGACGGTGGTTACTTCGTAAGGATCAGCTTGCCGTTACGCGTCAGGCGCAGGCGATAGATGTCTTCGCCATGGACGATTTCCAGCTCGCCGTTTTCGTCCAGCAGGTTGGCAAGCTGCATGCGCCGCTTGTCCTGGGGGCGCGGGCGGGGCGGCAACGGGAAGGTCGGCGGGGCAGAGGACAGATCCATCCCGTCACGATATTGAAGTTAAGAATTGTTCGCAATATCCCGTCGGGAATTAACTGCCCGCCACAGTCTGGATGCGGCGCGCCATGGCGGCGATGCCGTTGCCCCGGTTGGTGGACAGCGCCGCCGTCAGCCCCAGATCCTTCAGGAATACCGGGTCGGTGGCCAGAATTTCCGCCCGGCTGCGCCCCGAATAAACCCGCAGCAGCAACGCCACCAGCCCCGAGACGATCGCTGCGTCGGACGATCCGGCGAAGAACATGCGGCCATCGCGTTCGGTGGCTTCCATCCAGACCTGGCTCTGGCAGCCGGGCACGCGATGTGCGTCGTTCTGCCACTCGGCCGGGAAGGCGGGCAGGGCACGGCCCCAGTCGATGATCTGCTGGTAACGCTCCATCCAGTCGTCGAACAGCGACAGATCGTCGCCGATGGCGGCGATGGCGTCGGCGGCGGAGTTTTCGGGCGGGGTGAGGAAAGGTGCAGACATGAACCGGCGGATGCGCGTAACTGCGCGCGCCGTCAAGTGAAAACGGGGCCTTTCGGCCCCGTTTGTGTGTTCAGTGTCC
>JAVBJV010000047.1:0-36360 GCA_031546815.1 Acetobacteraceae bacterium
TCGACAGTGCCGTGAAACTGCAAACCGGCCTGCGCGCCGAGGTATATCTGCTGAACCGCACCACCGAAGCGCTGTGGCGCAGCGTATCGTTCCCGCGCGCACGGCTAATGCAGGCGCTTGCGGTTCCGGGGGTCGAGCGTGTGGCCGCGATGTATGTCGGCCCGGCGCAGTGGCGTAATCCGGAGACGCATCTGAAACGCACATTGCTGATTCTGGGCGTGGACCCGTTCAGCGGCCTGATCGGGTTCGAGGGGCTTCGTCCGGAACAGCAGGCGCTCACCACACAGCGCGACACGTTCCTGTTCGACGAACGCTCGAAGCCCGATTTCGGGCCGGTGCCGCGCATGTTGCAGAACGGCCCGGTGCAGGGCGAACTGGGCGGGCGGCGGGTCGATATTGTGGGTCTGTTCCGCCTCGGCCCCACCTTCGGCACCGAAGGCCATGCGTTGACCAGCGAGGTAAATTTCCTGCGCCTGTTCCCCGGCCGCAGTTTCAGTCAGGTCGATGTCGGCGCGGTGTTCCTGAAACCCGGCACGGACCCCGCACAGGTGCGCACACAGCTGACCGCACTGTTACCCAATGATGTGATCGCCCTCACGCACGCGGAGATGGTGGCGTTCGAGAAACGCTACTGGGTTCAGGCCGCACCGATCGGCTTCGTGTTCGGCATGGGGGTGGTGATCGGCGTGATCGTCGGCTGCGTGATCGTCTACCAGATTCTGTTCAGCGATATCTCGCGCCATATCTCGGAATACGCCACGCTGAAGGCGATGGGATATTCCAATGCCTATCTGTCGAAAGTGGTGATGGGGGAATCGCTGATCCTCGCAGTGCTGGGCTATATTCCTGGATGGATACTGGGGCTGGGGCTTTACAAGCTGGCCTCGGCGCAGATCTTCATCCCGCTGACCATGACGCCCGAGAAAACCGCGCTGGTGTTCTCGCTGATCTTCGGCATGTGCGTGTTCTCGGGCATGCTGGCACTGCGCAAGCTGCGCGATGCCAATCCGGCGGATATGTTCTGACCATGCAGAACATCATCGATGCACAGGACATCTGGCATTACTTCGGCGAAGGCGATCTTGCCAAACCGGTGTTGCAGGGCGTGTCGATCCAGGTCGCCCCCGGCGAGGTGGTTCTGCTGACCGGGCCATCCGGTTCCGGCAAGACCACATTGCTTACTCTGGTGGGGGCATTGCGCGCCGTGCAGCAGGGCACGTGCAGCGTGCTGGGACAGGATCTGACCAACGCCACCGAAGCCGTGCGCGTTTCCACGCGCCAGCATATCGGCTTCATCTTTCAGCTGCACAATCTGCTGGGGTTTCTCACCGCGCGCCAGAACGTCGCCATGGCGCTGGAACACGACCCCACCACCACCGAAGCCGAGCGCCTGTCGCGCGCCGACGACATGCTGAGCGCCGTGGGGCTGGCCGATAAAACCCACGCCTATCCGGCAAAACTTTCGGGTGGACAGCGTCAGCGCGTGGCAATTGCGCGCGCACTGGTGCATCAGCCCGGCCTGATTCTGGCTGACGAACCCACCGCCGCGCTCGACAGCAAGACAGGGGGCGAGGCGATGCATCTGTTGCGTAATCTGGCCAAGGAGCGCGGCACGGCTGTGCTTCTGGTCACGCACGATCCGCGCATCCTCGACATTGCGGATCGCATCATCGCGTTGGAGGACGGCAAGCTGGTGCCGTCGCGTCCTTCGTAAGAACGGCACGCGATGACACAGGGCCACCGCATACCGTTTTCTTTTATCGGATTACATGCTGATCGAGCGCACGCTGCACGTCTCGACGTTGCGCATTTCCCGGCTCCGGCCATTGTTATAAACGACCATAACATCCGTGATGCACCCGCCGCCGCTGGGCAGCGAGACCCAGATGTTTTCACCAGGGCTGAGCACATACTGACCAAGCCGGTCACGGCCCCAGCCACCCGCGCGTGACGACGACGCATAGACTTCGCGGATTGTGTAACCGGAAGTGTTCACCAGCGCGAAAGACGGATCACCGCTCACCAGGATGGTCTGGCCCTGCTGGGGGGCGCATGCAGACAGCAGCAAAGTCATCATTCCAACAAAAAACAACCGCATATGCTTTAGATCCCATTTTCCGGTTCAAGACCCCACCAAATTAACACGCAATTCGGGAAAATCCATCCGAATTTTAAATATTTGTTAATTTTAATTCAGCTATTGGCTTTATCCCGCCTGTAAAGCCCGCCAGATTACCTCGGGCGTGGCAGGCATATCGATATGCATCACACCGGCATCCGACAGCGCGTCGATCAATGCATTGATCAGTGCTGGCGGACTGCCAACCGCCCCGGCCTCGCCCGCGCCCTTCACGCCCAGCGGGTTGGTGTCGCAGGGGATTTCGACCAGCTCCACCTCGATATCCGGCAGATCTCCAGCGCGCGGCAGAGCATAGTCCATGAATGTGCCGGACAGCAGCTGGCCCGAGTCCGCGTCGTATGCGGTGTGTTCCAGCAACGCCTGTCCAAAGCCCTGCGCGACACCGCCATGCACCTGGCCACGCACAATCATCGGGTTGATCGCCTTGCCCACATCGTCGCAGACGATATAGCGCAGCAACTGCGTCACCCCGGTTTCGGGGTCGATCTCAACTTCCGCGATGTGACAGCCATTGGGGAAAGTATGGTGCGGAATCTCGGCCACCTCGGCGGCATCCAGCAGGGTGGCATCCTGCCCGGCCTGCACACGTGCGCGCTGTTTGGCGGCCAGAGTCAGAATGTCGATACCACGATCGGTGCCCGCAATGCTGAAGCGCCCGGCATGGAATTCGATGTCGGCGACGGCAGCTTCCAGTTCTTCGCTGGCGGCGCGTTTGCCTTTCTCAATCACGGTGGCGGCGGTCGCGTAAATCGCCGTGCCTTCCGAATACAGGCTGCGCGCACCGCCCGTCCCACCGCCGGTGGGGATGCGATCGGAATCGCCCTGAACGATGCGGATCTTCTCGCCGGGAATGCCGAGCTTGTCCGCCGTCAGCATCACATAGGCGGTCTCGTGCCCCTGCCCGGTCGACTGTGTGCCGACCAGCACATCGACGAAGCCGTCATCGGCGAAGCGGATCTCGGCCCGTTCGCTGGGCGCGCCGCCGGTTGCTTCTAGATAGTACGACAGACCGATACCGCGCTTCTTGCCGCGCGCGGCGGATTCCGCGCGACGTGCGGCAAAGCCCGCCCAGTCCGACTTCTGCAACGCCGCATCCAGCAGGTGCTGGAAATCGCCGCTGTCATACGTGATGCCCATCGCCGATGTGTGTGGCATGGCGGACGGCGTCACCATATTGCGGCGACGCAGCTCCACACGGTCGATCTTCATCTCGCGCGCGGCGGCATCGATCAGGCGTTCAACCAGATAGTTGCTCTCGGGGCGGCCCGCGCCGCGATACGCATCGACCGGTGTGGTGTTGGTGAACACGCCCAGCACATTCGCGTAGATCGACTGGAAATTATAGACGCTGGCCAGAACCTTGGTGCCCGCCATGGTCGGGATATAGGGCGCGAAGTTTGACAGATACGCGCCCATATTCGCAACGTTGCGTGTGCGCAGCGCCAGAAAATGCCCATCCTTGTCGAGCGCCAGTTCGCCCAGAGTCAGATTGTCGCGCCCATGTGTGTCTGACAGGAATGCCTCGGCCCGTTCGGCAATCCACTTCACCGGCGCGCCAGCCTTGCGCGTGGCGTAGCAGGCCATCGCGACCTCGGCATACAGGAACAGCTTCATGCCGAAGCCGCCGCCGACATCGGGGGTCAGCACGTGGAAGCGGTCTTCCGGAACCTTGAATACGTGTTCGGCCAGCAATTCCTTGATCACCCAGGAACCCTGTGTGCCGGTATGCACCGCCCAGCGTTCCGACGCCGCGTCATACGCCGCCAGTACACCGCGCGTTTCCATGCTGGCAACCACGATGCGGTTGTTCACCACCGTCAGCTGTGTGACATGCGCGGCCGAGGCGAACAGCGCATCGTTCTTCGCCTTGTCGCCCACCGCCCAGTCGAAGCAGGTGTTGTTCTGCGCATCGCCCCAGACCTGTGGCTGCCCTGCATCGCGCACCGTCGCCAGATCCGTCACCGAAGGCAGGGTATCGTAATCGACTATCACCGCTTCGGCGCCGTCGCGCGCGGCTTGCAGCGTTGCCGCCACCACGAAGGCCACCGGGTCGCCCACATGGCGCACCGTATCGGTCGCCAGCGGCAGGCGCGGTGTGTCGGCGCGCTGCGATCCATCGCGGTTCTTCAGCGACACGGTGCAGGGAAGTTCGCCAATACCATCGGCCTGCAGGTCGGCACCGGTATAGACCGCGCGCACGCCCGGAGTTTCCACGGCGGCAGAGATGTCGAGGCCCAGAATCTTCGCATGTGCATGCGGGCTGCGCACGAACACACCGTAAAGCTGATCGGGCAGGCTGATGTCGTCGGTATAGCGCCCGGTGCCCTTCAGCAGGCGTGGATCTTCAACACGACGTACAGGCTGGGCGAGACCGAACTTGCTCATGCGACTATTCCCCCGAATGGCACCGCCGACCAGAATGAAAGCAGGGGGAGCTTTTGCCAAGCTCCCCCTGCCGATTTATCGCAACACTCGAAACAGTCTCACACCGGTGCTATCGGCGCATGATCTACCGCGGGTTGATGCGGTGCTTCCGGTGCGCCGATCCCAAGCTTGCTCTTCAACTTCTCACGCCAGGTCTGGAACACCACATACAGCAGCGGGATGACGAAAATCCCGATCAGACTGGCAGCGATCATCCCTGCGAACACCGGTGTGCCCACCGCGCGGCGCGACAGTTCCGATGCCCCGCTCGCCGTCACCAGCGGCCACAGGCCGAGGATGAACGCGAACGATGTCATCATCACCGCACGGAACCGCATCTTGGCCCCCAGTGTCGCAGCTTCGCGAATGCTGAGGCCCGCCTCGCGCCGTTCCTTGGCGAATTCGATGATCAGAATCCCGTTCTTGGCGGCCAGCGCCACCAGCACCACCAGCCCGATCTGTGCATACAGATCCAGCGACATACCGGCGATGACGATCCCGACAAACGACCCCAGAACCCCGATCGCCACCGACAGCAGCACCGGCACCGGGATGGTCCAGCTTTCGTACAGCGCCACCAGGAACAGATACGCAAACAGCACCGCCAACGCCAGAATAACGCTGGTCTGCCCGGACGCCTGCTTTTCCTGATACGATGTGCCTGACCAGTCGTAGCTGAAGCCCTGCGGCAGCGTGGTGCTCGACAATGTTTCCATCGCCGCCAGCGCCTGCCCGGAGGACACACCCTCGCGTGGCGAACCCTGCAGCGTGATCGAGCGATAGTTGTTGAACCGCGTGATCGTCTGCGGCCCCGTCTGCACCTGCAGATCCGCGAACGACCGCAAGGGCACCATGTCGCCCTTGCTGTTGCGCACATGGATGCGCCAGATGCCGTCGATGTCGGTGCGGTCCGATGCCTCGGCCTGCAGGTTGACCTGCCAGGTGCGGCCGAACAGGTTGAAGTCGTTCACGTAGTATCCGCCCAACGTCGCCTGCAGCGCGGTGAACACATCCGAGATAGAGATCCCCAATGTCTGCGCGCGTTCGCGGTCGATGTTCAGGTTCAGCAGCGGCGTGTTGGCACTGAAGGTCGAGAACACACGCGCAAGATCGGGATGCTGGTTGGCGGCAACCACCAGCCCCTGCATCGCCGCCGCCATGTCGTTCACGCTGCGGCCTTCCAGATTCTGCAGCCGGTATTCAAACCCGCCGCCCGTGCCAAGCCCGATGATCGGCGGCAGGTTGAAGCCGAAGATCTGCGCCTCGCGCACGGTCTGGAACTGCGCTGCCAGCGCGGGGATCAGCTGCTGCACGCGCGATGTGCGGTGCTCGAACGGCTTCAGTCGCGCCACGAAGAAAGCAGCATTGGACTGCGCACCGCCATCCAGCATCGAATACCCGACCACCGAGACGATATCCTCGATATCGGATTGTTGATGCAAGATCTCGAACACACGATCGGCAACCGCCTGTGTGCGCGCAACCGATGCCCCTGGCGGCAGCTGGGCCTGAATGAAAAACGCACCCTGATCTTCTTCGGGCAGGAAGCCCGACGGGGTGATCTTCCCAAGCCCCACAATCCCCACACCCGCTGCAATCACCAGCACCAACCCGAGGATCGAGTACCGCATTAGCCGCTCGACGAGGAATGAATACCCATCGCGCGTTTTGTCAATGGCATTCATCATGATCCGGATGATGCCTTTGCGCGGTCCACTATGGCGCAAGAACAGCGAACACAGCGCAGGCGAAAGCGTCAACGCGTTCACGGCCGAGATCACCATAGCCACGCTGATGGTCACCGCAAACTGCTGGAACAGCGTGCCCGAAATACCCGAGATGAACCCGATCGGCACGAACACCGACAGCAGCACCAGCGTGATGGCGATGATCGGCGCGGTGATTTCCTGCATGGCCTTTTTAGTGGCCTCGGCCGGCGTCAGATGTGGTTCTTCCTCCATCACGCGTTCGACGTTTTCCACCACCACGATGGCGTCGTCCACCACGATGCCGATCGCCAGCACCATGGCCAGCAGCGAGATCGTGTTGATCGAGAAGCCCAGCATCAGCATGACCGCGAACGTGCCGATCAGGCTGACCGGCACCGCGATGGTCGGGATCAGCGTTGCGCGGAACGAGCCCAGGAACAGGAACACCACCAGCACGACCAGCACAAAGGCTTCGATCAGGGTTTTCTTAACCTCGGCCACTGTGTCGCGCACGAATTCCGTGGTGTCGTACACGGGCTTCCAGTGCAGCCCCTCGGGGAAGCGTTCGGCCAACCGGTTCATCGTCGCCTCGAGCGTCTGCACGGTCTGCAGTGCATTTGCCCCTGGCGACAGATAGGTGCCAATCATCGAGGCCGCCTGGTTGTTCAGCCGCGCTTCCATATCCATGTTGGCGGACCCAACCTCGAGCCGTGCAACATCTCGCACCCGCAACAGGGTTCCGTCCTGATTGGCGCGGATAACGATGGCACCGAATTCTTCAGGCGTCGTCAGGCGCCCCTGTGTGGTCAGGTTGATCTGGAACTGCTGGTCATCGGAAATCGGGCGTCCCCCGATGCGTCCCACCGCCGCCTGCGCGTTCTGCTGATTGATCGCGTTGATGATATCCGACGCCGACAGGTTGAGCGACTGCATCCGGTCCGTCTCGAACCAGATACGCATCGAGTAATCCTGCGCACCGAACAGCGTCACCTGCCCGATGCCGGGCGTGCGGGCGATGGTGTCGAGGATGTTGATGGTGACGTAGTTGCTCAAGTACGTGCGGTCGTATTCCGGCTTGTCGGACGTGATGGCCAGGAACATCAGGATGGCCGACGACTGCTTGCGCACCGTCACCCCCTGGCGCTGCACGGTGTCCGGCAGTTTAGCCAGCGCGGTCTGCACGCGGTTGTTCACGTTCACCGCGTTGATGTCCGGGTCTGTCCCCAGCGCGAACGAGACCTGCAACGTATAGCTGCCGTCATTGCCGCTGTTCGACGACATGTAGATCATGTTGTCGACGCCGTTCACCGCACTTTCGATCGGCTGGCCAACGATGGCTTCCACCACCTCGGCCGAGGCGCCGGGATACATGGTGGTGACCGAGACCTGCGGCGGCACGATGTCGGGGAACTGCGCAATGGGAATACGCGTCAGGGCCAGAAACCCGGCTAGAGTAATAACAATCGCGATGACGATCGCGAAGCGGGGACGGTCGACGAAAATTGCTGACAGCATGGTTCAGTTCCGCGCTGGCTGCTGAACCGAGGGCGTCGCCGGTCCGGCCTGCACCGGCTGCCCCGGACGAACGCGCTGGATACCTTCGACGATCACGCTCTCCCCGCCTTTCAGGCACTGTGTGTCGGCATCGTTCTGGCAGTCCCGCACCACCAGCATCATCGCGTCTCTGCCTGCCACGTGGATCCGGCGGATCTGCGCGTGCGACTTGTCATCGACGATGAACACATAAGCGCCAAGCTGATCCGACAGCAGGGCCGACTGCGGAATGGTGATGGCCTGCACCGGTGCCTTGCCAGCCAGAATGGCGGTCACCACCTGGCCTTCGATCAGCGAGCGTGCACCGGGGCTGTTCGGCGCAGCACCCGCCTGCGGTGGGTTGGGGATGGTGGCGCGCAGCATGATGGTGTCGGTGCTGCGATCGACCTGATTGTTGACGAAATCCAGCGTCCCGGCCTGTGGCAGGATCGTGCCGTTGGCAAGCCTTACCTGCACCGTAATGGCGGCCAGCCCGCCCTGACCTGAATAGCGTTGGCGCAATTCTTCGCCCGCGCGGGTCGAGACCGGGAATTCCACAAACATCGGGTCCTGGCTGACAATGGTAGCCAGCACACCCGACGTGGGGCTGACGACGTTGCCCGCCGTCACCGATGCGCGGCCGATCTTGCCCGAAACCGGCGCACGGATTTCGGTGTAACCAAGGTTGATCTGCGCCTGCGTCAAAGCGGCTTGCGCCTGCATGACAGAGGCACTGTCGCTGGCTTCGTTGGCCGTGGCATCGTCGACACGCGCCTGCGTGCCGGCCGACGAACGCACCAGTTCGCGCGCACGGGCCAGCTGGATACGGGCATTCACCAGTGTTGCCGAGGCCGAGGCCAGCGCACCCTGCGCCTGGGCAACCGATGCTTCAAACGGTTCGCGCTCCAGCCGGAACAGCAGATCGCCGGCCTTTACCTCGGTCCCTTCCTGGAACAGGCGTTCCTGCATGAAGGCGGTGACGCGGGCCTGAAGATCAACGCGGTCCATCGCCGCGATACGGGCTACGAATGTGTCGGCCTGCGTCACGTCGTGGCGCGTCGCCTGCATCACGCCCACAGCGGGCGCCGGGGGAGCTGCCTGCTGGGCGGAGGCCGCTGTGGCAGTAAGCATGACAAGCGCCGCAACCTTGGAAAAATGGACCGACATTCGTAAACCTTTTTATAAAGAGCTGCCCGAGCAGGGATCAGACGTAGATGAGAAGCATACAGATAATGATTCTCAAGTGAACCCTGTCGTGTAACTAACCAACCAGAAATCTTTCGGGCGACGCTGCACCACCGAAACGCAATATGGCGCCCCGAATGGGACGCCATATGTTGCGACCAGATATTCCTGACGTGCAAGAACTTATAGAACGCCCATCCATTTCCACACAGTCGCCGACAGCAACAGGATCACGCCGTACCCGAACAGGGTGAATGGGATGCCCAGTTTTGCAAACTGCTGCGCTGTGAACGCGCCTGTGCCATAGGCCAGCATGTTCTGCGGTGCATTCACCGGCAGGATCAGCCCGAACGAGATGACAAACTGCTGGATCAGTACAATCCCCAGCATGGTTTGCGGGCTTGCCGGCAAGGTCTGCACAAAGGCGATCATGATCGGGATCAGCGAGGCCGCCAGACCGGTGGCCGACGCAAACCCAAGATGCAGGATGATGTTGAACGCCGACAGCGCCGCAATCACCACCACCACCGGCAGGTGATCAAGCCCCATCTGCCCCAGTGTTGCATCTGCCAGCCATTTGGCAGCGCCAGTGCTGGTCAGGGTAAGACCCAGCGAGATCCCGATCCCGAACATCACGATGGTGCCCCACGGGATCAACGGTTCGGCGGTTTTCCAGTTCATCACCCCGATCGCGGGTGCCAGCAGAACTGCCACACCGATCAGCATCACACTGGCCGAGTCGATCTTGTGCAACACGCCTTCGGTCGACCAGAAACCCAGCAGCAGCAGGGCGATCACAATCAGCCGCCATTCCGGTGCTTTCACCGGCCCCAGTGCATCGAGGTCGGAGCGTAGCGCCGCACGTGCACCTTCGCCGGTCGGGACTTCCGGACGCAGGATCACCATCACCAGGATGAACAGCGCAATCACCATGATGACCGCGAACGGCGCGGTGATCGCCAGCCAGCCGCCCCAGGTGATGTCCTGACCGAAGGCGCGTTTGATGAAGCTCAGCCCGATCAGGTTCTGGGCCGCACCGGTCTTGAAGGTGATGTTGAACACGTTACAGGCCTGCGCGGTCACGATGATCAGCGCGGCCCCCAGCGAACTGTTCACCGGCAGACGCAGCGCGGCGATAATCCCCAGCATAATGGGAATAACTGCCCCGACGCGCGCGGTAGCCGATGGGATGAACATGGCCAGAACGCCACCGATAACGATCGCCCCGCCGATCAGACCAGCGGGCGACAGGCTCACCTTGTTCATGATCACCAGCGCGATACGCCGATCCAGCCCGACGCTTTTCATCGCCGCAGCCAAAAACAGCGCGCCGGCCACCAGCCAGGCGGCCGATTCGGAAAAGCCGGCGAGCATCAGCCTCAGCACCGCGCCGGAACTCATCGCGGCGGGCGCGACTGTGGCACCGGGTGCAACAGGCATGCTCGTGCCAACCATCGATATGATGGCCGCCGCCATCAGGACGAACGCACTGGCCGCGGCCGATACGCACTCCGTGATCCACAGCGATACAGCCAACACCAGCAAGGCCAGCGCGGCCTGACCGGAACCGGTCAGCGATTCAGGACGAGGAAGGAGTAGTACGATTACGAATAACGCGATTGAGACAATCAGCCAGATCAGACGTCGGTCCGATGCGGGCTGTGCGGTTGCGTCGACCATCGAGTAGTACCTCCAGTCAATCAGTTGACGTGGGCATTATGACGAAACAACTGGCGTCTGTATTTGATAGGTCTCAAGTGGCAGGTCTATCATACCGGCAGTAGTGTTTGCACGTAATTGTCACTCACCAAAAACGTTAAAAACCAAGAAAGCCCTGGGGATTATTATGCGAGAAACCATCCGCATCTGCGAGGTCGGGCCGCGCGACGGTCTGCAAATGGCTAGATCCACGATGCAGACTCACGACAAGAAACTCTGGGTTGCGTCTATCGCGGCAGCCGGAATACGCGAAATCGAGGTCGGATCATTCGTCTCGCCCAGATTGATCCCGGCGATGGCGGATACAGGTGATATCGTGCGCTATATGCGCGCGACATTACCGCAGGTGACGGCGGTTGCGCTGGTGCCCAATCTGCGCGGCGCGATGGATGCGGTCGCAGCGGGGACGCAACGCATCAGCATTCCGGTCTCGGTCAGCGAGGCGCACAGTCGCGCCAACCTGAACCGTACGCCGCTGGAACAGGTGGCCGAGGTCGGGAAGATTGTCTCCTGGATGCGCACGCATGCCCCCGAGGTCGAGGTGGAAGCCGCGTGCTCCACCGCGTTCGGCTGCTCGATCGGCGGGCATGTGCCGGAACGCGATGTCACAGCGGTTGCTGCGGCGCTGATGGAGGCAGGCGTGCATGCGGTGGGGCTGGCCGACACGGTGGGTTACGCGCATCCGGCGCAGATCCGTTCGACCGTACGTGCCGTGCGCAGCGCCATCGGCGACGGGCTGGATGGACTGCATCTGCACGACACGATGGGCCTGGGGATCGCCAACGCACTGGCGGGGCTGGACGAGGGAATACGTTCGTTCGATGCCGCGATGGGTGGGCTTGGCGGCTGCCCGTTTGCGCCGGGTGCCTCGGGCAATATCGTCACCGAGGATCTGGTGTTCATGCTGGAAAGCATGGGGCTCGATACCGGGATCGACCTTGCAAAATTGATCGAGGCGCGTGCCGTGCTGCATGCCGGACTGCCTGACGAACCGCTGCATGGGCAGGTGGCGAAAGCCGGTATCCCCAAGACCTACAGCGGAGGCCGCGCATGAGTGCAACTCCGCTCTCCGGCCTGCGCGTGGTGGAATTCACGCATATGGTGATGGGCCCGGCCTGCGGCATGCTGCTTGCCGATATGGGCGCCGACGTGGTGAAGGTTGAACCGGCACCCGATGGCGACAACACGCGCCGGCTGGTCGGCACCGGCACCGGGTTCTTCAGCGTGTTCAACCGCAACAAGCAGAGCCTGTCGGTCGACATGAAAAACCCCGAAGGTCTGGCGCTGGTGAAGAAGCTGATCGCGCAGGCCGATGTAGTGATCGAGAATTTCCGCCCCGGCGCGATGGAGAAACTCGGTCTTGGATACGCGGCGCTGTCGGCCGAAAATCCGCGACTGATCTATTGTTCGTGCAAGGGGTTTCTGCCCGGCCCGTACGACCATCGCACCGCGCTCGACGAAGTGGTGCAGATGATGGGCGGGCTTGCGTATATGACCGGGCTTGAAGGCAAACCACTGCGCGCAGGTTCGTCGGTGAACGACATCATGGGCGGCATGTTCGGCGCGATCGCCATTCTGGCTGCGGTGCGCGAACGCGAGAACACCGGGCGTGGCCAGCACGTGCAATCGGCGCTGTTCGAGAACACGGCCCTGCTGATGGCGCAGCACATGGCGCAGATCACCATGACCGGCAAGGAACCGCCGCCGATGTCCACCCGCCAGCCGACCTGGCCGATCTACGACATTTTCGACACGGCGGATGACGAGCAGATTTTCATCGGCGTGGTGACCGACACGCAGTGGCAGAGCTTCTGCACCGAATATCAGCTTGCAGAATTGCAGTCCGACCCGACACTCGCCACCCAGGCGCAACGCACGCAGGGGCGCGAGCGCACCATCCCGGTGATCGCCGCCACGATGAAGCGCTTTACCAAGGCGGAACTAAGCGCCGCGTGCGACCGGCTCGGCCTGCCCTTTGCTCCGATCGCGCGCCCGGCCGATCTGTTCGACGATCCGCATCTGAACGCACCGGGCGGCATGCTGGACTACGCGTTGGCCGACGGGAAGCGACTGCGCATTCCGGCGCTGCCGATGGCGTTCGACAATGAACGGCTGAAGCTGCATCGCCCGCTGCCGAAGACTGGCGAACACGGCGCGGCGATCGCCCGCCTGCTGGGATACGCCGAGGCAGATATCAAAGCACTGTTTCAGCGAGGAATTCTGTCCTCACCCGATTGACATGAACTATATTTCATGATGAGAGATGGCAAAACGCACAGGCAGATATCGTCATGATCATTCTTGTCACCACGCATAAGGATATCGTCGCTGGTACAATGCGCCCGGCCGATATCGCCTGTCCGGCCTGTCAGGCCAAAGGCGGGCTGAAGATGGACTTCCTGCGCCATGAAGCCAATCACAGCATGGTGTTTCTGGTCCGCTCCCCGTGCCACGCCGCCACCCTGGAATGTGAGCGTTGCAAGCAGGAGATCCCGCACGCGCAGTGGACGGGGCCGCTGAAGCTGTTTTTCGAAACCTACCGCCGCAATTTCGGCCGCTGGCTGGCGATCCGGCCTACCAAGATTTTGCTGGCCTTTATTGCGTTTATGGTTGTGGCGGCCATCTGGGTCCGTTACGACATGCAGCAGAGTCAGACCTCAGGCCGGGACTATCAGACCAGCCGCGAGACCATTACCCGCGCCATCACAGCGCCGAAACCAGGTATGATCTGGCTGGTGTCCTATACGCGCCCGGAAGATGTAGGACCGCGGAGCGCAACCTCGACACATCGGCTAGTGCAGGTTGAGAGAGCCGAGGGAAATACGGTGACCGTGCGCTTCCATCATACTGCGGCAGAGCCGCTGACAGGCATCGCCCGCAATGTCTCGGGGACCGAGGACGCGAATTTCACCGGACCGCAGGTTACATTGCAACGTGTCAGCAACACAATGTTCCGGATTGTCAGTGGGATAACAACCGCACCGAATGAGCCGAACATGTTCATCACGCGCATCGTCAAGGAATAGCTCAAAGCCACCATGGCCATCGTTACCACCACGCCTGGATCCACTAGTACCGGCACCAGGCCTCTCCCCGATATCGCATGCCCGCTATGCGCGACCAAAGGCGGGCTGGAGATGCAGTTCATTCGCCCGACGGTCAACGTCAGCGCGGTCGTGGTGGTCTCTCTTCCGTGCAACGACGCAAAACTGCACTGCTCCGCCTGCAATCGCGAGGTTCCGCCACAAATGTGGACAGGGCCGCTGAAACTGTTCTCGCTCACGCATCAGGCCGATTTCGCCAAGGGTAGAAAATTCCGGTTCACCTGGCTCGGCAAGGCACTCGGTGTGGTGATGCTGGCAGGTGTCCTCTGGCTTGGGTGGGGCCTGTACGAGGGCTATAAAAGCCAGACCTCCGGCCTGATTTACCAGACCAGCGACGCGACCATTTCGCGTGTGCTTTCCGCCCCCAAGCCGGGCACGATTCTGGTGATCTCCTACACCCGTCCGGAAGACATCCGTGGAAGCACGGCCGGATCCACCGAATGGCTGGCACGTGTGGAAGCTGCCGAGAACGACACACTGACCCTGCGCTTCCATCGCGCACCGCCCACCGAACGTTCCGCACGCTTTGCCCCCACGGTGTCAGGGACCGAGGACGCAAATTTCACCGGCCCGCAGGTCGTGGTACGCCGCACCAGAAACCCGGCTGACTTCCGGATCCTCAGCGGCGTGCCAACACCGCCACGTCACGATCTTCTGTCCGTCTACCGGATCGTCAGGGAGTAGAACGCGGCACGGTCAGACGCCAGAAGCACACGGCGCCTGCCAGCAGCGCGATTGCCAGCGCGGCAATTGCCCCCGCGACACCCGCAAAGCCCGCCACCACGCCCGACACCGGCAGCAGCAGCGCCGTGCCCGCAAAGAACGACAGATTGACGGCGGCCAGCGCGCGGCCCGTCTCTTCCGGTTTGGTTTCCGTGCGCGCAATCGCGAACAGCAGCGGCTGGGTCGCCACGCCGAACCCATAGACCAGCAGCAGCCCCGCATCGACGTAAACGGGCAGCTCCGCGCAGGCCAGCAGCACGAACAGCAGCACACCGGCCAGCACATGCCCGCCCACCACCAACGCACGCCGGTTGCCGAAGCGCCGATCCGCAATGCCGGTCAGTGCCGGTCCTGCGATCAGCGCGAAGGTCAGCAGCAGCAGGATGTTCCCCGCCTCGATCCGCGACAGATGCTTGATGTCCATCAGCCACGGCCCGCCCCACAGGCCGCGCACCCCGATAATCCCCGCCAGCGACACAAACGCCAGCACAACCGGCGCGCGCAGCGTGCGCGAACACAGCAGATGCACCACGCCGCGCGCATCACCCAGCAGAGTCCGGTCCGGATGCGGCGTCGGTCGCACGCTGTGCACGAACAGGAATTCCAGCACCAGCACCAGCACGCCAAACGCCGCGCCCGCATAGAACCCGGCCCGCCAGCCTGCCACTTCCACCAGCCACGCCAGCGGACTGGCCGAGATCAGCATACCCGTATTGCCCAACCCCAGGATCAACCCGCTCCATAGTCCGAACTGTGCGGCGGCCATGCTGGAGGACGCGAACGTCATCGGCGCGATCAGCATGCCGGAAAAACCAAACCCCATCACGATCTGCGCGGCGGCCATGCTCCACGGGCCGGTCGCCATCGCCGCCATCAGCGCACCGATCGAGGCAATAGTTATCAGGACCATCGCCACCGGCCGCACACCGAACCGGTCCAGCGCCACGCCCACCGGGATCTGCCCCAGCGCGAAGGCAAAATGGAACAGCCCGGTGATGCTGGCGATACTCTCGTCACTGACGCCCAGATCGTGCGCCAGCAGATCCGTCGCAATGGCGGGCAGCGTGCGCATCGCGTTCGACAGCGCGTGCCCGCAGGTCAGCACCACCAGTGCAACGGCCAGGCCCCGCATCAGTTACGGAACATCTTGCCGGGATTCAGAAGTCCCTTCGGATCGAACGTCGCCTTGATCGAGCGCATCACCGCCAGCGTTTCCGCCCCGTGTTCCTGTTCAAGGAATTCGCGCTTGCCAATGCCGACGCCATGTTCGCCCGAACACGACCCTTCCAGCGCCAGCGCACGCGCGACGATTTTCTTGTCGAGGTTCCACGCACGTTCGATCCCGCCTTCTTCCGGCGGAACCATGATCAGCGTGTGGAAATTGCCGTCACCCACATGCCCGACCATCGTCACGAACAGGCCCGATTCCGCGATGTCCTGCTCGACCCCGGTGATGAGTTCGGTCAGGCGCGAGATCGGCACGATGGCGTCGGTGGTAAACGTGCCATAACCGGGGCGCATCGCACGCCCCGCATGATACGCATCGTGGCGCGCCTTCCACAGCTTGTTGCGCTCGGCCGGGTCCGACGTCCACATGAAGCCGTGCCCGCCGCAGCCATTGGCGATGTCCTCGGCCAGCTGCGCCTGTTCGGCCACCGCATCCGGGCCGCCGTGGAATTCGAAGAACAGCGTCGGTGCGTTCTTCAGGTTTTCCAGCTTCGAGAATGCAATGCTCGCCTGCATCTGCACGGCGTCGAGGAATTCGACGCGCGCCACCGGAATACCCGCCTGAATCACTGCGGTGGATGTTTCAATCGCGGCGGCCACAGTGTCGAACTGACAGATCGCCGCCGTCACCGCTTCGGGAATACCCGACAGACGCAACTGGATTTCGGTAATGATGCCGAGCGTCCCCTCGCTGCCGATGAACAGCCGCGTGAGGTCGTACCCGGTCGAGGATTTGCGCGTGCGCCCGCCCGTCTTGATGATGCGGCAATCGGCCATCACCACGGTCAACCCGGTGACAGTCTCGCGCATCGTGCCGTAACGCACCGCGGCGGTGCCGGATGCACGGGTTGCGCACATGCCGCCGATCGTCGCGTTGGCGCCGGGGTCGACCGGGAAGAACAGGCCCTGGTCGCGCAGATGTTCGTTCAGTTCGATGCGCGTGACGCCCGCCTGCACGCGGCAGTCCAGATCGTCCTGACTTACCTGCAGCACCTTGTCCATGCGCGTCAGGTCCAGACTGATGCCGCCACGCACCGGCGTGACGTGTCCTTCCAGACTGGTTCCCGCCGCGAACGCCACCACCGGCACGCCGTGCGTGTTGCACAGCATCAGCAGCTTCGCGACTTCTTCCGTGGTTTCCACAAACGCCACGGCGTCGGGCAGCACGGGGGGGTGGGCGTCCTCGCCGTGGCTGTGCTGGTCGCGCAGCGCGGCGTTGGTGGTGATGCGGTCGCCCAGAAAGTCGCGGGCGGCGGCGATTACGGTCTCGGCTGGAGTGCTCATTCAGGGTTCTCGCAACAACGGGCAGGTCAGGCAGCGCGGCCCGCCGCCGCCCCGGGTGAACAGGGACAGGTCGGGGTCCAGCACCGTCAGCCCTTCGGCGCGCAGCATCGTGTTGACGCGCGTATTGGCCGCAGTGGAAATCACACGATCGCGCCCCAGTGACAAGACATTACAGCCCAGCGCCATGGTTTCCGCATACGAAACGTCCAGACAGCGTATGCCGTGCCCGGCCAGCCAGTCGATGAACCCGCCATCCAGCGCCTCGGTGCAGGCCAGCGCCAGACCGGGCGCCACCATGCTGAACAGCACGTCGAGGTGCAGGAAATGTTCGTCGAACATCTCGAGCCGGACTTCCCACCCTTCGGTGCGCAGCCATGCGGCAAGCTGCGCCGCCCCGGCATCGCTGGTGCGGCCGGCGGAGATGCCAATCACCGCAAGACCCGGACGGATCAGGTGAATATCGCCACCCTCGATGGTGCCGGCGGACGACATGCGCCAGAACGGCGTGCTGTGCCCGGTGTGGAATTCCAGCACGGAGGCATATTCGCCGCGCCGCTGCGGGCGCTCCATCTGGGCGAGGAACGGCCCCCACGGCGTGACGGCGGATGAATCGCGCGTGAACACCATGCACGGCAGATGCGGCGCGGGCGGCATGAAGTGCGTGGTGACGCCGGCCGCGTGCAATGCCGTGGTGAAGGCGCGGTGCTGGTGCTGCAATTGGGCGGGATCGGGCTGGCGGCCCTCGGCCAGCGCGCGGCGGACGATGCTGTTGATCGGCAGCCACCGGTAATGATCGGGCGCGGCCAGCAGCACCGCGTGCAATACGCCGGTCTCCGATGTGACGCCGGTCTTCATCATGACGTTCATCCCTTTGGTGCATTGACGCGCCCGGACGGTGATTTTAGCGTTTCACCCTTGGGTATCACTCTGGGGGAAACAAACGTGTCGAACAAGCTGAAGAAACGCTGGAAAGCGGGCAAGGCGGCGATCAACGGCTGGCTTGCCATCCCGAGCGGTTTCTCCGCCGAGGTGATGGCCCAGGCCGGCTGGGACAGCGTAACAGTCGATATGCAGCACGGCGTGCAGGATTATCAGTCGATGCTGGCGTGTTTCCAGGGCATCCAGCCGCACGGCAATACGCCGATGGTGCGCGTACCGTGGAACGAGCCGGGAATCATCGGCAAGGTGCTCGACGCAGGAGCGCAGGGCGTGATCTGTCCGATGGTGAACACGAAGGAAGAAGCCGAAGCACTGGTCGCCGCCTGTCGTTATCCGCCCAAGGGCACGCGCAGCTTCGGCCCGATCCGCGCCGGGATCTATGGCGAGGGCGGCAATTACTTCAAGGACGCCAACAAGAACGTGCTGGTCATCCCGATGATCGAAACGCAACAGGCGGTCGAGAATCTGGACGCCATTCTGGACGTACCCGGCGTGGATGCAGTGTATATCGGCCCGTCGGATCTGGGCCTGTCCTACGGACTGGTGCCGAAGCTGGACCGCGACGAGCCGGAAATGCTGAAGCTGTACGAAAAGGTCCTGAAGGCGACGGCCAAGCGCGGCCAGTATGCGGGCATCCATAACGGCAGTGCGCTGTATGCCGCAAAGATGATCAACATGGGCTTCAAGCTGGTGACAATTGCCAACGACAGCGGCCTGATGCTGCAAGCGGCCAAAGCGGCGATCAAGGATGCGCGCGAAGCGGTTCCCGGCAAAGCGTAACGCAGAAAGGGCGGGTGCAAGGCATCCGCCCTACACGCCGCGAATAATCGCGTAGCCGATCACCCCCAGCACCAGCAGCGACAAACTGACCGTCGCCGTCACCCGCGCACCGGCCCGCGCCACCGTGCGCACGTCAACGCCAAGCCCCAGCGCCGCCATTGATATCACCGTCAGCGCCGTCGTCACCCACGCGACGGGTGCCAGCACCGCCTGCGGCACCAGATCCAGCGAACGCAGCGCCGCCATCAGCAGAAACCCCACGATGAACCACGGCACCAGACGATGCAGCGGTGGACGGGCGGGCTTCGGTTGATCGCCGCTTGCACTCAAACGCGGCGCGAGCAGCGACAACACCAGCACCACCGGCCCCAGCATCAGCACGCGCACCAGTTTTACCAGTGTGCCGATCTGCACCGCCACACTGCCGACCGGCGCGGTGGCCGCCAGCACCTGCGGCACAGCATAGACCGTCATCCCCGCCAGCATGCCGTATTGCAGATCGCTGAGACTCAGCACCGGCACCAGCAACGGCAGGCCCAACACCACCAGCACACCCAGCACCGCCGTAAACGCGATGGACGACGCCACATCCTTCCCATGCGCACCGATCACCGGGGCCACCGCCGCGATTGCCGAGTTACCGCAGATCGCATTACCGCACGCAATCAGAATACCCATGCGCTGCGACAGGCCCAACGCGCGCGCTATGCCGTACCCCGCAATCACCGCCAGCGTCACCAGCACCATAATCCCCACCAGCAGCACCGGCCCCACGGCCAGCACAGTGGCGGCGCTCAGCGACAGGCCCAGCAGCATCACGGCGATTTCCAGCAGCATCTTCGCACTGAACGAAATGCCCGGTGACCAGCGTTCTCCGGGAGTCCAGAATGTGCGCACCAGCGTGCCCAGCAATATCGCCAGCACCAGCGGTTCCAGCCATGCGCGGCCGAAGATATGTTCCTCGATGAAGGCCAGCCCCATCGCCGCCAGCGTAATCGCGCCGCACAGCGCCACACCCGGGATCAGTCGCTGCACGCGGTCAGACCCGCCGCAGACGGAACACCGCCTGTTCGCCGAACAGATTGGCCAGACGCGGATATTTACGCCACGGCGCGCGACGCCCGTTCTCGTCCGCGGCCAGCCAGTCTTCCACCACGTATCCATCCAGCGCGCACAGATCGAAGAAGTCGCGGATCGTGCAGGGGTGGATGTTGGGGGTTTCGAACCACGGGCGGCTCCAGGCGGAGGTCATCGGCATCCGCCCTTGCGTCAGCAGCGACATGCGCACCTGCCAGTGGCCGAAATTCGGGAACGACACCACCGCCCGCCCACCGATGCGCAACATCTGGCGCAACACTTCACGCGGGCGTTCCACTGCTTGCAGCGTGCGCGACAGGATGACGAAGTCGAACGCGTGGTCGGGGTAATGCGTCAGATCGGTATCCGCATCGCCGTGCATCACCGGCAGACCGTGCGCCACGGCGCGGGTTGCCTGCTCCATGTCGATCTCGATCCCGCGCGCGTCGCACTGCTTGGTGCGGAACAGGTGTTCGATCAATTCGCCTTCACCACAGCCAATGTCGAGCACGCGTGCGCCCGGCGTCACCATATCGGCGATCAACCGCAGATCGACGCGCATGTTTTTCGCAACGTAGCGGATGTCCATTAGCAGAGCCTTTTCCGTTCAGATGGCCACATCTGAACGCCAGAAAATGCGACCAGACAACAAGCGGCAGGCCATGAAGCGGTTCGACAGAAACGCATCATGGCCTAAAGCCCTACCTGTTCAGCGCAGCCGTTGAGAAAGCCCGTCAGCGCACGGTGAAAATCCGGCTCGTCCAGCAGGAAGGCATCGTGCCCCTTGTCGGACATCACTTCGATGAACGACACGTTGGCCGCGGTGGAATTCAGCGCGCGCGCAATGGCACGCACCTGTGGCGTGGGGAACAGCCAGTCGGAACTGAACGACATCAGCAGGAAGCGGATTCGTGTGCCGCGGAATGCATCGGTCAGCGTGCCGTGCTCGGCCCCCAGGTCGAAGAAATCCATCGCGCGGGTGATGGTCAGATAGGAATGCGCATCGAAGCGACGCACAAAGGTGCTGCCCTGATGCTGCAGATAGCTCTCCACCTCGAACATGTCGCCGAAGAACGACAGGTCCGGACCGCTGCGCAGACGGCGGCCGAATTTGCGGGTCAGTGCTTCTTCGCTGAGGTAGGTGATGTGCGCGCACATCCGCGCAACGGCGAGGCCACGCGCCGGGATTTTTTCGTGCGCATGGTAATCGCCGCCCATCCAGTCCGGGTCGGCGAAGATTGCCTGCCGCCCGACTTCCTGAAACGCGATGTTCTGCGCCGAGTGATAATACGACGTCGCCACCGGCACCGCCGCGAACAGATGTTCGGGGTAAGTCGCCGCCCATTCCAGCACCTGCATCCCGCCCATCGACCCGCCCACCACGGCGAACAGACGGTTGACGCCCAGATGCTCGATCAGTTTTTTCTGCGCGCGCACCATGTCGCGAATAGTCACCGGCGGGAAATCGCCGCCCCAGATCCGTTCGGTCTGCGGGTTTGGGCTGCGCGGCCCGGTCGTGCCCATGCAGCCGCCCAGCACGTTGGAACAGATAACGAAAAACCGGTCGGTATCCACGGGTTTACCGGGGCCGACGATGGCCTCCCACCAGCCGGGCTTGCCGGTCACCGGGTTGTTTTCGGCCACATACTGGTCGCCGGTCAGCGCGTGGCAGATCAGGATGGCGTTGCTGGCATCGGCGTTCGGCGTGCCATAGGTGCGGTAAGCCACCTGCAACGGCGCCAGACGCACCCCGCAATCCAGCACCAGCCCGTCGGCAAAAACCGCGTGCTGGTGGTCCACTTCGGGCAAGGGAGCAAGCTCGGCTGTGTTCATCGTGCCATATTCCTAGCCCAGCAATTTCCATCCGCATACCGGTCTCTTTCCACGGGTTGGCAGCCCGGCGGGGTTCCGCTATCGCTTGATGTCTGATGGACAAGAACCAGACAACCGCCCTGACCGCCCTGCGCGCCCAGATCGATACTCTGGACGACCAGTTGCACGACCTGCTGATGCAGCGGGCCGATATTGTTGCGGATGTGGCAAGAACGGGCGGCAAGGCGCGTTCTCCGCTGCGGCCGGGGCGCGAGGCGCAGATCCTGCGCCGTCTGCTGGCCCGTCACCACGGGGCCATGCCACGGCAGGCCTTGGTGCGGATCTGGCGCGAATTGCTGGCCGGATCGTCGCTGCAACAGGGTGGCTTCACAGTGGCGGTGGCCGATACCACCACCCAGTATGTGCAGGCCGCGCGCGAGCATTTCGGCGCGCTGACCCCGTTGCGCATCGCCCCGACCGCCACCCAGACCATCAGCGACGTGCTGACCGGAAAAGCCGCCATCGGCGTGGTGCCAATGCCCACCGGCGAAGCCCACCCCGAGGGATACTGGTGGACTGCCCTGCCCTATGGCGCGGCCGTGCGCCCGCATGTGGTGGGCAAGCTGCCGTTCTGGGCCGAGCCGCGCACCGAAAGCGCCCCCGGCGTGCAGGCCCTGCTGATCAGCGCCGTCCCCCCGGACCCCAGCGGCAACGACCGCACGCTGATCCTGACCGAGGCAACCGACACCACCCGCATTATCTCGACCCTGACCGAGGTCGGCCTGCCGTCCGGCCCCAGCATCCTGAGCCGGTATGAAGGTGGTGTGCGCATTCTGGCCGACATCCCCGGCTTCGTGAGGGAAGACGACGACCGGCTGGCCAGACTGGCCGCCGTCTGCAAGGCTGCGCCAATCATTCTGGGTGCCTATGCCACCCCTTTCTGCGGATAACACAGACATGTTCCCAACCCCTCGCCCCACGATTCTGGATATCGAACCCTATGTCGCGGGGGAATCGAAGATCCCGGGCGTAAACCGGATCATCAAGCTGTCGTCGAACGAGGGGCCGTTTGGTCCGCCGCCCTCAGCCATCGACGCCATGGCGCGCGCCGCCACCGAAGGGCACCGTTACCCCGATGGTGGATCGGGCGCATTGCGCGCCGCCATCGGCAAGGCGCACGGGCTGGACCCGGCGCGCATCGTGTGTGGCACGGGGTCGGATGAACTGATCTCGCATCTGTGTCTGGCCTATGGCGGGGCGGGAACCGAGGTGCTGATGTCGGCGCACGGCTTCACCATGTACGACATCAGCGGCAAATACGCGGGCAGCCACGTGGTAAAGGCCCCCGAACGCAACCTGACCACCGATGTGGATGCACTTCTGGCGCGTGTATCGCCCGCCACACGACTGCTGTTCATCGCCAACCCGAACAACCCGACCGGCACGCTGCTGCCGCAGAGCGAAGTCGAACGCCTGCGCGCCGGGCTGCCGGAAAACGTGCTGCTGGTGCTGGATGCCGCTTACGCCGAATACGTGACCGAACTCGGTTACGACGCGGGTGCAAAACTGGTCGATGCCACACCCAACACCGTGATGCTGCGCACCTTCAGCAAGATCTACGGTCTCGGCGGGTTGCGCGTGGGCTGGGCCTATGCGCCCGCGCCGATCATCGATGTGATGAACCGCATCCGCGGTGTGTTCAACATCAACTCCATCGCGCAGGCCGGTGCAGTTGCGGCGCTGGGGGAAGCAGGCTGGCTCGAGAAGAACCGCACGCATAACAGCCAGTGGCGCGCCTGGATGATTGCCGCGCTCGAGAAGATCGGCATTCGCTGCGTGCCCAGCCACGGCAACTTCTTCCTGGCCGATTTCGGCTCCCCCGAAGGGGCCACCGAAGCCGATGCATTTCTGCGCAGCCGCGGACTGATCGTGCGGGCGATGCGGGGGTATGGGTTGCCGCAGATGCTGCGTATCTCAATCGGGACCGGCGAGGAATGCGAATTGCTGGCCGAAGCGCTTGGCGTTTTCATGCAGACAAAAAATGGCTGAACCGGTTTTCCAGCGCCTCGCCCTGATCGGATTCGGGTTGATCGGATCGTCCGTTGCACGCATCGCCAAGGTGCGCGGAGATCTGGCGGCAACCGTGGTCGCACATGCAAAGTCCGAAAGCACTCTGGCACGCGTGCGTGAACTCGGCATTGCCGACGTGGTGGAACCCGACCTGATCCGCGCGGTGCAGGGTGCGGATTGCGTGATGCTGTGCGCCCCCGTCGGCACCTATGCCGATATCGCCGCCGCCATTGCGCCACATCTGCAGAAAGACGCCATCATCACCGATGTCGGCAGCACCAAGCAGAGCGTGATCCGTGACGTCGGCCCGCATGTGCCGGACGGCGTTCACTTCGTCCCCGCGCACCCGATGGCGGGAACCGAGCATTCCGGCCCTGACGCCGGTTTTGCCGAACTGTTCGAAGGTCGCTGGTGCCTGATGACACCGCCCCCCGGCACCGATGCCGCCGCCGTGGAGAAAGTCGCCGAATTCTGGCGGCGCTGCGGATCGATGGTGGAAACGATGGAACCGGCCCATCACGACAAGGTCTGCGCCATTGTCTCGCACCTGCCGCATCTGATTGCGTTTACCATCTGCGGCACGGCAGACGATCTGGAAGACGAGAGTCGCCAGCAGGTGCTGAAATTCGCCGCTGCCGGTTTCCGCGACTTCACGCGCATCGCCGCGTCCGACCCCACCATGTGGCGCGACGTGTTCCTGAACAACCGCGAGGCTCTGCTGGAAATGCTGGCCCGCTTTACCGAGGACGCTCAGGCCATGGCCCGCGCCATCCGCTGGGGCGACCCCACTTACATCGAAGACCGGATCATGCGCAGCCGGGGTATCCGCCGCAGCCTGATCGAGCTGAAGCAGGCATGATCGTGCATTGAAATTCCCGGTTTGATGAGCATTACAAAAAAGCGTTCTTTTACATATCTGCTTCTGTCTTTCGCGCTGCTGACCGGTGGGACCGGCATCTGGTATTTCGGCCGGCAATTCACCGAACAGGCCGCGCTGGAAAAGATCAGCCGTGCACTGGGAGATCTGCGCGGGGCGAATACGCGCGGTTACGTCCTCGACTGGGCGGAGCGGACATCGGTTGATGGCGACATCAATCTGCGCGGCGTAACGTTGCGCCAGAACGGTGTCGAAGTGCTGATCGCCGAAAGCGTGGCGCTGCACCGCGACGGACTGTCGCTGACGCTGCGGGCACGCAACATCACGCTGCTGCGCAACGGGTCGATCGCCCGCACCCATAACCTGAATATCACCGGCCTGCGCCACAGATTCCTGCGCGCCGCAACCAGCGACGCTGCATCGCTGGCAGAAATAGCCGCGTCGCTCGACGGGGTTGGCGTGCAGATCGAACAGCTGGAACTCGCCGCGCCGGAATATGCGGCCTGGTCGCAGACCACCGCCCGCTGGCTGGGATTTACGGTCGATGATGGAAAGCTGCACGACTTGCGGGTTGCCGGGCTGGCCGCTGAAACCGCCACGCACAATTCCGCGCTGACCGTCGAGAAAGCCGTTCTGGATGGTGTGGAACTGACGAGCCTGTTGTCGGCAGGTCTGCCGCAGACAGTTGCGGATGCCACCAACCTGCTGCACGGCGCATCGATCGGCGCGGACAGGATCAGGCTGGCAACCGGCCCGGCAACCGCCAATCTGGCAACGCTCTCCGCCCAGGTGTCCGGGCCGTATCTGCGGAACCTGCAGATGCACACACTGACCGTCAGCCTGAACAACCCCGATGACCTTCAGTCTCCATCGCTGCGGCGCATGGCGCAGTCGGGGCAACCGGCACAGATTGCATTGTTCACGCTCGATCAGATCAATACCGAACAGCTCGGCCATTACGTGCAGAAGCCCGAGATCGACTTCAACGCGGCAACCGTCCTCAACAGCGGGTTCGATGTGCACCGGGTGCAGGCGCTGAATGTCGTGCTGCCGCAGATCCTCAGCGCTATGGCATTCGAGTATACGCGCACGCCGGACCATACCGAGAACGTGCAGGTCAACCACCTGAACCTCGACCTGACGACGCTGGCAGCGGACAACGCGGCCATCGTCGCCACCCTGCCCGCGCTGACCATTCAGGAACTGAACTGGCGCACCAAGCGCAGCGCCACCGGCACCCGCCACCGGCTGCAGGCGCGCGCGCAGCAGCTGGGCGTGCTGGACGCGGCCGTTATCCTGACCAATCTGGATTTCTCCACCAGCGGCGTCACCCGCCCCGATACCGAAAGCGCCGGACGGGTCGATTACAGTATGCGATTGACAGATCGCGGGCTGATCGACGTGACCGGTCGCATGAACCGCCAGAGCCGGGTGGATCTTGCACACCGCATCGGGCCACGGCTGAAAGCCCTGTTGACCCGCGACGGAACAGTCGATCTGATCGGCCTGCCCGACCGGATCAGCGCCTTCATCCAGACGGCCAGCACACCGCTGCAATTCAGCCTGTCGCTGCGTATGCAGGATAACGGCGGTGCACTCTCGGTTCAGCGAATCCGCATTACCGAGCTATCACCAGACGCCTTCGACTGATTTCAAACGAACTCCAAGGATCCCCTCATGGCTCTCTCCAAGAAAATTATTCTTCTGTCGGCGGCTGCACTGGTGGCTGTCGGCATTGTCGGGGGTGTCGCGTATTACACCGGCGGGCAGCACGTCGATAACACCATCATTACACAGCTGGATGCCTACAAGGGTCGTAACACAAACGGCTTCGTCATCGACTGGGCCGAGCGCACCCAGCAGGACGGACGCATCACGCTGCGCAACGTGACCGGGCATTACAACGGCACACTGGTGCTCAGCACCGACAGCACAGACATCACGCGCAGCGGTATGTCGATCCAGGCTGTGGGCCATAACGTGACAGTGATCTCGGGCAACAACACCAACAAGGCCGAAACCGTCACCGTCGACGGGCTTGGACAGGCTGGGCTGAACGCGCTGCTTTCCACCCCACCGGCAGATGCCGCAACGGCCCTCGCGCTGCTGAACGGCATCAGCGTGGGTGCCGACAAGATCCAGCTCACCGACGGAACGCAGGTGCGGCCGGTGACGATCCGCCGTGCCGATACCAGTCTTGCAAATGGCCGGATCAGCCGTTTTCAGATGCAGGATTTCGCAGCGTCCAACACTCCGAATGAACAGGTCTCGATCGGAACCTTCACGCTGGAGAACATGCCGGTCGAACGGTTTGCGGGCTTGTGGCAAACACAGCCAAGAACAACGCAGGACGTCATGGCCCTGATGGATGGCTCCACGATCAAGGCCGAAAATTTCAACTTTCAAAACAGCAGCAATGCCACAGCAGCCATCGCTGGGTGGCAGAGCGAATTCTCGGGGCCGCATCTGCGCAATGTGCAGCTCCGCGGGTTAGTCTCAACCGATCCGAACACATCGCCCAAGCCCATGCAGATCGGCATGATATCCATCGACCAGATCAACCTCGTCACCATCGAGAATGCATCAACGGGGCGTTTCAGCTCGATGGAAGCCGCGGCAACCCACTTCGATATTGGACGGATCGAAGTGCAGGAAACGAACCTGTTCGGTATCATGCGTTTCAACAGCGGGCTGCTCACCATTCAGGACAACGTCTCGGCCCTGCGGATCAAGGATGCGGTCATCGATGTGACTGACATTCCGAACGTAGCGCGGTCCAACTCCAAAATGCCGCAATTCATCATCCCCGAACTGGTCGCAAACCAGCGCCACGGAACCAACGCACTCGCTGGCGATATCACCCTGCCGGTGCAGAATATGGTGAACTGGCAGTCTTACTACAGTCTCGCCAATCTGCGGCTGACAGATACCGGCCTCAACGTGCCGGACACAACAAACCCTGGCACCGTTACCTTCAACCTGCGTCTGGAAGATCGCGGCTTGATCGACCTGCTGGCCGAGCGCAATGTGATGGACCGTCAGACAATGGCGCGCAGCGGGCAGATGGCCACGATCATGCTGATCGGACAGGGGAAGGCCGAGGATACGATCGACCTACCGTCACGCGTTGCAGCGTTCCTCGGCAAGGGGGAAGTGCTCGACGTCGGCGTCAGTCTTGTGATCGACCCCATCAATCCCCTGGGTATCCCGCGTATCCGGCTGATTACTCCGGAACGTCTGACGCTGAACTGAAGCCGTTATCTACCGGCGCGTGGACAGGCTCAGGCCGCCACGCGCCGCAGCGGTTCGGCCATGCGCACCACGTCTACACGGCGTGCGCCCACCACCTGCCCCAGATTACCAGCGACCAGATGCACCATCTCGGCCGGGATGCTGCGGCAGACCAGCGTGAAACGCATCGCATCGCCCAGCCGTTCGGCCACCATGCTGTCGGGGATCAGCCCGCGCTTGGCCAGGGGTTCCAGCACACGCACGGCAAGGCCGGGGCTGGCATCACCCTCGAACGAGAAACTGACGGCAAGAAGGGCAGAGGCTGCGTAAGTGCAGGCTACTGAATTGGATACAACGGTCACGGAAGAATACTCCGGCAGAAGATAAAACGCGTACGGCAAACAACCCGGCGCTCAGAGAGCAGCCGGGACCGTAATTCGCGTGATCTTCAGGGCGCGGTTCATGCAGGAATGGTAACCGCAATCAGGCGCAGCTGTCCACGCCCAATCCGTCATACCTGCTTCAATCTTCGCCCTGCCAGTCGAAGAATGGCACCTGCAACAGCGCCAGCCGCCCCATCGACAGTACCCGGTTCTGCAGGGTCAACGGTACCTCGGTAATCGGGCGACCATCTTCGGCCGAGGGCGTTTGCCGGAAAAAATCCAGCGAGTGGCTGGCGACCATCGCCACTTGTTCGGGTACTACATTATTGGCAGCCATTGCCCCCAGCACGTCGGCAACCCCGGCAACATGCACATTGGCCGCGCCCATCGGCTGCAATCCGTCGTCCAGCGCCAGCGTAGCACTGGCGGCAATTTGTGCTGCCCCCCACTGCATATGCAGGCGCTGCACGCGCAATGTCCCCCCATCGTCGCGCCAGGACGTTGCACGATGCGCAAAACTACCGTGCCCACCCGGCAAGGGGCCGATCAGCGCGGCCTCCACCTCGAGGTGATCTATCCGTTCGCCAAGCACCAGTGCCCCACCAGCGGGCAGGCGGATATTGGCCAGTTCGATCACACCGCTCAACGCGGTTTCGGATTCCGTGGCGGCCGGGCGCAGGTCCCAGTTGATCCCGCCGCTCTCCACGATCAGCGCGCTGCCGGCAATACCGGCACGCAGCATCGACATGCGCAACGCACCACTGCGCGGCGGCACGCCGGGTTCCACGAAGATGCGCAGCACCATGCGGTCGGCCGTGAACGGAATTTCGTAGTCCTGCACACGCAGATTCTGACGCCCAAACAGTTCGGCCCGCACCGTGCGCGGCTGCGTCAGCGCCACGCCGAGCTGAACCTGCTGCGCGCGCCAGTCGATCCCGCCGGGCAGCAACCGCTGCCCACCAACCAGATGCACGTCGGGCACATTCAGCATCGCCCGCAGCGGCCAGCCGGCGCGTTGGGGTGTGCCGTGTTCGACGACCCCCCCCTGTGCGCGGTACGACGCTACACTGGTGGCGAAATCGCGCTCGATCGCGTGGATGGCAACATACCAGTAAGCAGTATGTGCGACGATCAGCAGCACCGGCAGAAATGCAATTCCCCAACGCCAGAAACGCGGGTTGCGAAAGAGATGCGGGATATTCATTGTCCCGCTTATAGAACCACCTTGCGCATTTGCAGAGAGGCTACCTTTCGATGTCTGCATCCACGATTCCACTCCCCCCAGCCCATTCCGTGCCGCGGGACCCGGACGGGTGCATGTGGGTGTTCGGATACGGGTCCCTGATCTGGAACCCCGGTTTCGACTTCATGGAAACCCGTGTGGCGCAGCTGTCGGGCTGGCATCGGCGCTTCTGTCTGTGGTCCACCCATTATCGCGGCACCGTGGAACAGCCGGGCCTGGTGCTGGGGCTGGATCGGGGCGGCGTGTGCAAGGGCATTGCCTTCCGCGTCGCCCCCAGCGCCGCCGAGGCCGCGCTTTCCTACCTCGACGCGCGCGAACTGCCGGATCAGACCGAACAGGTCTACGACCGCCGCACCCTTCCGGTGG
Source organism: Acetobacteraceae bacterium (assembly GCA_031546815.1). Lineage (GTDB taxonomy): Bacteria > Pseudomonadota > Alphaproteobacteria > Acetobacterales > Acetobacteraceae > JAVBJV01. The sequence continues at coordinate 29,827 of JAVBJV010000047.1, forward strand.
CGCTCGACTGTGGAACACGGGTGCCCGCCATCACCTATACCGCCAAGCGGTCCAGTTCGCGGTATGCGGGGAAGCTTCCCGCCGATCGGATTGCCCGCGTATTGAGCGCAAGTCAGGGGCTGACGGGAACCAACCGGGACTATTTTCTGAATACGTTGGCGCACCTAGCGCGACTCGGCATTCCTGACCGGAATTTCGAGGCGCTGGCGCAGCTTTTACCCCCGAAAATCTAGTTTCATCCACTGTTATCCATACGCCGGAAAAATCCGTTTCAGACCGGTATATTGGTAATTTTTGTTAGCGATTTCAATCGATTGCAAAATCAACTTTATGTTAAACTCTAATGAAAGTCAGCAACTTCCCACAGAGTTTTCCACAGGCCTGTCAAGCAGCTTTTCTGTCTCAGTTTCGATGACATTTTCTAGCTGTTGCATCAACTCGGCACGCTTCAGCCCGACCGGAAGCGGGGGTAATACCGCCACCCGAATGGTCCCGGGTTGCTTGCGGAAAGACCGCCGCCCCCAGAACAGGCCGGAATTGGTCGCGGCCGGGACCACCGGCACGCCACACCGCGTCGCCAGGGCGGCAATACCGGGCTGATAGACACCACGCTCTCCGGGCGCACTGCGGGTGCCCTCGGGGAAGATCAGGATCTGCCGACCATCCGCCATGGCGGCATCGGCATCACGCATCAGTTGCCGCAGGGCATCAGCCCCGGCGCTGCGGTCCACCGCGATCATCCCGGCGCGCTTCAGCAGACCGCCATAGATGGGGACCCGCAGCAGTTCCTTTTTCAGCACCATGGCTGGACGGGGGAGCAGCAGCACCCAGATCAGCGTGTCGAACGCCGACTGATGCTTGGCCGCCACCAGTCCTGGGCCGGTGGGGATGTTCTCGTGTCCGGTTACCTGCACATCGATCCGGCAGATCACCCGCAGCATCCACAGGACCGAACGGATCCACAGCCGCGCGAACCAGATCACCCGCATGGGCGAGGCGAACAGAAACGGCCAGCCCACCAGGCACAGCACCGTCGTCACCCCGAAAAAGCCGAGGTTAAACAGAATGGATCGCAAGAAAATCATCGTGTGGAAGGGTCCTGTACAGCAAGCGTGCGTTGCAGCCGCGAAAGCCCCAGCGCTGCCCCCAGATACTTCGTGTATTCCCCTGCCAGCAATGACATGGCTGGTATGTTGGCAATTCCATCGCGCAGCACCGGCGGGATCACCTTGGCGGGATACAGGGTGATCTGCGGCATCGCGCGCCCCATTTCCAGCAGTGCACGCGGCATATGATAGTTCGAGGTCACCACAATCAGCGTCTTGGCCTGTATTTCGCCAGCCCAGGCGGCGGCCTCGGCCGCGTTGCCGTGCGTGGTCACCGCTTCATGCCCGACCGTGACCCGATACGCCCACATCGCCGGGTTGAGGTTCGACAGCCGCGTCAGATCCGCCAGCGTCGCCGCGCGCGACACACCGGTGATCAGCAGTCGCGGCGCGCGTTCACGTTCCAGCAAATGAAAGGCGGTTTCAATCCGGTCGGCCCCGCCGGTCAGCACGACGATGCCGTCCACCCGTTCGGGCAATTCGGACGCGCGATGCACTTCATACAGAAACCACGCAAACCCGGCCGCCCATAAACAGACCGCCAGCAGCAGCCCGCGCGTCACGCTCCGCACGGTCCGCTCCAGAACTGTCGGGCGGTGGAACATCATGGCAGATGCCGCAACCAGCGACGCACGGTCATCTGCGCCGTGCACCAGCCGATGATCGCCGTGATGAACGGCAGCAACAGCAATATCGCCCAGACGGGATCGGGCTTCGGATCGGTGCTGAAGGGCTGCACCAGCCAGGCGAACCCCACCAGCACCGGCAGCGCCAGCAGTGTGCCCAGCACGCCCCCCTGCACCGCCAGCATCGTCGCCCGGGCAGCAAAGCGGCTGGCGATGTAACCATCCGTCGCCCCCAGCCCGTGCACAACCTGAATAGCCTCGCGCCGCACCGCCAGGCCGGAACGGGTGGCCACGGCAATCACGCAGACCGCCACCAGCATCACCACCGCCAGCGCCGCGGCCGCCGTGACCTGCACGCTGCGCGCCAACAGCGTCAGCCGACGCACCAGCGTGCCATAGCGTTCAACCGCCGTGCCCGGCGCCACACCGGCCAGTTGTTCATCCAGATCGTCCAGCGCATCGGTCTGGCCCGGCGCCACCATCAGTTCGACCACGGCGGGCAGTGGCAATGCCAGCGAATGCACATTCGCCCCCAGCCAGGGACGCAGCAGATCGCCCAGCCTTCCGTCGTCCATCAGCTTCACATCGGTGATTTCGCGGCGGGCATGCAGAATGTCCAGCACACTGTCGATCCGGGTGCGTCCGCTGGCCAGTTTCACGGCTGGCTGCGGCACCTGCACGGTCAGCATCGCCGCCGCGCCGCCGCGCCAGCGTTCCGCCAGCTGCGATGCCGCCAGCGCCCCGGTCAGCGCCAGAGCCGCCAGAAACACCACCGCCGCCACCATCAGTGGCAGCAACCGGTCGGACAAGGCCCGCTTCAGGCCCAGCGGATCAGGCCGCCGCACGCGTGCCATGTTCGTGTACCCGTCCCGAGACAATGGAAAGCTGCGGCGCAGGATGGCGCGCAACCAGAGCATCGTTATGCGTCGCCACAACCACCGTCGTGCCCAGCCGGTTCAGTTCCTTCAGCAGTATCATCAGCCGTTCAGCCTGCAATTCGTCCAGATTGCCGGTGGGTTCGTCGGCCAGCAGCAACGCGGGCCGCCCGATCACCGCGCGCGCAATCGCTACGCGCTGCTGTTCCCCACCCGACAGATGGGCCGGATACGCGTCGAGCTTGCCCGCCAGCCCCACCCAGCGCAGCATTTCGGTCGTGTCGGCGGCGATCTGTGCTTCCGCGCGTTTGTTCAGGCGCAGCGGCAGCGCCACGTTGTCGAACACCGACAGATGCGGCAGCAGCCGGAAATCCTGGAACACCACCCCGATCCGCTGCCGCAGGGCGGGCAGATCACGCCGGGGGGCCTGCGCCACATCCGTGCCCAGCAGCGACAGGTGCCCCTTGGTGGGCCGCAGCGCCAGATACATCAGCCGCAGCAACGACGACTTCCCCGCTCCCGAAGGACCGAGCAGCCAGCGGAACCCTCCGGCAGGGATGCTGAAATTCAGGTCGTGCAAAACCTCGGGGCCGGAGCCGTATCGCAGTGAAACTGTATCAAATCGCACCATATGTGTGCTGCAACTCGTGTCTGTGGGCCGGCAGGTTTGGTATGCTGGCATATCCGCCGTGACCGGGTCACCCGTCAGATCACAGCGGAAAGAAATTTAAAAGCTTTTGTTATTAAGAGCTTCCGTTACAGATGATTTTCGGGGAAATATCAGACCATGCGTATCGTTTGTCCCGCCTGCTCCGCCCAGTACGAAATTCCAGATCAGGCGATCCCTGCCTCGGGCACGGATGTGTGCTGTGCGGCATGCAAGGGCGTGTGGTTTGTCGCGGCCGCACCGGTGCAGGAAACGACCGCTCCGCCTGCTGTTGAACCGCTGCCGCCCGAAGAACCTGTGGCCGAGTTTGAACCCGTTATCGAAGATGCGCCTGTGGTGCAGGACGATCCGGTTATCGAAGCCCCGGCCGAGGATCCTCGCCCTACAGAGAACATCGCCGAACCCGAAGATCTGCCCGAACAGCCCACGCTGGCCGAAGCGGAACCAGAGCCTGAACCTGAGCCCGCGCCTGAGCCGGAAAGGCATACCGCTCCGGAACCTGAACCCGTGCCCGAACCGATCCCCGACGAGGTGATCGAGGACGTCGTCGTTCAGCCCGAACCGGAAAGACATACAGCGGCGGAAGCGACGACATTCGCCGCAACAATGGCGGCGACCGCTGCCAGCACGGCCACTGTTACGCCGCCTCTCGCGCAGGTGTCTCCGGAACGGATCGCGCCCCCGCCTCCCAAAAGCGGACGCGGTGTCACCATCGCCTGGATCGTCAGCATTCTGCTGCTGGTATGCGCCATCGCGGCCTTCGTGATGTTCCGCGACGACATCATCAGTGCCTGGCCCGCCAGTGCGCGGCTGTATGCATGGCTGGGTCAGTAACCCGATAAATCCGCGCGCTGTCGACGGTGGTGCCATTCAAGGACCGATAGCGAAGCTGTGTCGAGATTCAATTCAGGCTGAACTGAAAATGGTGCTTGTCGAGAACCGGCGCGCAAAGAAGTACCGTTTGCAGACCAGCCTGAACTGAATCTCAACACAGCTAAAACCGCTTCAGTAGCCGGTCGATGTAATCCAGCTCCTGCGGTGGGCGTGTGCGGTCGGCGCCGCGGCGGCGCAGTTCTTCCTGGATGCTGCGCACACGCTGGTGCTCTGCCATGTCCGGTAATGTCACGCCGCTCTCGGCATCGTCCGGGCTGGTATCCGCCCCGGTTTCACGCCCCAGCGGGTCGCGTGTGCCCCCCTGATCGCGCGATGAACGCCCGCCATTGCGATCGGCCTGCTGATTGCCGCGCTGCTGCGCACCTTCGCCACCCAACTGGGTTGCCATCTGGCGCGACATTTCGCGACTACCCTGCAACAGCGCTTCCACCGCACGGCGCTGCGCTGCCTGGGCCGTCTCGTCCTGCCGCGCGGCCAGTGCCTCGGCCGCTTTCACCATGGCGCGCTCTGCATCGGACAGGTTCTGCGGGATCTCCCCCATCAGGTCGCTGTATTGCCGCATCACTTCACCCAGAGCACGCCGCAACGCGTGTTGCTGACGCAGATCGACAGTCCGGTCGGGCACGGGGGGGGGCGATGCAACGCCCGGCATCCAAAAATCGGGCATGTCAGGGCGACCGCGCGTAAAACTGTTGTTCATCAGCTTCGCTTCGCGTTGCACCAGATCGTCCATCACGCTCATCTGCTGTTCGCCACGTTGACGACGCTCGGCATTGCGTTGTTGTTCGGGCGAGCCGCGCTGCTGCTGCAATAACTGATCCAGCAACGCCTCAAGCTCGGTCATCTGCCGTTCGGCATCTTCGGGGCGTCGCTCCTGCAGGGCGTCGCGCATTGCCTCCATGCGGCGATTCATCTCGCGCTGGGCTGCCGCATCGGGCGGGGTAGCGGCTTCCTGCTGCAGGGCTTCCAGATGGCGCGCGATGCTCGACCGCAATTCCTGCAACGCCTGCTGTGCTTCCCGCGCCGAGGCCGAGGGTGCTTCGTCGGGCTGTTGCATGGCCTGCAGAGCATCGCGCATCTGCGCGCGCGCATCCTCGAGCGCCTGTGCCGTGCGAGACGAAACCCCGTCCTCGATCCGCAGGGCCAGTTCCCACAACAGCACCTGCACATCGGCGATCGTCTCGTCCTCGTGCTCGTAGCGCAGCCGGGACTGCGCGACCTGCACGCCCAGATAAACCACGGCATCATCGGCATAGGCCGCTGGTGCCAGATTCACTTCGGCAAGCAGACGCGTGGCCGTTCGCCGGTTGGGGCGCACAGACAAGGTGCGCCGTATATCGATCAGCACACGCGCAACGGGATGTTCGAACGTGCGCTCGGGCAGATCGAACGCGACTTCATCGGAGACGCCTTCGTGTCCGGCGGCATCACGCGCATGCAGGCGGGCAACAACGGGTAAACCGGCCCATGGGTGCGCGCTCAGATCGACCTGCATCGCGCCGTGAATGTCGCGCGTGTTGCCCGATGGCAGCGGCACATCGATGAACAGGGGATCGTCGTCCTGCTTTTCCTGCAAATGCATTTCTACCGACAGGCCGACAACACCCCAGTCATCCGCAGCCCGCCATGGAAGGTTGAGCTTGAGGCTCCGCGTTGCCTGGTCGGGCACGGCGGGAAACATTGCGCGTGGTGCGGCATCTTCCTGCACCGTCACGCGCCAGACCGTGCTGTTGCGTCGGCCCGACTGCACACTCAGCGTGACGCTGGCAGCCAGCGTCTGTTCAGCGGAGAAACTGTGTGCATCGAGCATCCGCATCTCGACCGGCTGCGTCCCCACATGCAGGGTCGGGGCTTCCGCGACCCCCGTCAGGCTGACCGACAAACGCGATCCCGCCGGGACCGAGATATTTCCACCGGCGGCATCCAGCAGCATCGGGGCCAGGCCGGTATAGGTGGGCGGCGCGATCCATGCTTCGAGCACCGGCGCTTCCGTCTGTAACGTCAGTGATGGGAAGAACGCCCGCTGCAGAACACGCGGTGTATCGCGCCCGACAATCACGAACGCCGCCACCAGCGACACCAGCAGCGCCGCACGTACGGCAAATGGATCGGCCGCCACCAGACCGGCGCGCGGCCAGCGCAAACGCAGCTGCCGCGCGCATTTCTGCAACCGCTCCAGATGCGCCTGCCAGAAACCGGGATCCCCGACGACAGGCCGGTCGGTCAGCATCTGCAAGGGGCGATGGGTCAGCCCGCTGTCGCGTTCCAGCCGACGGTCCGCCGCCGCGTTGCCGGGGATGCGGCACCGGCGCAATCCGCGCCACAGCAGCACCGCGAACGCCACGGCGAGCACAGCCAGAACCGAC
>JAVBJV010000035.1:0-45107 GCA_031546815.1 Acetobacteraceae bacterium
AATCAAATCCCCGTTTTTATCGTCCCTGATATCCAAGAGAAACGCGATGCGGTCATCACGCCCCGGCTCCATATCTGGAGTGACCGCATCATCTACCAGCCTGACCATCTGGATAGCTTTCTGCTCGCTTGTGCTGGGCCATCGCGCCAGATACACAACACCTTCTCGTTCGTTGTCGAACGCCGCCAATTCAACGTGATTCATCTTCACATCCCCAACGCATGGCGGTAGACGTCGAGCAGGGATTCCTGTTCTTCCACGTCGTTCGGTTCCTGCTTGCGGATTTTAATGAGCTGCCGCAGCACTTTCACATCGAACCCGGCTGACTTTGCTTCGGCGTAGATGTCCGAGATATCGCCGGACAGCGCCTTGCGTTCGTCTTCCAGACGTTCGATACGCTCCACAATGCTGCGCAGCCGGTCGGCGGATGAGCCTCCGATTTCGCGATGTTCGGTGCCGTCGAAGCGCGGCTCGTCGCCGCTGTTGTGTCCGATGTCAGTCATGATTTACCCCCGCCCATTTCAGTGCGGCTACGCGGAGTGACGACGCAAGCGGACCGCTTCGGCTTGCGTCTGTCAGTGCCACTAATTTCGCTAGTGTGATTCCACGTCCACCGGCCATCGCCGACAACGCCGACCAGAATTCCGGTTCCAGCGCCACCGATGTGCGATGGCCGTCGATTGTGAAGGATTTCTTGAGCAGGCTTGTTTTAATTTCGGGGGTCATGCCGCCACCTCATCATCGATTTCCACTGCACCCGGTTCTGCCGGGCCGCCAAAGCTCTCAAGCGCCGCATCGATCTCGCCCATCGCCACGGCGTTCATGTCGGCGGCAATCGGACGGCCTGCTTCACGCGCTTTTTCGACGGCGCGCAGCCACTGGTCGCGTACCTTCTCGGCGTCCCCGATGCACGCCACAGCGGTGAGTTTTTTGCGTAGTGCGAGCATCGGTGACGGCTCGTGCGATGGCTGCGATGCAGCGGCCACACCACCCGCCGCCCATGCGCGCAACGCAGAACCCGCATCTTCACCGATTGGGCGGTCCTCCGGGAACATGCTGAGATGCTGGTCCTGAATTCTTTTCGCCAGGGCGTAGTTCGGCATTCCGGGGCGATCCGGGGTGAGGGTGAACGACGCTGTCATCTCATACATGAATCGCTTCTCGCAGATTGGCATCCAGCCGAGCGGACGGACCTGCGTCCTGCCGCCTTCGCGCACGACCTCGATCTTCTCATCTGCGCGCAGGCAGAAAATCAGATGCGCGCGCATTTGCAGCAGACCGTTCATCAACTTCTTGTGCGCGAGTTTCGGGTCTTTCCAATTTCCGGGCGATTTCACGCCCATCTCGGCAAGCTCGCTTGCCCAGTCGAGAATCCCGCCTTCGCCGTCGTATTCATGTGAGAAGCTATCGATGATGACGACCGACGCGCCCGCCTGTTCAGCAGCCCGAATTGCTTCGAGAAAATTAGCCGGACGGAAGGGCGGCCGCATGTCTGCATGCAGGAAGTCGAACAGATCCGCGTAGTGCAGGCCGCGCCGCGCTTCGGTGTCGATCATGGCGATCTTGCCGCCGCCCGCGAGGCCCTTCGCCAGTCGCAGCGCGGAGAACGTTTTTCCGGAACCGGAAGCCCCGGCCAGACCGATCAACAGGCTGACCCGGTCGCGGACGGCGGGGCGAAAACTGAATGTCATTGACGCATTTCCTGTTCTTCAAATTCCATGTGCGCCCACGTCGGCGCGTTGACGTGGCAAACGCGGTCCGGATAGCCGGGCCATTCGCCACGCGTCAGGCAGTCGCTCCAGAGGTGCAGAGCGCGTTGCAGGCGCGCATGTGCCAGCGCCTCGGCATCCGGGGCCATCTGCACGATGGACAGCGCAAACGGGTAGACGGTTTCCAGCACGATGAAGCGAAAACCGGCCGGGCGAACGCCGCGCACGACTTCCGAGCCTCGCATGTAGAGTGCCGCCTGCAGGTCGTAGCCCGAGGCGAACAGCTTCCGCGACCACGCGTCGGGGTGCGCGGACTGACTGGTGGTCTTCAGGTCATACAGCGGCGCGCGTGGGTCGTGCGGCAACCAGTCGATCCGCGATCGGCACCAGACGGGGCCGTCCTGCCAGAGCATCGTTGCTTCCGGCCGACCGGCATCCATGTCGGCGGCGATTTCGTGCTGACGGATTTGCGTCAGGGCCGCGTCCGCGCATGCCTGTAATTCAGCGTGACGGGCGACAAGAATCGGAATTGCGCCAAATGCACGAGCTTCGTCACGTTCAGTTTGCGCCGCTTTCGTCCGCCAATCGGGCGCGTCGATGACGTGAACGTGCACGTCATCACCGAGCACCAGCCCGTGCAGGATCGTGCCTTCTTCCATCGCCGCGCTCGGCGTGACTGGTACGCGATCCGGCGTCAGGCGCGGGTGCGCCAGCATCGCGTGCTGCGGCGACTGACTGAGTAACTTGCGTGCGACGCCGGAAGACAGCGACGGGGCCGGGCACGGGTCCGCGTGGTATTCGGCGGGCGGCATGTCGGGGATGAGGCTGCTCTGATTCATGTCTGTTGCCCAATCGCCGCGTACTCTGCACCGGTCATTCCGAACGTGCTGGCTACAGCGTTCAGGGCGGTCAGTTCCTGCGGTTCGCCAAGCGCCCCGTCCGGCAGCATTGGCCTGCATTCAGGATGCGGACGCAGAAAATAATGCTTGAAAGATCCGTCCGGTTCTGCGGTCGAATTGATGACTTCGAGAATGAGAATGTCGCTGTCCAGATCGCGCTTTTTACGATAAAGCGTCCCGCGCGCATCATCGTGATCGATGATCTCCGGCAGGCTGTCTTTCACGTAAGCCGCTGCGCCGCAGATCTCCTCTCCTGATTTATACTGATCGATCATAACGCGGCGGATTTCGGCGTTTTGCTCTGCTTCGATTTTTTCAACGGTGATTTCGTCCGGACGCATGACAACGTATTCCGGGACTCGGACGCCATGCACAGCATAAATTGACCACCCGTCGGGATAGCCGACAGCAGGTCCGGCCAGGCTGTGCAAGCGCCCCTGATCGTCCCGGCCAAGAACATTGTGCCGTTCCGAAACAAAGCAGATTTTTTCGCATGGAATCGCCCACCCAGCGCTAAGCACCAGTTCACGTAAACCCTTGAGTTTCTCCGTTTCTTCGGAGAGATCGCAGGCCTCCTGGAAGAAGGTATAAAAACCGATCCAATTTGCGTCGTGCTGCCCATAGACGCTGTCCCAGACGCTGGCCCCGACGCTGTCCCTGACGCTGGCCCCGACGCTGTCCCAGACGCTGGCCCCGACGCTGCCCCTGACGCTGTCCCAGACGCTGTCCCAGACGCTGTCCCAGACGCTGGCCCTGACGCTGTCCCAGACGCTGGCCCTGACGCTGCCCCTGACGCTGTCCCTGAATTTCTTATCGAGCAGGATCAACCGCGTCAGGGCCTGGCTGAGCGGCGATCCGCACCAGATAATCTGTTCCGGGTGCCGCAGGCCGGCCATTTCGTACATACAGCGGATCGCAGCTTCTGCACGTGGACGATCTGCCGGGTCCGTGCATAATCCTACGCGAGTCCACTTTTCGATGAATTCGTTGAAACGCGCGATCTGTTCTGGTGTCAGTTTTTCAATTTTCTTTTCCATCAGTCGATCACCCGGCGCGGTTCGCGCGCGTCCGTCCATTCCTGTTGAATGTGAAACCGGTAATTTCCCGGCGGAAGCGCGACGGGCGCATGCTCTTGATGTGTAAGAGACACCGGCGCATCGCCGGACACGCCGATATATCCGGACCCGGTTCCATCATCGCGAAAGAACGCAACGCGGTTTGAAAAGATGCTGTGGTGATGGCCGGTGGCTTCGCCCAGCGCCAACGTGGCGCGTCCGTTTTCGGGTGCGGTCAGTGTGATATCGGACGGGATGGCGTCGATGCCGATGATGATAACGTCGCCTTGGCGCGCGATGAATTTAGACATGAGGTTTTCCTTCAACTATTAAAAAACAGAACGAGCGCCGCGACTGCGTTGAGCGCGAGCAGACCGGCGATGATGGGGGCGACGTGCGCGATGCGATTCCGGATGCGCGATATGCGGCGGTGGGTGCGGGCGATCATGGCGTCACCAGCATCGCGGCGGTCGCCACCAGCAGCACTGCGCCAACGGCCCCGAGAGCCATCTCGGCCAAGACCGCGCGGCGCTTCTGCCAGCGGTGACGGCGGGCGACGGCAGCGATATCGGCTGCGATCTCACGGCCGGTGATCGTCTGCCCCCACCGACCGAGGACGCGACGTTTGTCGCTCATGGGCCGGGCACAATTCCCGTTGTCGCTCACGGATCGCGTTTCACGAGCGACAAATTCCGGCAGTTCGGCGTCGCTGTGCAGAATGCGGATGACGGTCAGGGCGGTCATTGTTTCCCGCCCCTGCTTGCGGCCTTGGTCGCTGGCCTGTTGGTAGCGACCATAATCATGGTCAGGGAAAATAGGAGGCCACTGACCCAAAGCGGGCTGAAAACTTCGGCCCACGACCAGCCGATTCTGTCTGTCAGCTTCAGCGCGATAAGCGTGCCTGCCATAGACCCGATGAGCGACTTGACGATGATGTCCATGCTCAGCGCCCCGACACAGAGATGCGGTTCAGGTCGCAGGCGTAGTGATATGGGGCGAGGGCGGTTGCTTCGGCTTCCGCGATCTCGTCCATCGCCACGCGCAGGCTGTCCTCGATCTCGTCGGTGATTGCCGCCGCCGCGTAGCCCAGCGCGTCATCGGCCTGATCGCCAACGCGGTTCGACGCCACGAGTTCGTCGATCTGGTGCTTGGCTTCCCGCAGCGCGTAGATCGCGCGGGCGAATACCTCGCGGTCGGCAATGTCCGGCAGGTGTTTCGCGATCTGGCGGACGGCAAATTCGGTGGCGGCGGTGGTCATTTGCGGGCCGGGGGTGCCGAAATCGGGAGAGGGGGCCGCTGTGCTCTTGCGTTCGTATCCCATGGGATTTGTGTCCGCTCAGTGATTGATAAGCGTAAATTACGCTTAATCCAAGCGGAGCGTCAAGTGAAATTATCGCTTATTTGAGCGGCCTGCATCCCCTTGATCCGGATCGGTTATTCGCTACGCTTTGCCTGTGGAGGGGGAAATGAAGAAGAAAATCGCGTTTTGGTGTGGTGTTGCCGCAGTTGCTGGCTTTTGGGCGGCATTTCCTGCAGCAGCACAACAGCGCGACTGGGACCCTTCAGGATGGATGAGTTTGTCTGAGTCTCCGGGAGAGCCGCCATCTTGTTTATTGATGAACTGGCTTCCCAACAATGAAGCGCTGATCTTCAAGATACTGGCTGGTGATCCGCGTATGTATATGCAGATCGTTGGTAGTGGCGACGTTCTGCCGTCCATGCGCGTTTCTTTCACAGTGGACCGCCAGCGTGCGTGGGTTATCGATGCTGTGCGCTTGCAAAATTCATCACGGTCTGTAGGCGGGTGGGCTGAGCCGTCAACGGCCACAACTTTTCTGCGCGAACTCGCTTTTGGGAACACGTTGTACGTGGATTTCAATGAAGGGCGAGGTCGGTGGCGTATCTCTCTCGCCGGGTCTATGGCGGCAACGAGGCAGTTTGCCGAGTGTGCGGGTGGACTTGAGCGCAGGGGGGCGCAAGTCCCAACGGTGCCGCGGACGGGCGTTCCGGTTATTCCGGATCGGCCAGTATCTCCACCATCGTACTGGTTCTCCAGAGCGCAGAGTTCGGTAGATGGCGTGTCGATGTGCCTGCTGGGGACCGATATGGAAGACGGCGGCGGACTGTATTTCAAGGTCTTCGCAAACCAACCCAGGGAGGTAACGCTCCATGTGGGCAAGGCTGGAATGCCGCCTGTCATGCAGGTGTCAGCGAGAGTTGGTAATCAGCCGTCATGGAATGTGACGGTGGTGCGCCGTCAGGATTATCAGTTTGTGGCGGAGGCGCAGATTACAGGGCAGGCTGCGGCCGATTTGCTGGTGGGACTGACACGGGGCGGTTCTTTGGCCGTGCTGTTTAACGAGGGGCAGGCCGGACGATGGGAGATGTCGTTGACGGGGGCAGGGGATGCCATATCCGGGTTTGTGCAATGTGCAGGTGATCTTGAAACACAACAGAGCCCTGCGTCGCGGCAGCAGAACACACCACAGAATCAGCAGCCAAACTCAGCGGTAAAATACGATTTGTTTTGGAAATAACCACATGAAAAAACTGCTCATCCTCCCGCTTCTCGCCATCCTCGCCGCCTGTGGCACGGGGCTGTTCATGGAGACGCGGATCAGCGCTGTTTCGACGGCTGAGGTTGCCTCGTTCACGCCCGGCAGTCGGGTGGTGGTGAATGTTTTCCGGCCGGATGGGCAGATGGATCAGTCCGTTGCCGGGCAGATGTTCCGGCAGAAGGTCGAGGCGGCATTGCGGGAACGCGGGTATGTGGTGGTCAACCTGCAGGGGGTGTTGTCCGGCCGCGAGCCAAATCCGCCGCCATTCGGCGTTGCCGTCGTCCTTGGTGGCACCAGCAGCCAGACTGTCACACGCACAGGTATGATGCCGACCTATGGTGTTACCAGTGTGGATACAACGGTGACCGGCAGTGTGATCGGGGGGAATTTCTACGGGCGGGCACGCCAAACCCCGAATTACGGGATGACCGGGCTGACGCCGTGGACGCGGCAGGAGCAGGTGCATGGCCGCCGGAGCGCAATGGTGATTGGTAGAGTGACGTGGGATGCCGCGCGCCCTGGACTCGTTGCCGGTTTTAGCCCGCTTTACCAGGCAGAGGCGAGGGGAGACGACGTTTGCGGCAATCAGGCCGTGGCCGCAGCATCCACCGTCGAGGGGTTCTTCAAGGTCTTCCCGCAGGGCGGCACGACGACGGTTCTGGGGCGGGCGACGTTCGATTGTAATTGAGGGTTAGCCGAGGCGCTTTTTTAGGTGTGATGCCACGAAGCCTGTGAAGCCGCCAAAGATAAGGCCTCGTATCTGGGATATCTGCGTCTCTTCAAGAAAATGCCACTTGGTAGGCGTTACAATGTGCCAAAACCACACCAGCACAGTGACCATGATGCATAGGCCGATGATTTTCAAAAAATCGCGTGCAATTTCTTCAAAGCTGTCACGAAATCTTTCTCGTCGGCCATGGTCATTAGCTGCGGCCTCTTCTTCGCGCAGTTCTTTTGCGGAAAGGCCTCGCGTAAGAGATGATGCTTCTTCCCGTCCGAGTGCAATTTCTGCCGAATTTGGGTCAGACCCATTTCCGTTTCCCTCAGCAGCGATGGGAATATCTTGTCGATCGGGTTGGTCCAAGATTTAGGCGACCGCTTCTGCCGCCGCTTTGCGCGCTTTAGCTGCCAGGCGTGCGTAATAATCTTCAATCAGGTCATTCGAAATAACGGTTCCGAAGCTGCCCTGTTTATAGACTGCATGCCACGGGCTGCCCTGCAAATGCGTCAGACGCGACAACTCGGGGCCGCTCTTTTGGCCATATAATTTGTAAACTTGCGTAATGATGTCGCTTTCTAGGTCCGTGAAGTCCTCTTTTGGGGAGGTGACGTGTGTAACCGGCATGCTCCGGAAAGATCGGACGGCGTCGTACAGTTTCGGAATGACCGGGCCATACTGCCAAGCTTGCACTTCTTCGCTGATTAGGGGGCGACCATACAGCCCCAGCATCCAGCCGTGTGCCAGAAAAACCAGCTTGAGCAGTTGCATGGGGGTCAGCGCGTCCTCTTGCGCTCTGGCGAGATCTAGGAAGCGGTCGGCTACAGAAACGCTACTGTGCATAGGGGCCTCCTTCCAGAACATATATAGAACTTTCAGCGAGCGGTTTCCACAAAAACCCACTTAACAGAGTGGGGTTGCCAATTCGGTAACACGCTGTCCGTTGGCATGCAAAGGGGGGATGTTATGGATAAGCCAGGACACGCCAAGATACGTCATGATCAAACCCCCCAGACCACCTCCGACTGCGTCAGCACCCGGTAGAGGCGGAATACTTCGGAGGTTGGATATTTGATCGTTTTCGGCGGGTTGAACTGTTCCACCTCGATGTAACTGGCGGTGCGCTTGACCATCCGCTTAATTACCGCGCGCGGCTCGGATGCCTCGTCCTCGGGGCGGAGGACGATGATTGCGTAGTCCCCGGGGGCGGGCTGGCGGGTTTCGTGCACGAACACCATCTCGCCGGGTTCGCGCCACGGCACCATCGAGTCTCCCTCGACGTAGATCACGAAGACCGTCTTGGCCTTCGCCAGCGCGGGCGGGCGGAGCACGAAATCAATCGGACCGCCGGTCATGTTGAGCAGGAACGTGCCCTCGGTGCCGCCCTGTGCGGTGCCATACACCGGCATGTCGCGCACCATTGGCGGACCGCCGGTGGGGAACACTGACTCGACGGCGACCGGGGCGAAACGCTGGGTTTGCTCCTGCGGTTGCGATGCGGGTGTCGCGGGGGCGCTTGACGGCACCGCCATCCCGGCCAGCGCGAAGACCTCCTCGCGGGTGATCGGCGGGGTGCCGCGACCGACGAGGGCGGGTTCCAGTTTGAGCGCGAGCTCCTGGGGGATGAACTGCCGTTTATAGGTCTCGCGCTCGTAGGCTGCATAAGACGACTGCGGCATACTCAACAGATCGGCCAGCTTTTGCTGTGAGTATCCGGACCGAGTTCTGAGCGCCTTTAACTGCGCGTGCGCATATTGTGACATGTGAGTTTTTCGCTAGATTCTTGCTATAAAGCTACGGTCAAAAATTCACTTGTCATAAGCGAAAATAACGCTTAAAAATCGCTTATGGCATCCATACACCAACTTTTCGAAAAACTTCAGGGGCCATCAGCCGCGAGTAAGCTGTTGGGGCTGCCGCAGTCTACCGTTCAAAGCTGGAAGCGTGCCGGACGAATTCCGGCCAAGCACCAGCCACTCGTTCTCCGCGCCGCCCGCGCCGCCGGAATCCCCCTGACCCCCGCCGACTTTTTCCCCGATGAGGCCGTCGATGAGCGCGCCTGATCCAATGGCCGCGACGCGCCGGGTCATTGCGCTCTGCGGTGGGGCCTCGAAGCTGGCGCGGGTGCTGCGGGTCTCGCCGTCCGCCGTCAGCCACTGGCTGGGGCGGGGCGTGCTGCCGCCCGCGCGGGCGGTGCAGATTGCGCAGATCGCGGGTCTCACGATGACGGATGTGGTCGGTGTTCATGCGCCAACTATGACCGGGGAGACGTGACATGTCCGCGTGTCTGAATGCGCAGATCTGTCATGACCTCCCGGAGGCGCTCCGCCAGATCGGCAGTGCGAAGTCCGTTGCGCGACTGGCCGACACATCGCCGCGCACGGTGGAACGCTGGCAGCGCGGCGAGGCGACGCCGAACGGCGTCATGGTCCTGCGTCTGATGGCACGCAGCCGAGCCTTTGCACAGGCAGCCTTACGGATCGCGGGTCTTGACGATGCAGCACTCGACGCCGAGGAGGCGCGGCTGTTGGCCGATCTCAAAGCATTACATGCGCGCCAGTCGGCGCTGAAGGAGGCGCTGCATGAGGCGCGTCAGTAGGAAAATCTCGCACCTGATGGCGTTGGCATGGACCGTCGCGGCGGCGTTCTGCACGCGGCGCGCTGGCGTTTGGATCGCGCGATTCCAAAGGTTTGGGGGAGGGGCTTAGACTCCGGCCCGCCAGTGCACGGGCTTAATGCCAGCGATCTCTAACCGCCAGTTCCCCATGGGTTTGCATGGCTGGCGGCATGAGCAAAACCGGCCCCTCGGCAAGAGCATTCGGTCAATCGCTGGAACGCACATTTCACAACAGCACAAGGCAAAAGCACGATGGCACAACGCGGCCGACCCAAAAACATCACCACCACACCAGACAATGCGAGGATCGCGACAGTGACGCTCAGCGCCGCCGAGATCGATGTCTTGCGGGGCGGGCAGCCAGCCGTCACGCCAGATGAAGCCGCGCCCGCGGCGCCGCAGATGTCGGGGCCGGAACCGCGTGTCTGGTCGGCCGAGGGGTACGCGCAGGACAAGCTGGAACACGCGGTCAGCGTGGCAAGGCTCTGGGGCGTTGACATCGCGCCGTTCGTGAGCGTGGCCGATGACGCCGATCTTGGAAAATACCTGATCGACGCCGACGCGCTCGCCAAACAGCACGAGAAGGTCCGCGAACTGTTCGACGCCGCGAAGGTGGCGTGAGACAGATCCTCGCCATCGATCCGGGGCGTGTCACAGGCTGGGCCGCAAGCGATGGCTGCGGTCCCGCTGCCTGTGGCAGTGTCAGCTTTTCCTATGCCTGGCACGACCATGGTTATTTCGCCACGGCCTATCACCGCTGGCTGTGCGACATCATCGGTCTGGTCAAACCCGCCGTGGTGGTGATCGAGCGGCAGTTCGCGACACCGAACGCCTCGACCTATTACCTCAACGGGCTGGCGTTCATCACGCATCAGGTCTGCTGGCTGCACGATATTGCCCGCGACGAAATTTCCCCCAGCACGATCAAAAAAGCCGTCACCGGTAACGGCCGCGCGACTAAGGCGCAGGTGATCGCGGCCGTGCAGGCGCTTGGCGACAACGCTGGCGACGAACACGCCGCCGATGCCTGCGCAATCCTGCGTGCCTGGCGGCAGAAAACCAAATACACAGAAAGCCAAGAATCATGTCCAGCCTGAACAAGGTGATGCTGATCGGCAACCTCGGCCGTGATCCAGAGATCCGCGCCATGCGTGACGGCCAGCGGGTCGCCAACCTGTCGCTCGCCACGTCCGAGAGTTGGAAGGACAAGGCAAGCGGCGAGCGCAAGGAACGCACCGAATGGCACAAGGTGGTCGTGTTCAACGACGGTCTCGCGGGGGTGTGCGAAAAATATCTCCGCAAGGGCAGCAAGGTCTACGTCGAGGGCGCGCTGCAGACCCGCAAGTGGACCGACCAGTCGGGTGTCGACAAATACAGCACGGAAGTGGTGCTGACATCGTTCTCGGGCGTCCTGCGGATGCTGGGTGAGAAGGGCGGCGATTCACAGGTAGTGGGTGGGGCGGCGCAGGGCAGCGGAAATGCTGTCCGGAAAGGTGATTCGCATTACAGCGGCGGCGGCATGAGCGACCGGGCCGCTGCGCAGGCCCTCGACGACGAGATCCCGTTCTGAGGTGGCGTCATGAAACTCAACAGCAATTTCGCGATCCTTGATGTGCATCTTCGCGGCCAGACAGGCTTGCGTGGGAGCGGCTTGGTCGAGAAGCGCCTGAAGGCCGGGGAGAAAATCCCGATCGTCATTCGTGGCTACATCGACGACTTCAATGGAAACGACGATGGCGTGTCGCGGGAATACTGCGTCGTTGTTGATGAGGCGGAGATCGCGGATCCGGGAGGGGCCCGTCATGGCGCGCCGTGAAGACCTGTTCCGCTTCGACGCGAACGGCTGGGGATGCGATGCCGGGTTGCGTATGTGTTCGCTGGAAGCGCGTGGCTTCTGGCTGGAATGCCAGCTGCTGATGGCGAAGGCCGACCCGCCCGGGCATTTGCTGCTGGGGTGGCGGGCGCCGACGGACAAGGAGCTTGGGCGCATCACCGGAACCACTGCGCGCCGTGCCACGCGCCTGCTGGCCGAACTGGAGCGCGCAGGCGTTTTCAACCGCACCGACAGCGGCGTGGTCTGTGCGCGCCGCATGCACATCCAGCGAAAGACCGGGAGGAAGCCATGAGCGCGCAAATGCCATGGATGAAGTTCTGGAAGTCAGACTGGATGCAGGACCACGCACTGCGCGCCTATCCGGCCGAGGTGCGCGCCGTGTGGATTGATCTGCTCTGCATCTTCGACGATTCACCCGTACCGGGGCACCTGATGTTCGACGAGCACACGCCCGTAACGGCGGGCAACCTTGCCCCTGTGCTGCGCATGTCGAAGAAGAAAACAGAAAATATTCTGGAAATTTTTCAGAAACTCGGGCGCATCACGCTTTCGGAGCGGGGCGTTTACTGCTGCGAAAAACTGGTCCAGCGCGCCCAGAAATCCGACGCTGCACGCGCGTCGGTCTCGCGGCGCTGGTCGAAAGAAACGGCGGAAAGCAGCGGCGAACAGGAATGTCAATTCGCCGACGAACAATCGGAACCGCACGAAAAACGTAATACGAACCGTAATACGAATACACATACGACCCGTAATACGAACCGTAATACTGAGAGTCAGAAGAAAGAGTTAGAAGAAGATTCGGTATATCTCACTACGTTCGATATACCGGCGTCGCAGGCGCCGCCGCAGACGGCTCCGCCGGTTGCGAACGCACATCCTGATCCTGACACATCGCCACCTGCCGAACCGCTCGACGCACGCACAGCGCTGTTCCGCGACGGGCTGCGCGACCTCCGCGCCATCACCGGCCAGCCGGACAGCAAGGCCAGGGCCTTCATCGGACGAATGCTCGCCGGTTGCGACGACGACGCACACCGCGTCCACACCGCCATTCGCCGTTGCGCCGACACGCGGCCCGCAGACCCGACCGCATGGCTGGCGGCAGCCTGCAACGCGCGTGCCCAGGCGGCAAAGGCCGCAACCGCACGGTCCAGTCACGCCGGGCACGACTATGCGCTGGCACAGTTGCGCGAGATCCAGCAGCAGCGCCGCGCGCCAACCATTGACGTCGAAAGCGAGGAGTTTTTCCAGTGACCAACGCACTCGCCATTGCCCGCAAGCCCGCAACAGCGCCGACACTCTCGACCGGGTTGACGCCAGCCATCGCCGCCGTGTTCGAGCGTGGCGAGCCGGTGCGCTTCTGGGAACAGCGGTTCGACAAGGCCGATCAGGACGCCGCGCGCGCCGCACTCGCTCGCTACAACGCCGCGCTGCGCCCGGCGCCGGCCAGTATGATCCACGAATGGCTGCTGTTCATCGCCGCAGCGAAACTGCCCAACATGCCGCCGACCGAAGCGGCGCTGGATGCAGCGTTCGGCGCCATCGCGCTGGTGTGCGAAGACCTCGGCCCGCTGGCGTTCACGCGCGAAACCGCCAAGGATGTTCTCAGCCGGTGCAAATGGTGGCCGTCTCCCGCCGAGATCATCGAGATCATCCGCCGGCCGCACATGCGTGCCGTGCTGCAGCGTCACCACCTCGAAAGCATAACACGATGCAAGGCAACGGACGCACGGGGATGAGCGTGGTTCAGTCAAGCAAGATCCGCTGGACCGATGACGACATCGCCAAGATGCGCGGCCTCATCGCCAGCGGACTCACGCTCGATCAGGTCGTCTACAAGATGCACCTGAAGAAATCAGTCGTCATGCACTACGTGGCGGACATGCCTCATGCGGGCAATTTCCGGGGGCGTAGGCCGGATGAAACGCCGCTCAGGTGCATGTGCTGCGGACAACACTTCATGAGCTTCAGCGCGCGGTTAAATCGATTGTGTGGGGTGTGCGCAAAAAGCGCGTGATCGAGCAGCAATGCAAAGTCAAATTTACATCAGCGATGTCAGTATGAAACACCAGCGATATGCCAGCGCTTAGCAATCATCTTCACGAGATATTCGCAGCCGGGCTGGCGCGCGGACTCTCCGGCACCAAGGCAGCGCAAACTGCTGGTGTTCCAAGCGGCAGCGCTCATGCTCGGGCATACGAATGGCGCAAGCGCGAGGACGTGCAGAAGCGCATCGAGGAAATCCGCGAACAGGAGATGGTCTCGCTCTCGAGCGACAAGGCCGTGGATCGTGAGTGGGTGCTGGCACGCCTCAAGCAGATCGCTGACATCGCCATGGCCGAACGCAACCGAACGGCAGCCATCCGCGCAACCGAGCTAATCGGCAAGGAGCTTGGCATGTTCATCGAACGCAAGATGGATGTCACAAGTCCTTTGGCTTCGTTCACGCCCGCGCAGTTGAATATTCTTGTTTCGTTCGTGGATTCTCATTTGGTGGCGAATCATATTGAACAAAAACAATTAGGCGACAAACAATCTGGTGATGGGGCGGTATCGCGGATGTTGCATCCGGATGATGGTTCGAATAACAGATTGATAAATAACGGCATTAATGAAAATTCAAAAGAAAATACTCTCGCATTTACTCTCGATGTGACCGCGCTTGATGATGACATCGCATCCGACGATCTGTCAGGCGAGGGGGGCAAAACGGTAACGGGTTGCGGTAACAAGGCCCCCCCCGGCCCCCGCCCCCCCGCCCCCGGGGTGGAGCAGGGCCATACCCGCCCCCTAAATTCCTGCGGAGCGCAATGAATGTCAGGTATTCCGCTGGATTCCAATGGTTCGGGTGAGGCGGCTGGCGGATTGCCTCCGGAGTTGCTGGCGCAGTTAACGCCCGAGACGTTATCGGCCTTACGCCACGAGGCCAAGACGCAGTTGGCGCGGCAGCGTCTGGCACTGTATCGCCCGTATACCAAGCAGCGCGATTTCCACGCGATGGGCGCGACGCACCGCGAGCGACTGCTGATGGCGGGGAACCAATTAGGCAAGACCTGGTGCGGTGGCGCCGAGGCGGCGTTCCATCTGACCGGGCTGTATCCGGACTGGTGGGAAGGTCACCGCTTCCACGAGCCGACTGCGGGCTGGGCGGCGGGGGTGACCAGCGAGACGACGCGCGACACGGTGCAGCGTGTGTTGCTGGGGCCGCCGAATGCGTTCGGCACAGGGATGATCCCCGAGAGTGAGTTGGTCGATATTGTCCCGGCACGCGGCATTGCCAATGCGATCGATTACGTGACGGTGAAGCACCGGATCGGCGGGCAGTCGCGGCTGGGGTTCAAGTCGTATGAGCGCGGCCGCGAGAAGTGGCAGGGCGAGACGCTGAATTTCCTGTGGCTGGACGAAGAGGCCCCCGAGGATATTTACGACGAAGGACTGACGCGCCTGACCGCGACCAGCGGCATCATGTGGACGACGTTTACGCCGTTGCAGGGGATGAGCGAGGTTGTGCGGCGGTTCTACCCGAAGCCGAACACGGCGCAGCGCGGCATCGTGCAGATGTCGATTTCCGATGTCGACCATATTTCTCCCGAGCAGCGCGAGACGATTGTTGCGTCGTATAAGCCGCATGAACGCGAGGCGCGCGCCAAGGGAATTCCGGTTCTGGGCAGCGGGCGGATTTTCCCGCTGGCTGAATCGCTGATTACCTGCGTGCCGTTCGAGATCCCGTCGCATTGGGCGGTGCTGGGCGGGATCGATTTCGGGTGGGACCACCCGACGGCGGCCGTGAAGCTGGCGGTCGACCGCGATACAGATACCGTTTACGTGACCGCCGAATACTGCGTGTCGGAAGCAACGCCGGTTGTGCACGCTGCGGCGCTGCGTCACTGGGGCAAGGAAATGGCCTGGGCGTGGCCGCATGACGGTCTGCAGCACGACAAGGGCAGCGGTGACACGATTGCCGATCTGTACCGGGACGAGGGCCTGAACATGCTGCCTGCACGTGCGACGTTTGACGACGGCTCGCACGGCGTCGAGGCCGGGCTGATGATGATGCTCGACCGCATGAAGACCGGGCGGCTGAAGGTGTTCCCGATGCTGACGCAGTGGATGGAGGAGTTCCGCCTGTATCACCGCCGCGACGGGCGCGTTGTCAAGGAACACGACGATCTGATGAGCGCGACGCGTTATGCGCTGATGATGTTGCGTTTTGCGTCGCAGCCGTCGCTGTACGCCAGCCGTCAGGCGTTAAATCGTGATGTGCGGGGCATTGTTTAGTTTACATCAGCAATATGCGGATGGCAGACGCGATCCATGCTCAGGGTGTGTGTTGTGACAAATGCCGTTGTCGTTATTGATCGGAGCCGCGATGGTCGGGTTTAGGTTCGACAAGACCATCAACCTCGGCCACGTGTTGACCATTGTCACGCTCGTGGGTCTCGGTATTTCGAATTACTACAGCCTGCGCATGGACCAGGCCAATTTGCGTGCCTCGATTGATCACGAGGTTGCGCTGCGTGAACGCGGTGAGCGCGAGCAGAACGCGCTGCTGGCCCGGATCGAGGCCATCCAGAATCAAAACATGGGCCGCTTCGAGCGGGTGTTCGACGAACTGAAATCGGAAATCCGCGCCATGAACCAGCGCGTAAATTCCATGCAGTTTACCCCGAGGCCGCCTGTCGGAGGACCGAATTGACACGAGAACTTACACAGGACGCAATCGACCTCATCAAGCGGTGGGAGGGCTTCCGCGCGGTCGCGTATCAGGACATCGTCGGCAAGTGGACGATTGGATACGGCCACACCGCCGGTGTGCGTCCCGGGCAGACCATTACCAAGGAGGCCGCCGAGCGGTTTCTGATCGAGGATCTGGCCGATGCAATCCAGACTGTGGAGGGCGCGGTGCGTGTGCCGCTGACCGATGGGCAGTTCGGCGCGTTGGTCAGCTTTGCGTTCAATGTTGGGCCGGGGAAGAAGGGCGTCAAGGACGGCTTTACGGTTCTGAAGGACGGGCGCGTGCCGACGTTTCTTCGGCTGCTCAACGCGCGCAATTACAGCGCGGTTCCGGCGGCGCTGATGGAGTGGACCAACGCGGCGGGGCGGCATTCGCCCGGTGTTGCCAATCGCCGCGCGGCTGAATGCGGCCTGTTTGTCAAAGGCGATCATGTCGCTGGTGTTGATGTGCTTGCCGAGATGGCTCCGGCCGGGAACGCGCCGAAACCCACCGGTCCCACGGTGGGGGCCACGGTGGGGGCGGCGGGGGGCGCGGTGGCGGCAGGGTCTGTCGCTGCGCTTGCCGAGCACGCCGGGGCTGTTGCGCCGGTGCTGTCGGCGCTGGGTCATGTGCCGACCATTGTTGGTCTGACTTTGATCGTGATGGCGGGGGTCGCTGCGTTGCTGGTCTGGCGGCCGTGGAGGCGCGCGTGATCGGGCCAAAACAGGGCGATGCCGATATTACGGCACGCGGTCACAAAATCATCGGGTATCGGGTTGGTGGCGATTTTTCGCACGTGCCCCCCAAAACATATCTAATACCCGAGCTGTGCCCGGCACACGTGCATGCCGTGGCGGTTTTCGACACTCCCGCCGAATTGGCGCGGGTCATTGCTGAAAAATGGGGCGTTAAATGATTGCCGCCGCATGGGCATGGCTCAGCAGCCGGGCCGGGATGATCGGTGGCGCGGTGCTGGCCGGGCTTGCCCTGCTGGCGGCGCTGCTGTCCGGCGCACGCAAGGCGGGGCGGGATTCCGTGCGGGCCGAAACGGCTGAGAAAAA
The DNA here is from genome assembly GCA_031546815.1 of Acetobacteraceae bacterium. GTDB lineage: Bacteria > Pseudomonadota > Alphaproteobacteria > Acetobacterales > Acetobacteraceae > JAVBJV01. The sequence continues at coordinate 17,166 of JAVBJV010000035.1, forward strand.
TCTGGAGGTCAGGGATGCGGCAGATCGTGCGGGCGCTGCTTATCGCGCCGATGGGGCTGAGCGCCGGTTGCGCGACGGCACCTTCTGATCCGGTGTGTTTGCGTGTGGTTCCATACAGCGCGGCGGACCAGATGCAGGCGGCCGAGGAACTGAGCGTCTTGCCAGTTGATGCGCGGCTGCGGCGGTTTATCGAGGATTACGGCGATCTGCGCGCCCGTGCGCGCGCCGTGTGCGAGGGGCGGTGATGAGCGACGATCAGGACAGCATCAAGGCGGCGGTCAAAACGGCCTATACGGATGCGTCGAAGTACATCGACGACGAGATCGCGCCGGAACGCACCAAGGCGACCGATTACTATTACGGCCGTCCGTTCGGCAACGAGGAGGAAGGCCGCTCGCAGGTCGTGATGACCGAGGTGCGCGATACCGTGTTGCAGATGATGCCAAGCCTGCTGCGGGTTTTCTGTGGGGCAGAGAAGGTCATCGAATACCTGCCGCGCAAGGAGAGCGACGTGCAGGGAGCCGCCGCAGCGACGGATTATATCGATTACATCGCCACTGTCGACAATGACAGTGTCCTGTACCTGCAAAACGCGTTCAAGGACGCGCTGGTGCGCAAGCTTGGCATTCTTAAGTGGTGGCTGGATGAAAGCCACGATGTCACCGAGGAAACCTATAAGGGGCTGCTACCCGACCAGGCGCACCTGATATCGGTGTCGGACGGGGTCGAGGTTCTGGAAGCGATGATTTCCGAAACCGACGCGAGTGGTCAATTATTGCCAGTGCCGCTGACAGATTTGAGGATCCGGCGCACAAAGCCGACTGGCGTGATACGGATCGAGGCGGTGCCCACCGAGGAATACGTGTTCTCGAAGCGCGCCAAGTCGCAGGAGAGCGCCACGTATCAGGCGCACCGTCGCATCATGACGGTATCCGAACTGGTGGCGCTGGGGTTCAGCCGCAAGACGGTTCTGAAACATGCTGGCAACGACGTGACATTCTCGGTCGACAATCAGGAACGTGACGCGCGCGAGGGCCGCACTGGCGATGATTACGATGAACCCAGCAGCACCGCGCTGAAGCGTGCGCTGTTCATCGAGCATTACATCCTGTTCGACGGCGATGAAGACGGCATCGCCGAACTGCACCGCGTGTGCACGATTGGCGAGGAAATGGAGGTGCTGAGCGACGAGGTGGTGCCCGAGGCCCCCTTCGCGCTGTTCTGCCCGGACCCGGAAGCGCATGAGATTATCGGGCAATCCATTGCCGACTATACTATGGATATTCAGAAGATAAAATCCAACGTGGTTCGCAACACGCTGGACAGCCTGTCGCAATCGATCCATCCGCGTACCGGCATCCTCGAGGGGATGGTGAATGTCGAGGATGTACTGAACAACAAGATGGGCGGCATCATCCGGATGAAGCAGCCCGGCGCGGTGCAGGAATTCACCAAGCCGTTTCTGGGGCAGGAAACGCTGGGCGTCATCGGCTATCTGGACGAGATCAAGGCGTCGCGCACCGGCATCACCAAGGCCAGCGCCGGGCTGGACCCGGACGTGCTGCAGAGCACCACCCGCGCCGCGGTGACGGCCACGATGCAGGCGGCGAGCGAACGGCTCGAGATGATCGCGCGTATTTTCGCCGGCACCGGCATGAAGTCGCTGGCGCGCGGCTTGCTGCGTCTGGTCTGCCGGCATCAGGATCAGGCCAAGGTCTACCGGCTGCGCGGCGAATGGGTGCAGGTCGATCCGCGCACCTGGGACGCCGAGATGGCGGTCGTTATCAACGTTGGACTTGGCCGTGGCGACGACGCAAAGCAGATGTCGGTGTTGCAGTCGATCCTCGCCGAACAGAAGGAAATCCTGCAGGCGCTGGGGCCGAACAACCCACTGGTCGGGCTGTCCGAATATCGGAACACGCTGTCGCAGATGTTGACGGTGGCCGGGTTCAAGGATGTAACGCGGTTCTTCAAGCCGGTCTCGCCGATGGCGGATCCGCAGGCCGGGCAGGAAGAAAAAAAGGAAGACCCCGCCACTATGTTGGTGCGGGCCGAGGTCGAGAAGACCAACACCGAGGCGCAGGTCAATCTGAAGAAGATCGAGCAGCAGCAGCAGGACATGGTGCTGGACGACCAGCGCGCGCGCGAGAAGACGCAGAGCGAGTTCATGCTGAAGGTCGCGGAACTGGCGCTGAAATACAACCAGCCGGTCGCGGCGATCATCGCCGAACTGCGTGGTGCACAACAGATCGGGGAGATGTGACATGGACGAACGCGAAGCGATTGCGGTCAGCGAGGAAGCCAAGGCGATGCTGGCCGCCGGTGTTGACAGGACCATCGAAGCGCTTGTCGCAGAATGTGTGGAGACGTGGTTTTCGACGCAGCCAGAAGAGCACGTGCGGCGCGAAGCGCTCTGGCATCGTGCATGCGCGCTGAAAGAAACCGTGCAACGCATCAAGAGCGCGCAGTTTGAACATCATTTTTATAAAATGCGCACGCCAGAATAATTTTCGCTTTACATCAGCAATACCCGTCCCATAGCTGATGATGCACCAACAACCGAGAGGCTTGGTGTGTCTGAATCACTCGAAGAAGCTGCCGCCGCGTTTGACCGTCACCTGTCCGGAGAGTCCGGCAAACAGGACGCGGGCGAACCGCGCGCAGAGGATACCGCTGACACGGAACACGTGTCGGTCGATGAACAGGATGATGTCGAAGGCGCGACGCCGGAAGCGGATGACGAGGCGTCACCCGAAGATTCCGAAGCCGACGATGACTCCGAAGCTGAGAGCGAGGTAGAGCCGAAAGGTTCGGTCAGTGATGATACGCTGGTCACCGTCAAGATCGACGGCAAGGACGAGCAGGTCAAACTGTCCGAATTGCGCGACGGTTACTTTCGCCAGGCTGATTACACGCGGAAGACGCAGACTCTGGCCCATGAACGCAAGTCGTTCCAGACCGAGGCTGCGGCGGTTTTACACGAGCGTGCGCAATACAGAGAATTGCTGCCCGTGCTGCGCCATAAGCTGGAAACCCTGAACGCGGAACCGGACTGGAACTACCTCTCGCAGACGGACCCGGCGGAATACATCCGCCAGAAACAGAGCTTCGACGAGCGGAACCAGTACGCGGCCGCGCTCCATGCGGAACAGCAGAGGCTTGCACAGATCCAGCAGATAGAGGCGGCGAGCGCACGCGCGGAACGGTTGGAGCACGAGCGATCGCTGGTGCTGAACGCCATTCCGGAGTGGAAGGACGCAGCGGTTCGCAAAGTCGAAGCGCAGAAGATCATCGAATACGGAGCATCGCTCGGGTTCAGTGCTGAAGAACTCGATCACAGCCTCGATTCTCGGTCGCTGCAGGCTTTGCGCAAGGCCATGAAATATGACGAGCTCATGGCGAAGAAACCGCGCCCGGTTGTGAATGGCAACGCCCCGAAGCCCATGCGGCCCGGAACTGCCATCCCGACCACACCCACAAAAACCGGCGACCTGACCCGCGCCAAACAGCGTCTGGCAAAGAAAGGCTCCATCGAGAACGCGGCAGACGTGTTCGAGAGCCTGTTGAGATAAGGTTTACGCCACATGGCAAAAATCACCAATGTGCTGACGACGGCAGAAGCGAAGGGGAATCGCGAAGACCTGTCGGATGTCATCTACAACATCGACCCCACCGCGACGCCGATCATGACGGCGATTGGCGTCGGTGACCCCGCGAATGCCATCACGTTCGACTGGCAGACCGACACGCTGGCGCCGGCAGATCCGATGAACGCGCAGGACGAGGGGTTCCGCAACGAGAATTCGCAGTCTGCCCCGACCACGCGCGAGAATAACGTCTGTCAGATCTCGAAAAAGGACGCCACGGTGTCGCGCACGCAGGAGAAGGTGCGCAAGGCCGGGCGCCGGTCCGAGATGGCATACCAGATGGCGAAGCGCTCCAAGGAGCTCAAGATCGACATCGAGACGATCCTGAGCGGTGCGCAGGCCATGAACGACGGCACCGGCGGCACGGCACGGCGCACGCGCGGGTTCGAGCATTTTCTGCTGAGCAACGTCAGTGCCGGGGCCGGGTATGTCGCGCCTGCGTCGAAAACTGCGCCGCTGACCGATGGCACGCAGCGCCCGCTGACCGAGACCCTGCTTCTCGATCTGCTGCAGAAGACATGGGACAACGGCGGCGAGCCGACGCAGTGCTACGTCAACAGCTATAACAAGCGGATTATCTCGACCTTCAAGGGGCGCGAGAACAGCCGGGTGAAGATCGACAAGGACGAAGTGGTCCAGTCGGTCGATTTCTATCTGTCGGATTTCGGCGAGATCAAAATCATCCCCAGCCGCCATCACCGTGCCCGCACTGCGCTGCTGATCGATCCGACCAAAGCCAAGCTGCGCTATCTGGACCCGATCCACAGCGAGGATCTGGCGAAGGTGGGTGACGCCGAAACAAAGATGCTGGTGGCGGAATGGGGCCTTGAGGTCAGTAACGAGAAAGCCCACGGCAAGATCGCCGACCTGACAACCTCGGCTTAATGGGGAGTGGCGGGCAGCAATGCCCGCCAGCCTGCCATGCAGAAAACCATCCTCAGTCGTCACGGCAGCATGACGCATTATGTCTATTCCGGGCGACCGGATGACATCATGTCGGATTTTGTTGTCGAGACGGTGGAAGACGTGGCCCCGATCCTGCGCGATGTGGTGCGGGCGAAGGAATTGCCGCAGTCGAAGGACATGCGGCTGGCGGCCAAGGTGCCGATGGCCGTTGTGGAACAGGCGATGCGCGAGGGCTGGTTCAACGACAACGCGCGCTGGCGTGCCTGGCTGAACGACCCGGACAACCGGAAATTCCGCGTGGCGGAGGGGCGGGTCTGATGGCGCTTGCCACATACGACGACCTGAAGGCTGCGCTGTCGGACTGGCTGATCGGCCACGCGCTGGCGGACCGCTCGGTGGACTTCATCGCGATGGCCGAGGCCGATCTGAACCGCAAGCTGCGCACGCGCCAGCAGCAGCGCCGATCCACAACAGAGCCGGATGGCGCGTATGTGGCGCTGCCGCTGGACTTCGCCGAAGCCGTCAACGTGACGCTGAACGAATCCAGTCGGCAGATTCAGCAGGTGACGTTCGCGTTCGCCGATCTGGTTCGTAAGACCGAAACGGGATCGCCCGCGTATTTTGTGATTTCGGGCCAGCAGATGGAAATCCTGCCGACACCCCAGCCGGGAGATACGGTCGAGATGGTTTACTACGCCACCATCCCCCCATTGCGAGATACTGAGCCAAGCAACTGGCTGCTGAAGCGCGCGCCGGATCTCTACCTGTATGCGGCGCTGGCGCAGGCGGGGCCTTACATCAACGATGAGAACCGGGCGGCGCTTTGGGAAAAGCGGCGCGACCAGATCATCACGGATTTGAATCAGGAAGCGGAGGCGGCGGCTTACAGCGCCAGCCCGCTTGTCATGCGCACAGGGAGCTTTGGCTGATGGCCGGTTTTTCCAATTACACAGAAAGCGCGGTGCTGGGCCATGTGTTCGGCAGCACGGTCATGCCGAAGCCCGCAGGCGTGTACGTCGCGCTACTGACCAGCGCGCCCACGGATGCGGGCGGCGGGACCGAGGTATCGACGGTCGGAACCGGTTATCAGCGTAAACTCTGCGCGTTCACGGTGTCGGGGGCGTCGCCCACCGTGGCGTTGTCGCAGACCATCATCGAATGGCAGGCGGCGGCACCATTCGGGACGATCACGCATGCAGCTGTGTACGACGCCGTCGTGGGCGGCAATCAGCTTGGCTGGATGACGCTGGAAAGCCCCAAGACCATCAGCACATCCGACATTTTCCGGCTCAACGCCAACGGCATTACAGTGCGATTGGACTGACCCGTCATGGCCTACACCATCGCAGACAGGATCCGTGAAAACGCCATTGTGTCGGCGACGTCGGGCGCATTCGGGGCGCTGGATCTGAAGGGTGCGGTCCCGTCGTACAAGGCGTTCCAGACTTTGCCGCTTGGATCGGATGTGCCGATATGCGCGGTGAGTAAAGCTTCCGGCCAGTTCGTGACCGGCATAGCGCGTCTGACCACGTGGTCGCGGCTGGAGATCGTGTCTGTCGCAAACGGGGCGTTCGCCAGTCTTGGCGCGGCGGGGGGCGAAGTTGATGTGTTCCTGACACTGTATGCGGGTGCGCCAAATCCGGCCGGGACGATCGGTCCGGGCGGGTATAAAAATCTGCTGGTCAACGGCGATTTTCAGGTCCAGCAGCGTGGCGAGATTACTGGAAATAGCGGATCGTATCTGTGTGACCGCTGGTGCTTTTTTACAAACGCAGCATCGAACACACCGTCGCTTTTTGTTGATGGGGCGGCCGGTCCCGGAACATATGCGCTGAAACTCACGACTGCAAATAACGTTCGGCGCCTGGGGATTATCCAGTGGATCGACGCGCGCCTGTTGCGCGGCAAGCAGATATCCCTGTCTGGATCGGTCAACGGGTCTGGCGGAGCGGTGTTTTTCGGCGCTGCGATCCTGCAATCGGCCGAATCCAATCCGATAAAGAATCCGGTCAATGACTGGAACAGCACGACGTTCACGGCGGGTAATTTCTTCCGGTCCGGGTTGACTGCGGCGGACGTTCAGACGGTGACCGCGAATGGGCAGTGGGTTCGTTTTTCTTCGCAAAATGCATCATATAAGAATGTTGTGACGACGGTTCTGCCGGACACAACTTGGATCGGCGTCTTTCTGTGGCCGAACACCACGATGTTCACGAACGGGTATAGCCTGTTCAGTGATATCCAGCTGGAAATTGGCGACACGACGACCGAGTTCGAGCGCCTCGAGTGGTCACGGCAGCTTGAAAGATGCCTGCCGTATTTCCGATATGTCTGGGTCGCGCAGGGCGGGTATTCGGCAGTATCAGGCATGAGTTTTCTGGTCCCTATTACACTTTCGCCCCCGATGCGATCTGCACCGACGTGCACAAATGTATGGCAGCCGGCTTCTCACAGCTCATTCGCGCCGGCAGCGGTTGCCGATGTATCGATAAAAGATAGGCAGGGCGGTTACTGGCAAAAAACTGCGACATTGCAGGGGGGTGTAATATTCACCGGTGAATATTACCTAGACGCCGAGATCGGCACGTAAATGTTTGCGTCACAACCCATCGCAGGCGACACGATTGCGGGCAACAGGGGCGATCCGATCGTTGCCACGTTCGCCATGGACGCCACCAGCAGCGCCAGCGTCAGAGGTGAACGGCTGTACACGCTGCTCGGCAATGTGGTGGCGGGCAGCCAGATCACGGCGTCGCCGATGTCGATTACCTATCTGCGCGCCGTGATGGACGCGCGCTCGACCACAACAGCGGAAATGGTGGTGGCTCCGGCGCTTGGGCCAATCGTGGTGGTGTCCGGGGTCGACGGAATTTTCGAGCGTGTGCGCGATGCACGCGCCACGGTGCGCGGGCAGTCGACGCTGAGTGCGTCGTTCCAAAGATTGTGGAATCCGGAAGACGGTGGCGGCGGCGATATCTGGGTGCCGGTCGACGATTACAAAGGTGGTGGCCATGGCTGACGCATTCACCCCGAACCTCAACCTTAACAAACCCGAGAACGGCTACAGCGTCGATACGTGGGGCCAGAAGATCAACGCGGATCTGGACAAGATCGACTTGTTTGCCGGTGAGACAAACACGCGCGTGAAAGGTCTCGAGGACGGGACCACCGCCTTGATCGACGATGCGCTCCCCGCGATACAGGCCGAAATTGTAGAATTGCAGGAAGTGATTGCAACACTTGTCGCGTCGGCTGCACGCCTTGCTGTGCCCGTCGGATCGGTGGCCTCCTATGCCGGGCAGACGCTGCCGGCCGGGTGGTTGCCGTGCGATGGGCGAGAGGTGGATCGCAGCAAGTATGCGACGCTGTTCTCGATGATCGGCGGGACATTCGGCTGGGGCAACCAGTTGACGACATTCAACCTGCCGGACGCGCGCGGCCGCGCATTGATCGGCGCGAGCGCGATGTTCGGCGGCGCAAGCGCGAACGTGATCCCGGACGGAATGCTCGGTTGGCGCGGCGGGGCGGCTTTCCATACGCTGACCGTGAACGAAACGCCGCCGCATAATCACGCAGGCACGACAGATGCGCAGGGCGACCACAGTCACCAAGGCGGATCCTTTGCGCCGGAAAGCAATTTCGGCGGCGGGACGCTGGTCGGAAATTACGGGCTGGGCGCGGGCGGCATTCCTTCATATCGAGGGGCCAATACCAGCGTGGCAGGACGACATGCACACAACGTGACAACCGGCTGGGTCGGCGGCGGTGCCGCACATAACAACATCCAGCCATCCATTGCATTCAACGCGATCATCTACACAGGTGTATTCGACTGATGCAGTGGATGGATGTCCAGATCCCGGCCGGTGTTGTGCGTTTGGGCACGCCGTCGCTGTCGCCGGATCGGTGGTATGCGGCCAACCTTGTGCGTTGGCGTGAAGGTAAGATGCAACCTATCGGCGGCTGGTCGCGCATTTCGGAAACGCCGCTGCCTTCGGATGTCCGTAAAATTGCGACGTGGCGCGACAACGCGAATGTCGAGCGTGTGGCGTTCGGCTGTGAAGAAAATCTGATCCTGCTGGAAGGCAACGCATACACCGATATCACGCCCGAGGGCTTCGTGGGGTCGGGCGGCGAGTTGTATCAGGTCGGCTACAGCGTCGGCCCCTATGGCGCCGAAGCCTATGGCACTGCGCGCAGCCACGGCAGCACGGCCTTTCAGCGCCCGCTGACGTGGAGCCTGCAGGCGTGGGGCGAACAGTTGCTGGGGGTCTGGAACGTCGACGGGCGCCTTCTGCGCTGGGCGCCGAATTCGCCAATGACGAAGGCTGAAGCCGTCCCGAATGCGCCCGCGAACAACCGGGCGATGGTGGTAACGCCGGAACGTCACGTGCTGCTGGTCGGAGCGGGTAACGAGCCGCGTCGGATCGCGTGGTGCTCGTCCGAGGATTACACCGACTGGAATTTTTCCAGTATTACCAACACCGCCGGGTTTCTCGATCTGCAAACGCGCGGTACGCTGACCTATGCGTGCCCGGTGCGCGATGGAACGCTGGTGTTCTCGGAATCCGATGTCTGGCTGGTCAGCTACATCGGCCAACCTTTCGTTTACAGCGCACAGCAGATCAACGGCGATACGAGCTTGCTTGGGCCGAACACGGTCGCTGTGTTCGGCGGACGCGCCGCCTGGATGGGAAAGACCGGGTTCTGGGTTTACGACGGCGGCGTGGTGCGTCCGCTGCCCAGCGATGTCAGCGCCTATGTGTATGACGACATCGATGAACGCATCGCCCCGATTTTCGCACATGCCAGCGCGAACGGCGTGTTCCCGGAAATCTGGTGGTTTTATCCCAGCCGGGGATCGGACATTCCGAACCGCTACGTGATCTGGAACTACGCGGAAAACTGGTGGGCGATTGGCGAGATGGCGCGCACCGCGATGGCGGCGGCCGACGTGCGGGTAAAGCCGCTGGCGGTCGGCGCTGACAAGCACGTGTACCAGCACGAGGACGGCTGGACAGCGGCGGGCCGGTCGCGGGTCGGGACTGTGTTTGCGGAATCCGGCACGCTGGGCGGCCAGCAGGAAGGCGTGGCGATCCTGCGCGCGCAATTTGACAGTGGTTCCAGCGGTCACGATGCAACGTCGCTGTCGATCCTGTCGCGGCAAACGCGCGATGGGCCCGAGACGCATTACGGCCCGTTCAATGCACGGGCCGACGGCCATTGCCCGATGCGGGCGGGTGGCCGCGATATCCGGCTGCGGGTGTCGGCGAACAGGGATCAGGAGTGGATTGTCGGCGCCATGCGCTTCGATGTGTCGCCAGGCGGTGTCCGATGAAGATCACTCTGCCGAATGCACCCGCAGGCTGGGCGGCCGAGGCCTTGATGCGCATCACGCGCGCCTTTGCGGGTGTCGTCGGGAAGGACGAGGCGGTGCCGCATTTTCACTTGCGATCAGCAAACGGCAAAATTTACAAGGTGGTGGTGGATGACGACGGAACACTCCGCACAGTCTACGTCAGTGGGTGAGCTCGAGCGCAAATTCCGCGAAGCGGTTGCGCGCACCGGCGGGACGCATGAGGTCGAGGATATCTGGAACGGCGTGCGCGACGGTCAGTTCGTGGCGTGGTTCGGCAAGCAATCGATCATCATCACGGAATTCATCGAATATCCGCGCAAGAAGACCCTGCATTATTTCATCGTGGCCGGTGATCTGGACGAGGTGCTGGCGATGCAGCCGGGGATCGAGGCGCTGGCGCGTGCGCATGGGTGCACATCCATGACCAGCGCCGGGCGCGCTGGGTGGAAGCCGGTCCTGCAGAAACATGGCTGGGAGCCAAACTGGCAGATGATGACGAAGGAGTTGGCATAATGGCCGGCGGTGGCGGCAAGGGCGGCGCGAAACGGCCGCAGACGGTGACATCCGAGACGAAACTGCCAGAGTGGGTCGAGCAGGCGGGGCAGCAAAACCTTGCGCTGGCGAACGAGATTGCGTCGCGTCCGTATCAGGCATATGGCGGCGAGCGGATTGCGGGCTTCACCGGCGATCAATTGGCTATGCAGCAGGGCGTGCGGGATATGCAGGGGCAGTATTCCGGCATGTTCGACCAGCCACTGTCTGTCGCCGGGAACGCCGCGACCTACACGCCGGATCAGGTGGCGGCGGGGCAGTTCCCAGGCACAAATCTGTCGGCCTACATGAACCCGTATACGCAGAACGTGATCGACCGGTCGCTGTCCACGCTGAACGACCAGCGGCTGCAGGCGCTGAACACCAATGCGGATTCCGCGATTTCCAGCGGCGCGTTCGGTGGGTCGCGGCACGGTGTGATGGAGGGTGTGACCAACGCGCAATCCGCGCGTGCGGCGGGGGATCTGGCGGCGAACCTCTACAATCAGAATTTCACCAATGCGCAGTCGCTGTGGCAATCCGACCGCGACAGCGCGCTGCAGGCATCGCTGGCGAACCAGAACGCGGGGCTGCAGGGTAACGCGCAGCATCTGCAGGCGGCCGGTCTGCTGGGCAGTCTGGCGACCGACAAGCAGACCGCGCGGGCCAACGAGTTGTCGATGCTGGACACGATTGGCCAGCAGCAGCAGGGGATGGAGCAGGCGCGGCTGGATAATCTGTACCAGAACTGGCTGGACGCGAAGAACCACGATCTGGAAGGCCTGAACATCCGCAGCGCGGCGCTGAGCAACACGCCCTACGGCACCAGCACAACGCAGGTTTCGAAAGAAGAGAAGCAACGCGGTGATCCGATTTCGGGGGCGCTTGGCGGTGCCAGTATGGGATCGTCGTTCGGCCCATGGGGTGCAGTCATCGGCGGTGCGCTGGGTCTCGCAAATTCGTTCATCAAGAGATAAGGGCCAGTATTATGGCGGGTGCATTTGGCAGCCTTTTCAGCAGTGGCGCAGGCGCAGCAGGTGCGGCGGGAGGCGCGTCGGGCGGAATGGGCGCGCTTGGCGGCCTTTTCGGCAGTGGCGCGGGCGCAAGCGCTGCGACAGGGGCGGCCGAGGCCGCAACCAGCGCGGCGGGTAATGGTGGTCTACTGAGCAGCCTGATTGGCGAGGGGGCCAAGGGCATGGGCAGCATGACGCCGTTCTTGGCAAAGGGGATGGCCAACAAGGATGGGTCTGGCGCGTCCAGTTTTGATCTGGGCAGCTTTGCGCAGAGATTGCCAGCCGCATTTCGCAACGCGCAGGCGACATCCGCGCAGCAGCAGCAACAGCAACAGAGCAACGCGCCAATGCCAGCTTTGCAGCCCGGCATCGTGCAGCCGCGTGGTGGGGTGAGCCAGCAACAGATTGCACAACTGCTGCAGGCACGACAGATCAGGCTGAATATGCCAGGCCTGATGCAGGGGTTCCGGCAATGAGCTGGCTGTCAGACGCTTGGGATGGGGTCGATGAATGGACGGACCCGCAAACGGTTCCGCAAGGTGCCGGGTATGACGCGGAGACCTTGGGGAATGCGCGTCGGGCGATGATGCTCAACATCGGCGCGAACCTGCTGGCCCTGTCGCGTGCCGATCACACGCAGGCGCCGCAGATTTACGCGAATATCGGTGGTGCCGGGAACCAGTATCAGGACGCATTGAATCAAGGCACGCAGGCGGGGATGGTGCGGCAACGCATGGATCTGGCGCGGCAGGAGGCGCAGACGCAGCGCCAGCAGCGCGAGATGTGGAACCGGATGCTGATGGGTGGAGATGCGGGCGGCGCGTCAAGCGGAACGCCCGCCAACTCAGGCGGCGCGACAGTGGCCACAAATGCCTCTCCGTCGCTTCCGTCCCTGTCCGACGCGGGGGGCTTTGTGAACCGACTTGCCGCTGTCGAAAGCAATGGCAGCGACACCGCCCGTAATCCGCGCAGTTCGGCGACGGGGCGTCATCAGTTCATCGATGGCACGTGGCTGGATTTTGCGAGCGCCCGTCCGGATCTGTTCCAGGGCATGGACCGACAGCAGATTCTCGCTGCACGAACCAACCCGCAACTGAGCGACACGGCGGCACAGTGGTATGCGGATCAGAACCGCAGCGCCCTGCAATCACGCGGCGTGGAAGCAACTCCGGCCGCGCTTGGCGTGGCGCATTATCTTGGCCCCGGCGCCGCCGCCGCGGTGTTGAGCGCCGATCCCAGTACACCGGTCGCCGATGCGCTCGGCACAGCGCTGTCGCCCAATCAGGTGCAGTCCTATCTGGCTGCGAACCCGACGCTGGCGCGCCAGACGGCGGGCGGTCTGGTTGGCCAGTATCAACGCCGCTTTGGCGGCAATGATGGGTCGTATCAGGTGGCGAGCGCAGGGCGCGATATCCCGCCGCCGCCGTCTGCGTCTCCGAATGCGGGCGGCCAGCGCGGTATGCTGGACGGACTGAACCGCGAACAGCGGACGCTGCTGGCGATGATGGGGCCGGAAGCAGGCATGCGCGTTCTGTCGCAGCGCGCGTTTGACCCAGTGAACGAACCGCTGGAACGCATCCGCATGCCGGATGGATCGGAACGTTTGGTGCGCCGGTCGGAAGCCGCCGGGATGACCAGCGCGCCGGAACGTCAGTCGAATGGCGGGCCGTTCGCCGGGAATGCGCTGGATGCGCAGGCAATGAATATCCTGCTGCGTGGCGATCCGTCATCGCCGGAATACGCGGCGGCATACAGCCATATTGGGTCTGAGCGGGTGAACCCAGACGGTTCGCGCACGCGCCCGAACATGCAAGCCTATCGCCCGCCGTCCTATGCACCACCCGGTACACAGAATGGGCAGCCCGCTCCTGCACCGAACTACACGGAATCCGGATACGCGCCGCCCGAACGCCTAACCGAAGGGCAGGCGCAGGCCGCGACATATGCGGACCGTATGCAGGCGGCCAATCAGATGATCGAGAGCCACGCAGAATCTGGCATGGATCGCGCCAACCGCGCAGCGGCGGCGATCCCCGGCCTCGGGAACAGCCTTGTGTCGAGCGGGTATCAGCAGTTCGATCAGGCATCGCGCGATTTCATCAACTCGATTCTACGTCGGGAGTCCGGCGCGGTGATTTCTGACGCCGAATTCGACAACGCCCGTCAGCAGTATCTGCCGCAGCCGGGGGACGGTCCCGAAGTGCTGGCACAGAAGGCCGCAAATCGGCGGATCGCGCTTGAAGGTATGCGGCGGTCGTCGGGTTCTGCCGGGCAGTCTGCGCCGCAGCAGCCACCAGCAGCTCGCGTGACGCATCGCTTCAACCCGCAAACTGGTAGAGTGGAGGCCGTGCAGTAATGCCCATTGTTGATCTGGGTGACGGTCGCATTGTCGAATTCCCCGATCTGCCGCCCGAGCAGTTACAGGCGGCTGTGGCGAGCGCCTTTGCCCAGTCGGGGCCGCCACCTTCGGGCGACGCGAACCAACAGTCAGCACCGGCGCCGGAACAGTCCATGTGGCAGCGCATTGATCGTAACCTCGGGCTGTTCGGCGCGGGCGCAAACGACAGCATTGCTGGCACCATTGGCGGCCTGCCGGATCTGTATAACAGCGGGCTGCGTGCCGTCGGTCTGCCCGCCATGCCGGAGGGCTATTACCGGAACGCGGTGCGCAGCGGGATTGACGCGGTGGTGGGCGACGCGCCGGTGCCGGAAACGACCAGCGAACGTTTGCTCCACGGCGCCGGGCGCGGCGTAACGGATGCAGCAACGATGTTTGTCCCGGCCGGGCAGGTGGCGCGTGCTGCTGCACCCGGCAGTGTGACACAGGGTGTCGCCAAGGCGCTCGCCACACAGCCCGTCATGCAGGCCACCTCTGGCGCGGCGGGCGGTGCAGTGGGCGAGGCGACGGGCAACCCGTGGCTTGGTCTGGCGGCGGGGCTTGCGGTCCCGGCAGCAGCGGCGCTCGGCGCACGCGCCGTGACGCCAATTCGCAGCACGCTGAACGTTGAGCAGCAGCGGCTTGCCGACATTGCACTCCGCGAGAACATCCCTTTGACAGCCGGGCAGCGCACCGGCAGCCCAACCTTGCGGCTGGCCGAGGATGTGATGGAGCGCAATCCGATGACATCGGGACCGGCGGCGGCTCAGCGGGAAGCTCAGCAGACGGCGTTCAACCGCGCCGTGCTGTCGCGCGCTGGGGCAAATGCCGAACACGCCACACCCGATGTGCTGACGGCCACACGTGACAGGATCGGCGCGGCGTTTGACGATCTGTCGGCGCGGAACACGCTGCAGGCGACGCCGGACCTCAATGCGCGTCTGGCAACACTGCGCACCGAAGTGAATCGCTACGCAACGCCCGATGTCGCCAAGCCCGTGCTGGCGCGGCTGGAAGATGTGACCAGCAAAATCAGCAACGGGCGAATGTCGGGCGGGGCATATCGCGAACTGGATTCCGCAATCGGCCGTCACATGCGCGGCACCAGCAACGGGGATCTGCGAGGATATCTCGGCCATCTGCGCGAGGTGCTGCGCGATGGCATGGATCAAAGCATCAGCAGCGCGGACCGCACGGCTTGGCGGGAGGCGCGCCAGCAATATGCCAACCTGATGTCGGTCTCTCGCGCTATGGATGCGCCGTCGGCGATGACGTCCGCCGGGAATATCTCTCCGGCGGCGCTGGGCAATGCGTCGCGGTCTGGCCTGTCGAGTGGGTCGTATGCGCGGGGTCGCGGCGATCTGAACGATCTGGCGCGCATCGGCCAGACATTCCTGAAAACAGCGACGCCGGACAGCGGCACGGCGCAACGAACGGCGATGACTGGCGTTCTTGGCAGCCTTGGCGCTGGGGTCGGGGCGATGGCGGGCGGTAGTCCAGGGGCGATGATCGGTGCGCTTGGCGGGCTTGCAGCACCACGCGCGTTGCAGATGGCCTACAACAGCGGCCCCATGCAGCGCTACCTGACCAACCAACTGATGGCCCACGCAGGCCGCACTGGACGCGGCGCCATGGCGGGAATTGCCGGGCGCGGGCTGCTGACCGGGTGGAACGACTGATGGCCGGGCTGCTGAGCGATTGGGGCACTGACACCACCGGCAAACCACCGCCGGTGCATTGGCTGCTGGATGACTGGTACCCGCAGTCGGACAATCTGCGCGTGCCGCCGATGCCGCCGCAGGAGCCGCCGGGGACGATCTACGATGATCCGAACTGGCAACACCCGCTGGCCCGGCAGAACCCCGCCATTCGCCAACCGATGATGCAGGCGGCGGCGGATGCGCGGCGTGCGCGCGGTGAAGACCTTGGCCTGTCGCTGATGCAGACGGGCGTTGAAGCGCTGCCCGGCGCGGGCGAGGCGGCGGCGCTGCGTGATGCGAACGAGCAGTGGCAACGTGCGCGTGCTGCGTATGATCGCGGGGATTATCTGGGCTTTGGCGCGGATACGCTGAACGGATACGGCACAGCGGCACTGGGTGTGTTGCCGTTTGCGGGGATGACGCGACAGGTCTCGCGTATTCCGTATGACGTTTTGCGGGAACGTGCGTTGCGCACCGGCGAGCCGCTGCCCGCCGAAGCGTTCGGCGACTTCATGCGCCATGATGTGTTGCCACGGGCGCGCGGGGAACAGATTGCCCCGCTGACGGTTGATTTTGGCAGCACGGCCGAAAGCACATGGAACCGGCTTCTGGGCAGGGCGCCAGATTTCGAGGGGGCGCCCAACCGGTTCCTGCTGGATCCGTCGGTCCCGCCGCATTGGGACGACCTGCGGCGGCAGGATCTGCTCTCGATTGCGGATCGGGTGCCGGGGATGATCCGGCGGCCAACGGATGTGGTGCAGAACATGCATGGCGGCTGGACGCGGCCAATGTTGATCAGTCAGGAGCGACCCAACCTGATGATGCCGTTCGAGATTGCGCCATCGCGAGAGGGTGCGCGCATCGTGACGATGATGAGCCCGGTGCCGTTAAGCCGGATCAATAAAGCGCGGGGGAGGTGAGGTGCGACCGACCGGGACCGACATGGGCTCCCCGGATTTGCGCGGGGATTACTCCCCTGCCGACAGGCTCGGATTTGCTGCCCCTCGGTCGCACTCTCCGAGTATACAGAGCGCGAGATTCTAGCGCAACTGCTATGGGCGGCCAAGCCGGTGAGGCGCCTACATCTCACATCGTCGAATCCACCTTGCGGTTTCATCGGTCACGGGACAGGCGACTTTCCCGCGCTCGGCTGAGCTTGAGTGAATTTGCGCGAGGGCGGGCAACTGTCAATATCTGTATGACAGTTCGATTGCAGATCATGCTCTCGGTACCACCACAAACTCAGCCAATGGCCGCGCGTTCAGTAGGATCAGATCGGCCCATTCCTGCGTCAGTTCACGGCGGCGGGCCATGTGCTCGGACCGGTTGTAGGCGGCTTCGGTTTTCTCTTTCTCGATGTGCGCCAGCATTGCATCGATGATGCCGCGGTCCGCGCGGTGCCGCTCGTTCATGACCGTCGAGAAGCTGGACCGCCAGCCATGCGGCACGTGCCGCCCGTGGTATCCGGCGCGTTTCAACAACAGGTTCAGCGTTGTCTCGGACAGCGGTTTGCGCGGGTCGGTTGCCGACGGGAACACCAGATTGCTGCGCGGGTTGCGCCAGCGCCGCGCCAGATCCAGCGTCTCGACCGCCTGCGTAGACAGCGGCACCAGATGTTCACGGCGCATCTTCATGCGGCCGGCTGGGATGGTCCAGATCCACTGGCCGTCCGGCGTCTGGGTGAGTTCGTCCCATTGCGCCAGACGAAGCTCCGATGACCGGACATAGGTCAGCGCCAGCATCCGCATAGCGAGATGCACGACGGGATGCGCCGATGTCGCCGCAATATCGGCCAGCATGGTGCGGATATCGTCCAGCCCGGTGATGGCGGGCTGTCGGCTACCGCGCGGCGTTGGCAGCAGGGCGGCCTTCACGATGGCGGCTGGGTCGTTCTTGGTCAGGCCGGACGCGATGGCGAACACGAACACGGCGCTGATGCGCTGACGGGTGCGGTGCGCTGTCTCGATGGCGCTGCGGCGCTCGATGACGCGCAGAACGTCCAGCACCATGGGGGGCGTGATGCTGTCCACGTGCAGCTTGCCGAGAACGGGGAACACGTCCTGTTCCAGCGATTTCAGCACGTCGGCGGCGTGGCGTTCGGTCCAGGTGGGGGTCTGGTTCGCGTGCCATTTACGCGCGACCTTCTCGAACGCGGCGTCGGTATCGGTGCGGACCAGTTTGCGGACGATGGACGGGTCCTCGCCACCGCGCACGATGGCGCGGGCCTTGTCACGGGCGTCGCGGGCGTCAGCCAGACTGACGTCCGGATAGCGGCCAAGTGAGATCATCTTCTGGGCGCCTTGGAACCGATACCGGAACCGCCAGAGCTTTCGCCCGGTTGTTTCGACCTGCAGACACAGGCCGTCGCGGTCTGTGATGCGATACATTGTTTCGCGTGCGGCGGCGGTTTTTATGGCCCGATCCGTGAGCATTTCCAGCGTTCTCCTGACTGAAAATCTACTCTCATTTTGCGGTCGGGTAAAGGGGAATCTACTCTCTTTCTACTCTCAAATGCACGTCGCTTGGGATGCAATGGAATGCAATGGATAGGAACGGAGATTCTTCGGAAAGGCAGTAATTTAGCGGGTTACCCGTTATGGAATGCATCAGATTGTAATGGGGAATAACGCTTCGTGGCGGAAGGGGTGGGATTCGAACCCACGGATGCTTGCACATCGGCGGTTTTCAAGACCGCTGCAATCGACCACTCTGCCACCCTTCCAGCAGCGCGTACGCCGGTTGCCTGTAGCATAATTTTATCGGCTGGAAAGATGCTTTCGCCAGTTTTCAGCAAACACCGTATCTCTCGCGCCAGGCCAGCCCCGCGATCGTGTCTCCGGCCGGGCGATATTCGCACCCGATCCAGCCGCCATACCCCAGCGCATCGATGTGCTGGAAAAGATGCGCCCAGTTGATCTCGCCCGTCCCCGGTTCATGACGCGCGGGAACATCCGCCAGCTGCATATGCGCGATAATGGGTAGCAACCGCTCGATCCGCTTGCTCAGATCGCCTTCGGTGATCTGGCAGTGGTAGATGTCGAATTGCAGTCCAACCCGCTCCGGGCCGATGGCGGCGATTATCTCGGCCGCCTGATCGGTGGTGTGCAGAAAATAACCGGGCATGTCGCGATGGTTGATTGGTTCCAGCAGCACTTTGGCTCCAGCCTTGTGCGCCTGTTCGGCGGCCCAGGCTACGCGCGCGGCGTACAGCGCGGCATGTGTGCCAAACGGAATCGCCGAATCTGTTATGCCTGCCATGCAGTGCAGATTTTTGCACCCCAATATATGTGCATATTCCAACGCTTTATGCACGTCATTGTGGAACTCCTGCGTGCGTCCGGGAAGGCAGGCAATGCCGCGTTCACCGGCTTCCCAATTGCCCGGCGGCATGTTGAAAAGCACCAGCTGGAGTCCGTTGTCACGCAGGCGCTGGGCTATTTCTGCGGCTGGATGAGCATACGGGAACAGGAACTCAACAGCCTTGAAACCGGCTTTTCGTGCGGCCTCAAATCGGTTCAGAAATGGAAGTTCGTTGAACATCATCGACAGATTTGCGGCTAGATGGGGCATGACTGTTCTCAATATGATTGTTATATTGCAACGACGACACGACCGTATAACAGTGCTGCCGGTAAATCATAAAGCATCAATAGCGAGGGCCCCCCGACCTTGCGAGGCCGGGCGCGTGCTTCCGATAGACTCTGCGTGTGATGTCTTATCTCCAGGGATTGGAATCGGGGTTTATGCTGAACCTGCTCGAACGCGGTGATGTTAGGGGAAGAGGATGACGGCGAGAATTCTCGTAGTCGACAACACCCCGGACAATGCGCGCACGCTGGAAGCCAAGCTGACACAGGAATACTATCAGGTCGCCACCGCGTTCAGCGGGGAAGACATCATTCAGCGCGCGACCGACTGGCACCCCGATCTGATCCTGCTGGATGCGACGATGCCCGGCATGGACGGAAACGCGACATGTCGCCTGCTGAAGGGTAACAGCGCGACGCAGCACATTCCCGTTGTGATGATCACCACACTCAGCGGGGCCCGCGATCCGGTGACCGGCGCTGAGGGCGGTGCGGATGATTTTCTGACCAGACCGCTGGACGACGATCTGCTGTTTGCGCGCGTGCGTTCGTTAGTGCGCCTCAAGCGGTTGCAGGACGAGTGGCAGATGCGCGACGAAACAGCGCAATCGCTGGGGATCGAGCGGGACACCGCACAACAGATCCAGATCGCGGGCAGCCGGGCGCTGATCATCGACGACAGGGCGCAGGATGCGGAGAGGATCCTGAATGCACTGAACGAGGATGGTTTTCTGGGAACCTGTGTCCGTTCGACTGCGGAAGCGTCTGTTTGGCTGAAGAAAGTCCATTTCGACCTGATCGTAATGTCGCTGGCCCTGCAGGATGAGGACGCCCTGCGCTTTGCCTCGCGCCTGCGCAGCGAGGATGCGACGCGCGAGATTCCGATGGTGCTGGTGGCCGAGGGGGGGCAGAAGGACAGGCTGCTGCGCGGATTCGATCTGGGGGCCAACGATTATGTGTTTTACCCGATGGACCCGCTGGAGCTGCGGGCGAGAACCCGCAACCAGATCCGACGCAAATTCATCCAGAGCCGGATGCGCGCCGACTTCGATCGTGCGCTTGAACTGGCGCTGATCGACCCGCTGACCGGTCTCTATAATCGCCGCTACCTGACGCGCCATCTGGACAGCCAGTTGCACGAGGCCGATGCGACGAGGACGGTCGGCCCATCGATCATGATGATCGACCTCGATGACTTCAAGCAGGTGAACGACCGTTGGGGGCATGTGGCGGGCGACAGCGTGTTGCTGGCAATCTCTGTGGCGCTGCGTGTGCATGTGCGCGTTTTCGACACGGTGGCGCGGGCCGGAGGCGAGGAGTTCGTCGTGCTGATGCCAGGCACAACGCAGGAGGACGCGATGAACGTTGCCGAGCGTTTACGGCAGGCGATTGCATCCATCCCGTGCCAGATCTCGCCCGAGGTTGTGCACACGCAGACGGTCAGTATCGGCGTGGCGTCGTACAGGCTTGGAGAAGGCAATTCGACCGATCTGCTCAGGCGCGCGGATGAAGCGCTCTATCGTGCCAAACAGGCCGGCAAGAACAGGGTCGAACTGGCTGGCTGATCAACGTACAAGCAAAAACACGAACACCTGTCAGGTATTCGTGTATCGCGGTCTTCGTCAGCTCAGAAAGACATGCGGCACCAGGTGCCGCATGGTCACTTGATCTTTGCTTCGCGGAACACAACGTGCTTGCGGGCCACGGGGTCGTATTTCCGCAGCTCGAGCTTGCCCGTCTGGGCGCGCGCGTTCTTCTTCGTGACGTAGAAATACCCGGTGTCTTCGGTCGACACGAGTTTGATCTGAACAGTGTTGCTCTTGGCCATGGCAATTAACTCCGGAAGGCCGCGGACAATAGCGGCATGTCAGCAATAATCAAGCGTCCCTTTGGAATAAAGGGATCAGGGATCGGCATCCGCCAGCAGGGCGGCTGTGTAAGCTCCGGGGTTTCCTAGCAGAAACTGCGCGGCAGACAAGTCCGCAGGGCGTCCTTCTGCTGCGGGGCACGGGGTGCGCAGGTCGCTGATCACCGCTGCTGACAGGGGGATGCGAGCGGCACGGTGCCGGGCAATTTCGGCGGACATCTGCGCTTCTCCGCGGACCAGCGACGATAATTGCAGAGCGGTAAACTCGCTTCCGCGGCTCGTGCAGACCTGTGGCATCACGCCCAGTCCTTGCACCGGCCAGCCAGCGGGGGCCAGCACGCGACTCCAGCTGACCAGCAATTCTCCCTCGTCCGGCAGGGGCGAGACGGTCTGCACAAGCCCCTTGCCGTATGTTTCGCTGCCCACCACCACCGCCCGGCCGCGATCGGCCAGAGACGCCGCCAGAACCTCGGCCGCGCTGGCCGTGCTGCCATCGACGGTGATGACGATCGGCAGGCCGGCCAGAATGTCGTCGGGGCGCGCGGCCCAGGCGCGGTTGGCTTCCGGATTGCGGCCCTCGGTGCGGGCGATCACGCCGCGCGGCAGAAAC
Organism: Acetobacteraceae bacterium; assembly: GCA_031546815.1. Lineage (GTDB taxonomy): Bacteria > Pseudomonadota > Alphaproteobacteria > Acetobacterales > Acetobacteraceae > JAVBJV01. The sequence goes on from JAVBJV010000035.1 coordinate 38,763, forward strand.
AGGTCGGCCATCGTCACGGCCTGCCGCAGCAGTCCGCCGCGATTGCCGCGCAGATCCAGCACCAGCCCGATCGGCGGACGGCGGCTGGCCAGCGCATCGCGGACGACGTGGACCAGTCGGTTATCGGTCGAGCTGGAGAAACTGGTGATCCGGACCACCAGAATGTTGTCCATCGGTTCGACGAACACGGTTTCGGGCGGCACCCGCGCACGGATGATCTGCACACTGCGCGCCGCGCCGCGCCCATCGGCATTGCGCACCACCAGCGTGACGGGAGTATCCTCCAGCCCCGCCAGCCAATCCTCGATGACCTCGGTGCTCTGACGGGTTGTGGAGCGGCCGTCCACGCTCAGCACCCTGTCGCCCCGACGCAGCCCGGCAAGGGCGGCGGGGCTGTCGGCGATGATGCTGGCGATGACCACGCCGCTGCGCCCACGCCCCAGCAGCGCTCCGATGCCGCCATCGCCGGTGCGTCGGCTGCGGGCCTGGCGGGCCTGATCCGGCCCGGCATAGCGGCTATAGGGATCCAGATGGGTGAACATCTCGTCGAAGAAGACCTGCACGACCTGCGCTGACCCGGCCTGCCGGACGCGCGGAGAGGCCCCCCACGCGGTTTCCATGACCTTGGCGACCGATGTGCCCCACGCCACCGCAGAACCGCCTTCGGGGCGCAGGGTAGTGAGGATTTCGCGGCCCTGCAGCAGCCGCAGCGTGCCGTTGCTGTATTCCGGCCTTAGGGAGGAGTCGATCGCGGTCAGCCCGCGCAGTCCCCAAAGCGACAGATCCGGAAACGACACGGGCTCGATGTAGCGGTCCGTCATAATGGTCAACGCGGTTTCGAACACACTGCCCGCCAGATCGCGCGCAAAGGCGTTCTCGCCCTGGGCATGCGCCTGGGGCCCGCCCGCCAGCGGCAGGCCAACCAGCAACAGGGTTGCGAGCAGGCGTTTCACTTCCGTCGTTTGGCCCTGACTGATGAGTCGATGATGTTGAATGTCAGGCCGCCGGTGGCGGGTGTCGCCTCGGTCAGCAGCACGGTGACGGGTTGGGCGAGCTTGAAAATACGGCGCGTGCGCCGCCCGATCAGGGCCTGCGCGGCTTCGTCGTGAATCCAGAAATCATCCGGAAGAGTCGTCACCGGTACCAACCCACTTGCTCCACTGCCGTCCAGAGTGACGAAAAGTCCGAACCGTGTCACGCCCGAAATGCGTGCGGTGAACTGCGCGCCCACCTTATCTGCCATGAAAAGTGCCAGATAGCGGTCGGTGGCGTCGCGTTCAGCCAGGGCCGCACGGCGCTCTGTGCCGCTGATATGCGCGGCAATGTCAGGGAAACGCCCGGCTTCGTCGGCGGTCAGTCCGTCCTTGCCCAGATGCAGGCCGCGCACCAGCGCCCGGTGCACCAGCAGGTCGGAATAACGGCGTATCGGGCTGGTGAAATGCGCATAATGTGGCAGTGCCAAACCGAAATGACCGATATTCTCGGGCGAATACTGCGCCTGCGCCATGGACCGCAGCATCACTTCGCTGACCAGCTGCGCGTGTTCGGTGTCGGCAACCTTGAGCAGCACACCCTCCAGATCGCGCGGATGCAGCTGGTCGCCGGCGGGGAGGGAGATATCCATCCCGGACAGGAATTCGCGCAACGCCTGCATCTTCTCGGGCGTCGGGCGGTCGTGGACGCGGTACATGCAGGGCTGGTGCAGGCGTTCCAGTTCCTCGGCCGCAGCGACGTTGGCCAGCACCATGAACTCTTCGATCAGCTTGTGGCTGTCGAGCCGCGCACGCGGCACCACACCGGCGACATTACCCGCATCGTCCAGCAGCACGCGGCGTTCCGGCAGGTCAAGGTCCAGCGTGCCGCGCCGGGTGCGTGCGGCCAGCAGGGCACGGAACGCGCCATACAGATGGTCGATCTGGCCCTTGGGCACGTCGGGCAGGTCTTCCTTGCGGTCGGCGGCGATCTGCACCTGTTCGTATGTCAGGCGCGCGAAGGAGCGCATCAGTCCGCGCCCGAAACGGTGACGCAGCTTGTTGCCCTGGGCGTCGATCAGCATTTCGGTGAACAGGCAGCCGCGATCTTCGTTCGGGCGCAGGCTGCACCAGCCGTTCGACAGCGCCTCGGGTAGCATCGGCACCACGCGGTCGGGGAAATAGACCGAATTGCCACGCTCGAACGCCGAGACATCCAGCGGGGCGTGTGGGCGCACGTAATGCGCCACGTCGGCAATCGCCACGATCAGCCGCCAGCCGTCTTCGGTGGGTTCGGCGAACACGGCATCGTCGAAGTCGCGCGCGTCGTCGCCATCGATGGTGACCAGCGGGGTGGCGCGCAGATCCTCGCGACCTGCCGGGCCGACGCCGGTTGCGGCATCGGCTTCGGCCAGCACGTCGGGGGCGAACGCGTCGGGGATGCCGTGCATGTGGATGCACAGCAGCGAGACGGATTTGGGTTCACCCATGTTGCCCAGCCGTTCAATCACGCGGGCAGGGCGCAGGCCATAGCCGGTCTGGGGCAGGGCCTCGGCCAGCACCAGATCGCCGTCCTGGGCGCCGCCGGTCTCGCCGGGGGGGACGCGCCAGGCGGCTTTCTCGCGCTTGTCGACCGGCTCGATCCGGTCGTTGCGCAGAATGCCGAGGATGCGGCCGGTGGCCCCCTCGATCCGCTTCAACGTGCGGCCTTCGTATTTGTCGCCCGAATGCCCCACGGGGCGCAGCTTGGCCAGCACGCGTTCACCACGCGCCAGCGCCGCAGCGCCGCGTTTTTCGGGGTGCATGAAGATGATCGGCGGGCGGCCCACACCGGTCCACTCCACGGGTTTGGCGATGGGATCGCCGTGCGGATCGGTGCCGGTGATCTCGACGATGGCAGTGTCGGGCAGCATGCCGTCCGTGGCGCGGGGCGCCTGGCGGGTGAAGCGCTTCTTGCCGGCAGGGGCAATTGTGCCGGTGCCGGCCAGATCGCCGATCAGCTTGTTCAGCGCGTTCTTCTGTGCGGGCAGCAGGCCGAAATGCCGGGCGATTTCGCGTTTGCCGACGCGGCCCTTGGCATTGCGGATGAAATTCTGGATGTCTTCTTTGCTCGGCAGCGCGGGCGGCGATGAACGCCGCCGCGCTTTTGGGTCAGCAGGTTTAGTCGGTTGTTTTGACACTTGTCTTCTTTGCGGCCGTCTTCTTCACGGCGGTTTTCTTCGCGGCCGTTTTCTTGGCGGCGGTTTTGGTCGTTGTTTTCTTCGCGGCCTTCTTGGCCACGGGTTTTTCGGCGGTTGTCTTTGCCGCGGTTTTCTTCGCAGCAGTCTTCTTCACCGCCGTCTTTTTCGCTGCCGTTTTGCGACCGCCCTTGGACTTCATCTCCTTGCCCTTTTCGGCCAGCAGGGTCACTGCTTCCTCAAGGGTGATGTCGTCCATCGACACGTCGCGCGGCAGGTTGGCGATCGTCTTGTTGTGCTGGGCATAGGGACCGAAGCGACCCTTGCGCACCATCACCGGCTCGCCATCCTTCGGGTGGCTGCCCATCGTGCGGATCGAGGCCATCTTCTTCGCCAGTACATCGACCGCGCGATTGATGCCAACGGTCAGCACGTCGTCGTCCTTGTCCAGCGACCCATAGATCGCCCCCATGCGGATGAACGGGCCGAAACGGCCGATCCCCGCATGCATCGGTTCCTGCGTTTCCGGATGGATCCCCACCAGACGTGGCAGCGACAGCAGCCCCAGCGCGTCCTCCAGGCTGATCGTGTCGCCGTCCATACCCTTGGTCAGGCTGGCGCGCTTGGGCTTGGTCTTGCCCTGAGCCTCGCCCTGCTGGACGTAGACGCCATACGGACCGCGTTTCACGGTGATGTCTTCGCCGGTGTCGGGATGCTGGCCCAGCGTGCGCATGCCGTCCTTCAGCGCGCCGCCTTCTTCCGTGCCGCCATCCACGGCCAGACGGCGCGTGTACTGACATTCCGGATAGGTCGAACACCCGATGAACGCCCCATGCCGCCCCAGCCGCAGCCCCAGCCGCCCGGTATTGCACGACGGGCAGAGGCGCGGGTCGGTGCCGTCTTCGCGTGCCGGGAAGAAATGCGGCCCCAGATCGGCATCGAGCGCGTCGATCACGTCCGAGATCTTCAGGTCCTTGGTCTGTTCGACGGCGCTGGAAAAACCGGTCCAGAAGGTGCGCATCACCGCGCGCCAGTCGGCCTTGCCATCGCTGATAAGGTCGAGCTTTTCTTCCAGATCGGCCGTGAACCCCGTATCGACGTAATGTTCGAAGAAGCTGGCGAGGAATGCCGTGACCAGCCGCCCGCGATCTTCGGGGATGAAGCGGCGTGCTTCCAGCTTCACGTAGTTGCGGTCCTGCAGCACCGTCATGATCGAGGCATAGGTCGACGGCCGGCCGATGCCCAGTTCTTCCATCTTCTTCACCAGGCTGGCTTCCGAATAGCGCGGCGGCGGCTGGGTGAAGTGCTGGTCGGCCTTGACGTCGCCGGTCTTCAGCGCGTCGTTCTCGTGCATCGGCGGCAGGATGCGGTCTTCGTCGCTGGCGGTCTGTTCGTCGGTATCTTCCCGATACAGCGACAGGAACCCGTCGAACGCGATGACCGAACCGGTGGCGCGCAGGGTGGTGCCTTTGCCGTCCACCGCGTCGATGGCGGTCTGGTCCAGCTCGGCGCTGGCCATCTGGCTGGCGACGGCGCGTTTCCAGATCAGTTCGTACAGGCGGCGCTGATCTTCACTGAGGTAACGCGCCACAGATTCAGGCGTGCGCGACACATCGGTCGGGCGGATCGCTTCGTGCGCTTCCTGCGCGTTCTTCGCCTTCGACGAATATTCGCGCGGCGCACCGGGGATATACTGCTCGCCGCGCGTGCCTTTTACGTAGTCGCGGATGGCGAACATCGCCTCGCGCGCCATCTGCACGCCGTCGGTTCGCATATAGGTGATGAGACCAACCGTCTCGCCCCCGACATCGACACCTTCATACAGGCCCTGTGCGGTGCGCATGGTGCGCTGTGCGCCCAGACCCAGCTTGATGGACGCCTGCTGCTGCAGGGTGGAGGTGGTGAACGGCGCTGGCGGGTTGCGCCGCACACGCTTCTTTTCGACCGAACCGATGGTGAAGCTGCCTGCTTCAACGGTGGCCTTGGCGCGCGCGGCGTCGTCAGCGGTCGGCAGGTCGAACTGGTCGAGCTTGTTGCCGCCCAGATGCGTGAGCCGCGCGGTGAACGGCGCGCCCGAGGGCGTGGCGAACCCGGCATCGACGGTCCAGTATTCGCGTGCCTTGAAGATCTCGATCTCGGCTTCGCGTTCGCAGATCAGCCGCAGCGCGACCGACTGCACGCGCCCGGCCGACCGGCTGCCCGGCAGCTTGCGCCACAGCACGGGGGACAGCGTGTAGCCCACCAGATAATCCAGCGCGCGGCGCGCCATATAGGCGTTGATCAGCGGCTGATCCAGCGCACGGGGATTGTCCATCGCGTGGCGGATGGCGCTTTTGGTGATCTCGTTAAAGGTGATGCGCTGGACGTCGATGCCCTTCAGCGCGTTCTTTTCTTCCAGGATCGCCTGCACGTGCCAGGATATGGCTTCACCTTCGCGATCCGGGTCGGTTGCGAGGTACAGTGTCTTGGCGGATTTCAGAGCGCGGGCGATCTCGTTGATCTGCTTCTGGCCGCGACCATCGGATTCCCACAGCATTTCGAAGTCCTGATCGGGCAGCACCGATCCGTCCTTCTCGCGCAGGTCGCGCACATGGCCGAACGAGGCCAGAACCTGATAGCCGCCACCAAGATATTTGTTGATGGTTTTTGCCTTGGCGGGCGATTCAACGACAACGACGTCCGACATGTGGTCCCTTAGGATATGACAGCCACGCGGTTGCCCGGCAGCGTTTCCAGACGGCCCGCCAGCTCGAGTTCGAGCAGCGCAACCGATAAATCAGCCGCAGAGACGTGGCAGCGCCGGGCCAGATCGTCAATCTCTATTGCTGAAGGACCAATCATTTCAACAAGTTGTTTGACCAGATTGGACGTGGAACTGGGCGCTGGGGGTGGTAAAACCGTAGGCTTTCCTATCTCGGGGAGTGAAACCGGTCTCTGAAACAGGTCCGTTGCGGCGGCCGGGGCATCGGGCAGGTCTGCCAGAATATCGGCGGCGCTCTGCACCAGATGGGCGCCTTCGCGGATCAGTTCGTTGCTGCCCCGGTTGCGCGGGTCGAGCGGCGATCCCGGCACGGCGAACAGCTCGCGCCCGGCCTCCAGCGCCATGCGCGCGGTAATCAGGCTGCCGGATCGCAATGCGGCCTCGACCACCACCACCCCCAGCGACAATCCGGCGATGATGCGGTTGCGGCGCGGGA
>JAVBJV010000008.1:0-14279 GCA_031546815.1 Acetobacteraceae bacterium
ATGCAGGTGATCGCCGGTAACGTCGCTACGCCCGAAGCAGCGGAAGCACTGATCAATGTGGGTGTCGATGCGGTGAAGATCGGCATTGGGCCGGGGTCCATCTGCACCACGCGTATTGTGGCGGGTGTGGGCGTTCCGCAGTTCTCGGCGGTGATGGAAACCGCAGCCGCGTGTGCGGCGCATGGCATTCCGGCCATTGCCGATGGCGGCGTGCGCACATCGGGCGATCTGGCCAAGGCGATTGCCGCGGGCGCCAGCTGCGTGATGGTTGGCTCGCTGCTGGCCGGGACGGAAGAAGCGCCGGGTGAAGTGTTTCTGTATCAGGGCCGTTCGTACAAATCCTATCGCGGCATGGGCAGCCTGGGTGCCATGGCGCGCGGCTCGGCCGACCGGTATTTCCAGCAGGACATCAAGGATTCGATGAAGCTGGTGCCGGAAGGTATTGAAGGTCGCGTGGCTTACAAGGGCGCGGTGGGCGCGGTGATCCATCAGCTGGTGGGCGGGCTGAAGGCCTCGATGGGCTATACGGGCAGCGCCACCATCCCCGATATGCAGAAGAACAGCCGCTTCCGTCGTATCACGGGGGCGGGCTTGCGCGAAAGCCATGTGCACGACGTGGCGATCACGCGTGAAGCACCGAATTATCGTCAGGAATAACGTATGACTCCCGCCGCCCGTATTGCCACGAGTATCGAACTGCTACAGGCGGTCGAAACATCAGGACGCCGCCCGGCCGATGCCGTGTCGAACGACTTCTTTCGCGCGCGTCGCTTCATCGGTGCGGGGGATCGCCGCGCGATCAGCGACCGGGTGTGGGGCGTGCTGCGCAACCGCCGCCGTCTGGGCTGGTGGATTGAATACGCGAAGGCGCCGGTCACCGCGCGGATGCTGTTGTGCGCGTATCTGATGATGTTCGAGAACTGGAACGCATCGGGGCTGGTGCAAACTTTCTCGGGCGGCAAGTTCGCGGCGGACAAGCTGATCCCCGAAGAACTGGCGACCATTGCCACGCTGGAAGGCCGTTCGGGCACGCATCCGGACATGCCGCGCGCGGTGCAGCTGGAAGTGCCCGACTGGATCCTGCCGCTGCTGGAAGAACGCTTCGGCGGACGGCTGGAAAAAGAACTGGTGGCGATGGCCACGGCTGCCCCGCTGGATCTGCGCGTGAACCTGTTAAAGGGCACACGTGAAGGCGCGATGGCAGCGTTGCAGGCCGAGAGTTTCACACCGCAGCTGACCACTCTGTCGCCCTGGGGCCTGCGTTTGCAGGGCCGTCGTCCGGTAACTTCGGGCGAGGCGTTCAAGTCCGGCCTGATCGAAATTCAGGACGAAGGCAGCCAGCTGGTTGCTCTGGCCGCACAGGTCGAGCCCGGGATGCGCGTGGCCGATATCTGCGCGGGGGCAGGGGGCAAGACACTCGCCATCGCTATGGTGATGCAGAACAAGGGGCATATCGCCGCGTGCGATGTCTCGGCCCCACGTCTGGAATCGGCAGTGGTGCGTCTGCGTCGCGCGGGTGCGCAGAATGTCGAACGCCATCTGTTCGAGGCTGGTGACAAATGGGTGAAGCGTCGCGCAGGCACGTTCGATCGTGTGCTGGTGGATGCGCCGTGCACCGGCACCGGCACGTGGCGTCGCAACCCTGATGCGCGGCTGCGCACGGAAGAGGTCGACCTGCTGGAACTGGTGCCGAAACAGGCGATGATCCTCGATAAAGGGGCCGTGCTGGTGAAGAAGGGCGGGCGGCTGATCTATGCCACCTGTTCGATCCTGCCGGACGAAAACGAAAAGCAGATCGAGGCGTTTCTCGCCCGCAATACAGAATTCAAACTGGTGCCGCACGGCATCGAAGGGCTCGATGGCCCGATGCTGGCACTGACACCCGCGCAAAACGACACGGACGGGTTCTTTACCGCCGTGCTCGAACGTTCTTCATGACGAATTCCGGAAGCAGACCATGACCGTTACGCCTGAACATGACCGTATTCTGATCCTCGACTTCGGCAGCCAGGTGACGCAGCTGATCGCGCGCCGCGTGCGCGAAAGCGGCGTGTATTGCGAGGTCTGGCCGTTCAACACCGATGTCGCGCGGATCAAGAGCTTTGGTGCGAAGGCGTTCATCCTGTCGGGCGGCCCCGCCAGCGTGCACGAAGGCGCCAGCCCGCGTGCCCCGGAATTTGTGTTCAGCGCGGGCGTGCCGGTGCTGGGGATCTGCTACGGCGAACAGACCATGTGCGCGCAGCTCGGTGGCAAGGTGGAGCCGGGCGATCATCGCGAATTCGGCCGCGCGCATGTCGATGTGACGGATAGCTGCGCGCTGTTCGATGGCGTGTGGGCCAAGGGCGCGCGCGAACAGGTCTGGATGAGCCACGGCGACCGCGTGACCGCGCTGCCCACGGGCTTCCGCGCCGTTGCGACGACCGAGGGCGCACCGTTCGCGGCGATTGCCGATGACACACGCAAGTTCTACGGCGTGCAGTTCCATCCGGAAGTCGTGCACACACCGCACGGCGCGGCGCTGCTGAAGAACTTCACGCACAATGTTGCGGGCTGCAAGGGCGACTGGACGATGGCCGGTTTCCGTCAGGAAGAGATCGCCAAGATCCGCGCCCAGGTTGGCACGGGAAAGGTGATCTGTGGTCTGTCGGGCGGGGTTGATTCCTCGGTCGCTGCCGTGCTGATCCACGAGGCGATCGGCGAGCAGCTGACCTGTATTTTTGTCGACCACGGCATGCTGCGTCAGGGCGAGGCCGACGATGTGGTCCGCACCTTCCGCGACCGCTTCAACATCAAGCTGGTGCACCGCGATGCATCGGACCTGTTCCTGGGCGCGCTGGAAGGCGTGACCGACCCGGAAGTGAAGCGCAAGACAATCGGCAAGCTGTTCATCGACGTGTTCGAGGAAGAGCAGAAGAAGCTGGGCGGTGCAGATTTCCTCGCGCAGGGGACGCTGTATCCGGACGTGATCGAAAGCGTGTCGTTCACCGGCGGCCCGAGCGTGACGATCAAGTCGCATCACAATGTCGGCGGCTTGCCCGAACACATGCGTATGAAGCTGGTCGAGCCGCTGCGCGAACTGTTCAAGGACGAGGTGCGTGCACTGGGCCGTGAACTCGGCCTGCCGGAGATCATTGTTGGGCGTCACCCGTTCCCTGGACCGGGTCTTGCCATCCGCATACCGGGCGCGATTACGCGCGAGAAACTGGACATCCTGCGCAAGGCCGATGCGGTGTATCTGGAAGAGATCCGCAACGCGGGCCTGTACGACGCGATCTGGCAGGCATTCGCAGTGCTGCTGCCGGTGCGTACGGTCGGCGTGATGGGCGATGGTCGCACGTATGACCATGCGTGCGCATTGCGTGCGGTGACCAGCACCGATGGTATGACGGCGGATGTGTACCCATTTACGATGGAATTTCTGACCCGCACGGCTGGCCGCATCATCAACGAGGTGCGTGGCATCAATCGCGTGACCTACGACATCACCAGCAAACCGCCGGGTACGATTGAGTGGGAATGAGGAAATAAGCAGCCACTATTCGGTCATTTGGGTTGTCGTGTAACTGCCGTTTCGGTAGGTCTTCCGTTTCCGCTGAGCTGCGCCGGGACATGATCTGACCGGGGTATTTCGGCCTCTTTCAGTCAGCATGGACCTTCATGATTCGCCTCGACAACATCAGCAAGCAGAACGGCCATCAGATCCTGTTCATCGACGCGTCGATGGGCATCCAGAAGGGCGAGAAGGTGGGACTTGTCGGGCCGAATGGCGCAGGCAAGACAACGCTTTTCCGGATGATTACAGGCCAGGAGCAGCCCGATGATGGGCTGGTGTCAATTGATCCCGGCATGACGATTGGCTATTTCAGCCAGGATGTCGGCGAAATGTCAGGCCAGAGCGCGGTCGCGGTGGTGATGGATGGCGTCGGGCCGGTGAGCACACTGGTCGCTGAAATGACCGAGCTTGAGGCCGCAATGGTCGATCCGGACCAGGCCGATAACATGGACGCTATTATCGAGCGCTATGGCGAGGTGCAGGGGCGCTTCGAGGAACTGGATGGCTACGCACTGGATGCGCGCGCGCGCGAGGTGCTCGCGGGTCTGAGCTTCAGTCAGGAACGCATGGATGGCGATGTCGGTCTGCTCTCGGGCGGGTGGAAGATGCGCGTGGCGCTTGCCCGTATCCTGCTGATGCGGCCCGATGGCATGTTGCTGGACGAACCGAGTAACCATCTCGACCTCGAAAGCCTGATCTGGCTTGAGAATTTCTTCAAGAACTATGACGGCGCGTTGCTGATGACGTCGCATGACCGTGCATTCATGAACCGCATCATCAATAAGGTTGTAGAGATCGACGGCGGTTCGCTCATCACCTATTCGGGCGATCTGGATTTCTACGATCAGCAGCGTGCAATGGGTGAGAAGCAGCGCCAGGCGCAGTTCGAGCGTCAGCAGGCGATGCTTGCCAAAGAGATCAAGTTCATCGAGCGCTTCAAGGCGCGTGCCTCTCACGCCGCGCAGGTCCAGAGCCGCGTGAAGAAGCTGGACAAGATTGAACGGGTGGAACCGCCGCGTTCTCGCCAGTCCGTTCAGTTTGAATTCCGCGCGCCACCACGTTCGGGGGACGACGTGGTGATCTTGAAGAATGTCCATAAGGGCTATGGCAACCAGCCGATCTATGCAGGGCTCGACTTGCAGGTGCGTCGCAAGGAACGCTGGTGCGTTCTGGGTGCCAATGGCGCGGGGAAATCCACTCTGCTGAAGCTGGTGGCCGGCACGACCGATCCGGACCAGGGGGTGGTGACCATCGGTAGCAATGTCAGGATGGGGTATTTCGCACAGCACTCGATGGACTTGCTGGACGGTGACGATACGATTTTTGAGTCGCTGGACGCGTCATTCCCGCAGGCCGGGCAGGGGGCGCTTCGCACACTGGCCGGCTGCTTCGGGTTCTCGGGTGACGATGTCGAAAAGCCTTGTCGTGTGCTGTCTGGTGGCGAGAGGGCGCGTTTGGTCATGGCCAAGATGTTGTTCGATCCGCCGAACTTCCTGGTTCTCGACGAACCAACGAACCATCTGGACATGATGACGAAGGAGATGCTGGTCGCCGCGCTGTCGGAATTCGAGGGCACCATGCTGTTCGTTTCGCATGACCGCCACTTCCTGGCCGCGCTCTCGAACCGGGTGCTGGAACTGACGGCTGACGGGATTCATCAGTTCGGCGGTGGCTATACCGAATATGTGGCACGGACGGGCCAGGAAGCGCCTGGGCTTCATCCGGGCGGTTAGGGTGTCTGTTCAATAAGTTGATGTGTTGAGCCGAAAAGCCGATGGGAACGCGGGCTTTTCTATTTCACGCCTCATACGGCCTCGACAGAGTGTAGGTATCTATACTGTAACGGGTGGGGATCAGCTCATCCCTTATGTGAATTTACTGCATTCGCATGGGTGACAGTTTTACCACGAGCTACAGCACTCCCAAGGGCTGCGGGTCTCCGATAAACCCGGACGCCCCGCATGGTCTCGCAGCTGAATTTTTGATCTAGTTTCTTTGATCTGCAAGATTATGTTATAGCACAACCATGATGCGAATTATTCAGCGGAGCGCGATTGCGCTGATTGTTGTACTATGCAGCTTCTGGGCCGTTATCTGGCTCGGGCGGCACGATGGAGAAAGCCCCGGTGCGTTCCTTAGCCGGATGATGGGGGCTTCCATTGCCACTGAAGCGGAAACCAGTGTCGGCATTGCATTGCCTCCGGGGGTGACGATCGGTGGCCCGTTCTCGCTGACCGACCATACCGGTAAGGCCGTGACCGAGGCGGATTATCGCGGCAAGTGGATGCTGGTGTTTTTCGGCTTCACCTATTGCCCCGATGTGTGCCCGACCGAACTGCAAAAGGTTTCAGCCGCGCTGGACCTGCTCGGAGATCGGGCCGCTAAGATCGCCCCGATTCTCATCTCAGTCGACCCGGAGCGCGATACGCCTGAAATTCTGTCTGATTACGTGAAGCTATTCGACGACCGGATGATCGGGTTGACTGGCACCCCAGCACAAATTGCTGATGTTGCAAGAGCGTATCGTGCCTATTATGCAAAGATTGCTCCGCGCGGAGACGCTCCATATCTGATGGATCACTCGTCGTATCTGTATCTGATGGGCCCGGATGGAGGTATTCAGGCTATATTTCCTTATACAGCTACCGCTGAAGACATCGCTGCAGGTATTTCGCAGCGCATGCAACGACGCTAAATCAATAGCTGGTATTAGTTGTCGAGCAAGTCATCGTGAGTTGTGATAATTTATAATATTGATTATGAAGACCTGGCGGCTGCTTGAAGAAATAATTAGAGGTAATACGATGGATGACAAAGTTGACGGCAATTCAATAACGACTGAGGAGCCCAAGAAAGCGGCGACTCAGCGCTATAGCCGCCGCTTGTCCGACAAAATCCTCATTGCCTTTCATCATGCGTGCGATCAGGCGGATTTTGAAGCCGCTGAACAATTACTGAACATCCTGGAAATGATATTGACCCGCCGTCCGCTGCACCCGGATGCAAACCGGCGTAAAAATATGGACCGGCTGGTTGCTGCACACGAACGCCTGTGGCACCTGCGGCATCCGGAAGTAACCTGAAGCTCAATCAAGTATCTGGCCCTGCTCAAGGATGGCGGCCGCGCTTTCTGTAAAACCATTTTGATCTTTATGCAGAACGATACCCGGCAGTAACCGTAATGGACTGCGCCGCCCACGACTGGCCTGTACAATAATCAGCTTTGCCTCTTTGCCGGGGCGGGGCCATAGTGGGCGAATCTGCACTGCGCCGCACTTGGCTGCTCCGAATCCCGTCAGCGCCTGATCCAGCCGTGTTGCCGGCAAGATCAGGCTTATTGTGCCATGGTGGCGCACAACCCCGGCCAAGGCCTTGATCCAGCTTTCGATCATATTCGGCATGGCCAGCTTCGCCAGCGCCCGCGCCGGAACCGGAGAGACCGCTCCAGCTTCGGTATGATAGGGCGGGTTGGAGAACGCATGATCGAACGGGACGGGGGAGCGGAACCCGACGATGTCCGCGCACGCGACCTGCAGACCGGAGAAACCGTTCGCTGCAAAATTGCGTTCTGCGATCGCCGCCATGGCCGGATCGTATTCAACACCGACTCCCGCAATTTCTGGCACGCGCGCCGCCAGACAGAGCAACCCGGCGCCGGCGCCAGTTCCGGCTTCCAGCACGCGCTGTCCGGTTTTGGCGGGTATGCTGGCGGCCAGAAGCACCGGTTCGATTCCACTGCGAAATCCCCGTACGGGCTGGGTATAAGTAACGCGTCCGCCCAGCAGGGTGCCGGTGGTGGTATCTTCTGGGGTCATGGGTTTTATATGCCGTTTTCTGCCGCGCCGGGCCAGCAAGATTGACCGGGGGGGACCATCCGCATATCACCATCCCGCCCGCGTCGGGCACCGAGGACATCATGCACGCTGTGACTGAAAAACCTGCTGTTCCCGTGGACCAGACCCGCGAAGATGCGCTCACCACCTTGCTTGCGCTGGTGTCCGAGGATCTGGGAGCGACCAACACCACCATCGTTGCGCGTATGCATTCGCCCGTCGCGCTGATCCCGCAGATCGCGGCGCATCTTGTCGCGGCAGGCGGCAAGCGGTTGCGCCCGGTGCTGACATTGGCGGCGGCGAAGCTGTGCGGATATGCGGGCGATCGGCATGTGCGTCTGGCGGCGTGCGTCGAGTTCATTCACACCGCCACGCTGCTGCACGACGATGTGGTGGACGAGAGCAATCTGCGCCGCGGCCTTGCCTCGGCCAACGCGGTGTTCGGCAACAAGGCCAGCGTGCTGGTTGGCGATTTCCTGTTCTCGCGCGCGTTTGAACTGATGGTCGAGGATGGCAGCCTGCGCGTTCTGGAAATCCTGTCGCGCGCGTCCTCCACCATCGCTGAGGGCGAGGTGCTGCAGCTGATGATGCAGAACGACCTTGCGACCGGCGAGGCGCAGTATCTGGAAATGATTGAGGGCAAGACCGCTGCCCTGTTCGAGGCCGCGACCCAGGTCGGCGCGATTGTCGCCGAGCAGAGCGACGCCAACGAAAAGGCGCTGGCTATCTATGGCCGCAATCTGGGCATTGCGTTCCAGCTGGTCGACGATGCGCTGGATTACGCTGCCAGTCAGGAGAAGATGGGCAAGACGGTGGGCGACGATTTCCGCGAGGGAAAGATCACGCTGCCGGTGATGCTTGCGTATGAGTCGGGCGACGAGACCGAACGTGCCTTCTGGCAGCGCACGATCGAACAGCAGGAACAGCAGGACGACGATCTGGAAACCGCGCTCTCGCTGATGGCCAAACACAACGCGATTGCCCGTACGGTGCAGAAGGCCGAGGCATATGCCGATGTTGCCAAGCGTGCCTTGGCGGGTTTTGCGGACAGTCCGTTGCGCGAAGCGATGACGGGTGTGGTGGATTACACACTGCGCCGCGCCCGGTAACGCATCGGGACAAACAAAAAGGGCACCCAACCGGGTGCCCTTTTTTGTCGTTACACCGCGCCAAACGGATCCTGCTTCAGCTGCACCGCCAGCTCGTCGAGCGACTTCAGGAAGCGGGTGATCATTTCGTCGACTTCGGCTTCGGTCATGATCAGCGGCGGGCTGAAGCCCATGCTGTCGTGCACCATGGCGCGGCAGATCAGGCTGTTGCGTTCGGCAATCGCCACCAGCTTCGGACCGGCTTTCACCTTGGCATCGAAGTTGGCGTGCATCGCCTTGTCCTGTACCAGTTCCACACCAGCAATCATGCCGACGCCGCGCACTTCGCCCACCAGCGGATGGTCGGCCAGACGGCGGCGCATTTCCTTCTGCATGTGCGCGCCAACCCGGCGCACATGGTCGAGGATGTTGATCTCGTCGTAGATCTTCAGCGTCTCGATGGCGACGGCGGCCGGAACCGGGTGACCGGAATAGGTGAAGCCGTGACCGAATGCACCGATCTCGTGCGATTTTTCCGACAGGCCCTGGAACACTTTCTCGTTCACCATCACCGCGCTGATCGGCAGGTACGACGCCGACAGCGCCTTGGCGCAGGTGAGGATGTCGGGCTGCATCTCGAACGTCTGCGAACCCCAGTAATTGCCCGTGCGGCCAAAGCCGCAGATCACTTCATCGGCGACCAGCAGAATGTCGTATTTCTTCAGCACGGCCTGGATCTTCGGGAAGTAACCCTTCGGCGGCACAACCACACCGCCCGCGCCCATGATCGGTTCGCAGAACATCGCAGCAATGGTGTCGGGGTCGTTCTCGATGATCAGCTTTTCGAGCTCTTCCGCACAGCGTGTGGCGTAATCTTCCTCGCTCTCGCCGGGCATGGCGTTGTGATAATGCGTCGGGCAGGACGCGTGGAGGAAGCCCGGCAACGGCACGTCGAACGCCTTGTGATTGATGGCCTGTCCGGTGGCCGACGATGCGGCGATGGTGATGCCGTGATAGCCACGCACCCGCCCGAGGATCTTCTTCTTCAGCGGGCGACCGATGGCGTTGTTGTAGTACCAGATCATCTTGATCGCGGTGTCGTTTGCTTCCGAACCGGAATTGGCGAAGAACACCTTGCTCATCGGCACGGGCGCACGCTGGATCAGCATTTCCGCCAGGTCGATCATCGGCGTGTGCGAACGGCTGCTGAACCCGTGATAGAAGGGCAGCTCGCGCATCTGCTTGGTTGCGGCCTGCACCAGACGTTCGTTATCGAACCCCAGCGATGCGCACCAAAGCCCGGCCAGGCATTCGATGTATTCCTTGCCGTTCTCGTCGTACACATGCACACCCTTGCCGCGCGTGATCACGAGCGGCCCGTTGACCTGATGAGTCTTCAGGTCGGTGTAGGGGTGCAGCACATTGGCAATATCGCGGGCAGCAGCGGAATTGGCGCGCAAGGTTGTCATCTGGTCGGTACCTCAGGTTTTTTTCAGTATGGTACCCTAACCAACTGCCGGCAGGTGGTGAAGCCCCGGCCGGAAAGAAAAAAAGCCCGGAAAAACCGGGCTTTTTGCAGTTTCAGCTGTGTTTGATCGCAATCGTTTTCAGCGATGCGAAACCGTGCAGCGCAGCAAAACCTTTCTCGCGCCCGTGGCCTGAACGCTTCACGCCACCGAACGGCAGCTCCACACCGCCGCCCGCGCCGTAATTGTTCACGAACACCTGACCAGTATGAATGCCGCGCGCCATGCGCAGGGCGCGGCCGATATCGGCGGTCCATACGCCCGCCACCAGACCGAAATCTGTGCCGTTGGCGATCTTCAGCGCTTCTTCCTCGGTCTTGAAGCGAATGGCGACCTGCACCGGCCCGAAGATTTCTTCCTGCGCCAACTGATGATCTGGTGGCACATTACCGATCAGTGTCGGCAGCACGTAATACCCATCCGC
This sequence comes from Acetobacteraceae bacterium, assembly GCA_031546815.1. Classification (GTDB taxonomy): domain Bacteria; phylum Pseudomonadota; class Alphaproteobacteria; order Acetobacterales; family Acetobacteraceae; genus JAVBJV01. The sequence continues at coordinate 10,425 of JAVBJV010000008.1, forward strand.
TGGTGCGTTCGAGGCGAGCGACCCCTGCGCCAGAATCGGCAGATTGTCGCGCTTTGCGATCTCGATATAGCGCTCGATGCGCTTCTTCTGTTCCGGATTGATCACCGGCCCGACATTCATATCCAGATCCGCCGGTCCGACCTTCAGCGCCGCGAACTTCTTCGCCAGTTCCGCCGTGAAGCGTTCGTAGATCGAGTCGTGGATCAGCGCGCGCGACCCGGCTGAACAGGTCTGCCCGGCATTCTGGATAATCGCGTTAAGGACGGTGGTGTTGGCGGTGTCGAAATCGGCATCTTCGAACACGATCTGCGGCGATTTGCCGCCAAGCTCCAGCGTCACCGGAATGGTGTTCTTGGCCGCTGCCGTCTGCACCAGCGTGCCGACTTCCGGGCTGCCGGTGAACGACACGTGCGAGATCCCGCGATGCGCGGTCAGCGCCGCACCCGCTTCTTCGCCAAGCCCGGTGACGACGTTATAGGCACCGGCCGGGAAACCCGCTTCTTCCGTCAGCTTCGCAAGGGCGAGGGCGGTCAGGCTGGCGTCTTCCGCCGGTTTCAACACGGCGGCATTGCCCATCGCCAACGCACCGCCGACCGAACGGCCGATCATCTGCATCGGGTAGTTCCACGGGATGATGTGTCCGGTCACGCCATGCGGTTCCCAGAACGTCATGATGGTGAAGCCGTCCTGATACGGGATGGTCTCGCCATGCACCTTGTCGGCGCAGCTGCCGTAGAATTCGAAATAGCGCGCACAGGCCAGCGCATCGGCACGCGCCTGGCTGATTGGCTTGCCGACATCGGCGCTTTCAAACTGCGCGAGCTTTTCTGCATCGCGGCGAATCAGTTCGGACAGGCGGGTCATCAGACGGCCGCGTTCTGTTGCCGACAGCTTGCCCCATGCACCGTTCAGCGCGCCTTGCGCAGCCGCCACGGCCGCATCGATTTCGGCAGCGCCACCACGGGCGATGCGGGCGATCTCGCCCCCGTGCGAGGGGTTGTAAACCGGTAGCGTGGCGCTGGCTGTCTGCCATTTTCCGCCAATCCAGTGAGCATAAGTTTCCATGCGGACGTCTCCTCTTTCTGCGCAAGCGATAATGCCAAGCCGTTTTTTACGCAATGTGGTGTGAGGCGGTTACCGCACGCGGGAACAGCTTTCAACCACGCCACGTGCACACGGTTTCCCGAGCGGGGGAACGCGTGAAAGCGACGATTTTTCAATGCAAAATGCACAATAATTTTATGGGCTGATATTGATATTCATTCTTAACATCAATATGGAGGAGTACCATTCTCAAAAGATAGAGGCTGAATATCGTGGGAAATTCCGCAAACCGTTTTGCCGCACTCCAGCGGCCTGCCGGGCTGGCTTTGCTGTCGTTTTCTGCCGCGCTGCTGCTGGGGACTGCTCCGCTGCGCGCACAGCAGACCGAGGCTCAGCTACCGGCATCGGTCACGCTTGACCCGATTCAGGTCGAAGGCGCGGGCGCCGGTCAGGGGATCGTCGGTTACGTCACGCGCGACAGTGACGCATCGACCAAGACCGACACCCCGCTGATCGAGGTGCCGCAGTCGATCTCGGTCGTGCCGGCCGATCAGATCCGCGATCAGGGCGCGCATAATGTCAGCGAAGCGCTGCGCTATACGCCCAGCGTGCTGGTGCAGCCCAACGGTGAAAGCTCGCACTACGACGAACTGCGCATCCGCGGTTTCGAGCCGCTGAAATACCAGGACGGTCTGCCGCTGCCGCTGCTGAACTGGTGGGCCACACCGCGCGTGGAAACATACGGCCTGCAGCAGATTGATGTTCTGCGCGGTCCGGCTTCCGCGCTGTACGGACAGAACTCGCCCGGTGGTCTGGTGAACATGACCAGTCGCCGCCCAAGCTTCACCCCGATCGGGGAAGTGCAGGTCCAGCTGGGCAGTTACGACCGCGTGCAGGGCGCTTTCGATATTGGGGGCCCTTTGAATCAGGACAAGACGCTGGCGATGCGCCTGACCGGTCTGGCGCTTGGTTCGGACACGCAGGTCGACCATACGCGCGATGACCGCGTGTTTGTTGCCCCGTCGCTGAGCTGGCGGCCGACCGACAACACCACGCTGACCATCCTGACGCAGTACGGCGAAGATCGCGGCACCTATCCGCATCAGTATCTACCGGCGCAGGGCACGGTGTGGGGTAACCCGAATGGGCGGATCTCGCGCCACACCTATGTCGGGGATAACAGCTTCGACGATTTCCGCCGTTCGCAATATGCGGTCGGGTATGCATTCGAACACCGTTTCGACGATACGTGGACGGTGCGCCAGAACTTGCGATACATGGGTACGACGATGGAACTGTCTGCCCTGCGCAGCGAAGGCCTGCAGGCCGACATGCGCACGCTGAACCGCAACGCGGCTTCGATGTCGGCTGATGCGACGAATATCGCGGTCGATAATCAGGGCCAGGCGAATTTCCGCACCGGCGCGTTGGAACACAAGCTGTTGTTCGGCCTGGATTATGCGCGGGCGACCGGCACATACGTTTTCGGCTTCGGCACCGCCGACCCGATCGACGTTTACCAGCCCGTCTATGGCCGCCCGAATGTCGGGAACATCATGCTGATGAGCGACCAGCACCAGGTGCAGGAGCAGATGGGGCTGTATATGCAGGACCAGATCCGCTTCGATCGCTGGCTGCTGACGCTCAGCGGTCGGCAGGATTGGGCCAGCATGACGACGGACGATCATCTGTCCGATACGCGTGTGAAGCAGAACGACAGCGAATTCACCTACCGCGCCGGGCTGACCTATAACTTCGTCAACGGGATTGCGCCGTATGTGTCGTACGCAACGTCGTTTCAGCCGGTCATCGGTCTGGGTTCGGACAATCAGCCTTTCTCCCCCACCACGGGCGAGCAGTTCGAAGCCGGGATCAAATACCAGCCGACCGGGACGAACGCGCTGTTCACCGTGGCGGCGTTCGATCTGCGCCAGAAGAATTCCATTACGTACGATCCGATCACCTTCCTGGGCACCCAGTCGGGCGAAGTGCGCGTACGTGGGATCGAACTGGAAGCACGGGCGGCGCTGACCGAGCGGATTGAACTGCTGGCATCTTATTCGTATCTGAACTCGGAAGTGACCGAGAGCAGCAATCCGTACGAACTCGGCCGCAACCAGCCGATGACGCCCGAACATCAGGCGTCTGCCTGGCTGAAGTATAACTTCGCGGACAGCGTGATCCCGGGCCTCAGCCTGGGGGCCGGGGTGCGTTATCAGGGGGCGAGCTATTCCGAAGTGGTCAGCGTCGACCCGATCCGGGTGCCGTCGTCCACACTGTTCGACGCCGCGCTGTATTACGATTTCGGCAAGGCAGTTTCCTCGCTGAACGGCCTGCGGCTGGCGGTGAACGCCACCAACGTATTCAACCGTGACACCATCACCTATTGCTATGGCGAAGCGTATTGCAGCCTTGGGGCCGGGCGGACGGTGACAGGAACGCTGTCGTATCGCTGGTAAGCCGAACTGCTTTCACAGACATGAAAAAAGCCCCTACACTGCAGGGGCTTTTTGTTTGGACCGTTCAGACCTTCAGGTTCTTGAAAGCCAGCGCTTCTTCCGCGCTGCCGACGCCGCCATGCGCCTTGGACCAGGCGACGGGGTCTTCCAGGAACTTACGCACCTGCGTCAGCGATTCCGCGGGGAAATATGGGCGTTCCTTGCAGACTTCCAGCACGTCCCACCACGTGGCCAGGTGATGCAGCGACAGGTTCATCTTCGACATAATGTCGAATGCGCCGGGGACCACGCCGTAGAAGAACACCACGAAGGTGTGGTCGCACGTCGCGCCCGCCTGACGCAGTGCCTGTGC
>JAVBJV010000006.1:0-133128 GCA_031546815.1 Acetobacteraceae bacterium
ATACTTAAGCATTTCGCATCCTAATAGGGGCGCCTTGTCCCCCCTTTTTCAAAACAGAACTAATAAACGTAAAGCACGGGGTCGGGGGCGCGGGCCGCCCCCCGGCAGGGGCATGGGGACAGCGTCCCCATTGGGGGAACCGGGGGCGAAGCCCCCGATCTGTCACTCCGCCTGCAACGATGCTTCGCTGCGCACTGCGCTGACGCGGGCGGCGAGGGCGGCTGCCATGAAGTCGTCGATATCGCCATCCAGCACGGCGCTTGGGTTGCCGCGTTCCAGATTGGTGCGCAGGTCTTTGACCAACTGATAGGGTTGCAACACGTAGTTGCGGATCTGATGCCCCCAGCCGATATCGGTCTTCTGGCTGGCCATGTCGTTGGCGGCCTGTTCCTGCTTTTGCAGCTCCATCTCGTACAGGCGGGCTTTCAGCATGCTCATCGCTTCGGCGCGGTTGCGATGCTGGCTGCGGTCGTTCTGGCAGGCGACGATGATGCCGCTGGGAACGTGCGTGATACGGATGGCAGATTCCGTCTTGTTCACGTGCTGCCCGCCAGCACCCGAAGCGCGATAGGTATCGACCTTCAGGTCGGCGGGATTGATCTCGATCTCGATCGTGTCGTCAACGACGGGATAGACATAGACCGACGCGAACGATGTCTGGCGGCGCGCATTGGCATCGAACGGGCTGATGCGCACCAGGCGGTGCACGCCGGATTCCGTCTTCAGCCAGCCATAGGCATTGGGGCCGTTCACCTGAATGGTGGCGGACTTGATACCGGCCTGATCGCCGTCCGACTGTTCCAGCAGAGTCACTTTATAGCCACGACGTTCGCACCAGCGCGTGTACATGCGCAGCAGCATTTCCGACCAGTCCTGCGCTTCCACGCCACCAGCCCCGGAATTGATTTCGAGGAATGCGTCGTTGCCGTCCGCCTCGCCCGAGAGCAGGCTTTCGATCTCGCGGCGCTTGGCGTCGGCCGCCAGCGCCTGCAATGCGGCAACCGCATCGTCGGCGAGCGAGGCTTCACCTTCCGCCTCGGCCAGCTCGATCATCTCGAGCGTGTCGGCGACGTCGGTTTGCAGCTTGATGACGCCTTCGGTCTTGTCGGCCAGCAGCGTGCGTTCGCGCATCAGCTTCTGGGCGAGTTCAGCGTTGTTCCAGAGACTTGGGTCTTCGGATTTGGCGTTCAGTTCGGCAAGACGGGCAAGGGCGGCATCCCAGTCAAAGATGCCTCCTCAGCAGTGCAACCGACTGCTTGATCTGTTCGTGCAGAGCTTCTGCATCGGCGCGCATGGCGTAATATCTCCGGAAGTGGAGCGAAGCGGGCTTAGTATATCCCGCCTACGCCGCTGTCGAGTGGATTGACGGATGTCTGACCCTCGTCTGCGCCCAGCGCACCGCTGGCGCGCGGCGCATCGGGGCGCGAGGCAGGCCAACCGTTCCAGATCACACCTGCGGGCGGGCGGAACGGAATAGCGGGACGCCCCGCCATCACGCCAGCCATAAAGTCGCGGAAAATCGGCGCGGCCAGAACGCCACCGGCTTCATCGCTGCCCATCGGGGTCGGCGTGTCGAAGCCCACCCAGACAGACACCACGAGGTCCGGTGTGTAGCCGACGTACCAGGCATCCAGATAATCGTTGGTGGTGCCGGTCTTGCCTGCAATCACGCGGCCCAGCCCGGCGGCGGCGCGTGTGCCGGTACCGTTCATGGTCGCCATCTGCAGCATCATCGTCATCGTGTAGGCATCCATCGGCTTGGCAATCTGCGGGCGTTCATCCGCCAGCACCGGGAACTGGTCGGCCGAGCCATCGCAGCCCTGGCACGAACGCCCTGGCGCACGCCAAATCACCTGACCGTCGCGGTCCTGCACACTGTCGATCAGTGTGGGGATCACCTGCCGCCCGCCATTGGCGAACACGGCATAACCGCCCGCCATACGGATCGGCGTGGTTTCCACGGCCCCCAGCGCGGCCGGGAAAACCTGCATCATGTTATCGACCACGCCCAGACGATGCGCGGTCTCGGCAATCGCATCCAGCCCCACACGGTCGGCCAGACGAATGGTGATCAGGTTCAGCGACCGGGCCAGCGCCGAATACAGCGGCAGCATGCCGTTAAAGTTCATGCTGTAGTTGTTGGGTCGCCAGACATTGCCATGCCCCAAATTCACCACGAACGGTGCATCGAGCATGGTTTCCGCCGGCGAGATCCCCTTCTCGATCGCCGTCATGTAAACGAACGGCTTGAACGAGGACCCCGGCTGACGCAGCGCCTGTGTCGCACGGTTGAACTGGCTTTCCTCGAACGACCAGCCGCCCGACAGAGCCTGCACACGCCCGGTTGCCGGGTCCAGCGCCACCAGAGCACCGCGGATCTGCGGAATCTGACGCAGGATCACCCGGTCGGGGCGCGCCTGTGTGGCATTGCGCCCGGTTCCACCGGCAGCGGTCGGCGCAGGTTCGACCATCACCACATCGCCGGGCTTCAGCGCATCGGCCATCGTGCGCGGCGTGGGGCCGAACCGGCCGTTGACGCGCGGGCGCGCCCAGGTGGTATCAGACAGATAGATCGTACCAGCATGCGGCAACGGTGCGGCATTGCTGCGCCCTGCCGGCATTTCGAGCCACATGACCTTGGCTTCAGTATTCTCGCTCTCCAGCACCACGGCCAGCTGCCAGCTGGGCAGCATTCCGGGCACGCGTTCCATCGCACTGAGGCGCGGCAGCCATTCGGTGCGCAATCCGGCCCCGGCTTCGATGCGTGCCACCGGCCCGCGCCAGCCGCCCTTGCGGCGGTCGTACGAAATCAACGCATTGCGCAGCGCCCGGTCAGCATGCGCCTGCATCGCCGGGTTCAGCGTGGTGCGCACCAGCAACCCGCCCTGCGTCGTGCGCACTTCACCGAATTGCGCAATCATCTGGCGGCGCACTTCCTCGGCGAAGTATCCGGCATCGGGGATGGTGTCGGGGCGGCGGAACGCGGATGGACGCAGCGGTTCAGCCTTTGCCGCAGCGGCCTGTTCGGGCGTAATCGCACGATCGTCGGCCATGCGGTCCAGCACCCAGTTCCGGCGCGCCACCGCTGCATCGGGGTTATGGAACGGGTCGTAGTTGCTCGGCGCTTTCGGCAGAATGGCAAGGAACGCCGATTCAGCCAGCGTCAGGTCTTCCAGCGACTTGTTGAAATAGGCCTGCGCCGCAGCAGCCACACCGTAGGACCGCGCGCCCAGGAAAATCTCGTTCAGATAGAGTTCCAGAATACGCTGCTTGGGCAGAGCCTCTTCGATGCGCATGGCCAGAATGGCCTCGCGGATCTTGCGGGCGATACTGGTCTCGTTGGTCAGCAGCATGTTCTTGGCGACCTGCTGCGTGATGGTCGAAGCGCCCACCGGTCGCCGCCCCTGCCCGATCTGCTGCAGGTTGGTATAGACCGCACGCAGCACCGCCATCGGGTCCACGCCGCGATGGGTCCAGAAATTCTGGTCTTCCGCCGAGATGAACGCCTGCTGCACCTGCGCCGGAATGGCGTCGATCGGCACAAAGATGCGGCGTTCGGTGGCCAGTTCGGCCAGCAGATGCGAGTCGCCCGCGTAGACGCGGCTCATCATCGCGGGCTGGTAATCGCGCAGCACCTCGAAATCGGGCAGGTCTTCGCTGTAGTGCTTCCAGATCATCCAGCCACCGACAGCGCCCCCCGCCGTGCCCAGCAGGGCCAGCGTGAACATCAGCCGCAGCAGGCCGAAGAACAGCCCCCCACGCCAGGGCTTGCGCGCGGGCTTGCGTTCCGGCCGCGGCTTCTTCTGCCGAGTGGGCTCGGGGGACGGAGTTACAGGCGGCGACAGGCGCGCGCCATCAGCACGGAGGTCAGACATGGTAGGGCATTTACACCAGCGCCTCGGAACACGGAACGTTGAAATGCACGCGCGGCAATTGTTTCATGGAAAAAGATTTAATGTTGCGGAAAAGATTAGCCCGCATCAGCATCCACAACGCGGTTTTGCGCGGAAAACCAGGTATTTACCGCCCGCGACATGGCGGTCGCCACGCGCCTGCGATGGTCGGGGCGACGCAGGGCAGCTTCGTCCTGGCGATTCGACATGAATCCCATTTCCACCAGAATCGACGGAATATCCGGCGCTTTCAGCACGGCAAACGCCGCATGCCGCCCCGGGTTGGGCAACATCGGCAGATCGTTATCCAGCGACGACACCATCTGGCGCTGGATTGTCGAGGACCCGGTAATCGTCTCGCGCCGCACCAGACTGGCCAGAATGCGCGCCACCTCCGGCGGATAATCCTCGAACCCCTGCCCGCCCAGACGGTTGACGCGGTTTTCGCGTCGGGCCAGCGCCGCCGACTGCGCATCCGATGCCCGCCCCGACAGCGTGTAGACCGAGGCCCCACGCACGCTCGGCCCATCCTCGATCGCGTCGGCATGCATCGAGATGAACAACGCCGCCCCCTTGCGCTGCGCAAAGGCCACGCGGGATTCCAGCGGCACGAACACGTCGCGCGTGCGGGTCAGCTCGACCCGGTATTTGCGGCTGGCCATCAACTGGCGTTTCAGTTCCTGCGCAACGGCAAGGACCACGGTTTTTTCATGCGTGCCGGAAATCCCGATCGCCCCGGGGTCGCGCCCGCCATGGCCGGGGTCCAGCACAATCATCGGGAGCTGTGCGGCGCGCGGTCGGGCGGCCGGCTGGTTGCGCCGTGTGGGCGCCGCCGCGGCGGAGGAAAGCTCTGCCGGGATCGCATAAGCAGCCGCTACACCGGCCCCAAAAAAGAATCTGCGTGTGATCAGTGACATGCAAGCTTCTTCTTACACCCAACCTTAATAAAAACCAAACCAGAACGACTTTTCCTTAATTATTTGCGTAGCGAGGCTTTTCCCCGCCTTCATTGTGTCCACTCGGCCACAGTTGAGCCGTTCAAATCTGTGTGAGTTTTTCCCAAACCAGTCCTTGCGGTATCATCCCCTTTCCGTCATGTTCCGAATGCCCCGGCGATGTGCCCGGGGGCGCGGCCCCTCGCCTGATCGCGACGGCAGCCCGCCCCGGTGCCCGAGGAACGGATGATGCGATCTCTGGATCGGCCCGTTGCTTGGCGTATGTCGCCCCGTGTCGCGCATGCTGCGCGCCGGGCCGTGCGGGGCGGACCAACCACCGGGCTTTCCCTTGGCCATTCAGCTCAGGAAAATCCGCCTTAACAGGAATGATCCGCCGCTGTGACGACTGTTTTCGTCCCGCTGTGCCCCTGTTTGTCAATGGCGGCCATGCCCGGCCCCCTCACCGTTTGCCGCGCCCGCATTGCCGGAGCGCGCCGGAGTACACGCCTCAATGAGCAAGCGTATGTTGATCGATGCCACGCACGCGGAAGAAACCCGCGTCGTGGTGATGGATGGAAATCGCCTCGTCGACTTTGACGTCGAAACCTCGACCAAAAAGCAGAACAAAGGGAACATCTATCTCGCCAAGGTTGTCCGCGTAGAGCCGTCGCTTCAGGCGGCTTTTGTGGAATACGGTGGAAACCGTCACGGTTTCCTCGCCTTCAGCGAAATTCACCCCGACTATTATCAGATCCCGGTCGCAGACCGCGAACGCCTGCTGGAAATGCAGGCCGAAGAACTGCGCCAGGAACAGGAACGCGAAGACCGCGAGTTCGAAGCTGGGGGCGAAGCTGCGCTGACGGCAACGCGCGCCCGCGACGCGCGCCCCAGCCATACGGTTGTGCACAGCTATGATGTGGCCAATGGCGACCAGCCGGACGTCGACATCGAAGTCGGCAAGTGGCTGCACCCGGTCGAGGCACCGCGCGCCCAGCCGATGGACGTTGCCGCGACCGACGACAGCATCGAGGCGGACACCACCGCCGACAGCGAAGCCGCGCAGGAATCGTCCGACAATAACGACGATGCCTCGGCCAGCAGCCAGACGGAAAACACCCTTGGCACACGCGTTGAAAGCGTTCTGTCGGAAGAAGACGCTCCGCCGCCGGAAACTATGGGCGGTGACGCTTACGACGCCCGCAGCGAACGCCGCATTCCGCCGCGCTATCTGCGTAACTACAAGATTCAGGAAGTCATCCATCGTCGCCAGATCCTGCTGATCCAGGTGGTGAAGGAAGAACGCGGCACCAAGGGTGCGGCGCTGACCACCTATATCTCTCTGGCTGGACGCTTCTCGGTGCTGATGCCGAACAGCCCGCGCGGTGGCGGCATTTCACGCAAGATTACCTCGGCCGGCGATCGCAAGCGTCTGCGCGAAGTGATGGACGAACTCGCCCTGCCGAACAGCATGGGCATGATCGTGCGCACCGCGGGTGCCGGTCGCCCGAAGCCCGAGATCAAGCGCGACTGCGAATACCTGCTGCGCCTGTGGGATTCGATCCGCGAGACCACCCTGGCCTCGAGCGCGCCTGCACTGATCCACGAAGAAGCCAACCTGATCAAGCGCGCCATCCGCGACGTCTACGACCGCGATGTCGAGGACATCACCGTGGAAGGCGAGGACGGGTATCGCGCCGCGCGTGACTACATGCGCATGCTGATGCCCAGCCACGTGAAGAAGGTGCAGATCCATCACGACGGCGGGTTACCGCTGTTCGCGAAGTCGGGCGTGGAAAACCAGCTCGACGCGATGCACTCGCCCACCGTGCAGCTGAAGTCGGGCGGCTATCTGGTCATCAACCAGACCGAAGCGCTGGTCGCGATCGACGTGAACTCGGGCCGTTCGACCCGTGAACGCGGGATCGAGGAAACCGCGCTGCGCACCAACATGGAAGCGGCGGAAGAAGCCGCGCGCCAGTTGCGTCTGCGCGATCTGGCCGGGCTGATCGTCATCGACTTCATCGACATGGAAGCGCGCAAGCACAACGCGATGGTCGAGCGCAAGTTGAAGGAAGCGCTGAAGCTCGACCGCGCGCGCATTCAGGTTGGCCATATCAGCCATTTCGGTCTGCTGGAAATGTCGCGTCAGCGTCTGCGCCCCAGCCTGTCGGAGTCGAACTTTATCCAGTGCCCGCATTGCCAGGGCACCGGCACGATCCGCAGCGTGGAAAGCAGCGCCGTGCACGTGCTGCGTGCCATCGAGGAAGAAGGTGGCAAGCGTCGCGCCAGCGAGATCCAGGTGCGGGTCGCGGGCGAGATTGCGTTCTATATCCTCAACCACAAGCGCGAACGCCTGGCCGAGATCGAAGACCGCTTCGGCATGAAGGTGGTGTTCCTGGCCGACGAGACCCTGCGCGCACCGGGCCTGAAGATCGAACGTCTGAAAGCGATGACGGAAGAACAGGCGGCCGAACTGTCGCAGCGCGTGGTTCCGGAAATCGCCAGCATCGACGGCGATCTGGACGACGATATCTCGGACGACGACGATGACGCGGATGCCCCCACGGGCGATGCCGCAACAACGGAAAGCGCGGAAGACGGTGAACGCCGCCGTCGCCGTCGCCGTCGCCGCCGTGGTGGCCGCCGCGATGATGCCAATGGTGATGCCGAAACCTCGGACGAAGCCGGGGAAGAAGGCGAACAGGCTGCTGAAGGCGCCGCCAAGACCGCCGAGGCCGATGCGTCGGACGAAGAGGAAGCCGACACACCGCCTGCCCCCACCAGCGATGGCAAGGGCGACGAGGAAGGCCGCCGTCGCCGCCGTGGTCGCCGTGGTGGCCGTCGCCGTCGCCGTGACGACGAAGGCAGCAGCGAAGAAACCACCGCCCCCGCCGCGCTGAGCGAGGACGACGACGTACTGACGGCCCCCCCCGCTGCGGTGGCTCCGTATGCCGGACCTACGCCTGCGGATCCGTTTGGCGGTCAGGTCGATATCTTCGACGTGATGGACGCTGCGGAACGTGCCGCTGAAGTGCCTGTGGCGCCAGTTGCGAAAGCAATCCCCATCCAGACAAGCGCCCCTGTCGCAGAGGCGGTCGTGGAAAGCACGGCCATGGAAGCGGAAGCGATCGCGGAAGAGGAACTGCTTCCTCCGGCTGAACTTGATGTTCCCGCCGAAGAGGAAGCCAAGCCGGCCAAGCGCGCCCGTTCACCCCGCTCGCCACGCACGCCGCGTGCGGTGAAGACGGCTGCAGAAAAAACCACCACGACGCGCCGTCCGCGCACCACCAAGGCCGCAGCAGCGGCCGAGGCAACCGCGCTGGAAGCCGCTGAAGCGCCTGTGGTTGCAGTGGCGAACCCGGTGGAAAACGTTCCGGCGAAGGCCGAGCCCGCCCCCGCCGTCACGATCCCCGAAGCGACGCTGCCGGAAGGCCCGATGGTTTCTCCGCCGGTGCAGCCCAAGGTGATCGACACCACGCCCAACCCGGACGCTCCCAAGCGCAAGGGCTGGTGGAAAGCCTGAGGCCAAACAATTCGGGGCGTATCGTTCACACGATACGCCCCGTTTCTTTTCGCGGATCGCCAGGACCGATCGACATTCAGTTCAGACCGAGCCGAAAACGGTGCTTGTCGAGAACCGGAGCGGAGCGGACTTAAGGTCCGTGAGTACCGGGCACGCAGAAAAGTGCCGTTTGCAGGCCAGTATGGGCTGAATGTCGATCGGTCCTAAATCACCGCATCAGCGGAACGCCCCGAGGCTTTTATGGGGAAACGTATGGTGGTGCTTCCCGAGACCCGGCGCGCAGCGCACGCTTGTCCGCCAGAACGCGTTTACGCACTGACACCACTTCCCGGACGCGGATGCACCCACATCTGGCACGGCAGGCCGAGCAACTGATAGCGGCCTTCATTCACCGCGCCCAGGCGTTCTGCCAGACGCGCCGATGGGGTGTTCTCTTCCTTGATGAACGACACCAGACGCGGCCAGCCGCGATTGGTGAAGGCCCAGTCGCGGGCGGCGCGGGCAGCTTCGGTCGCCAGGCCCTTGCCCCAGGCGCTGCGGGCCATCTGCCAGACCAGTTCGGGTTCGGGCCAGCCGGGTAGGTCCAGCACGCCGGTGCGGCCGATCAGCTTGCCGGTGGCAGCATCTTCCACCGCCCAGACGCCGTGGCCCTTCAACGCCCATTGTCCCAGTGCTACCGCCATCCCGGTCCAGATCTCGGCGGGGCTGCGCTGCACGACCACGCCCGGCCCGACGCCCAGATACTTCAGAACATCGGGATCGGTCTGGATGCTGGTCAGCAGTTCCAGATCATCCTCGCGGAAGGGGCGTAGAATCAGGCGTTCGGTGCGCAGGACTGGAATTTTCATACAGCCAGCATGGCACAGAGATCTGCGTCCGTCTCGGGTATTTCGCATGGACAGTATACGCGTTTCACGAGACAATTCACGAAAGAGCATCCTGTAACAGGAGAACATCATGACCCTGCCGTTTGTCAGTGACTTTCTGCTCTGGTGCCTGCTGCTGAATTACGCCGTTCTGCTGGTGTGGGCGGGCGTGTTCATCTTCGCGCATGACTGGATGTACGCGATCCACAGCCGCTGGTTCCGGATAGCCCCGGACCGCTACGACATGATGCATTTCGGTGCCTTGGCGGTCTACAAGACCGGAGTGCTGTTGTTCGTGCTGGTGCCGTGGATCGCCTTGCAGATCGTGCGGTAGATCCGCTCAGCCACCAACCGTTTCACGGATCTCCGGCGGCATGACCCCGGACGCGATGATCCAGTCCGTGCCGCGGGCGTGCATCACGACTTCCTGGTGACGCACAGCGCAGCGGTTGGTGATCTTGAAGTGCAATGTCAGACTGTCGCGATCGGGCACGCCGAAGGCGGCGGTGTACTCAACCGCAACAACATCCGTGTCGTCCTGCACTGCCCCCTCGTTGCTGGCCCCGACAAGCAGCGGACGGAAAGGCACCAGCCGACCGTCGCGGAGCACGAATGTGCTCAGTATCTGGGCGCTATAGCCCCGATAAGCATCGCCATTCTCGATCACCAGACCATCATCGTGGCCAATCCGAACAGCATTGATCTTGCCAGGATCGCCGACAGAACCGCTTTCGATGAAGTTGTGCAGCACGCTGACAAGCTGCGGCCCGCTATGTCTGGTCTGAAACATATACGCCGACACCAGCCCCACGCCGACGGAGCCGGCTGGCTGCGTCAGCGTAACCAGCGCTTCCTCGCCCGCGTAATGCAGCAGTTTCACCGGCTGCACGCAGGGCATGTTTTTATCGGACGTGGGCAGAAAGTGTAATGGCCCGCCAAACGCGGCAATCATGGCACGTTCCAGCGGCGGATCTTTCGCGAAATTTTCCCGCGCCATCGAACAGACAGGCCATACCCGGTTCTGCGCAACAGCGGGAAAAAGGCCGCCGGCCAAAATCAGCGACATCACCGCCATTCCAGAAAAGATTTTCATCAGGAAATCCCCCAGGGGACTTTATATCAGGGCAGTTTTCAATTTCACTTTAATTGCCGGCTGATGCCATTCCTGAAAGGCACCGGCCGGTTATCGCAGAACCACGAGGGGGCCCCAGCGTTCTGCTGCTGTAGCCCGGGCGGGAAGCGGCCACCATCGTGATTTCAGCATCCCAGCCAAGCTGGATCGCGCATACCGGCCACAAGCAACGTGCAGATTACCGCTGGTGAGGCGGTATGATCCCGCAGGCTTATTCCAGAAGTTCCGGCGGCATGGTGCCGGACTCGACGGTCCATTCCGTTGCGCCTGCGCGCATCACAACCGTGCTACTGTGCTTTACGCCCCGGTTCTCGGTTGTGCATTGCAGGGTCAGATGGTCACTGTCCGGAGTGCCGAAGGCAGGGCTGCACCAGGCCGAGACGACATCCGTATCATCTGATGCGCCGCGCGTTCTGTAGCGAAGGGTCAGCGGCTGGAAACGCACCAACCGGTTTTGCCGGAACACAAAAACATCCAGTGTTCCCCGCATGAAACCCTGATTGGAAATGCCCCCATCCATCGCCATTGCATTGTCCCGACCAACCTGAACCGCGCGGATGCTGGGGGACATGTTGTCGGCGTCGTTCAGTGCAAACCGATGAAACGTTGTGGCAAGGCGCAATCTGCCCGCCTGATCGCGCAACACATGCGCCGACATCGGGAAGGCCGCGCCACGCAGTGGCAGGGGACGGCTGGGCAGATCGACCGTGATCAGCACCTGCGCGCCCGTGTAATGCAGCAGCTTTACGGGCTGCGCACAGGGCGTCGCTGTATCCGAATCCGGCAAAATCCGAAGCGGACTACCAAAGGCCGCAGCCGTTGCGCGCTCCATATCCGGACTGGCAGCCAGCACCTCGCGCGCAAAAGGACACACGGCAGATGGGCGATCTTGCGCCGCGACAGAGGAGATCCCACCAACCGCAAGGGCCAGCAGTGTAATTGTTTTCAACATCAGCGTTTCCAGTGTTGCAGACGCTGTGCGGCCTCGGCCACATCCGCCTCCGGCCCGCAGTACGAGAACCGAATGAACCGCTGACCGCGCGTGCGGTCGAAGTCGATGCCGGATGTGGTGGCAATCCCCACCTCGTCCAGCATACGGGCGCAGAAGGCCTGGCTGTCGTTGGTCAGGTGCGTGACGTCGGCGTAGATGTAGAACGCGCCCTCGGCCGGGGATAACCGATCGAACCCTGCTTTCGGCAGTTCGCGCAGCAACAGGTCGCGCGAATGACGATACCGCGCGATATGCCCACGCAATTCGTCGTCGCAGTCCATCGCCGCTTCCGCCGCCACCTGGGCGATGTGCGGCGCGCTGATGAACATGTTCTGCGCGATGCATTCCACCGGGCGGGCCAGATCTTCCGGCAGCACCATCCAGCCGATGCGCCAGCCGGTCATCGACCAGTATTTGGAGAACGAATTCACCACCACCGCCGATTGGCTGAACGCCGCCGCACTGGCCAGCGTGTTGTCGTAATGCAGACCGTGATAGATCTCGTCGCTGATCAGCCGCACGCCGTTGGTGTGGCACCAGCGCGCAATATCGGCCAGTTCATCCGGATGCAGCATAGTGCCCGCCGGATTGCACGGGCTGGCTACAATCAGCCCGGCCGGGCGCGGGTCCAGCTTTTCCAGCATGGCAATGGTCGGCTGGAAGCGCGTTGCTCCGGTGGCTTCCAGAATCTGCGGCACGAAGCCCAGCGCCTTCAGGATGTTCACATAGGGCGGGTAGAACGGTGCGGCCATCGCCACCACATCGCCCGGATTGAACGCCGCCAGAAACGCCAGCGGAAACGCGCCCGAAGCCCCCATCGTCACCGCGATCCGCGCGGGCGACACATCCAGCCCATACCAGTCGCGATAATGCCGTGCGATGCGCCCGCGCAGCGATGCCAGCCCGAACGCTTCCGTATAACCCATCGGCGCGCCGGATTTCAGCGCGCGCTCCACCGCCGCCACCGCACCCGCGGGCGCGCCGGTCGAGGGTTGGCCGACTTCCATGCGGATAACATGCGGATCGGCGGGGCCGCGCGCGGCTTCACGCGCATTGGCCGCCGCGATCACGTCCATCACCATAAACGGCGGGGCCGAAGCCCCGCTGCCGATCTTCAGCGCCATTACGGAGTCTCGCCGATTGCCAGACCCGACAGGCGCGGGTCCACCATCCAGGTGCAACGGCTTTCCGACCCCGGCAGATAGCGCGCGCACGAGATCGTGTCCGCACGGCCCGGATCGGCCACCTGCACCGGCTGGTTGGCCAGCGCGGCACGCATCGCTGTGGCCGCAGCCGCAGCCGCGCCCGCCTGCCCGGTGCCCGCCACGGCCGCACGGAAGCGGTTGGCGCGTTCGTTGGTCGCAATGGCGGTGCTCAGTAGCGGCGGCTGGATCGCGCCCGAGGGGGCCGCCGCCAGCACCAGACCGGTGTCCGGCAGCATCCGGCCCGTGCCGAACAGATTGTTCATCGTGAACGCACACGACACCGCATTGCCGTGCCGGTCCAGCGTCACCAGCCCCACGCTGGCAGGCAGAGTGCCCCCTATCGCCTGACCATCGTTACCCGCCCGCAGCGCATCCGCCGTCTGCTGGCCACCCGCGGTCGGCACGACATGCACGACATCGTCCCCCACCTTCACGGTCAGCGGTGCCGAAGTCTGCGGCAGGGCCTGTCGCATCTCGCCCGCGCTGAGGCGCGCGCCGACGCGCGGGGACTGTTCGGCGATCATCTGTGCGAACGTGCCCTGATACAGGTCGCCCACACCGCCGGTGCGGATACGCGCCAGGCTGGCGGCCAGTTCGGGCTGGGTCAGCGTGGCACCCTCGGTCAGCGGTGCGCCGTCGGCGGTGCTGAAAATCTTGCGGGCCTGCGGGTCGGCGAACAGCGGACGCGCCACCGCCGCCAGATCCTGCGCAAAGGCGCGTGTCACCCGCACGCCCGAACGGGCGGCGTCTTCGGCGGGCTTCAACAATACCTCGAACGGGCGCGAGCCGTGCCGTGCGCCCAGCATGTAAAGCCCGCGCGCCATCATCGGCACTGCCGCGGGCCGGTCCGCCCCCGCCGTACTGGCCGGCGCGCCCGGCGCAAAGACAAACGAATCCACCTGACGCCGTTCAACCGAGTACGCCAGACACGCCCCGCCGCCCATCAGCCCCGCGCGGGACGGCATGGTGACCGTCATCATCAGCGCGCCCGCCACGACTGCGTCCGCCGCAGTGCCGCCATGCGCCAGAACATCGCGCGCGGCCATCGCGGCCTGCGGCTCATCCGCCGCCACACCGCCAATAAATCCGCCAATCAGGCTGTCGTCCTCGCGCGCCAGGTCGCTGGTGAACGCGGTCGAGTTAAGGCCCGTGCGGCTTAAAATCCCACCGCCTCCGCTGCTTCCTCCGCCACCACACCCCACCAGGCCAATCAATGGGAGGACAAGAACTGCATTCCGTAATAAACTGTGCGTCATGTTGAGAATCTCGCGGCGTGGAGCACTCGCGGCGGCTGCAGCAGCCGGGTGCGTTTTATGTGGAAATACAGGCGTCAAAGCGCAGGGTATGGCCCGGATCGTCACTATTCGCGATGCCGAAGCCGAAATGCTGGTGCGCATGTTTGCCGCCCCCTTGTTCCGCGTGGCCGGGCTGAACGCCAATCTGGTCCGGATCACGCTGTTGCAGGATCGGGCCATAAACGCCTTCGTCAGTACCGGCAACCGTATGTTTCTCCATACCGGCCTGATTCAGACGATCGGCAGCGCACAGGAGCTTCTGGGCGTGATTGCGCACGAAACCGGGCATGTTTCGGGTGGGCATTTGAGTATGTTGTCCGAACAGATGCAGATGGCGATGCTGAAAAGCGTCGCCTTTATGGTATTGGGTGCCGCAGCCGGGGTTGCTGCCCGCGACTCGGGCGCGGGGATCGGGGTTGCCATGGCCGGGCAGGCCATTGCCGAACGCGGGCTGTATGCATTCTCTCGCGCGCAGGAAAGCGCGGCCGATCAGGCGGGGATGACCTTCCTCGACCGCAATGGCTGGTCCGCCGCCGGGATGCTGCGCCTGTTCGAACGGTTGCAGGAACAGGAATTGCTGGCCTCCGAACGGCAGGACCCGTATCTGCGCACCCATCCGCTGAACCGCGAACGCATCGAAGTGGTGCGCGAACACGTCGCCAGGGCCCCGAACGCACCACCACCAGCGGAGTTTGAACGTGGCCTCGCCATGGTGAAAGCCAAGCTGGACGGGTTTCTGGACAGCCCCGCCACCACCCAGCGCCGTTACCGCGCCAACGATCCAAGCCCCACGGCGCGGTATGCGCTGGCGATTGCGCATTACCGGTCGGGCAACATCCAGCCCGCCGTGGCGCTGATGGACACGCTGCTGGCCGAACAGCGTCAGAACCCGTGGTTCCACGAACTCAAGGGGCAGATCCTGTTCGACGGCCAGCGCCCGCGCGAGGCGCTGGAATCATACCGCACCGCCACTCGCATCGCCCCGCAGGAACCATTGCTGCGGATGGAGATGGCTCGTGTTATGATCGAACTCAACGATCCGTCGCTGCTGCGCCCGGCCATTTCCGAACTGGAATCGAGCCTCAGCAAGGAACGCGATAACCCGTTCACATGGCGTCAGCTGGGCATTGCCTGGGGCCGTGCGGGCGACCAGGGGCAGTCGAGCCTTGCTTTGGCTGAAGAGGCTCTGCTTCAAGGGGACGACAGTCTGGCGCGCATGCATGCGCAACGGGCCGAAGCCGCGCTGCCGTCTGGCCCTGCCAAACTGCGCGCACAGGATATCCGCCACTCTCTGCGTCGGGCCAACCGGCAGCAATAAGGTAGTCTTATGATGAAACGCTTTCTTCTGGCAGCGATGCTGCTTTCGGCACCGCTGTTCAGCAGCGCCGGACATTCACAGACCAACAGCTTCACGCCGCAGCAGCGCGAGGAAATCGTCCGCATCATGCGCGACGCCCTGGTGCGCGACCCCACCATCCTGACCGAAGCCGTCGCCGCCGCGCAAGCGGCCGAGGAAGCCCAGCAGAACCAGGCTGCCAGCAGCGCCATCGCGCAGAACCGGCAGGCGCTGGAACGCACTGCCGGCGACCCGGTCCGTGGCAACCCGAACGGCACGATCACCATCGTCGAGTTCCTCGATATGCGGTGCGGCTACTGCAAGCGCATGTATCCGGTGATGACAGAATTCCTGCGCAATAATCCGGATATCCGCGTGGTGGTGAAGGACCTTCCGGTCCTCGGCCCCAACAGCGTGCTGGCGGCACAGGCGCTGCTCGCCGCGCAGGAACAGGGCAAGTACAACCAGCTGCAGGACGCGCTGATGGCGCTGACCCGCAATCTGGATGAAGCCGTGCTGAAGAGCGAAGCCGAACGCGTGGGCCTCAACTGGGCACGCCTGCGTCGCGATATGGATTCAGCGGCAGTGCGCAGCCGTCTGGATGCCAATCTGCGACTGGCGCAGGCGCTGGGTGTGCGCGGCACACCCGCCATGGTGATCGGCGATACGCTGATCCCCGGCGCCATCAGCATGGACGCGCTGAATGCCACCGTGATTGCGGCACGGCAGGCCCGTCGCTGATTGGTGTTTTTCCTGCGACCCGGCTTTCGCATGTTGCGGAGGCCGGGTTTTTTGTTTCTGCAATCTGCCTGTTACATTTCCCCGGCATACCGAGCATTCCTACTGGCAAGAATATCGTGACCCATTTTAGATCCTCGCTGTTTCTGTTCTGCACCTTGCCGCTGCTGGCTGCCTGCACGCTGGAAACCGGTACGCCGGCTGCCAACCCTGCCCTTCCGGCCAGTTTCCGCCCCTCGCCCGACGGCACCGCCCGCATCTGGCCCGATGCCGCATGGTGGCGTGGATTCAATTCGCCGCAGCTCAACACGCTGGTCGAGCAGGCGATGGCGAACAATCAGGACCTTGCCGGTGCCGTCGCCCGTATCCGTCAGGCCGATGCGCAACTGCGTATCGCGGGCGCGCCGCTGCTGCCGTCCATCGACGCATCGGCGGGTGGCGGCTGGCAGCAGAGCGCCAATCCGCGCGGCGGTTCGCCCATCGATCGGCGGTCCTATAACGCCGGGCTGAACGTTGCTTACGAACTCGATTTCTGGGGCCGCAACCGCGCCGGGGTGGAAGCTGCGCAGGCAGGGGCGCAGGCCGCGCGATTCGACCAGCAGACAATTGCCATCACCGTGGTCAGCAGCGTGGCCAGCACCTGGCTGAATGCATGCGCCTTGCAGGACCGGCTGGATGTGGCGCGCCAGAACCTGGCGGATGCACAGCGCGTTTTGGCAGCAGTGCGCGCACGCCTCGCAGTGGGTACTGCAACGGCGCTGGATCTGTCGCAGCAGGAAACGCTGGTGGCGTCGCAGCGCAACATTATCCCCGGCTTGCAGTCGCAGATGGAACAGCAGCTGATCGGGCTTGGCATCCTCACCGGGCAGCCGCCGCAGAGCATCACGCTGCAGCCGGTGTCGCTGCACAGTCTCAGCATGCCGCTGGTGGCGGCCGGGCTGCCGTCGGAACTGCTGCAACGTCGGCCAGACATTGCAGCATCGGAAGCACGGCTTGCCGCCCAGAACGCCAATATCCGCGCCGCACGCGCTGCTTTCTTCCCACAGATCGCGCTGACCGGTTCGGGCGGCTGGCAGAGCGCGGCGCTGAATACACTGATCGATCCGGCCAGTGTGGTTGCCTCGCTGGCGGGCAGTCTGGTGCAGACGATTTTCGACGGCGGGACGCGCGCCGGCCAGCTGGAGCTTGAACGCGGCCGTTACGATGAATTACTGGCGGATTATCGCAACACCGTGCTGCAGGGCTTTACCGATGTGGAGACCGCGCTGACGTCGCTGCGCTACGCGATGGAGCAGGAACGTCTGGTGGGCCAATCGGTTGCTTTGGCCAGGCGTTCCGCAACCATTGCGCGCGCTCAGATGGAAGCTGGCACGGTGGACATCATCACCGTGCTCAATATCCAGCAGAGCCTGTTCAACAGTCTGGACCAGCTGGCACAGGTGCGACAGACGCGCGCATTGGCGCTGGTAAACCTGTATAAGGCATTGGGGGGTGGCTGGCGTGCCCCCGATGCACAACCGATGGGATCGACGCCATGAACGACATGCAGCCCGCAACGCAACACATCGCGGCAACACCGCGCACGCGGCGCAGGCGCTGGCTGCGCAGTGTGCTGGTGCTCGCCCTGATGGCGGGCGGTGCGTATGGCGTGTGGCACGCGACGCAACCCGGCCAGCAGAACACCGGCAGACGCATGCCCGGTGCCGCAGTGCCGGTGCTGACCGCCCCCGTCACGCAACGCGATGTGCCGATCTGGCTGGATGCGCTGGGCACGGTGCAGGCCTCGGCCAGCGTTACCGTGCGGCCGATGGTGGATGGGCCGCTGCTGGAAGTGAATTTCCGCGAAGGACAGGATGTGCGGGCAGGTGATGTTCTGGCACGCATCGACCCACGCACGTATCAGGCCGCGCTCGACCAGGCGCGCGCGAAGAAGGCACAGGACGAAGCACAGCTTGCCAATGCGCGGCTGGATCTGGCGCGTTACGAACGCCTCGCCCGCACCGCCTATACCACCGCGCAGCAGGCCGACACGCAGCGCGCCACGGTGGCGCAGCTCGAGGCTCAGGTGCAGCAGGATCAGGCGCAGATCGACACGGCACAGACTCAGCTTTCCTACACCACCATCACCGCGCCGATCGCGGGACGCACCGGCATCAAGGCGGTGGACGCGGGCAACATCATTCGCGCGGGCGATGCGAACGGGCTGGTGGTGATCAATACACTCGCACCGATCAACGTGATGTTCACCCTGCCACAGCAGATGCTGCCGCGCGTGCACACCGCCATGCAGGCGGGTGTGCCCGCCGTGCAGGCCATCGGTGCCGAAGCGCGCGTGCTGGATACGGGCACGCTGTCGGTGCTCGACAATCTGGTCGATCCAGCCACCGGCACCGTGCGACTGAAGGCGACCTTCCCCAATGTCGGCAACACGCTTTGGCCGGGCGGATTCGTCACCGTGAAGCTGCTGGTGGAAACGCGCGTCAACGTGCTGACCGTGCCGCCCGCCGCTGTGCAGCGTGGACCGCGCGGTGCGTATGTGTATGTCGTGCAGCAGGACCAGACCGTCGCGCGGCGCGTGGTGCGCGTGGGGCATGAAGACGTCAACGTGTCGATCATCGAGGAAGGCCTTCAGGCCGGAGACGTCGTGGTGACCGATGGCACATCGCGCCTGTCCGACGGTACGAAGGTGACGACCGAGACAACCGCCCCCGCCCCTGCTCCCACCGCTGAACAGCCGCGTCGTGAACGGCGGCAGCGGCCGTGAACATCTCGGGCCTTTTCATCGGGCGGCCGGTGGCGACGTGGCTGCTGGCCATCGCCATCCTGCTGGCCGGGGTGATGGGGTATCGGGCACTGCCGGTCTCGGCCTTGCCACAGGTGGACTTCCCGACCATTCAGGTGACGACGCAGTTTCCCGGGGCCAATCCCGAAACCGTCGCTGTGCTGCTGACCGCACCGCTGGAACGCCAGTTCGGACAGATCCAGGGCCTGTCGTCGATGACGTCGGAAAGCGGCGAAGGCGTCAGTCAGATCACATTACAGTTCAATCTGGGCCGCACGATTGATTCAGTCGCACAGGATGTGCAGTCGGCGATCAACTCCGCCGCTGGCACGTTGCCGTCCGGACTGCCGTATCCGCCCGTCTATGCCAAGGTGAACCCCGCCGATGCGCCGATCGTCACGCTCGCGCTGACGTCAGACACACAAACCATCGAACGCATCAGCGATGCGGCGGATACATTGCTGCAACCGAAGCTCAGTCAGATCGAGGGTGTTGGCAAAGTCACCGTACAGGGCGGTATGCGCCCCGCTGTGCGCGTGCGTATGGACCCCGCGCGGCTGGCTGCCTATGGGCTGTCGATGGAAGCGGT
This sequence comes from Acetobacteraceae bacterium, assembly GCA_031546815.1. GTDB lineage: Bacteria > Pseudomonadota > Alphaproteobacteria > Acetobacterales > Acetobacteraceae > JAVBJV01. Next base: position 19,286 of record JAVBJV010000006.1, read on the forward strand.
GCGCACCGCCGTAGCCGCAGCCAATGTCAGCGGTGCCAAGGGCGGGTTCGACGGGCCGCGGCTTGCGTTCTCGCTCGGCGTGAACGACCAGCTGATGTCGCCGGATTCCTACCGCGACCTGATCATCACCTGGGCCGAGGGCGCGCCGGTACGTGTGCGCGATATTGGCAGCGTAATCGGCAGCATCGAGAATACGCGCGCTGGTGGCTGGTATCAGGGCGTGCCCGCGGTCATCATGGATATCCAGCGTCAGCCGGGCGCCAACATTGTCTCGACGGTCGATCGGCTACGTGCATCACTGCCCGATCTGGAACGCGCGATGCCGCCGGGTGTGACGCTGCATGTGGTAACCGACCGGACCGAGACCATCCGCGCCTCGGTTGCCGATGTGCAGTTCACGCTGATCCTGTCGATCATTCTGGTGATCGCGGTGATCTATGTGTTCCTGCGCAGCGCGCGCGCCACGCTGATCCCGGGTATTGCACTGCCACTGTCGCTGATCGGCACCTTCGCGGTGATGGCGCTGATGGGATACGGGCTCGATAATCTGTCGCTGATGGCGCTGACCATCGCCACGGGCTTCGTGGTGGACGACGCCATCGTGATGATCGAGAACATCGTCCGCTACATCGAAAAGGGTGAACGTCCTCTGGCCGCCGCGTATAAGGGCGCGAAGCAGATCGGGTTCACCATCATCTCGCTCACCGTGTCGCTGATTGCGGTGTTCATCCCGCTGCTGTTTATGTCGGGCGTTGTGGGACGGTTGTTCAATGCGTTCGCGGTGACGCTGTCGGTGGCGGTGATCGTCTCGGCCGTGGTGTCGCTGACGCTGACGCCGATGATGTCGGGCCGCTTCCTGCGCGACCCGGAACACGAACACCCGGGGCTGATCTCGCGCGTGTTCGAACACTGGTTCCAGCGATTGCTGGATCTGTATCAGGTCAGCCTCGACTGGGCGCTGGCGCGGCCGCGCTTTGTGCTGCTGGTGGCGCTGGCATCGCTGGTGGGAACGCTGGCGTTGTATGTGGTGATCCCGAAAGGCTTCCTGCCGCAGCAGGACACCGGCGCCATCATCGCGGTGACCGAGGCCGGGCAGGATATATCGATCCAGCGCATGTCCGAATTGCAGAAGCAGGTGGCAGATCTGGTGCAGCGCGACCCGGCCGTTGCGGGTGTTGCATCGTTCGTGGGCGCAGGCACCATCAACGCCACGCCCAACACCGGCCGTCTGACCATCGCGCTGAAGCCGCACGCCCAGCGCGATACCATCCAGAGCGTGATCACCCGCTTGCAATCGCAGATCGCGAACATCCCCGGCATTATCGCATTCCTGCAACCGGTACAGGACATCCAGATCGGCGCGCGCATCAGCCGCACGCAGTATCAATACACGCTGATGGATACAGATCAGGCATTGCTCGACACCTGGTCACAGCGCCTGCTGGCGCAGATGCAGACGATGCCGACCTTCACCAATGTGGCATCCGACCAGCAGAACAACGGGCTGCGCAGTTTCATCGAGGTCGATCGCACCACGGCGGCGCGGCTTGGTGTGTCGATGCAGGCGGTGCAGGACGCGCTGAACGATTCCTTCGGGCAACGCCAGATCTCGACCATCTTCGGGCAGGCCAACCAGTATCGCGTCATCCTGGAAGCAACGCCGGACTGGATTGCCGATCCGGGGAAACTTGCACTGCTCTATGTGCCGGGCGCGGGGGGCGTGCCGGTGCCGCTGTCGGCTTTCTCGACCATTCATCGCACAGTTGCACCGCTGGTGGTCACGCATCAGGCGCAGTTCCCGTCCGTCACCATCAGCTTCGATCTGGCGCAGGGCGCATCGCTCAGCCATGCCGTGACCGACATCACTGCTGCACAACAGACCATCGGTATGCCCGCCAGTATTTCCGGCACGTATTCCGGCGACGCGGCCGAGTTCCAGAAATCCGCCGCCAGCGCGCCGTGGCTTATTCTGGCCGCCATTGTGGTGATCTATATCGTGCTGGGCGTGCTGTACGAAAGCTGGGTACACCCGATCACCATCATCTCCACCCTGCCCTCGGCCGGGATTGGCGCGCTGCTGGCACTGATGGCATTCGGGATGGATCTGTCGCTGGTGGCACTGGTGGGGATCGTGCTGCTGATCGGCATCGTGAAGAAGAACGCCATCATGATGATCGACTTCGCGCTCGACGCGGAGCGTTCATCGCTGACCATCACGCCCGAGGAAGCGATCCGCGACGCCTGTCTGCAGCGGTTCCGCCCGATCATGATGACGACGATGGCGGCATTGCTCGGCGCGCTGCCGTTGCTGCTGGGAACAGGCACGGGGTCCGAACTGCGTCAGCCACTGGGCGTGACGATTGTCGGCGGTCTGCTGCTCAGCCAGTTGCTGACGCTGTATACGACGCCGGTGATCTATCTGGCACTGGAACGCTGGCATCCGGCCAGTCGCGGCACGCTGTCCGAACAGCCGGCGGAATGACGCGATGAATTTCTCCGCCCCCTTCATCAGACGCCCGATCGGCACGCTGCTGCTGGCGCTGGGGCTGTTGCTGGCGGGGCTGGTTGCCTACAGGTTTCTGCCGGTCGCGCCGCTGCCAAGCGTCGATATCCCGACCATCGTGGTAATCGCCTCGCGCCCCGGGGCAGACCCGGAGACTATGGCGAATTCCGTCGCCGCGCCGCTGGAGCGTCGTCTGGGCGAGATTGGTGGTGTGTCGGAAATCACCTCGACCAGTTCGATTGGCTCGACCACCATCGTCGTGCAGTTCGACATCAGCCGCCACATCGACAGCGCGGCAGACGACGTACAGGCCGCCATCAACGCCGCCCAGTCCGACCTGCCCGCAGAACTGCCGAGCCGCCCGTATTTCCGCAAGCTCAATCCGGCAGATGCACCGGTGATGACGCTGGCACTGACGTCCGAGACATTGTCCAGCGCGCAGATCTACGACGCGGTGGACACCATTCTTGCGCAGCGTCTGTCGCAGGTGCCGGGCGTGGCCAATGTCGGCGTCAGCGGTGCGGAAAAGCCAGCGATCCGCATCGCGTTGAACCCCGGTGCGCTGAATGCGGCAGGGCTGTCGGCGCAGGATGTCGTGAACACCGTGCGGCGCGCCAATGTGCTGGGGCCGGTCGGCAGTTTTCAGGGACCTTTGCGCGCCGAGACAATCGGGCTGAACGGACAGATCTCGCAGCCGCAGGATTATGCGGCGCTGGTGCTGGGGATCAGCAATGGCGCGGTGTTGCGTCTGTCGGACGTGGCGGCGGTGCAGAACGGCACCACCAACCGTCGCCTTGCCGCATGGATGGGGCGGCAGCCGGCGATCATCATCAATATCTCGAAGGAAGCGGGCGCCAACATCATCGAAACAGCGGACGGTGTGCGGCAGATGCTGCCGCTGCTGATGTCGTGGATGCCGCCCGACATCAAACTGACCGTGATTTCCGACCGCACTGCCACCATTCGCGCCAGTGTGGACGATGTGCAGATCACACTGATCATCAGCATCGCGCTGGTATTGCTGGTGGTGCTGCTGTTCATGCGCCACCTCACGCCGACGCTGGCCGCAGCCGCCACCGTGCCGCTATCAATCACCGGCACGTTCTCGGCCATGTGGTTCATGGGGTTCTCGCTCGATAATTTTTCGCTGATGGCGATCACCATCTCGGTCGGCTTTGTGGTCGATGATGCGATCGTGATGATCGAGAACATCTTCCGCCATATGGAGATGGGAAAGAAACCGCTGCAGGCCGCGCTGGATGGCGCGCGACAGATCGGCTTCACCGTTCTGTCGATCACGCTGTCGCTGGTGGCGGTGTTCATCCCGATCCTGTTCATGGGCGGTGTGCTGGGTCTGCTGTTCTACGAATTCGCCGCCACGCTGACGGTCGCCATCGTGGTCTCGGCCTTTGTGTCGCTGACGCTGACGCCGATGATCTGCGGGCGGTTCATGAGCCCGCTTTCAACACTGCAGCCACCGACCGGCATGTTCGGGCGCATCGACCGTGCCGTGCAGAACGGTTTCAATGCGACCCAGTCATTCTATGCCGACACGCTCGACTGGGCACTGCGGCACCGGCGCTTCATGTTGCTCACCATGCTGGGCACCGTGCTGCTGACGGGGTTTCTGTATCGCGAACTGCCAAAGGGATTGCTGCCGTTGCAGGACACTGGCCTGCTGATCGGCACCACGCAGGCCTCGACCGATATCTCGTTCCAGGCGATGACCGAACGTCAACTCCAGGTGATGGAGGTGCTGCTGCAGGACCCCGCCATTGCCAGCGTTGCCTCGACGATTGGCGGCGGCGGGTGGTCCAGCTCCATCAATCGCGGGCAGTTGACCATTGCGCTGAAACCCGTGGCCGAGCGCGGTGGATTGTCGTCCGAGGATGTGATCAACCGGCTACGCGCACCGCTTGCACAGGTGGGTGGTGTGCAGACCTTCCTTTTCGGCGCGCAGGATATCCGGGCGGGCGGACGCAGCGGCGGCAGTCAGTATCAGTTCGTGCTGCTGTCGCAGAACCTGACCGAGCTGCGGCAATGGACGCTGGCGTTGCAGGAAAAGCTGCGCACCATCCCGACCGTGGCGGATGTGTATTCCGATCAGGATCGCGCCGCCCCGCAAGCCAATGTGGTGGTAGACCGCGAGGCCGCCGCACGCCTTGGTGTCAGCATCAGCGCCATCGATACGGCGTTGAACAATTCCTATGCACAGCGGCAGATCTCCACGATTTATGCGCAACGCAACCAGTACAAGGTCGTGCTGGAAACCAGCCCGGATCTGCAGATGGACCCGTCGCAGCTCGACCAGTTGCGCGTGCCTTCGACATCGGGGGCGCAGGTTCCGCTCTCGGCTGTTGCGCGGTTCGAGCGTGGCACCGCACCGCTGGCAGTGCGACATCAGGGGCAGTTTCCCGCCACCACGATCAGCTTCAATCTGCCGCCAGGAACAACTCTGGAGGATGCGATGGAAACCGTGCGACAGGCAGCGGTAGACCTTCGCATGCCGACATCGATCCGCACGGAATTCGCGGGGAATGCGAAGCTGTTCACGGACTCGCTGTCGTCGATGCCGTGGCTGATTCTGGCGGCGTTGCTGACGATCTATATCGTGCTGGGTGTGCTGTACGAAAGCTGGATCCACCCGATCACCATTCTGTCCACATTGCCGTCAGCCGGACTTGGAGCACTGCTGGCGCTGCTGATCACGCATACGGATCTGTCGATCATTGCCATCATCGGCATCATCCTGCTGATCGGCATTGTGAAAAAGAACGCGATCATGATGATCGACTTTGCGCTGGAAGCCGAACGCCATCACGGCATGACGCCGGAAGAGGCAATCCGCACCGCCTGCCTGGTGCGCTTCCGGCCAATCACCATGACCACACTGGCGGCCCTGCTGGGTGCCGTTCCACTGGCCGTTGCATTCGGCACCGGGGCCGAGATGCGCCAGCCATTGGGGATTGCGATTATTGGCGGGTTGATCGTCTCCCAGATGCTGACGCTGTACACCACGCCGGTAGTTTACCTGGCGCTGAACCGTCTGGCGCAAGGGCGAAACAAGCGCCCGCCTATCCCCCAGCCCGAGGGATAGGCGGGCGCCGGCATTACACCCTGCCGAGTTTTCCCAGCAGTCGCGCATGGCTGCGCATGCCTTTGTGGAAGCACTTCACCTCGAATTTTTCGTTCGGACTGTGCACCTGGTCGTCTTCCAGGCCGAAGCCCATCAGCACGGAATCCAGCCCCAGCACCTGCTTGAACGTCGTCACCACCGGGATCGATCCGCCACAACCGGTCATCACTGCGGGTCTGCCGTATTCTTCTGCCAGCACGTCCATCGCGGCTTTCAGAATTGGTGTGTCGGTGGAAACCTCGATCGCGCTGCCATTGCTGAATGTGCTGAAGGTCAGCTTCGCATCCGCCGGCACGCGGTCCTGCATAAAACGCTTAAAGCCTTCCACCACGTTCTCGGGGTCCTGCCCCGGCACCAGGCGGAACGAGACTTTCGCATGCGCCTCGGATGCGATCACGGTCTTCGATCCTTCGCCCATGTAACCGCCCCAGATGCCGTTGATGTCCGCCGTTGGGCGCGCCCACAGACGTTCCAGCGGAGTACGGTCCTTCTCGCCCACCGGTGTCGTCAGGCCGATATCGGCCAGCGATGCGCGTTCGTCATAGCCAAGCGCCGCCCACTGATTCGCCTTGCCGGTCGAGATATCCTGCACACCATCGTAGAACCCTGGCACCTGAATACGGCCGTTCGCATCGTGTAGCTGGCCCAGCGCATGCGTCAGTGCGTTGATCGGGTTCAGCGCCGATCCGCCGTACATACCCGAATGCAGATCGCGGTTCGCGGCCTTCAGATCCACCTGCATATACACCATGCCGCGCAGGCTGGTGGAGATGGCGGGCGTGTCGATGTCCCACATGCCCGTATCGCTGATGATAATCGCATCGGCCTTGCTGAACTCGTCCTTGTGCGCGGCGACGAAGGGCTTGAAGTTCAAGCTGCCGATTTCTTCCTCGCCCTCGATCAGCACCGAGATACGGCACGGCATGGTGCCGGTCTTGGCATGCCAGGCGCGGAATGCGCCCAGCCACATCGCCACCTGCCCCTTGTCGTCCACCGCACCGCGCGCATACACGCGCTTGCCGTGCGGCCCATCAACCAGCGTCGGTTCGAACGGCGGATGCGTCCACAATTCCAGCGGGTCGGCAGGTTGCACGTCGTAGTGCCCGTAATAGAGCAGATGCGGCACATCGCCCCCCGGCCCCGGATGATGCGCAACAACCGCCGGATGCCCCGCCGTGTCGCGCACTTCTGCCGTGAACCCAAGTTCCGTCAATTGCGCCGCCGCGTATTCCGCAGCACGGCGGCAGTCGCGTGCATGTTCGGGCTGCGCGCTGATGCTGGGGATACGCAGCCAGTCCATCCAACGCTGCTGCGCTTCGCCAAACGTCGCGTCGATATGCGCGAGAACGTCGTTCGTCTTGCTCATCACTTCGCCCCCTGCAACCCGAGTTCCTTGTTCACCAGACCAACCCAGTAGCTGGAACCCAGCGGGATGATCGCGTCGTTGAAGTCGAACAGCGGCGTGTGCACTTCATGCGCCTTGCCATCCGGCCCAACGCCATTACCGATGAAGATGAACGCGCCAGGCCGTTCTTCCAGCATGAACGAAAAATCTTCCCCGCCGGTAATGGCGCGCGCATTGCCATCGACCGAGTCTTTCCCCACCAGATCCACAGCGGCCGCCACGGCGACATCGGTGTGTTCGGCGGCGTTGTTCAGCGGCACCGTCACCCAGTTGATCACCACCTCCGCCGTGCAGCCCTGCATCTGCGCGCTGAGCTTTGCCAGCTCGGTCATGCGCGCGTCGAGGATCGCCTGCACATCCTTGGTAAAGCAGCGCATCGTGCCGCCCACCACCACGTCCGCCGGCATCACGTTGGGCGAGACTTCAGCGCCCGCAGAAATATGCCCCACGCTGATCACTGCCGTGTCGGCGGGCGACACATTGCGGCTGACCACTGTCTGCAGCGCCGACAGGAAATACCCCAACGCCACGGTGGCGTCCGTCGCCAGATGCGGCGTTGCGCCGCCGTGTCCGCCCGTGCCGGTAAAGGTGACTTTCCACATGCCAGCGCCCGCCATGAACGGGCCCGGACGGATTGCGAACTTGCCCAGCGGAATCCCCGGACCGGTGTGCATGCCGTACACCGCATCGCACGGAAAACGTTCGAACAGACCGTCCTTCAACATCGCCAGCGCACCACCGCGCCCTTCTTCGGCCGGCTGGAAAATCAGGTTCACCGTGCCTGCGAAGTTGCGATTCTCGGACAGGTAACGCGCCGCGCCCAGCAGCATCGTGGTGTGACCGTCATGCCCGCACGCATGCATCTTGCCCGCATAGGTCGAGGCGTATTCCGTGCCGGTCTGTTCGTGAATGGCAAGCGCGTCCATATCGGCACGCAGCCCGATGGCGCGCTGGCCCGGCAACGTCCCCTTGATCACGCCCACCACACCGGTGTTGCCGACGCCTTCCGTCACCTCGATCCCCCATTCGCGCAGCTTGGCAGCGACCAGCGCGGATGTGCGGGTTTCTTCCATCCCCAGTTCCGGATGCGCATGAATATCGCGGCGGATCGCCGTCAGTTCCGGGTGGAATTCGCTCAGACGATCGAGGACGGGGTTGCTCATGAGGCATCCTTTTGCAGCGGTCTATTTGAATAACGGAGGCGCAGCTTAACGCGCCATGCGGATCACACCAGAGGGGCAAAATTGTGCCACAGAAGAATCAGCGCAAACCCGACGATCCCGATGGCGGTGATGCGGTTCATCAGTTGAATGGCGCCCGCCGTCATGCGCGTGCGCACCACGCTGAGCCCACCCGCCAGCACCGCCCACCACGCGAGCGACCCGGCAAACACCCCCAGTGTGAGTTCCGCCGCATCCATCACCGCCGCATCCGCCGCCAGCCCCAGCACCGGCAGCAGCGCCGCGAACGACACGATGGTGGTGGGATTGGCGAGCGTCAGCACAAACGTACCCGCCGCCGTCGCCCCCAGATTGCGCGCATCGACGGGCGCGGCCTTGTCGGGCGGGGCGGCATGCCACGCCGACCACGCCAGCCAGAACAGCATCGCCGCGCCGATCAACGCGAAGACGGGATGTTCGACCCATTGTCCGGCAATGGCAGCCAGCCCCAACCCGGCCGCCAGCGCAAACAGCGCATCGGCCAGCGCCGTGCCGATCCCGCCCGAGAACCCGGCCCAGAACCCGGCCTCCAGCGTACGGCGGATGCACAACAGCCCGATCGCCCCGACCGGTGCCGCCACAGCAAGCCCCAGCGCAGCCCCATTCCAGAAAAGAATCATTCCTGTATTCTGTCGGCAGAAACCAGATGACGAAAGAGGCAACATGACGACCTCTCCCAAAACCCTGCTGCTGACCGGCGCCAGCCGCGGCATCGGCCATGCCACCGTGAAGCGCTTCCACGATGCCGGTTGGCGCGTGATTTCCGTATCGCGACAGGCCTTCCCCAATGGCTGCCCATGGAGCGCCGGACGGATGGACCACGTGCAGCTCGACCTGGCCGACCCGCACGCCATTCAGGCGGGGATCGCCACACTGGTCGATCTGCTCGGCCCCGAGGGGCGACTGGATGCGCTGATCAACAACGCCGCCATCTCGCCCAAGCTGGCAGGGGGCGCACGCATGAATGTGCTCGATACCGATTTCGCGACCTGGCTGGGAGTGTTCACAGTCAACCTGTTCTCGACCGCGTTGCTGGCGCGCGGATTGTTTGAGCAGCTACGCGCCGCACGCGGCTGCATCATCAACGTCACATCGATTGCAGGCGGGCGCGTGCATCCGTTCGCGGGGCCAGCGTATGCGTCGTCGAAAGCCGCGCTGGCCGCGTTAACGCGCGAGATGGCGCACGAATTCGCCCCGCACGGTGTGCGCGTGAACGCGATCGCGCCTGGCGAGATCGACACATCGATCCTGTCCCCCGGCACTGCCGAGATCGTGGAGCGCGAGATCCCGATGAAGCGCCTCGGCACGCCTGCGGAAGTGGCCGAGGCGATCTATTTCCTGTGCAACAGCAGCGCGTCCTACATCACCGGCGCTGAACTGCACATCAACGGCGGACAGCACGTATAATCAGTGGCGCAGGTTCGGGAAATACTCAGCGGCTTCGGGGCGCAGCAATGGCCCGAGGTCGCGCAGCGGCACTGATATCACCTCCCCCAGACACACACCCAACGCATGCCCGATACCCGAGATCGCGAAGGTCAGCTCGCCATTCTTCTCGAAATACATCGCCATATATTCCCCCAGCATTTCCGGGCATGTCGTATCGTCGTCGGTGCCTGACTCCCGCTGGATCTGCGCGGCTCTCTGCGCCTGCGCTTCAACGAAGCTGGTAAATGCGGGCGTTCGCTGTCGCAACAGGTTCTCGTCCCCGTCTTCATAGGCATTCATCAGTCGGTTGAAATCCAGCACGCTGCCGCGCCGCACATCCAGCGTTATCGGGTCGAAGTGATTATTCGGATGTGCGCCACCGCAGCCGTTGCTGCCGCTCTGCACGATGCTCATCAGTGTGGGGGACAGGAACGTCACCCGTATGTTCTCGTTATCGAATTCGGCAAGAGTTCCGGCCGAAGGACTCACATTTTCATAAAGCGTCGCAACGCACGCCAGAGCCTCCTGATTCATCGCCCAGTGACGCTGTTCCAGAAACGCATTGGTGCGCGCCATTGCCGCTGCATCGGGGTGCCGGGTCAGGCGCGGATAGGGAAATTTCGTGCGCAGGTCCGTCACCATGCGATAGGTGACATCGCCAAAAACCACCTCGGGCCCTTCGGTCAGCTGCGCCTCGTGCATGCGCAGATAGGTGTAGGGAGTCCGCGCCATCGTGATCTCGGAATCACCACCAAACTCCTCGCCCCATTCCCACGACTTCTCCATCGGCAGGTCGGTCGTATAGGTCGCCACATGCTGCAGATCGAACGCGATGTTGCGCTGGCGGCGCACGTTCCGCCATGTGCCGACGAAGCGCGTGCCTTCGATGCGGCCATTCCATAGCTGCGTAGGCGCGCCAAGATGCGGGTCCACAAAAACCGGCCCCTCCTCGGCAATATTGTGCTGCAGTTCACGGTCATACAGCGGCAGCGCCTCGGCCAGAGCATTGGCCGGGCCGCGCAAGGGAATGTTCACGCCGATCCGCTGATAGAAATACCGGCCGTCATAACGATCACCATTGCGTTCCAGCTCCAGCACCACATCCTGCGTGCCGAGCCGCCCGCGATACACAGTGCGCTCGCCCGCCAGGGCAGCCCCTGCGCCGATGACAAGCGCCATCCCGAAAGCAAGCAATCGCAGTGACATGTGGGTATCTCCGGTTTCAACGGGAGCATATCGCACCCGTCAAAACAGAAAAGAGAGCCGAAGCTCCCCTTTCCTCACATTCTGCACGCCGGATCAGATGTAATGTTCAGCCAGCGGCTTGAAGCCGTTGAAGTTCTGGCTGGCATAGCTGGTCACATACGCGCCCGTCGTCATCAGCTGCACATGGTCGCCGCAGGTCAGCGCCATTGGCAGGCGGTAGTTCGACTTTTCGTACATCGTGTCGGTCGAATCGCAGGTCGGCCCTGCAATCGTCACCGGCCCGTCTTCCAGACCATCGTGCGGGGTGCGGAATTCGTACTTGATCGACTCGCCTTCGGTTTCGGCCAGACCGCCGAAGCGGCCGATGTCCAGATACACCCAGCGCACCGGATCGTTCGCGCCCTTGCGCGACACCAGCACAACTTCACTTTCCACCACGCCCGCGTCGCCCACCATGAAGCGGCCCGGTTCGATGATGATCTCGGGGATCGCGTTGCCGAACGCCTTGGTCAGCGCGCCCATGATCGCATCACCGAATTCGTCGATGTGCGGCACTTCGGCGCGATAACGCTTCGGGTAGCCACCGCCCAGATTGACCATGCGCACGTTCACGCCCGCGTCGGTCAGGTCGGTGAACACCATGGCTGCACGCGCGATGGCGATTTCATACGCGCCGGTGCTGGTCTGCTGGCTGCCGACGTGGAACGAGATGCCATACGGGTCCAGTCCCAGTTCCTTCGCGCGGATCATCAGGTCGCGCGCCATTTCCGGCTCGCAGCCGAACTTGCGCGACAGCGGCCATTCGGCGCCCTTGTTCTCGACCAGGATGCGGCAATAGACGCGCGCGCCCGGTGCCGAACGCGCCAGCTTTTCCAGCTCGGCTTCCGAGTCGAACGCGAACATCGTCACACCCGCGGCGAATGCCTTCTGGATGGCCGTTTCCTTCTTGATCGTGTTGCCGTACGAAATCGCTTCCGCACGCGCGCCCACGGCCAGACAGGCTTCGATTTCTTCCCACGATGCGGCATCGAAGAACGAGCCGAGCGAAGTCAGACGTTCCAGCACGGGCTGACCCGGGTTGCATTTCACGGCGTAATAGATGCGCGCCAGCGGCAGCGCTTTCTTCAGGCTGTGGTAATTTTCTTCAACGCGGTCAACATCCATCACCAGGCACGGCGTGGCTGGACGCATGTCGGACAAAAAGCGGGCGATCTTGGGGGTCATCGCACCTTGCCTTCCCTATGTGAGCGGCCCACCTGTTTTAAGGCGATGGGCGAAGTTGACGAAACGGTCGAACGAACCAGCGATAGAAGTCTTCAGCGATTGCCAGAACGCTTGACGTCGTTGCGTAACCACCAGGGGCCAGAGGCACGTGCGTTGCTGCGTGGGCGCCACTTAGGGCCAGATGAACCCCACTGCAAGAGGAAATTTCATCTCACCCGAAATTAGCTTCGCGATCTGCCGGAAGAAAAGCTTGGTCCGGCGGCCCGCATGGCGCAGCATCGGATAAAAGTGTAACCAAATCATGAGGGCAGACGGAAAAACCCTTCCCTTCTGCCCCTGTATTCATCTGTTTCGGGTATGTCAGTCTTGAACCCTCTACCTGCCTCATCCACACGAATCGGCAAGCTTGCCACCTGGGTCTCAGTGTTCCGCCAGGTCGGGCGGGCGGCAATTTCGGACCGAATCTCGCTGGTGGCGGCGGGATGCGCGTTCTATGCGATGCTGGCGCTGTTCCCGGCTATCTCAATGCTGGTGCTGGTGGCGGGGCTGGCGTTCGACCCCACGCAGATAGAACCGCAGATCCAGGTATTGCAGGGGCTGCTGCCGGAAGAATCCTTCGCGCTGATCTCGTCCCGACTGCACACGCTGGTGGCCGAACGCGGCAAGCTGCAACTGGGGATCGCAATTTCCGCCACCATCACGCTGTGGAGCGCCATGTCTGGCGTAAAGGCGCTGATCGCGGCGCTGAACCTCGCCTATCACGAGACCGAGGCGCGCGGCTTCTTCATGTTCCAGTTTCTGGCAATGGTCTTCACGCTGGGCGGCGTGGTGGCGGCGCTGATCGGGCTGTCGGCGCTGGTGGCCCTGCCCGCCGCGCTGGCACTGCTGGGCGTGCCCGAGGGCGATTCGGCGCTGATCCGCATGGCGACCATCGTCGCGTTGCTGGGGCTGGTAATGGCGTCGCTGGGCGTGCTGTACCGGGTCGCGCCGTCGCGGCGGCTGAAACGCTGGCACTGGGTCACACCGGGGACGGTGCTCGCCACGCTGTTATGGGGGGCGGCATCGTGGGCGTTCTCGCTCTACGTCAGCAAGCTGAGCACATACGACGTAACCTATGGGCCGCTGGGGGCGGTAATCGGGCTGCTGATGTGGTTCTGGGTCAGCGCCTATGTGATCCTGCTGGGGGCCGAACTGAACGCCGAACTGGAACGCCAGCTGGACGACCCACCCACGGTTACTCAGACTGACTGAGCTCGCCTTGCTTTCCACATGCGGCACAAACGCGGCAGCAGGACGAACCATTGCACGTAGCCCGCCGCGAAGAAGGCCAGCCACATCACGCAAAGCCCCAGATGGTTCGAGCCGATCCAGTCGAGCAGCGGCACCCCCGACTGTTCCTGCAACATGGCCAGCGCCGCAAATAATCCGGCAACCAGCAGGCTGACTGGAAAGGCCAGCAACAGCATGGCGTAGATCAGGAAAATGCCGCTATCGCTCGCCGGGCCGGGCCGGGCGCATAGCGCACCAGCGTGACGGCAAGCACGGCCACCGAACAGAGAACCCAGATAATACGCGCGTATCTCATAGACACCTCCATTCGGCACTACCGCTTCAGGACGCGATCAACCCAGACGCCAGCGGGCTGGACGGATCCGCCTCGACCCGCTTGGGCATCCGCCCGGCCAGGTAAGCATGTCGCCCGGCTTCCACCGCCGCCTTCATCGCGCGTGCCATCCGCACCGGGTCGCGCGCATGGGCAATGGCCGAATTCAGCAGCACCGCGTCGCAGCCCAGCTCCATCGCAATCGCCGCGTCGGACGCAGTGCCGATCCCGGCATCGACCAGCACCGGCACCTTGGCCTGCTGGATGATCATCCGCGACATCGCCGGGTTGCAGATGCCAAGGCCAGAGCCAATGGGTGCTGCCAGCGGCATCACCGCCACGCAGCCCATCTCTTCCAGCCGCTTCGCCGCGATCGGGTCATCGGCGCAGTAGACCATCACCTCGAACCCGTCCTTGATCAGCGCTTCGGCGGCTTCAAACGTCGCCTGCATGTCCGGATACAGTGTCGGCGGCGGGCCGAGCACTTCCAGCTTCACCAGGTTCCATCCGCCTGCTTCGCGCGCCAGGCGCAGCGTGCGCACGGCGTCCTGCGCGGTATGGCAGCCCGCCGTGTTCGGCAGATAGGTATACCGCTTCGGGTCCACGAAATCCTGCAGCATCGGCGCGTTCGGGTCCGACAGGTTCACCCGCCGCACCGCCACGGTGACGATTTCCGCCCCCGAGGCCTCGATCGCGGCGGCGGTTTCCTCAAGCGATTTATACCGCCCGGTCCCCACGATCAGCCGCGAGGAAAAACTGCGTCCGGCAACCTGCCACTTGTCCTGATCCATCACATCCCGCCCCCGATAAAGTGAACGATTTCAAGCGAATCTCCCTCGGCCAGCGCGGTTTCGGCATAGGTCGAGCGCGGCACGATCGCCATATTGCGCTCGACGGCCACCTTGCGAGTGTCCAGCCCCAGCTCGGCCAGCAGCCCGGCCACGCTGATCGGGGCGGAAAATGCCCTGTTTTCACCGTTCAGGGACACGGAAATCCGGTTCGCTATCGTCATCATGGGGGCAATATGACGGCCCACAGCCCCCCGGACAAGCGACCCGACGTTGGACCCCGGCCGCCAGTCATGCTAGGTGCGCGCGTATGGACCGACCATTGATCACCGTTCTGAACGGACCGAACCTGAATATGCTGGGGCTTCGGCAACCCGAGATCTACGGGCGCACCACGATCGACGACGTGGAGCAGCTCTGCGCCGACGTGGCCGAAGAGCTTGGCCTGGCGATCGATTTCCGTCAGAGCAATGCAGAAGGCGAACTGATCAACTGGGTCCAGGAATGCCGGGATCGGGCGGCGGGGATTGTGATCAATCCGGCCGGGTACACCCATACCTCGGTTGCGTTGATGGACGCTTTACTGGCAGTTGATCTGCCGGTGATTGAGGTTCATATCTCGAATATTCATCGCCGAGAGGAATTTCGGCATAAAAGTTTCGTCAGTCGTGCTGCAACCGGTGTGATCTGCGGGCTGGGCCCTTCGGGGTATGCCCTGGCACTGCGCGCCATGGCTGGAATCCTTTCCAATGGAGACGCGTAAATAATGAGCGGTCCTACTTTCGACCCTGTTGCCATCCGCGCGCTGGCCCAGATTCTGGCCGACACGGGCCTGACCGAGATCGAGATTGAACAGAAAGACGCCAAGATCCGCGTTGTGCGCGCTCTGGCGCCTGTTCATGTCACGGCGGCAGCGGCACCCATGGCGGCTCCTGTAGCAGTGGCCCCGGCGGCAGCGCCGGCGGCCCCCACCGCCACCATGGAAACGCCGAGCATTCCTTCGGCCGGTGCCGTCACCAGCCCGATGGTGGGCGTGGCGTATCTGGCGTCCGAACCTGGTTCCCCGCCGTTCGTGACGGTCGGCGCCAAGGTGACGCAGGGCCAGACCCTGATGCTGATCGAAGCGATGAAGACCTTCAACCAGATCAAGGCGCCGCGTGCCGGCACCGTGACGCGTATTCTGGTCGAATCCGGCGCTCCGGTTGAGTTCGGCGAACCCCTGATCGTAGTCGAGTAAAGTCCCGTGGCACTGCTCAACAAGGTTCTGATCGCCAATCGCGGGGAAATTGCGCTGCGTATCCAGCGCGCCTGCCGCGAACTGGGTATTCCGACCGTTGCGGTGCATTCCACCGCCGACGCGGATGCCATGCATGTGCGCCTGGCCGATGAAAGCGTTTGCATCGGCCCGCCGTCTCCGCGTGACAGCTATCTGAACATGGCGGCGATCATCTCGGCCGCAACCGTGACCGGGGCGGATGCCATCCATCCGGGCTACGGCTTCCTGTCCGAGAACGCCAACTTCGCCGATATGCTGGAAGCACACGGGCTGATCTTCATCGGCCCGACGGCGCAGCACATCCGCATGATGGGCGACAAGATCACCGCCAAGGAAACCATGGAAAAGCTCGGTGTGCCGCTGGTGCCCGGCTCGCCTGGTGTAGTGGTGGATGTCGAGGCCGCTTTGGCCGTTGGCAAGAAGGTCGGCTATCCGGTGCTGGTGAAAGCCGCCGCCGGTGGTGGTGGTCGCGGCATGAAAGTCGCCCACAGCGCCGCCGAAATGGAAGAGGCCTTCAACGTCGCCCGCGCCGAAGCCAAGGCCGCGTTCGGCAATGATGCGGTCTATATCGAGAAGTATCTCGACCGTCCGCGCCATATCGAAATGCAGGTGATGGCGGACATGCACGGCAATGTCGTGCATCTGGGCGAACGCGACTGTTCGCTGCAGCGCCGCCACCAGAAGCTGGTGGAAGAAGCCGGTTCGCCGGTGCTGACGCAGAAGGCCCGCGACGAACTGGGCGGCATCGTCACCAGCGCGCTGGGCAAGCTTGGCTATCGCAATGCGGGCACGCTGGAATTCCTGTGGCAGGACGACCAGTTCTGCTTCATCGAAATGAACACGCGTCTGCAGGTCGAACATCCGGTCACCGAAGCGGTGACGGGGATCGACCTGGTGAAGGAACAGATCCGCGTCGCAGCCGGCGACCATCTGGGATACACGCAGAAAGACATCCCCTTCGCCGGGCATGCCATCGAAGCGCGTATCACAGCGGAAGATCCGGAAACCTTCGCACCCTCACCGGGCCGCATCACGGCGTTCCATGCGCCGGGCGGGTTCGGGGTGCGCGTCGATTCCGGCCTGTATGCCGGCTACACCGTGCCGCCTTACTACGACAGCCTGGTCGCCAAGCTGATCGTGCACGGACGCACCCGCAGCGAAGCCATCGCCCGCATGTCGCGCGCGCTGGATGAATTCGTGGTGGAAGGCATCAAGACAACGCTGCCGCTGCATCGCAAGATCATCCGCAACCCGGAATTCCAGTCGGGTGATTACACCATCCACTGGCTGGAACGCTTCGTGGCCGAACAGCAAGGCCAGCCCTGAGATCAAAAGCCGCCGGAAACCCCGGCGGCTTTTTTTACGGGAAAATTTCAGATGTCCCCCGCCGTCAGATCTGCGCCTGTGCCGGGCAACAGCAAGATCCACACATATCTGCCGGGGGCAGATTTCGCGGGCTGCCATGTGCCTCCGGCAGTCCCCGTATCGGCATCGGCGCTTGAACTCTATCTGGCGATCATGGCGCGATCGCCCACATGGTTCGACGCGCTGATGACAATCCGCAACCGTGTCGGGGGCATCTTCGGGATCAAGACCCTGACGGGCGGAATGTCTTCACGCCAGACGGCCGCGGCGCTACAGATTGGTGATCGGGTCGTCATGTTCTCGCTGCTGTATCAAAGCGAGAGTGAAGTCATTCTGGAAGACCGGGACAGGCACCTCGACGTCAAACTCTCGCTCTGCAAGCTGGAGGACGGCATGGCGGCGATCTCAACCGTTGTGCATGTCCATAACTGGCTCGGGCGGGCTTACATGTTCTTCGTTGCGCCGGTTCACCGGCTGATCGTGCCCATCATGCTGGCCCGCAGCCAAACGTAAATCAGCGCCACAACACCTGCGGGCCGATCTGTTTCAGCGTCGCGCAACCGGTCAGCGCCATGGCGATTTCCAGTTCGGTGCGCAGGATGTTCACCACATGCGCAACCCCCGCCGCACCGCCGACACCCAGCCCATAGATGTAAGGTCGGCCGATCAGCACCGCGCTCGCCCCCAGCGCCAGCGCCTTCAGAATGTCGGTGCCGCGCCGGATGCCACCATCCATCAGCACCGGGGTCCGCCCGGCCACACGTTCGACAATCCGCGGCAACATGTCGATGGCGGCGGGCATGGTGTCGAGCGTACGCCCACCATGATTGGACACGATGATCCCCGCCACACCGGCCGCCGCGGCCTGCGCGGCATCGTCGGGCGAGGTGATCCCCTTCAGGATGATCGGCAGCTTCGTACAGCTGCGCAGCCAGGCGATGTCGTCCCACACCGGCGCACCATCCAGCAGACCCCGGAACACCGGGCTTTGCACTGGGGATATCTGTGGGCTGGGACGCTTCGGCAGGTCTTTCAGGTTCACCAGCTCCAGCCCGGGCGGCAGACGGAAATGCGCACGCTGCTCACTGTTGCGCACGCCATTCACCGGCGCATCCACCGTCAGCACCAGCGCACGATAGCCCGCTGCCTCGGCACGTTCGATCAGCGTGCGGGTAAAATCGCGGTCGTGCTGGATATACAGCTGGAACAGCAGCGGGCATTGCGCGTCTGTGGCAATGCTCTCCAGCGTCTGCCCCGCCGCCGTGCTGATCACCACCGGCGCGTTAATGGCCGATGCTCCCAGCACCGTGGCACGCTCACCATCCGGATGCACCAGTCCGTGCAGCGCGATGGGAGCCAGCAGAATGGGGAATTCCATCGGGATGCCGAACAGTTCCAGCCGCGTGTGTGCGCTTCGCATATCGGCCAGCACGCGCCCCTGTAGCTGCAAGCGCGTGAACGCCGCGCTGTTCTGTGCTGCCGTAAGTTCGTCGGCACTGCCCCCCGCCATATAGGCCCAGGCCTCGGCGCTCATCCGGGCACGCGCATGCTGTTCATAGTCGTAGACGGCAACCGTCCCTGCGGGGATCTGAAATGTCGCGGGCACTGAAAACACCTTGGCTTACAAGTGAAGGGAGAACCGATCGATAATTCCACCAGCCAGAATATCAACCCCGATGCACATCAGCAAAAATGCCGACAGACGCAGCGCAATGTTGCTGCCGTTCGGGCCAATGAAGCGAATACCATACTCGGCATTTTTATACGCAAACCAGATCGAGACCGAGATCGCCAGCGCCGCCAGTGTCGCGCCGATGAAGAACAGATACCCGCTCTCGCTGCCATGCCCGCGCCCCGTGCCCAGCGCAATGGCGACCGAGATGGTACCCGGCCCGGTGGTGATCGGCATGGTCAGCGGAAAGAATGTCGGGTCCACCCCGCCACTCTGCGCGGCGGCTTCGGCGGCGTTCACGCGCGGCGCATTCAACAGCGTCCACCCGGTGACGGTGATGACTACGCCACCCGCGATACGCAACGCGCCCAGCGAGATGCCGAAGAACTGCAGCACATACGCCCCCACATACAGCGACGCCATCAACGTGATGAAACTGTAGATGGAAATTTTCATCGCCATACGCGCGCGGTCTTCCGGCAGGCGATGCGCCGTCATGTTGTAGAACACCAGCGCGCCAGCGAATGGATTGATCAGCGAGATCAGTGCCGGAAACAGCAAGGCGAATGTCGTTATGATATATGACGTCATCGGTCTCTCGTGGAGTTACGTGCCCGGCCTCTCGGCGCAGGCTTGCACCCGACACTACATCATACCAGCATTAAATGCTGCTTTCCGCGGCGCCTCTGTGGCAGAATGCTCCGCATGTCGCGACGCATTCCAGACATATCTCCCGACCTGATCCTGCGCGCCTATCGCAGCGGTCTGTTCCCGATGGCCGAAACGCGGCAGGGCGACAAGGTCTACTGGCTCGACCCTGAAATGCGCGGCATCCTGCCGCTGGACGAATTCCATCTCTCGCGCCGTCTGCGACGCACCGTGCTGAGCGATGCATTCCGCGTCACCACAGATGTCGATTTTGCAGGCGTGGTCGCCGGGTGCGCCAGCAGCCGTCCAGGGCGCGAGGACACGTGGATCAACCCGCAGATCGAACAGATTTTCACCACCCTGCACCAGATGGGATCCGCACATTCCATCGAATGCTGGGATCAGGACACACTGGTCGGCGGCCTGTATGGCGTGGCGATCGGCGGGGCGTTCTTCGGCGAGAGCATGTTCTCGCACAAGACCGACTCATCCAAGGTCGCGCTGGTGCATCTGGCGGCGCGGCTGCGGTTGGGCGGGTATCAGCTGCTGGATACTCAGTTCGTTACCTCGCACCTCGCGCAGTTTGGTGCTGTCGAGATTCCACGCGATACCTATAAGCAGCAGTTGAGCGATGCACTGCTGGTCGATGCGCTCTGGCAAAGTGATATCCCGAGGGATAAACTGCACGCCGAGATCAACACGCTCCGCACGCATTGATACCGCCCTCATCGCAGGAATTTGCACCTTGAAATCCGGTTTGCTGATTGCCGTTCTTCTCGCCGCCGCAACGCCTTCTCTGGCAGAAGCGCCGCCACGCATCACGCCCACGCGCGATGTGCAGGTGATCTATCGCTTCAACGGCACCAACCTGCCGGTGACCTACAACTATCGCACTGCCACGCAGCAATCACGCGTCGAGGTGCCGTTGCTCGGCTGGGGCGTGTTTGAGCATCAGCGATCGAAGCTGACCCAGGTCTCGAACCTGCAACGCACTGTGCGCGAGGAAACGCTGGCACCCGCCATGCGCGCCCGTATCCAGCCGCAGAACATGCAGTTCCAGCGACAGGGGCAGCGCAGCATTGCGGGATACACCTGCACCGACTGGCTGGTGCGCGGCAATGACGGCGACGATGGTGAAGCCTGCCTGACGCAGGACGGCGTGCTGCTCAGCGGCCACCTGATGCTACCCGACGGGCGGCGTTATTCGGTGGAGGCGCAGTCGGTATCCTATACCCAGCAGATCGCGTCGCTGTTCAGAACACCGTCCGATTATCGCGTCGTCCGGCGCTGAGGCACCGCTGCGGGTGCCTGTGTAGCCGCCTGGCAGCCCAGCACACGCACATCATACAGCGGGTGCTGCAGCATCGATGCCGCCGGCGCGGAGGCGAACATCCAACCCTTGAACACCGGGGCTGCCCCACCGCCGCGCGTATCGACGATTTCCATCCAGGCTACGGTCTCGGGCGTCTGCCCTTCGCCGCGCGTGCGACAGGCGCGCACAGTAATCGACAGCGTGCCGTATTGCACCGGCTGTCCCAGCACCGCCATGATATTGGCCGGGCGTGCGTTGATCTTGTCGAGCGTCTGCAATTCCGCCCGTCCGCTGTTCTGCCAGGTCTCCAGCGCGGGTTCGCTGCTGGGCGCTGCATCGCGGTCCTGCGGAACGTCCGGAAGGACTTCTTCCTGGGTCTGCGCCCAGGCACCGCCCGCCAGGGCCATCGTCAGCAGTCCAGCCAGTGCAATACGCCGCATCGCTTTATTCCGTTCTCAGTCCGGCTGCTTCAGCTTCGGGCTGGTCCGCGCATCGATCAGGGTTTGTAAAATCTGCCGCATCGCGGCCTCGTCGACCCCCATCAGGATCGCGTCGTCGAACGTGTCCTGAAGAACCTGTGCCAGTTCGGCATGGTTCTCGGCCAGCATTTTCAGCTTTTCCCGGCAGGAGACCGGCGTTCCGTCCGCCTGCATCCAGACCGGGGTTGTCACTGCCGCGCGCCACCCTCGGTGGACGGCATCATCACGCGTCCGATCAGGTCGTTCAGGTTCACGGGCGGATATGTATCGGTAATCAGCGCGCCATCAGCCAGCAGCGGGGCCGAATCGTCCTGCCCGGGGTCGAGCGCGACGTAATTCCCGCCCATCAGCCCTTCCGACAGGATGCGTGCCACTGTCCCCTTGCGCAGACGAAGCCAGTCCTGCACGTGGATTTCGACCATCGCCTGGTAGGTCTGCATATCAACGCGGATATTGGCCACCCGCCCGACATCGACCCCGGCCACCTTCACGGTCGCCCCCAGAGGCAGACCGTCAACGCGGTCGAAACGCAGGTTCAGCGCCATGCCGCCACTGGTGGCACGGCCGGAATTCACCACGGCGTAGGTCAGGAAGCCGATGGCGATGCACAGAATCGCCGCCCCGACCAGGATTTCAAGGATTGAACGCTGGCGCATGTATCAGGACCCGGGGGTCCAGGCCTCGTAATCGCCCGTCGCCCGCGCACGCTGGCCACCCGACACCGGATGCCCCGGCGGGAAGTAGCTGGTGCCCGTGCCGGTCAGGTTCACCTGATGCGGCTTCTGCCAGGCATGACGATTTTCGACCGGCAGCGGCGCATCCATCGTGTAATGCAGCCAGCCATGCCATTCCGCCGGAACCGCGGTCGGGTCAACCGCACCTTTGTACGAGACAAAGCGCCGCTTGCGACCACGACGGGCGCGACGTTCCTCGAAATACTGGTTCCCGGCCTGATCGGTGCCGATGCTGTTGGCGTAAAACGATGCAAAAAGACGTGTGAAGAGGCTCATGTACCGGCAATCTGGCTGTGTTGGTGTCAGAACGCGCAGACCATGCCACGAGAGCATGGCCGCGTCTATGGTTACGCCCACCATCGGGCGATATCCACAGGATATTGTATCTATTCGGCAGAAATACCCCAACTTGTCTTTTCCCTCTGGCCGAGCCGTCGTAAACTGGGGGCATGAAAAAGCTTACGGCGACCAAGAAGACAGCAAATATCAAGGCATGGCATGGCGTTCGCCTGCGTGTGGTCGATGCTGCGGCAGACCCCGATGCCCCCATTTGCCCGGTCGCCATCCCCGCCAGCTGGAGCGACACCTCGGCCGGCGCGCTGGTTGCCCTGCTGCCCGATTCTACCGCCATCAGCCTGCCCGTGGCCGCCGACGCCTGGATCAACCCGACCGCCGAACGCGCCCGCCGCGCGGGGCAGTCGGACACGCTGGCGCACGACCTGCACACATTGCTGATCAACCGCCGCGGCACGGCCGATGCGTCGGTCTGGACCGGCAAGACGGCCGGGATCACGCCGCGCTTCGTACTCAACCTGCCGGCGTTCTTCGATACCGAAACCGGGTTCGATCTGGCCGGGCTGCGCGCTGCCATCCGCTCCGCCACGCTCGCGCTGACCTTCGCAGTGCCGGAAGCCACCCGCATCGCCATCTGCCTGACCGATCTGGACGGGCTGCTGGCCACGTTCGGGATCGACTACGACAGCACCGAAGCCCGCGCAACGGCCGCCGCCCTGGCTGCCCTGCTACGCGGCGAGGCAGATACGCTGTCCGCCCATCTGGCCGAGCATTTCGGTGCCCGCAGCACCATGCTGCCCGACTGGCCCGCCCTGCCCGCCGGTTGCCCGATCCCCGAACTGGTCGAAGCCGCACAGGCCGCGCTGGCCAAAGCTGCCGCCTGCACGTCGCTGCGCCATAACTGCACCACGTCGATCAGCGCGGCCGATGCGACCGATGCATTGCTCGGCGTTGAGACCGGCGGCATCGCCCCGGCCTTCTCGCCCGTCACGCTGCTGCTGGAAGACCCGGACCTGACGCAGGCCGCGTCCTCGCGCCTGGTGGCCGATGGATTGTCGGACCGTCAGGCACTCGCCCGCACGCTGGCCGGAGACACATTGTTCCCGCCCGCCACCATCCGCGCCTATCAGGCGATGCACGATGCCGTGGCTGGTTACATCCACGCGATGATCGCGCGTCCGGTCGCGGCCCCTGCCCCCGTCGCCCCACGCGACCGTTCGCTGTTCGAGGCCCTGCCCGCGCGCCATGCCGGTTACACGCAGAAAGCCGTCATCGGCAGCCAGCGCCTGTTCCTGCGCACTGGTCAGTACGAAGACGGGCGTTTGGGCGAGGTCAGCATCACACTACCCAAGGACAACGCCGCCGCACGCGGCCTGATGGAGGCGTTCTCGGCCGCGATCAGCATCGGCTTGCAGCATGGTGTTCCGCTGTCGGCCTATGTCGAGGCATTGCTGCAGACACGCTTCGGCGCGGCAGGCACGGTCGAGGGTGATCCCGATGTTCCGGCGGCGACGTCTCCGGTGGATTACGTAATGCGCCATCTGGCCGCGCATTATCTGGGCCGTCACGATCTGCCAAAGGTCGAGCTGGAAAATCCGGAAGCTGCACAGATGCAGGCCCCGCTGCTGCCGCTGGATCTGCCCAGCACAACCAGCCCGCGTCCGCGCAAGCGCGGGCACCTGAAGGTTGTTGCCTGATCCGCTGAAAATCAACCAACCGGACATATCGTCGATTTAAAGTCTGGCAGGTTTTCGGGACCGGACTTTCAAACTACACTCGGGCGGCAACACCCCGAGGATCATGAACATGACCGAAACCGTCGAAACCCGTCTTGCTGCATTGGGAATCACGCTGCCACAGGCGGCTGTTCCCGTTGCCAATTACGTGCCGACCGTCATTGCGGGCAACATCCTGATTGTCTCGGGCCAGTTGCCCTTGCACGAAGGCAAGCTCGCCGTGGCCGGAAAGCTGGGCGGCGGCGTTTCGCCCGAGGACGGCATCAAGGCGGCCCGTTATTGCATGATCAACGTCCTCGCGCAGGTGAAGGCCGCGCTTGGCGATCTGGCGCGTGTGCAGCGTGTGGTGCGTCTGGGCGGGTTCATCGCCTGCACGGCCGACTTCACTCAGCACGCCCCGGTGATGAACGGCGCATCGGATCTGGCCGTGGAAGCATTCGGCGATATCGGCAAACATGCACGCAGCACAGTGGGCGTTCCCTCGCTGCCGCTCGACGCAGCGGTTGAAGTCGAAGGCATGTTCCTGATCGGCTGACGGTGACGCACGATGCGTTGAACGCGCATCGTGCCCTCGCCTTCTTCCATGACAACGTCCAGCCTCAGCCTCTCGCTCCACCCCAGCATTCACGAGATCGGGCACGCCGACTGGAATGCCTGTGCGGGTACGGATAATCCTTTCACCTCGTTTGCGTTTCTGTCGGCACTGGAGGACAGCGGTTGCGTGGGTGGACGCAGCGGGTGGCTGGCTCAGCATGTGCGGTTGCGCGACGATGCAGGCACCACCGTCGCCGTTATTCCGTGTTACGCGAAGGCGCATTCGCTCGGCGAGTATGTGTTCGATCACGCCTGGGCGCAGGCGCTGGAACGCATCGGCAAACAGTATTACCCAAAGCTGCAGGTCAGCGTCCCCTTCACCCCGGTGCCCGGCCCGCGTCTGCTGACACGGGCGGGATTCCCGTTTGCCGCTCCGGCACAGGCGCTGATCCAGATCTGCCAGATGCTCGAGATGTCGTCGGTGCATGTCACGTTCTGCACCGAAGCCGAGGCACACGCATTGGCCGCGCAAGGCTTCCTGTTGCGCATCGGGCAGCAGTTCCACTGGCACAATGCGGGGTATGCGGGGTTCGATGATTTCCTCGACGCGCTGCGTGCACCGAAACGCAAGGCCATCCGGCGCGAGCGGCGCGATGCGATGTCATCCGGCCTGACGTTCTCGACCTTGCGCGGGGCCGACATTTCCACCCACCACTGGGATGCGTTCTATCGGTTCTATCGCAGCACATCGGACCGCAAATGGGGCAGTCCGTATCTGAAACGCGCCTTCTTCACGCTGCTGGCCGAGCGGCTGGAAAACGCCGTGGTGATGATGGTGGCCGAACGCCATGGGGAACCCATCGCCGCCGCGCTGAATCTATTGGGCCACGACGCGCTGTATGGCCGCAACTGGGGCAGCGACGAGAATATCCCGTTCCTGCATTTTGAACTCTGCTACTACCGCGCCATCGACTTCGCCATTGAACACAAACTGGCACGCGTGGAAGCCGGGGCGCAGGGCGAGCACAAGATCCAGCGCGGCTATCTGCCCACCACTACCTGGTCGGCACACTGGATCGCGCATGCGGGGCTGGCTGGCGCCGTGGCGGGTTTTCTGGAAGAAGAACGCTCAGCCATGCACAGCTTCATGCACGAACTGGGACAGGCCTCTCCATTCCGGCGGGACAGCGCGGAATGATCATTGCCTATGCGCAGCTTGCAACCGCCATGGCGCTGGTCGGTGCGAATGTCGTGGTGGCCAAGCTGCTGGCCGAAGCGCTGCCCATTCCGGTGATCGCGTTCTTGCGCTGCGTGCTGGCCTGCATCGTGCTGCTGCCGCTGATGCGCTGGATGGAACCGGGCGCGCACACCACGCGGCATGTCCGCAGCAACCTGTTCTGGCAGGCCGCCTTCGGCACCGCGCTGTATAATGCGGGGCTGCTGGCCGGGTTGCGCCTGACCAGCGCGCTGGAGGGTGGGCTGGTGCTGGCAACGCTGCCCGCCGTCGTCGCCATCGGGGCGGCACTGTGGCTGCGCGAAAAACTCTCGCCACACGCCTGGGCGGCTGTGGCGCTGGCGGCGTTTGGCATGGCGGCCATCAACATCGCCCGCAGCGGAACCGCCGATGCCGGGTCCGTGCTGGGAAACGCGCTGATCTTCGCCGCCGTTATCGGCGAGGCAGTTTACGTGCTGCTCGCCAAACGCATTGCCGGACAGGTGCGCGTGATTACCGCCGCGTTCTGGATGCAGCTGTTCAGCGCGGCCATCCTGCTGCCCTTCGCCTTCTGGAGCGCGCCCGATTTCGCGCTGCCGGTGTTCGATATGCGGCTGGCCGGGCTGCTGGTGTTCCACAGTCTGACCGCCAGCGTGCTGTGCCTGCTGCTGTGGTTTCGTGGCCTGCAACATGCAACGGCCAATGTCGCGGGCGTGTTCTGCCTGTTCCTGCCCGCCAGCGCGGCGCTGTGTGCGCTGCTTGTCCTGAACGAACGCCCGACCGCGCTGCACGGCGTGGGCTTTCTGCTGATGCTGGGGTCAATCCTGCTGGTGACATGGCCACGACGCGGGCGCTAGATACCCGCCTCATGATGAAACGCACCATCGCCAGCTTCGCGCTGCTTTTTCTGCTCTCTGGCTTTGCTCAGGCGGCCGAGTTCAAGATCGCCACCTGGAACATCTCGTGGCTGACGAACAAGCCCGCCGGGCACCGGGATCTGCCGCGTGGCGTGTCGGGCAAAAGCCCCGAGGATCTTGAATTGCTGCGTGCCTATGCCCAGCAGCTCAACGCGGATGTGGTTGCGTTTCAGGAAGTCGACGGCCCGCTGATGGCAGCACGCGTTTTCCCGCAGGAGCGCTATGCCGTGGTGCTGACCGACGAGAGCGACATCCAGCGCCCCGGTTTTGCCATCCGTCGCGGCATAAACTTCCGTCGCAACCCGGACCTGATCGCGCTCGACCTGAACCCGACGGCGCGTCACAGCCTGCGCCGCGGCGCGGACATCACGCTGGAACTGCCGGGCGGGCGCGAATTGCGGCTGCTGTCGATCCATCTGAAATCCGGCTGCCGTCGCGACAGTTTCGAGAACGCGCGCAGCAATGCCTGCGTCACGCTGAGCCGACAGGTCCCCGCATTGCAGGAATGGGTCCGCGCGCGCGAACACGAAGGCGTGGCCTACGCGATCCTGGGCGACTTCAACCGCCAGATCACCCCACGCGACGATCTGTGGCGCGCGTTGACCGATGCATCTGGTTCGCTGGTACGCGCGACCGAAGGGCGGTCCAATCCGTGCTGGGGCGGCAGCGGTTTCATCGACCACCTGATCTTCGGCGGTCCTGCTGCGACATGGCTGCAACGCGACAACCTGCGCGTGATGACTTACAGAGAACAGGCGCCCGAATATCGCGAGCGCCTGTCCGATCATTGTCCCGTCAGCGCGAGGATATCAGTCCCCGACTGAACGGCAGCTTACGCGACGAAGAGCAGGTCGGAACCGACCGTCAGCCCGGTGACATCGGCCAGCAGGATGGCAGCATTACCTACGCCGTCGAACGTGATCAGCGTGTCGTTGGCGCCACCACCTGCCAGATTGACTTCGTGAATCTGATAGGTGTGCCCGTGCAGGTTGACGACCTGCCTGTCGTTCCCGGCTGTAAAGTTGAACACAACGTCAACGCCGTCGCCGACATCGCTGTCGTGTTTTACATCGTACAGCAGGTTGTCCTGACTGCCGCCCAGTGTCACCTGATCGCCACTGGACGCAAAGTCGACCGTCGTCAGGGACAGGCCATTCAGCATGAAATCGTTCACATCCGACAGATTGGCATCTGTGACATGCGGCGCACTGAGCTTCA
This sequence comes from Acetobacteraceae bacterium, assembly GCA_031546815.1. Taxonomy (GTDB): domain Bacteria; phylum Pseudomonadota; class Alphaproteobacteria; order Acetobacterales; family Acetobacteraceae; genus JAVBJV01. Next base: position 47,197 of record JAVBJV010000006.1, read on the forward strand.
GCGTGTCGAACAGCAGTCCACCCGTATCGAAGCTCAACGTGACGCGCCCTGCACTGCCATCCGCGTATGTTTGCGTACCGGTCGCGTTGAGGACTTCACTGTAAACCAGCAGCCCCCCCAGATACGCCTGGACCATCACACTTTCGCCCTGACCGTCAGGCTGGCCGTTTTCCTGGCTGTAGATGGTCGATAGATCCAGCGATCCACCCGTTGCCAGCGTGTCGAATGTCAGCGTCAGCGAATCACCAGCAGCGCCTGCATTGGCCCCCGCATTGAGCTCCGGATTCGTCGGGAATGGGCCACTGCTGTATCCGCCCGAGGAATCCCAAACCCCGATGCCCACGATGTCCGCATTATCGGAACCCGGGTGGAAATTATAGAAATCTGCCGACGACGAAATCAGCGGAAACGGTCCGGGACCTGCCGTGTATTCGACGTCAGCCCCGCCAAGAACAGACACGACAATCTTGGTCACGCCATCGGCGAACAGGTCGGCGACCTGCACTTCGGCGCTCGGGTGGCCGGCGATATCGTCGGTGGTAGATCCCTTGGTTGCGTCGCTATAGCCGTAATCCTTGGTGGCACCGGCTGCGAACCCATGATCACCACCCATGGCAACTGCCGTTCTGCTCAGATGCCCGTCGTTGACGGCGGTGTCGCGGAACGCCTTGACGCCATTGGCGTCATTATCGGCCACGCGATCGCCATTACCAATGAACAGCGTGTCGTTGTTTTCCGACCCCAGAACGCCAAAGCTGTTCTGCCAGTCAGAATTGTTCGCGGACAATGTCAGATGAATGTCCACGCCATAGGCGCTTCCACGTGCATCAACTTCACCGCGCTTGGCATTTTCAAGATTGAGGGTAATGCGCTGGTCGTCATCCAGGCATTTATATACATCACCAAGTTTGATGCGCGCATCGACCAGGTTATCAATATTGAGCGTCTTGACGCTGTCCCCCAGGTCACGACTGTCGATATAGATTTCCAGATTCTTGATCGCATTCCACTGATCGTCCGCAAGCTTGATGGTGAGCGTGTCCGACGCCACGCCCCCCGTCACTGTTGCGTTGTAACGTGCTTCGTTCGCCGCAGTGCCTGCGGCAAACGCCTTGCCATCGGCAATCCCCGCCGCAAAGTTTGCCAGCGAAGAACTGAGCATCACGCCGCCTGATCCTGCTGCCGTCGTCAGATCGGATCCGGTCGCATCGTAATTGGCAACATCCACATCAACATCGGTACCGAAACTTCGACCCTGCGCCGCAAGCGCATTGGCAGTCCCCTGCGCACCAAACCACTTGCCGCGTTGTCCATCGGAAATCGAGTCCGCCGAGAGCAGGACGTAAGACATGATGAGGATTCCCTTTTTGGTTTATGCAGGAAAGGAGAGATGCGGCCTCCTGCCATCCGCGGCCGTTAGTTTGCAAAAACAATACGAATTTTCCACATAATTGTTTTCTTGATTATTTCAAAATATGCATAAACATCAATATTTACCTCTTTTATATTGTGCTTTGTTTGTTTTTATAAATACAGTTTATCTCAACCATTAATTTATTTCTGACTGGATATTGCATGCGATTCCATGCCCTCGCTGGACAGTCCCGACACGCACTGCAATGCTATCGCCCTGAGAATTCGCCACACGCATGACAGGAAAATCAGGCATATGCAGCGTTTAGCTCTGATTACTGGCGCCTCCGCAGGTTTTGGCGCCGCGATTGCACACCGCTTCATCCGCGACGGCTATCGCGTCATCGCAACGGCGCGCCGCGCCGATCGGCTGGCGCAGTTACGGAAAGATTACGGCGAAGCATTGTTGCCCGTGACGCTGGATGTCACTGACAGCCAGGCTGTTGCAGCCCTGCCCGCGGCCCTGCCCGAAGGCTGGCGCGAGGTAGATATCCTGGTGAACAACGCAGGGCTGGCACTGGGGATGGACCCGGCGCACGCCGCGTCACTGGACGACTGGGACAAGATGGTTGCCACCAACATCACCGGCTTGATTCACACCACCCGCGCCTTTCTGCCCGGCATGGTGGAGCGCAATCAGGGCCACGTCGTCAATCTGGGCAGCACGGCCGGGTCTTACCCGTATCCGGGGGGGCACGTGTATGGCGCCAGCAAGGCCTTCGTAAAACAGTTCTCGCTCAACCTGCGCGCTGACCTGATTGGCAGCAATGTGCGCGTCACCGACATCGAACCGGGCATGGTCGGCGGCACCGAATTCAGCGTCGTGCGCTTCCACGGCGACAAGGACCGCGCACACAGCGTTTACGACGATGTAATCCCGCTCAATGCGGATGACATCGCCGAGGCCGTATCATGGGTCGTCGGCCTGCCTGCGCATATGAACATCAATCGCCTCGAAATGATGCCGACCTGCCAGGCCAGTGGCCCTCTGGCAGTGAAGCGTCTGCTTTAAGAAGAAAGTTCGTTATGAAGAAAGATGTCCTCAAGATCCTGAAACGCTATCGCGTGACGGATGGGAAAAAATTTCGCCTGAAGGACTACGATCCTGCCGATACGGCTGGCCTCGATTTCAAGAAAAAAGAGGCACAGGAACTGCTTCAGACCGGCGTGAAGCGCCTTGCCGAACTTCAGGACAAGCTCTACGCACAGAACCACTGGTCGATCCTTGTCGTATTTCAGGCAATGGACGCGGCAGGCAAAGACGGCACCATCAAGCACGTGATGAGTGGTGTGAACCCGCAGGGCGTGTCCGTTGCATCGTTCAAGGCACCATCGGCGCACGAGATAAACCACGACTATCTGTGGCGTGTGAACCAGCAACTACCCGAACGCGGCCGCATCGGCATCTTCAATCGCAGCTATTACGAAGAAGTGCTGGTGACGCGCGTTCACCCCGAGATCCTGAAATCCCAGCCCCTGCCGCAGGAACTGGTCGGCAAGAACGTCTACGACGAACGGCTGGAAGATATCGCCGCGTACGAACGTTATCTGTCGCGCCAGGGAACTGTGGTGCTGAAGTTCTTCCTGAACGTATCCCAGAAAGAACAGAAGCGGCGCTTCCTCGAACGGATCGAAGACCCCAGCAAGAACTGGAAGTTCAGCGGCTCCGACATGAAGGAACGCGACCACTGGAAAGAGTATATGGCCGCCTATAACAGCGCGATCAGCGCCACGGCCAGCAAGCACGCGCCCTGGTACGTCGTGCCCGCCGACAACAAGTGGTTCACGCGCCTTATCGTGGTGGCCGCGATGATCGAGGCGATGGAAAAGCTGGATCTGCAATATCCGACCGTCTCGGACGAGACCAAGGCCGGTCTGGAAACCGCCCACACGAAGCTGCTGAACGATTAAATCCTGCTATGCGCCGCCCTGTAGTTCAGGGCGGCGCTGGCGGCTTTGGGACAGGGTTTCGATTGCGTGGCCCAGTTGCAGCACGCGCGCATCGTCCCACGCACGCCCCATGATCTGCACGCCCAGCGGCAGACCCTGCGTCGAATACCCCGCACACACCACCATGGCTGGCACCGCGGCAACATTGGCTGGCATCAGTAACGACGGCGCGGGGGCAGCATCGGCTTTCTGGTCGGCCAGCAATGGCGCGGAACCGGGTGCCCCCGCACAGATCAGCAGATCGAATTTCTCGAACGCGGCCGTCGTCTGGCGGATCAGATCGGTGCGCAAGCGCTGGGCCGCAATGTAATCCGCCGCACGCAACAGCCCGCCCCCCATGACGCGGAAGCGGAAGATGCGCGAATAATCGGCCGCCCTGGTGCGCAGGTTTTCTTCATGCAGCGCATAGGCCTCGGCGCATAAAATAATCCGCCCCGCACCAAGATAATCGGCAGCAGCCGGAAGTCTGGCTTCACCCACATGGCAGCCCGCATCGCTCAGGCGCGCGGCAGTCTGCGAGATGACCTGCCGCATCTCGGCATTGGCAGGAATGTCGCGTTCGTGGAAATGCCGCACCACACCGATGCGCAGCCCCTTCACCGGGGTGTGCACGACCTTGGCATAATTCACCTTGGGACCCGGCACCGATGCGGGGTCTTCGGGATCCGCCCCGGCGATGACATCCAGTAAAAGCGCGCAATCTTCCGCCGTCCACGCCATCGGCCCCGCCGTGTCCAGACTGGGGGACAGCGGGATCATCCCGCGACGCGAGACAAGCCCCGGCGTCGGCTTCAACCCTGCCACGCCGCAGAACGCCGCAGGCCCACGGATCGATCCGCCCGTATCCGTGCCCAGACTGCCCAGCGCCAGACCGGCCGCAATCGCAGCACCAGAACCGGACGACGACCCGCCCGTGAAGCGTTCACGGTCCCACGGATTGCGCGCTGGCGGCCAGGGAAGGTCGAACGCGGGGCCGCCCATCGCAAATTCATGCGTGGCAAGCTTGCCCAGCATCACCGCTCCGGCCTCGGCCAGCTTGCGCACAGCGGTTGCGTCCTGCGTCGGGATATTGTCCTCGAGCAGACGCGAATGTGCGGTCGTGCGCACGCCGGCTGTGTCGTAGATATCCTTGTAGGCCAGCGGAATACCGAACAGCACCCCGCGCTTCTCGCCGGATGCCAGCACTTTCTCGGCCGCGCGGGCAGCGGCCTGTGCCTGACGCCCCGTCACCGTCAGGAATGCATCGATCTGCGGGTTGATTGCCTCGATCCGCTTCAACAGCATCCGGGTGAGGTCCACCGGCGACAGCGCGCGCGATGCAATCAACTTCGCGGCCTGTGCAATGGTCAGAAAGGGGGGCACAGTTTTCTTCATGATTTGCGCCCCTTCCGAACCGGAGGCTGCTTATCGGGTGGCGGCAATAAAAACCGGTGCGCGAAGTCGTCCACCAGAGGACGCCCGCGTGGCACTGCCTCGACCAGTTCGATGAAGTGCCCCCAGGCCAGCGCCAGATCAGCCTGTTGACCGGGGTTGAGAACAAGTCCCGCTCGCCGCACGTCCTCGGCAATCTCGGCTGGCGTGACCGGAGCGATTGAATGGCGTCTGGTATCGGGAATGATGCGTCTCCCCGTTGCAACTGGAACGGCGATTCTATCGCCCCCGCCGCTAACCGGCAACGCTTTCCGCTAAAAAGCAAACGGGGGCCGAAGCCCCCGTTATATACAGTCAGGTTATTGCCGTTATACGGCAACCCGCATGGAAACCGGCTCCATCCGCTTGGTGCTCTCGGCGTCGAACACATGCAGATGCATGGCGGAAATCCCCACATGCACCAGCGCACCGGCCACCGGCGCGGCGTCCTGCAGCTTTACGGTCATCGTCTCGCCATCCGGCAGCTTGCCATGCACCAGCGTTTCCGACCCCAGCGGTTCGACCAGATCGACCATCAACGCCAGACCTTCACCCGCGTTGCACAGCGTCAGGTGTTCGGGGCGGATGCCGATGGTCAGTGGCAGACCGTCGTCCCCGGCACGCTTGCCGTCGGCGAAGCTGATCTTCGGCCCGACATCCAGCGCCACACCCGATCCACCGCCCATCAGCTTGCCCGACAGGAAATTCATCGACGGCGCACCGATAAAGCCCGCCACATATGTGTCGGCCGGGCGCGACCAGATTTCCATCGGCGTGGCGATCTGCGCGGGACGGCCCTTGTGCATCACCACCAGACGGTCGCCCAGCGTCATCGCCTCGACTTGATCGTGAGTCACGAACAGGCTGGTGACGCCCAGGCGCTTTTGCAGGCGGCGGATTTCCGCGCGCATCTGCACACGCAGCTTGGCATCCAGATTGGACAGCGGTTCGTCGAACAGAAACAGCTTCGGTTCGCGCACCACGGCGCGGCCCATCGCCACGCGCTGGCGCTGCCCACCCGAGAGCTGGCGCGGACGTCGATCCAGCAACGCCCCCAGTTCCAGCATCTTCGCAGTTTCTTCCACGCGCTTGCGGATCTCGGCCTTCGGTACACCGCGGATCTTCAGGCCGTATGCCATGTTATCGAACACGGTCATGTGCGGGTACAGCGCGTAGTTCTGAAACACCATCGCGATATCGCGCTCGGACGCATCCTTGTACGTCACGTCCTGCCCGTCGATCTTCAGCACGCCGCTGGTCGAGGTTTCCAGTCCGGCCACAATGCGCAGCAGGGTGGATTTCCCACAGCCCGACGCACCGACGATGACGACCATTTCGCCGTCGTTCAGCGACAGGTCGATCCCGTGCAGCACCTGCACATCGCCGAAGGATTTACGAATGTCTTCGAGAACCAGAGTCGCCATAATTACTTTTCGCCTTCCGTCAGGCCTTTAACAAACCAGCGCTGCATCAGCACCACCACGGCCACGGGCGGCACCAGGGCCAGCACGGTGGTCGCCATCACGCGGTTCCATTCGGTATGAGATTCGCTGCCGATCATCTTCACGATGCCGATCACCACCGTATCCAGATCCGGGTCCGACGCGACAAGCAGCGGCCACAGATACTGGTTCCAGCCATACACGAACAGAATAACCGAAAGCGCCGCGATATTCGCACGCGACACCGGGATTAGAATATCCTTCAGGAACCGCAGTGGCCCCGCGCCATCGATGCGCGCGGCCTCCACCAGTTCATCCGGAATGGTCAGGAACACCTGCCGGAACAACAGCGTCGCCGTGGCAGACGCGATCAGCGGCAGGGTCAGCCCGGTCATCGAATTGATCAGGCCAAGCTGTGTCATCACTTCATAGGTCGGCATGATGCGCACTTCAACCGGCAGCATCAGCGTGATGAAGATCATCCAGAAGCAGATCATCCGGCCGGGGAACTTGAAGAACGCAATCGCAAACGCCGACAGCAGCGAGATGGTGATCTTGCCCACCATGATCAGCGTTGCCATCAGGAACGAGTTCCACAACATCTTCCAGACCGGCGTCGATCCTTCACGCCCCAGCCCTTCGTTCCAGACCAGCGCATAGTTCGACAGATCCGCCCGCGGGATCAGCGGTACCTCGCCACGCCCGACCGTCGCGGCATCGTAGGTCGAGCCAGACAGCACGATCCACACCGGCAACACGAACAGGATCACGCCCAGAATCAGCGTCAGATGCGTGACCCAGTCGATCTTGTTGGAAGCGCGCATCAGTAATGCACCTTGCGTTCGACAAAGCGGAACTGCACCGCCGTCAGCATGATAACGATGACCATCAATATCACCGACTGCGCGGTGGACGACCCCAGGTTCAGGTTCTCGATCCCGTCCACGTAAACCTTGTAGATCAGGGTTTCCGTGGCTTTCCCCGGGCCGCCACGCGTCAGCGCATGGATGGTCCCGAAGGTGTCGAAACACGCATAGACCAGGTTGACGATCATCAGGAAGAACGTGGTCGGCGACAGCAGCGGGAACACGATGGTCCAGAACCGGCGCACGGCCGTCGCACCGTCGATCTGCGCTGCTTCCAGCACGGCGCGCGGGATCGACTGCAGGCCCGCCAGGAAGAAGATGAAGTTATACGCAACCTGTTTCCACGCGCTGGCGGCGATCACCACCGTCATCGCCTGTGCGTCGTTCAGCTTGTAATCCCACGGCACGCCGATGCCGTTCAGCCAGCGCCCGAACAGGCCGATCTGCGGATGGAACAGAAACACCCACAACACCGCAGCCACAGCGGGCGCGATGGCATAGGGCCAGATCAGCAGGGTGCGATAAATGCCGCGTCCACGAATTTCGCGATCCGCCATCACCGCCAGAAACAGCGCCAGCGACATGGCCAGAACGGTCACGCCAATGGCGAACACCGCCGTGTTGGCGATCGAGGCCCGATACAGCGGATCGGAGAACAGATCGGTGAAATTTTCGAACCAGACAAATTCGCTGCGGATACCGAACGCATCCTGGCGGAACAGGCTGGCTTTCACGGCCTGCGCGGCAGGCCAGAGGAAAAAGATAGCGGTCACCGCCAGCTGCGGAGCCAGCAGCAGATACGGCAGAAACCGGTTGGAAAAGATCGTGCGGCGCATGATGGGAACGTTCGTAACGTCAACGCCCGGCCCCGTGAAGGGCCGGGCGCTGCAAAAGCGCGTTTTTTTTCGGATTATCCCAAACGAAAGTTCGTTTCGGACGTTTTAGCCGCGGTTGCTGCGTTCGAATTCGCGCAGAACGCGGTTCCCACGCTGCACTGCAGTATCGAGCGCGACCTGCGGTGTCTGGTTGCCCTGCAACGCCTTTTCCATTTCTTCCTGGATGATGTTGCGGATTTCCACGAACCGGCCAAGGCGGAAACCACGGCTGTTCGCCGTCATCTGGCCACGGGTCAGCTGGCGGATCGGCAGGTCGGCGCCGGGGTTCTTTTCGTAATAGCCCTGGCGGCGGCTTTCTTCGTAGCCACCGGTGGTCAGCGGCAGGTAGCCGGTGCGCTGATGCCATGTCGCATCGTTTTCCGGCTGGCTGATGAAGCGGAAGAATTCAACCACGGCCTTGTATTCTTCGGGCTTGCGGTTGGGCGCCGTCATCGTCCACAGGCTGGCCCCGCCGATCACCGAATTGATCGGCGACTGCGTGACATCGGTGTCGTACGGCAGCACCGCACAGCCCCACTTGAAGCGAGCTTCACGCGACACGCGCGCCCGATACCCGGACGACGTCATCAGGATTGCGGCTTCACCCGGCACGAACAGCGCTTCGCCCGCATTGTCGCGGCCGCCGTAACGATACGTGCCTTCCTTGCTCATATCGACAATGCGCTGCAGGTGCCGCACATGCGCCGGGCTGTTGATCTTCAGTTCGGTGTCCAGACCTTCGAACCCGTTCGACTTGGTGGCGAAAGGCAGGTTGTGGATGGCGCTGAACTGTTCGAAATGCACCCAGGTCGGCCAGGCATTGCTGAACGGAATCGGCGCGGCGTTCTTTTCCTTCAGCGTACGGGCGGCGACCACCAGTTCCTGCCAGGTGGTCGGGAATTTTTCGGGGTCCAGGCCTGCCTTCTCGAACGCGTCCTTGTTGTACCACACCACGGTGGTGGACGAATTGAACGGCATCGAGGCCAGCTTGCCATCGGCCAGGCTGTAATAGCCACGCACTCCGGCCAGATACTGGTCGGTGTCCAGCGGCACGCCGGCATCCTGGAACAGCTGCCAGACCTGCTTCACGGCGGGGCCAGCGGCCAGCATCGAACCTGTGCCAACTTCATACATCTGCACGATGTGCGGCGCCTGCCCGGCGCGCCATGCGGCAATCGCGGCCGCCAGCGTTTCCGGGTAGCTGCCCTTGAACACAGGGTTCACGCGATACTGGGTCTGGCTTTCGTTGAATTTCTGACAGACACGCTCGACTTCTCCGCCCAGCGGATTGGCAAGGCCATGCCAGAACGTGACTTCAGTAACGCCTGCCTGTGCACGCGCTGGCACAGTCATGAGCGGGGCAGCACCCAGTGTTGCGGCACCTGCCAGCAATGAACGACGATGCATGGCAATCATTCTCCCTGTGATTGGTCGGCGGAAAGCCCGAGCCGGTTTCATGGCGCGGATTTATGGCATAATCATGCCGAAAGCCTATCCGCAAGAGACGAAACCGCAAACGGTTATTTGTCTTGCCGGAAACGGCAGGCTAGAACGCGGCGGTTGACCTCAAACCCGGACGGGATTGCCCACCCATGGACCTGAAGAATCATATCCGCAGCGTTCCGGATTTTCCGAAGCCCGGCATCCTGTTTTACGACATCAGCACCCTGCTGAGCCACCCCGATGCCTGGCAGGTCGCCATGGGGCGGATGACCCGCGCCATCAGCGCGCATCAGCCGGACCTGATCGCGGGTGTTGAAAGTCGCGGCTTTCTGGTCGCCGCGCCACTGGCACTGAAGCTGGGTTGCGGGTTCATCATGCTGCGTAAGCGCGGCAAGCTGCCGGGTGCCACGATCGGGCTGGACTACGACCTGGAATACGGCACCGACCGGATCGAGATCCAGGAAGAAGCCGTAAAACCTGGCCAGCGCGTGGTGGTGGTGGACGATCTGCTGGCCACCGGCGGCACCATGGCGGCGGGCATTCGCCTGCTGCAGAAGGTCGGCGCCGATGTAGTGGCCGCCGGCGTGATGATCGAGCTGGCATTCCTGAACGGCCGCAAGAAGATCGACGTGCCGCTGGAAGCGCTGATCAGCTACAACCAGTAAGGTTTTCCCATGAGGGAAGTCACCGTTGCTGAGGAATGCCCCACGCTGGGGCACTGCTTCCATCTGAGCGATGACCGTGTGCTGGTCGTCAGCTTTTCCGGTTGCTACCGGGATGGTTGCGACCATACCGATGCGGCATATCTGCGCTGCATGATCAACCTTGGCGGCGATTTGTGGCTGCACAAAGCTCTGGTGATCGATCTGTCCGAGCTGGATTACACCGGCGGCAATATGATTGAATCGGCGCTTTCCCCCTTTGGTATCTATGCGATCGTGCGCCCGAAATACGGCGCCCATCTGGACAGTCTGCTGGAGGGGGATGACTACCCGCTGTTCGACGATCTGGACGCCGCACTTGCGTATGTCCGGGCGGAAGTGCAGCGCCAGTAGGCTGAGATACCCTTCGTCCCGGCGTTGACTGTATTCCATGCCGTCTGGCAGCGTGGCGTCATTGCTACCCCCGCCTGTCGAAGGACGCCTCCAATCATAGACCGCATGACCAGAAGCACACGAAACCGCATCATCCTGTTGGCGTTGACAGGGATCGGAACAGCAATCGCCGCTCTCCTGCTGCAGATGGCGCTGGATGCGATTCTACAAACATCCGATCGCGCACAGGCTCTTCTGTTGTGGCTTCTGGTAATTCCCGGACTGCTCTTCGGGGCAACGTTTGCCATCATCCTGCGCCTGATGCGCCGGCTGACAACGGGACGCGCAATTCTGTGGGGCATCGTTACTCTGGGTGGATATGTCGTCGCAGCTTCCATCGTTCTGTTTACGACAGTCGGAAACTCTCCCCCTCACCAGATCCTGACGGTATTGGCTGGAATATTCGGGCTGGATATCGTGCGCACGCTGTATGCGGGTCTGGTCGGCGCGGTCGCCGGCCTGATCGGCAGTACTGCACTGGTGCTTGTCTCGCGCCCATGCCTGAAACCGGACAGCCTATGGTTATTGCTGGCAACAGGCACGCTGCTGGGTGCGCTGTTCGGCATACCGCTCCTGCTGATCAACGAAGATTACCTCCCCCTGTTACTGACCATCCTTCAGGCCATCTGGCAGGGTGGAGTTGCCGCTGTGCTTGGCTGGCGACTGCGCGGCGCCTAAAAATCAGGCTGCCGGAAGCTCTTCGTCTTCATCGGGCCTGGCAATGTCCAGCCCAGTACCGCCGCGAACAGCGCCTGACACGTGAGATGGAAATACAGCAGATTGTCGTGGTCGTCCGGCCGCGCCATGAACAGGCCCAGCGTCGCCCCGCCCGCACATGCTGCACACAGCAACCATCCTGCATTCGGCAACGAGACCAGTCGCTTGTGCTGGCGGACAAGAATGCCGATACCAAACCATGCGGCAAAAGCGCCCCCCAAGCTCAATGCGATACGGGTAAACAATTTGGCATCAACCACCATACTGGTATCCAGCGCATAGTTGATGGTGGACAGCATCAGCGGCCACGACAGCGATAACGGATAGATGTTCTGCGCCACGGTCCACGTGAAAATGAACAGCGCCATCAAATGTGCAAACACCGCCCACAGCACCCAGAAACAGGCCTTGCCCAACGACAATCGGCGCAGCGCACACAGTATGACGGCGAAGACCGCACCGAAGATTACGCCGGGTGCCAACATCGTCATCCACGGCGACTGCCCTGCCAGCAGCGTCACCGCCCATGCGCAACCCGCACCGATCGCCGCGAATACCAGCCCACGCAGAAACACGGACATCAATAAGCCAATCACAATGAATGGCTTATTCTGCCTCCGCGCAAAACCGGCAGCAAGTGACTACAGCGTTTCGCTTTCCTTCTCGCTCTCGCCTGCATCGGGTTTGGGCAGCGCTTGCGGCGCGGTTGCCGTGATCTCGAAATCCAGCGCGCCGTCTTTCAGCGTCACCTTCACCGATCCGCCCTTGGCCAGACGGCCGAACAGCAGTTCCTCGGCCAGCGGCTTCTTTACGTGCTCCTGAATGACCCGCGCCAGAGGCCGCGCGCCATACAGGCGATCGTACCCTTTCTCGACCAACCATTCCTTGGCGGCCGAGGACAGTTCGATCGTCACGTTGCGGTCGGCAAGCTGCGCTTCCATCTGCATCACGAATTTCTCGACGACGCGCGCCACCACTTCCGGCGTCAGACCCGCGAACGGGATGATCGCGTCCAGACGGTTGCGGAATTCGGGCGTGAACATGCGCTTCACCGCATCCTCGTCCTCGCCCACGCGCACTTCGCGTTCGAACCCGATGGCGGGTTTCGCCATGTCGGCCGCACCGGCATTGGTGGTCATGATCAGGATCACGTTGCGGAAATCGACCGTCTTGCCGTTGTGGTCGGTCAGCTTGCCATGGTCCATCACCTGCAACAGGATGTTGAACAGATCCGGATGCGCTTTCTCGATCTCGTCCAGCAGCAGCACGGCGTGCGGATGCTGGTCGATCGCGTCGGTCAGCAAGCCGCCCTGGTCGAACCCGACATAGCCTGGCGGCGCACCGATCAACCGCGAGACACTGTGCCGTTCCATGTATTCCGACATGTCGAAGCGGATCAGCTCGATCCCCAGCACGCGCGACAACTGGCGCGCCACTTCGGTCTTGCCGACGCCGGTCGGGCCGGTGAACAGGTAATTGCCGATCGGTTTTTCCTGATCGCGCAGCCCGGCGCGCGCCAGCTTGATCGCCGTTGCCAGCGCGGCGACGGCGTTGTCCTGCCCGAACACCATGGCGCGCACATCGCGTTCCAGAGTGCGCAGAACTTCCTTGTCGTCGCTCGACACCGTCTTGGCGGGAATGCGCGCGATCTTGGCGATGATGTCTTCCACATCACGCAGCGTCACCGTCTTGCGGCGCTTGCTTTCGGGCAGCAACATGCGCGAGGCACCCACTTCGTCGATCACGTCGATCGCCTTGTCGGGCAGCTTGCGGTCGTGGATATACTTGGCCGACAGCTCCACCGCACCGCGGATCGCGTCGGGCAGATAGCGGACCTTGTGGTGCTTTTCGTAGTTGGTCTTCAGCCCCATCAGGATCTTCACCGTATCTTCCACGGTGGGTTCGTTCACGTCGATCTTCTGGAAGCGCCGCACCAGCGCGCGGTCCTTTTCGAAGTGACTGCGATATTCCTTGTAGGTGGTGCTGCCCATGCAGCGCAGCGTGCCCTGTGCCAATGCGGGCTTCAGCAGGTTCGACGCATCCATCGCCCCGCCGCTGGTTGCGCCCGCGCCGATCACCGTGTGGATCTCGTCGATGAACAGGATCGCGCCGGGCTGGTTTTCAAGCTCGGTCACCACGGCCTTCAGCCGTTCCTCGAAGTCACCGCGATAGCGTGTGCCGGCCAGCAACGCCCCCATATCGAGCGAGAAGATCGTGTTGTTCAGCAGCACTTCCGGCACATCGTTCTCGACGATGCGCTTGGCCAGACCTTCCGCAATGGCGGTCTTGCCGACGCCCGGATCGCCCACGAACAGCGGATTGTTCTTGGTGCGGCGGCAGAGGATCTGGATCGTACGCTCGATTTCCTGATCGCGCCCGATTAGCGGATCGATGCGGCCCTGCTGCGCCTTTTTGTTCAGGTTGACGCAGTAATTGTCCAACGCCCCCTGCCCGCGCTTGGCGGATGGGCGTTCTTCACGTGTCTCGCCATCGGTGTTGGTGCCGACCGGACGCGGGGCCGACAGGCCAGGTGCCTTGGCAATACCGTGGCTGATGAAGTTGACGGCATCCAGCCGCGTCATGTCCTGCGTCTGCAGGAAGTATACGGCATGGCTTTCACGTTCGCTGAACAGCGCCACCAGCACATTCGCGCCGGTTACCTCCTCGCGCCCCGAAGACTGAACATGAATGGCCGCACGCTGCACCACGCGCTGGAACCCAGCCGTGGGCTTGGGTTCTGCCGTGCGATCGGTGATCAGCCCGGCCATGTCGCGGTCGAGAAATTCCGTCACATCGCCACGCAGACGGTCTACGTCGACGCCGCATGCACGAAACACCGTCATCGCGTCGGCGTCTTCCGTCAGCGCCAGCAGCAGATGCTCGAGCGTTGCATATTCGTGTCGCCGCTCGCCCGCCAAAGACAGCGCGCGATGCAGGGTCTGTTCGAGGTTACGTGACAGCATGGGGTGCTGAAACTCCTGTGCCTGTGCAGTCCAGAACCGGTTGTTGCTCGTTATCGGTACAATTCTGGCAGCATGCGTGTTCTGCGTCAGTATTTTTGTCTGCGCGCGCGGATTTCAACCCACACACTGGCCGGCACGCCCTTTTATTCACTACGCTGGTCTGTCCAGCGCCACACTATGCCAACTGAAAATTGATTCGCGGTAAAGGGATTATTCTTTTTCGATCGTGCATTGCAGCGGGTGCTGGTTCTGATGTGCCAGATCCATCACCTGCGTCACCTTGGTCTCGGCCACTTCATATGTGTAAACGCCGCACACAGCGACGCCGCGTCGATGCACATGCAACATGATGCGCGTCGCCTCTTCGCGGTTCTTCTGGAAAAACCGTTCCAGAACATGGACGACAAACTCCATCGGCGTGTAGTCGTCGTTCAGCATCAGCACTTTGTACATGGCGGGTTTCTTGGTCCGCGGACGCGTTTTGACAGCCACTTTCGTGCCTGTGTCGCCCACGTCGCCATCGTCGCCGATACTGCTTCCTGTTTGTCCTGTAATCATCCTGCCGACCTGATCTTCCGCGCCAGCATATCGGAACCTACCGGCATTGGGGAAGTCTCTGGAACTTCGCAAGAAAAAAAGCCCCGCGCATTGCTGCGCAGGGCTTAAAACAACGTCGCCTCAAGGGGGGGGAGAAAGACGACGTTGCTATTCTTTGGCTCAGGCGCGGAAAGTGTTGGCCTTTTCCACCGCCATCTGAACGCGCGCGGTGATCGGGGCCGCAGCTTCTTCCGCCAGGCGGTAGAAATCGGTCGAGATCTTCTGCGTGCCGGCAACGGTCTTATCCAGGGCGGCCTTGGCAAAATTCGCCTGCAGGTCGCCAGCTTCCTTGACCGACTTCACCGAGGCCAGCGCCTTGACGTTCGCCATACCTTCTTCGGCCGAGGCCTGAACCGTGGACAGCATCTGGCGCGACAGTTCCTGCAGGCCCGTGGCCCAGATCTGCGCTGCCTTGACGACCGCTTCCAGGTTACCCTGGCTGAATGTCACCAGTTCTTCCGCGCTCTTCATGCCCTTGTTGAGGTTTTCCTGCGCGCTGGCCTGAGCCTGGGCGAAGCCCTTCTGTGCGTTGGCGAAACCTTCTTCCGCGATCGTCTTGATCTGGGCGGTAGCGGCGTCGGCGATCTTGCTGGTTTTTACGGTCATGGTCGTGATGTCCTGTCTGGGCCTGTTATGAAGCGGTCTGAGGTGTCGCTATTCGTTTGCTGCGGTGCAGCACAAACCCTATTTAGGGAAGCCCTCTCCCATGGTCAAGGAAAAATGGTGCGCTGCAGCAAAAAAATATTGTGGCCGCCTGCCCTTTGAATCAGAACCACTTTTAACCCCTTGAATTAAAAAAATTTCCTCGACAACAGTTCGGAGGGTGGAATATCCTTGGGCCTTAATTGAATTCCTCGAATCCGACCGGGACACATACCGATGCATATAATGCCGCGCTCGACTGCACGATTCCTGCGCCTGCTGGCCCTTCTGGCCTGCTCGCTGGCCGGGTTTGTGCCGTTGACGTCGGCTTTCGCACAGGTTGGGTCCAGCCGGTATTCGTCGATCGTCATCGATGGGCGCAGCGGGACGGTCCTTTCCGCCGCCAGCCCGGACGAACTGCGCCACCCGGCCAGTCTGACCAAGATGATGACGCTTTACATGACGTTCGAAGCCCTGCGCGAAGGCCGGATCTCGGCCGGGCAGAGCATTCCCGTCTCGGCACGCGCCGCTGCGATGCCCCCCTCGAAGCTGGGGCTGGTGGCGGGTTCGCGCATCACTGTCGAACAGGCCATTCTGGCGCTGATCACCAAGTCCGCCAACGATGTTGCCTCGGCGCTGGGGGAACTTCTGGGCGGCAACGAAGAACGCTTCGGCCAGATGATGACGCTGCGCGCGCGCGCGCTTGGCATGTCGAACACCACGTTCCGCAACGCATCCGGCCTGCCCAACTGGGAACAGGTGACGACCGCGCGCGACATGGCGCGGCTGGGGCAGCGGCTGGTTACCGATTTTCCGCATGAATACCGGCTGTTCTCGGTGCAGAGATTCCAGTTCGGCCGGCGCGTCATCCAGAACCACAACCGCATCCTGACCGAATACGACGGGGCCGACGGAATCAAGACCGGCTACATTCAGGACTCGGGCTTCAATCTGGTCGCTAGCGCGGTGCGTTCCAACGTGCGCCTGATCGGCGTGGTGCTGGGCGGGGCCAGCCCGGTCGAACGCAACACGCATATGATGGCGTTGCTGGACCGTGGCTTCCGGCAGTCGGGCGTGCCTACCAACGGGTACGATACACCGGCACCGCGTATGCCGACCTTCGTGTCCTCGGCACAGGCCGCACCGGCACGCCCGACAGCGGTTGTGCGCCAGACGACATCGCGGACACGCCAGGTCGCAGCACGCGCTCCCGTTTCTCGGCAGGCCGCGGCCCGCACACCGGCGGCACCGTCGCGCGTTGCAGCGGCATCGCGCTGGGTGGTGCAGGTTGGCGCATTCCCCACCGCCGCCGCCGCACGCCAGGCAGCACAAACAGCCGCGCGCCGTATGGGCGAACCCGCCAGCGCCGTTCGTATCCAGGAAGTCCGTGTGCGGAATGTGCGCCACTATCGCGCGCAGATCGTCGGGCTGACCCAGGTCGAGGCCACACGCGCCTGCGGCCGCCAAAGCCGCCATCAATGCTCGGTTGTCGGACCGACCTGAAGCCTGCAGAATACGTGGTGCATCGGCGGTTATTATTTCCGGCGGGGAAAGTCTCTGCTGCCGGTCTGATCGTATTACTGGTGACTGCACCGGTTGCGGCACAGACAACCGACGATCATCCCCGGGTTCACCTGTCCGGTCAGCGCGTGCGCACCGTGGCGAATGGCGTTCTGGGGCTGATGGCGTATTCAATCGTCCCGGATAACACCGCGAACTCCATCACCATGACCACCGGAGAGGATCAAACCACGTCCCTCACCATGGGGCAGATCGGCGCCGGTTTTACGGTCAGTGATTCTGTGCCGCTGTATCTGGAAGGATTCATCGGGTATTCGCGCTACGACCCGAAATTCATCTTCTCGGACGGGCAGGAAACGCGGCTGCTGCCAACCCGCTGGAACACCGTGACCGCCACGGTCGGCGTGGGTTGGGACTTTAAACTGACCGACGAGTTAACGCTGCGGCCAATCGTCAATCTCAGCTACGGGCATATGGAAACCGATGCGTCGCTGGGTGGGCGGCTGCTCAATTACCTCACCGATCACGAGATCCAGTTCCTCAGCCGCGGCCGCATGAATGTGGCGGGAATCGGCGGGGCGATGGTGCTGGGCTATGCCCTGCACAAACCGGCTTACGAAATTGATGTTGAACTCCGCTACAGCCAGTTCCACATGGAATCCCTGCCCGGCACATCGCGCGCAGTCATGGGCGTGGCCGATCCGATCACGCTGGGATTATGGAGCCGCTTGCGCATCCCCACCGGCCTCGAGATGTTCGGCGAACCGCTGCGTTATGTGTTCGAGGTTTCGCACTCCCAGTTCTACGGCAGCCAGACCGACGCACTTGGCTTCGACAGCCTGACCAAACTGGGTGGCGGTCTGGAAGTCGATGTCGGCAAGTACGAGATCGGCGCGCTGGGCCTATATGTCACGCGCGTGCGGCTGCTGGGCCGTTATGTGTTCGGCCCCAATGTCAGCGGGTTTTCGATGGGGCTGGGGATCAGCTTCTGAGTCCCGCTCAGCTGCCTTCAATACCGAAAACCTGTTCCATAAACTCCCACGTATCGTCCATCGCGTAGGCGTTCGACAGATACGGAATCGCGATATGGCCATATATGGGCGAGAGCGCCCATTCAGCGGTTTCCTCGTCCACACCAGCCAGCTGGTTCAGATACATAACGACCGCCAGACCGGTCCGGTCGGCACCTGCGTTGCAATGGATCAGCAGCGGCTTTGGCGCATCCTGCATTATGGTGAGCAACGTCATCGCCTGTTCCCCCGTCAGGGCATGACGCGCCGACATCGGGAAGTCCAGCAACGTGACGCCCAGTGCCTGAGTTGTGGCAACCTCGTCCTGGTACCAGCGCGCCTGCGTGTTCGCACCGCGCAGGTTCAGCACCGTGCGGATACCATTTTCCTGCACATAACGCGTCAGCTGCGCATTACTTGGCTGCGCGGACCGATACAGTTCCCCGGCAATCACTGTATGGAAATTCCCGGAAAGCCGCACCGCGCCCAGATACAGCCCAGCCGCTGCCAGCACCGCCACGGGCACCAGCAGCCACTTCCGCCATTTTTTACTCACCATCGACCAACACTACATGCAAACGGCGCGGACCATGCGCGCCGAGTTCCAGCGTGCTCTCGATATCGGCCGAGCGCGACGGGCCCGTCACCAGCATCACGTTGCGCGGCATGAAGCCGCCACCGGGCTGCGGCGTTGTGCTGGTGCGCAGAACGTCCCACGCTTCCTCATACGCGCCCACCAGAGTGCTGGCGCGCAGCACCACGACCGAGGTTTCGGTCAGCACGTTCAGCGTCGTCGGCGTGTCGTGGCCGGATGGCAGCATCAGCGTGCCGGTTTCCGCAATGCCCGCGAACGCACAGGTCAGCGCGACCTGATCGCTGGGCTGTGCGCGCCCCTCGCGCTTCTGCAGCAAGGGATGTGCCGCCCAGTCCAGATCGCGCAGATACGGATGCGTCGCCACAGCGAATTCGGCGGGCAGGTTCTGCTGCGCCAGGTAAGTCGCTACGGCATCCAGCACCTGAGATGCATCGTTCACGCGCGTGACGGTGCCGAATTCGCGCTCCACATTGGCAACGAACAGCGCGACCTGTTCATCGTGCGACACACGCGACCGCGCGGGGATCAGATGACGCGGATGCGCCTCCATCCGCCCCAGCAGCATTGCCTGCTGATCAGCAGGCAGAGGACCGCGGCGCAGGCCACGCCGGATATTGTTCAGAATGGCTTCACGCGACATGGTTCAGACCTTCCCCGTCCGCTGTTCGCGCGCATAGCGCGTAAAGAATGTCTCGCCCTCGGGCGCGGGCAGATCGCGCCCTGCCGTCCAGCCACCCGCAAAGGGCAGCGTGGCAAAGCGGCCCTTCTTGCGGCCATACCAGCCCAGCATCCGCATCGCCCATTTCGACGCCAGTCGATACATGCCGGGGCGCTTGGCGAACCACGCCCACAGATTCAGGTTTCGCCGCTGCACATCGGGCGTCAAATGCCGTTCGAACTCGCGTTCGCGCCAATGGCGCATCAGCTTCGGCAGCGGGATCTTCACCGGACAGACGCTCTCGCACTTGCCGCAGAACGTCGAGGCATTTGGCAGATGCCCGGCCTGATCAACCCCAATCAACGCGGGCGTCAGCACACTGCCCATCGGCCCCGGATACACCCAGCCATACGCATGCCCACCCACCGTCGCGTAGACCGGGCAGTGGTTCATACACGCCGCACAGCGAATGCAACGCAGCATGTCCTGAAAATCGCTGCCCACCATCGACGAGCGGCCATTGTCGAGCAGCACGACATGGTATTCTTCCGGCCCGTCCAGATCCTCTGCCCGGCGCGCGCCGGTCGAGAACGTGGTGTAGACGGAAAAGTCCTGCCCCGTCGCACTGCGCGCCAGCAGACGCAGCAGCGATGTCGCGTCTTCCAGCGTCGGCACTGCCTTTTCAATCGAGGCAAGCACGATGTGCACACGCGGCAGGGTCTGCGTCAGGTCGCCATTGCCTTCGTTGGTGACGATCACGCTGCTGCCTGTTTCGGCGATCAGGAAGTTGGCACCGGTGATGCCGACATCCGCCGCGATGAACCGCTCACGCAGCTTGCCGCGCGCTTCCGCCAGCAGGTCGCGCCGTTCCGCGAACACGCGGTTGGGGTCCAGGTCGGTATGGCATTTGCGGAAGCTTTCTTCCCAGTCTTCCAGATTGAGATGAAACGCCGGGCCAATGATATGCGACGGCGGTTCGCGCCGCAGCTGCAGGATGTATTCACCCAGATCGGTCTCGACCGGGGTGATGTTGTGTTCTTCCAGAAAATCGTTGATCCCGAGTTCTTCCGAGATCATCGACTTGCCCTTGGTCACCGTGCGGGCGTTGGCCTGCTTGCAGATCTTCAGCACGGCCGCGCGCGCATCGTCGGCGCTGCTGCACCAGTGCACGTGCCCGCCCGCTTTCTCGACATTGGCGGCATAGGTTTCCAGATAGAAATCCAGATGCGCCAGCGTGTGGTTCTTGATGTCGCGCCCGATGTCGCGCAGCTGTTCGAATTCGGGCAGCTTCGCCA
The DNA here is from genome assembly GCA_031546815.1 of Acetobacteraceae bacterium. Taxonomy (GTDB): domain Bacteria; phylum Pseudomonadota; class Alphaproteobacteria; order Acetobacterales; family Acetobacteraceae; genus JAVBJV01. The sequence goes on from JAVBJV010000006.1 coordinate 67,688, forward strand.
CCGCGGCTGCACGCCGCGCAGGCCCGCCCTGTTCCGAGCGGTGCAACGCGCGTTGCAGTCCCGCATCGGCCATACCCTTGGCCGCATTGGCCTTGAACGCCGGAGATGTTGCGCGCATCGGTGATGCCCCTCAGATTTTATGCGAAAGCCAGGAGCCAGGATTTGGCGAAGACCAGAAAGCCGACGGCAAACACCACCAGCGCGGCAAACCGCCCCGGCCAGGTGACGGCACCCACGCCCCACAGCAACCAGATTGCAAAGCCCACCCCGAACACCGCCAGCGCCACATTGTAATGCTGCGAGACCGACGCCCCGAAGAACAGACCCACCAGCCCGGCCAGAAAGACCGCGCCCCAATCGGAAGATGTCGGCATCAGCGCGGCCCCTCGCCAATTGCGGGCAGACGATCCGTCATCCCCGCCAGAACTTCCGCAACGTGACGCACCTTTACGGTGCTGCCCTCGCGCTGCAGGCGGCCCGCCATGTTGAGCAGGCAGCCCATGTCGCCCGCCAGTAATGTATCGGCGCCGGTTGCGGTGATGTCCGCCGCCTTGGCGGTGACCATCTGCACCGAGATCTCGGGGTATTTCACGCAGAACGTGCCGCCGAACCCACAGCAGCGTTCGGGGTCGGACATTTCAGTCAGCGTGACGCCCTCCATCTGCTTCAGCAGGGCGCGGGGCTGTTCCTTCACGCCCATCTCGCGCAGACCGGAGCACGAGTCATGATAAGTGACCTTGCCGGTATAGCTGGCGTCCACGCGCTCCACCTTCATCACGTCGCGCAGGAACGAGACGAGTTCGTGGCTCTTCGCGGCCAGCGCATCGGCGCGGGTCTTGTAGTCCGGGTCGTCGTCGAACAGGCCGGGGTAGTGATGCGCGAGCATCCCCGCACACGACCCGGACGGCGCGACCACGTAGTCGTAACCCGCAAAGGCATCAACCACATTGCGCGCCAGATCGCGCGCTGTGGCACGGTCGCCGGTGTTATAGGCGGGCTGGCCGCAGCAGGTCTGTGCCTGCGGCACTTCCACCAGACAGCCTGCCTGCTCCAGCAACTGGATGGCGGCGAACCCGACCGTCGGGCGGTGCAGATCCACCAGACAGGTCACAAACAGCGCAACACGCGGTCGCGAGGAGGAGGACGTTGACATGGCGGGCAGTCTAGAGGGTTTTCACCATCTGTGAATATACGGCTTTTTATGACCTTGGGCCTAGGTGTTCAGGATGTATCGACAATCAGTTCAGGCCGAGCCGAAAATGGTGCGGATCGAGAACCGGCGCGCAGCGGACGCTTGTCCGTGAGCACCGGAAGCGCAGAGCCGTGCCATTTTGCTGGCCGGTATGGACTGATTGGCGATGCGCTCTACCCCGCCCGCGGTACCAGCACCGTGATACTGCCTTGGTTGCGCATGCGTCCAGCACGCGTCGCCGCATCGTTGCCCCAGCCGTAGAAGATGTCGCCGCGCACAACGCCGCGAATGGCGGACCCGGTGTCCTGCGCCTGTAACACACGCTGCCATGGCGCGCCGTCGATCGGGTCGGTGGTGGCGACGAACACCGGCACGCCCAGCGGCATGTAGCCTTTATCCACCGCCAGCGACCGCCCCGGCGTCAGCGGCACGCCCAATGCGCCCAGCGCGCCAAGGTTTTCAGCCAGATCCGACATCTCGCGGAAGAATATGAAGGTCGGGTTTTCCAGCATCAGCGCGCGCCCCTGTTCGGGGTGGCGTTCAAGCCACGCGCGGATGGTCTGCATGCTGATCTCGGCACGCGGGATCTCGCCGCGCTCGATCAGCATGCGGCCAATCGCCACATAGGGCCTGCCGTTCGACCCCGCATACCCAACCCGCACCACCGAACCATCGTCCAGACGCACCCGGCCCGAACCCTGGATCTGCAGCATGAACGCTTCGGGCGCCGAGGACACATACAGCAGTTCCAGATTCTGCCCACGCAACGCCCCGTCCTCGATCTCGCGCCGGGTCGGGTATGGGGTCAGCCGCCCATTCCTGTCCACACGACCGGCGCTCAGCGCACGGCCTGCCTCGTCAGTCAGGGTGCCGGGCGCGGCCGCTTGCAGATTGGCCGGGCGACGATAGAGCGGGAACGGATACGCTGCCGATTGCCGACGCGCCCCGCGTAATTCAGGCTCGAAATATCCGGTCAGCAGGCCGGTCTGCTGCGTGCCCGCTGTCAGGCGGATCGGGGTGAAATACTGTTCGTAGAATGCCCGCGCCGCTGCGTGGTTCCCGGCAGGCAGCGCCTTGGCCGCCGCGCACAAATCGCGCCACTGTCCGGCGGTTCCAGCGGCACGCATGACGGGCGAATCCCCCTCGCCCAGCCGCGTGCCCTCGGGCATTTGCGCCAGCCGGTCACAGGTGACGAGCAGGGCGGGAATCGACTCGGCGTGCCGGTCCGCAGACCAGCCCGGCATGTCGGTGAAACGTGTCTGGATATAAACCGGCGCTTCCGCCCCTGGCGATGTCTGGGTCGGCCGGCACGCCGACAGACCCAACACCGCACACAGGACAAGCAGAACGCGCATTACTGGTCGGTCGAAGTGGCCACCAGCCGCCATGTCGGGTCGTCCTTCAGCGCCAGATCGCGCTGGAACGTCCACACATCGGCGATTTCCGTCACCGCGTCGGTGCCCTCGACCACCGAACCGTTCGCGGCCGTCGTCACGTTCACCTGATCGGACACGAAGCGCACCGTGATGTCGGCAACCGTGCCGCGCAGATCCGCCGCCACGATATCGGCATCGCGAATACCGCGAATCTCGAACTGCTGGACGTGCCCGGCTTCCTCGCGCGCTGTGATGGCGCTGTCGAACCCGGGATAGACCTCGTCCCCCAGCAGCTTGCGCAGCGTGGCGCGGTCGCCCCGCGCGAAGGCCGAGACGATCATCGGGAAGGCCGTTTCCGCGCCGCTCAGGAAGCGTGCAGGGGTTACCGTGCGGTCCACTGCCTCGATCCGCGCCAGAGTCTGACCCAGGGTAGTGGTCGCGTCGGGCAGATTGCGGGTCGGGTTAACCGGGGGGACGGGGTTGTCGGCCTCGATCTCCGGGCGGGCTTCAGGGGTGGCTTGTGGTGGACGCTCGAACCCGGTGCGACGCCCCAGAATGCTGCGCAGACGCAGCACAAGAAAGGCCGCAACCATTCCAAACAGAATAAGCTCGAGCGGGATGCCCCCGGAACTGCCCATGAAAATCTCCTAATCCTTCCTCCAGACATAAGCATCCGCCTGGATCGGCGCAACCTTACACCGGCTTCCATATAAGCAGGAAACGATCTACCTCTGCCGAATGTTTTTACTGCGGCACGGCCAAAGCGAATTCAACCTGCACTTCACCACCACCCGGCGAGACCCCGGGATCGTCGATCCGCGCCTGACGGACGAGGGCCACGCCCAGGCCCGCGCCGCCGGAGAGGCCCTGCGCGGGCAAGGGATACGGCGGATCATCACCTCGCCCTATACTCGCGCACTGGAAACCGCAGTCGGGGTAAATGCGGCGCTGGGGGCCGAGATCCTGATCAACCCGATTGTGCGGGAACGTTATGCGTTCAAATGCGACATCGGCACCCCACGGACCGAACTGGTGCGCGACTGGCCGCACATCGATTTCAGCCATATCGACGAGGTCTGGTGGCCCGATATCAACGAACCCGAACCGCAGGTCGAGGCCCGGGCCGCGCTGTTCCGCGCCGAAATGGCAGCACTTGGCGGTTGGGCTGCGGAAACGCTGGTAGTCTCGCACTGGGGGTTCCTGCTGGCGCTGACCGGCGAGACCATGGCCAACGGCAGCTGGCGTGCCTTCGACCCGACCGCCCCCGCCCCCACCGATCTGTCCTGGCCGAAGCTGGAGAGCGTTCGCCGCTCCCCGTCATAATCCCCGGACCGATCCTAGAGGCTCTGGCATCAGCCGCGTCTTCATGCTACCCGCCGCACAATTCTCAGGAGCCTTCCCCCATGTCCGATACGAACGAACTGCCCCAGAACGAACAGGCCCAGATGCCGCCGCTGGTTGTTAATCTGCAGTACATCAAGGATCTGTCCTTTGAAGTGCCCGGTGGGCCGGAAGCGTTTCTGGCACTGAAGGACAAGCAGCCGCAGATCCAGATCGACCTGGACGTGCAGGCCCGCCGCCTGCCGGACAACAACGTCTACGAAGTGGGTCTGGCCGTTCGCGTTGAAGCGAAGTCGGAAACCACCGTCGTGTGCATCGCCGAGCTGGTCTATTGCGGCATCTTCACGCTGACCGGGATTCCCGAAAACTCGATCGAGCCGGTGCTGCTGGTCGAATGCCCGCGTCTGCTGTTCCCGTTCGCGCGCAACATCATCGCCGACATCACCCGCGAAGGCGGCTTCCCGCCCGTCATGCTGCAGCCGATCGACTTCCTGACCCTGTGGCAGTCGCGCCGCGCACAGCAGGCTCCGGTCGCTGGAAACGCTTAAGGTTATTCGATACTGCGACAAACAAAACGCCGGGCATCTTGTCCGGCGTTTTGCATTTCAGGCGTCGGGTTTGGTCAGGGTGGGCCAGACCGGATCCTTGACCCGTCCCAGGAATTTTTCGTGCGTGGCGCGTTCTTCGGGGTGGATCACGACACGATGCGCTGCGCGGTTTTCGACCTTCGCGTAATGCACACCCATCGAAACGCCGGCCTCGGCCGGCAGTTCCAGCCCGCGCTGACGGCCGCCGGTCAATTCCACATACACCTGCGACAACAGCTTGCAGTCGAGCAGCGCGTTATGCGAGGTGCGCTCGCTCAGATCGATGTCAAAGCGGCGGCACAGTGCATCCAGATTGTTCGGCATGCCGGGGAAACGCTTGCGCGCCAGCACCAGTGTATCGACCATGCGCGCCTCATCCAGCAACGGGCGCTTGGCCAGACGCAGTTCGTTGTTCACGTGCATGAAGTCGAACGACGCATTATGCGCAACCATCGGGTCGTCGCCGATGAAGGCCAGGAATTCGTCCACCACATCGGCGAAACGCGGCTTCCCTTCCACGTTGTGGTTGCGGATGTTGTGAATGCGCGCGGCGTCTTCGGGAATGTCGCGATCGGGGTTGAGCAGGCAGTAAAAACTCTTCCCCGTCGGCAGGTCGTTCCACAGTTCCAGCGCGGCGATTTCGATCACGCGGTGGCCCTGGGTGATCTCGATCCCCGTGGTCTCGGTGTCGAACAGGACGGCACGGGTCATGGGGTCAGCTCCGAGAGAAAGCGGCGAATGCGCGCCTGCAGGTAATGCCGCGACAGGCCGTTGCGCAGCCACAGATCCGCGTGCTTCCGGCGGTCGCCATCGCGCATCTGCCGCGCACGAATAGCCGACAGACGCTCTTCTGTCATGCCCGGGCGACGCAACACCCGCAGCGCCTGTAGCGCGGGTGGTACGTTGAGCACGATCACCGCATCCATGTCGCGCTGTCGCTTGCTCTCCAGCAGCAGCGGAATGTCGAATACCACCACGCGCTTGCCGTTCTTGCGGGCACGGGCGACGAAGTCGGCCTCGGCGTGGCGCACCAACGGGTGGACGATGGCTTCCAGCACCTTCAGCGCCGCCGGATGGCCCAGTACGTGCTGACGCAATACCGCACGATCCACCGCACCGTCGCGGGTGGAGCCGGGGAAAGCGGCTTCAATCGGCACAACGGCCGCGCCGCCTTTGCCTTGCAGCACGTGCACCGCCGCATCGGCATCGAACACCGGAATACCCAGCCGCCGGAACACCGCCGTCGTGGTGGATTTGCCGGTACCGATCCCACCAGTCAGGCCGATGCGCTTCATGTGCGGGGAACATCTGCCGCGACGAAATCGTGCAGCGCGTCATCAACGGTGGGGTCCACACCGAACCACGCGCGGAAGCCGGGCCGCGCCTGATGCAGCAGCATCCCCAGCCCCGGCACCACACGCAGGCCATGTGCGCGCGCCGCCGTCAGCAGCGGTGTTTCCAGCGGCACGTAGACAATATCAGCTACCGCCATTCCTGCGGGCGCGCGCGCCAGATCCAGCGCCAGCGTGCCGTGCCCGGCCATCCCCAGCGATGTCGTCTGCACCACCAGCGCATGGTCACGCAGCGCCGCGTCGCGCTGTTCCCACGCCAGTGTCTTCAGACCCGGCAGATCGCGCGCCAGAGCCTCGGCCCGTTCGGGTGTGCGATTGGCGACCGAGACCGCCACACCCTCCGCCAGCAACGCCGCCGCAATGGCGCGTGCCGCACCGCCCGCGCCCAGCAGCAGAGCGGGACCGGCTTTCGGGTCCACCGCATGCGCGCGCAGATTGGCGACGAACCCCCAGCCATCGGTGTTCGACCCGGTAATCTTTCCATCCGCAAACACCAGCGTGTTCACCGCACCCGCGCGACGTGCACTGTCGTCCACCGTGTCGCACACGGCGAACGCGGCTTCCTTGTGCGGAATGGTGACGTTGGCGCCTGCAAACCCGGCATACATCAACCCGCGCACAGCTTCGGTAAAATGCGTCGGTTCAACCGGCAGCGGCAGATAGGCTGCATCCAGCCCGTAACGTTCGATCCAGTGGCCATGCAGTCGCGGCGATCGCGAATGCGCAACGGGCCATCCGATCACCCCGGCCAGACGCGCGTGTCCTGTTAAAATCTGCATCCCCCGAGCATGTGCGATTCTTGTAAAAATGCAACCTTCCCAAACCATCCGCCCCACTTATAACATTGATGCGAAAGGCAGGGCCGAATGAGCTACGTCACCGACATGAAATCCAGGCTTCCCGTAACAATGTCGTTGCCGGCAGAGTTCGAGGCCCTTTTCACCTGGATCGAGGCCAATGGCTTCTTCATACAAAGCACCCGTTTCCCCGGTGATCGTCTGGGAATGCTTGGCCCCGCAGAGCCGCCTTACCACGGCACCGTCATCATGTTCCGCGTCGAGACGCCCGAACAGGCGCAAGATACAGGGACGAGCTGGTGTGGGTGCGATGTGTCGGACATTTCCGATCGTCTGGTGACGTTTGCACGCACGGGTGGCGATGGGTCCCACGTCGCGTTCTGGATCGACGATCAGGGAAAGCAGCAGATCGTGCATCTCGGGTCGGAAGGGGCGTTTGGTATCCTGACCTCAACGCCGCTCGATTTTCTGCGCCTGTTGAGCATCGGCTACGAAGAGATCAGCGGCGATTGTCAGGAAGCACCCGACGCTCCCCCGAACAGCCTCACTTTTCTGGGGCTGCACCGGACCGTCATCAACGCGGCCTAACCAGTCCTGGTTGACTGAACGCTACGGCGTGACGATCCCGCGCACAGCATCCGAAGTCATGCATGATTTATCCCGTCCGGATGCTTTCCACACATGGATGGAGCAGCTTAACGGCTGCCCCTTACTCGGCTGCAACCGCCGCCCATAATTCCGGTTGCAGTTCCTCGCGCCGATCGGGGAAGAACACCGCGCAGAGCAGCGTCACCACCGACGCACCCGCCAGCACCATCAGCACCACCGCCAGCGACCCCGTGCTGGTGTGCAGATAACCCACCACCGGCGCCGCCGCAGCCGCGCCCAGAAAGCCCACAAAAAAGCGGATCGAGTAGATCTTCGTGCGCAGCGCCGGGCTGATGTAACGCGCGGCCATCGTCTCGCTGAGAGTCACCTGCCCGAACACGCAGGCCGCCGTCAGCCCCGCCAGTGCCAGCGCGGCAAAGCCCTGCACGAAGGCCAGCATCAGCATGGTCGGCACCAGCACTATCGTGAGCGGCAGGAAAATGCGCTTCAGCGTGGTGCGGTCGATCATCCGCCCGACGCTGAACTGTGCCACCGCGCCGCACAGCGTGGCGGCAAAGGCCAGCACGCCGACCAGCGGCAGCAGATCGGGCGATTCCGCCAGACGTTCCTGCATCAGCTTCGGAATCAGGATGGTGAACGCATTGAACACGAAGCCCGACACCACCGCGATGACCATCAGCACAATCAGCGCGCGCTTCACCAGAAATTTCGGAATATCAGGGAACGCACGCGCACGTGCGGCAGCGCCATGCGCGTCGAACGCTGGTTCGCGCGCATACAGAACGCCGCCCAGCATGCACAGCACGCCCGGCACGATGAACGCCGCCTGCCAGCCGAATGTCTGGCACAGAAACGCCGTCGCCACCGGGGCCGATGCAACGCCGATATTCCCGAACACGCCGTTCACGCCGATCGAACGACCCGGCTTGTCGCCCGCCGCTTCCACCAGCATGGCGGTGCCGATCGGGTGATAGATCGCCGCGAACAATCCGGTTGCCGACAGCGCCAGCATCAGCGTCAGCGGGCCGGACGCAAACCCCGTCGCCACCATCGACAGCCCCGCGCCCATGAAGAACGCCACCAGCAACGCCTTGCGCCCCAGCCGCACGGCAAGCCACCCCTGCGGCAGCGAGAACAGGCCGTAACAGACGAACATCCCCGTCGCCAGCGCGAGAATCGGGCCGTATGACTCGCCGAACATTCCCCCCGGCTGCGCCATGGCCAGCACGGCGGTGGGCAGGATCAGCAGGCAGTAATGGGTGAAATAATGCGCGGCATTGATCAGCCTGATCTGACGCGTGGCGGCATCCATCCCGTTACTCTCCTGATTTGCGCAACGCGCCCGTAATGGTAGGAACATTCCTCCTCGAGGAAGGCGTGTCAAATGAATCGCACAATGGTGGTTTTCGATCTGGACGGAACGCTGGTCGACAGCCTGCCCGACCTGCACGCAACGCTGAACCGCGTACTGCACAGCGACCTGTCGGTGGACGCCGTGCGCCGCATGATCGGCGATGGTGCCGCGGTTCTGGTGCGCCGCGCCCAGGTTGCTCTGGGCCGCCCGGAAGACCCGACCGATCTGGCCGCGTTCCTGGCCGATTACGAAGCCAATACCGCGCACGCCACCCGCCCGTACAACGGCATCACAGATCTGCTGAACACGCTGCAACAGCGCGGCACACGCATGGCCGTCTGCACCAACAAGCCCGAGGCCGCCGCACGTGCGCTGCTGGCCGAGCTGAACCTCGCTGCCTATTTCAGCGCGGTTGGCGGCGGTGACAGTTTCCCCACCCGCAAACCCGACCCCGCCCATCTGCGCGCCACGATTACAGCCGCTGGCGGCGATCCCACCCACGCCGTGATGATCGGCGATCACGCGAACGACGTGAACGCCGGCAAAGGCGCAGGCATTCCGTGCATCTTCGCGGGCTGGGGCTATGGCACGCCGGACATGGCAACGGGCGCGACAGCCATTGCCGCTGCGCCCGCTGATGTTCTCGCGTTGCTGCCTACAGAATAAACCGGCTTAGGTCGCCCTTGGATGCCAGCGGCGCGACACGTTCGCCGACATAGGCGGCATCCACCGTCACGCTCTGCCCCGCACGATCGGATGCCGTGAACGAGATTTCTTCCAGCAGCCGTTCCAGCACCGTGTGCAGACGACGCGCGCCGATGTTCTCGACCCGGTCGTTGATGTCGGTGGCCAGATCGGCCAGCGCGTAGATTGCTTCATCGGCGAAGTCCAGCGTCATGCCCTCGGTGCCGATCAGCGCCTTGTACTGCTTCACCAGCGAATGCTCGGGTTCGGTCAGAATGCGGCGCATGTCGTCGCGCGACAGCGCCGCGAGTTCCACACGGATCGGCAGACGCCCCTGCAATTCCGGCAGCAGGTCCGACGGCTTGGCCAGATGGAACGCACCCGACGCGATAAACAGGATATGGTCGGTCTTCACCGGCCCGTGCTTGGTGGAAACAGTGGTGCCCTCGATCAGCGGCAGCAGGTCGCGCTGCACACCCTCGCGCGAGACATCGCCGCCACGCGCACCGCCCTCGCCCGAGCGCGCACAGATCTTGTCGATCTCGTCCAGGAACACGATGCCGTTGCTCTCCACGTGCTGGATCGCTTCCTTCATCAGGCGTTCGGTGTCGAGCAGTGCTTCCTGCTCCTCCACCAGCAACGCCTTGCGCGCATCGGCGACAGTCAGGCGACGATGCTTGGCGGGGCCGCCGCCCATCATCTTGCCCATCATCTCCTGCAAGTTCATCATCTGCGCGCCGGGCATGCCGGGAATATCCATCGCACCAAGCGGCGAGCCGCCCATATCGCGCAGCGAGAGTTCGACCTCTTTCTGCTCAAGCTCGCCATTGCGCAGCATCTTGCGGAACTTCAGGCGTGTGTCGGCGGATGCGCCCTCGCCCACCAGCGCGCTGATCAGGCGTTCCTCGGCGTTGACCTCGGCCTTGGCCTGCACGTCCTTGCGGTGCGCTTCCTTGGTCATCGCGATGCCGACCTCGACCAGATCACGCACGATGCTTTCAACGTCGCGCCCGACATAGCCGACTTCTGTGAACTTGGTCGCCTCGACCTTCAGGAACGGCGCTTGGGCGAGCTTCGCCAAACGGCGCGCAATCTCGGTCTTGCCGCAGCCGGTGGGACCAATCATCAGGATGTTCTTCGGCACGACCTCTTCGCGCAGACCTTCCGGCAGTTGCTGACGCCGCCAGCGGTTGCGCAGCGCAATCGCCACGGCGCGCTTGGCATCGCCCTGTCCAACAATAAAACGATCCAGTTCGCTGACGATCTCGCGCGGGGAATAGGTGGGGATGTCCATGGGTCAGATCGTCTCCATCGTGACGTTGCCGTTAGTGTAGACGCAGATATCGCCCGCAATCTTCATCGCACGCCGCGCCACGTCTTCCGCGCTCAGGCCCGGCACGTCGATCAGCGCGCGGGCCGCGGCCAGCGCGTAATTACCGCCCGAGCCGATGGCAATCACCCCGTCCTCGGGTTCCAGCACATCGCCGTTGCCGGTCAGCGTGAAGGACCGTTCCTTGTCGGCCACCGCCATCATCGCTTCCAGCCGACGCAGATACCGGTCCGTCCGCCAGTCCTTCGCCAGCTCGACGCAGGCGCGTTCAAGCTGGTTCGGAAACCGCTCCAGCTTCGCTTCCAACCGTTCGAGGAGTGTGAAGGCATCGGCCGTGGCCCCGGCGAACCCGGCCAGTACCGCGCCGCCACCAATGCGCCTTACCTTGCGCGCATTACCTTTGACGACGGTCGGGCCAAGCGAGACCTGTCCATCGCCCGCCATTGCCACGCGCCCGTCGCGACGGACGCAGAGGATCGTCGTGCCATGCCAGCCGACGGGGTCATGTTGCGTGTTCATGCCCCATCACATGGCAATGACAGGGCGGAACTGCAACCCCGCTATTCGGCAGCGGCGGAAACGCTGCCCGCCCGGCGGCGGCGTTCGCGCATTTCGCTGACCTGCGCCAGCACCACGGTCGCCACGATGAAGCCCACCGACAGGAAAAACACATAACGCGGCAGGCCGTGATCCATTACCCAGCCATACATCAGCGGGCCGGACATACCGCCCAGATTGAACCCCGTCGTCACAATGCCAAATACGCGCCCCGCCGCCCCCGGGGGCGACGCCTTGCGCACCAGCATATCGCGCGACGGCATGATCACCCCGAACATCAGCCCGGCCAGCCCCATTACCAGAACCAGAACCACAGCAGGCAGCGCAACCGCGCCGACCAGCGCCACCAGGAACGCGGCCGATCCAAAGCCCAGCGCCGCGATATCGCCATGGCGCTGCGTGCGGTCGGCAATATGCCCGCCCACCAGCACGCCGAACGCGCTGGCGGTCAGGAACGCCGTCAGCGCGATATTGGCCACAGAGTCAGGCGTGCTGAACCCGGCCATCAACGCGGCAACGGAGAAGTTCTGGATCCCGTTCATCGACAGGCTGAGCATGGTGAAGAACACCGTCAGCCCCAGCACCACCGGCGTAAACACCGACACTTTCGCCCCGGCGGTGTCGGTCTTCTTCGCCGCAGCATGCGCATGCGCTTCGCTGGTGCGCAGCGTCAGCAGCGGAATCACCGCCACGAACGCCACCAGACCGGCCACGACCAGCGCGGTCTGCAGGCCGAATGCACGTGCCAGAAACAGCATGGTGAACGGCGCAATCGCACCGCCCAGATAACCCGCGAACGTATGGATCGAAAACGCGCGTCCAACCCGCTTTTCACCCACCGTTGCCGACAGGATCGCGTAGTCCGCCGGGTGGTAGACACTGTTCGCCAGCCCCGCCATGGCGGATGTAATCAGCAGCCACGTATACGTGCCGGTCAGCCCGAACAGGATGAACGAACATCCCCCCAGCACCAGCCCGGCGATCAGCACTGCGCGCCCACCCAGTCGGTCGACCAGAAAGCCCATCGGCGTCTGGGTGAGGAACGTGACGATGTTGAACACCGTCAGCGCCACCCCCAGTTCGACGAAGCCTACGCCCATCGCATCGCGCAACATGAAGAACAGCGGCGGCAGCACCAGAATATGGAAATGGCTGATCAGATGCGCGCCCGAGATCGCCGCCAGCGTGCGGAGTTCTCCCGGTGCCCATCCGGTCTGTACAGGCATCGCCATATCAGTGCTGCTCATCCGCGTTTTTCCTGTCAGGCCGCGATTGTTTTCTGAGTCTGTGTGCCGAGGCCCTCAACGCCCAGATGCATCACCTGCCCCGGCTTCAGGAACACCGGCGCGGGCTTCACACCCATACCCACACCCGGCGGCGTGCCGGTCGAGATGATGTCGCCCGGATGCAGCGTCATGAAATGGCTGACATACGAGACCAGCTTCTTCACCCCGAAGATCATCGTGCCGGTGGTGCCCTTCTGGTAGCGATGGCCATCAACGTCGCAGAACATCGCAAGCTTCTGCGGGTCGGCCACTTCGTCCTTCGTGACCATCCACGGGCCGATCGGGCCGAACGTGTCGCAGCCCTTGCCCTTGTCCCACTGGCCGCCGCGTTCGATCTGGAATTCGCGCTCGGACACGTCGTTCACCACGCAATACCCGGCCACGTGGTCCAGCGCCTGTTCTTCCGACACGTAACGCGCGGTCGAGCCGATCACGATGCCCAGTTCGACTTCCCAGTCGGTCTTCTGCGAATGGCGCGGGATCATCACGTCGTCGTTCGGGCCGACAATGGCGCCCAGCGACTTCAGGAACACGATGGGTTCCTTGGGGATCGGCGCGCCGGCTTCGGCGGCATGGTCGGCATAGTTCAGGCCGATGCAGACGAAATTCTTCATCCCCGTCACGCAAGGCCCGATGCGCGGCGTGCCCGGCACTTTCGGCAGGCTGTTCACGTCCAGCCCGGCCAGCTTCGTCAGCCCCGCCGGAGACAGCACATCCCCTGCAATGTCGGGCACCACGGCGGACAGGTCGCGCAGCGCGCCATCCTTGTCCAGCATTCCGGGCTTTTCGCCCCCAACAGGTCCCCAGCGTAGCAGCTTCATCGGTCGTTACCCCTAAGTGGTATTAAAGACAGGGCGGAAATCTGCCCCATCGCCTGCGGGATAGAAAGCCCGCTTCTATCACGTGATCCGATAGAATCATTTCTAATTCTTCAAAAGAAGAAACAGTTGAGTTCTTAACACACCAGATAAATAACCAACTACTTTAGAAATCTACATTTTATTTGCGCCCCGAATTCAAATTACCGACAGTATTCGCATGACCCATGCAGAAACCACACAGCAGCCCTATTTTAAGCCCTCGCTGTCCGAGCGTTCCTCGCATCCACGGCTCGAACGTCTGTTCGCCTGTGCCGCCAGCGCACCTCCGCCGCTCTGCGCTGTTGTGCATGTGACCGACCCGAATGCACTGGCCAGCGCCGTGCACGCGGCCGAGGAAGGCATCCTACGCCCGGTGCTGATCGGCCCGGAAAAGCAGATCCGCACCATGGCCGATGAACGTCAGCTCGACCTGACCGACATCGAGATCCGGCCATCCGATTACACGCAACGTTCGCTCACCATGGCGCTGGATCTGGCACGCGGGAAACAGGTGCAGGCGCTGATGCAGGGCACCGCCGACAACACCCCGCTGCTGAACGCGGTGCTGGCCTCGAACAGCGGGCTGCATACGGAAAATCGCATCAGCCACATCTATGTGTTCGACGTCCCCAGCTATCACAAGCCGCTGTTCATCTCAGATGCGGTCGTCAATGCCACGCCCGATCTCGAGGTAAAGACCGATATCATCCGCAATGCGGTGGACCTGTTCCGGACCATGGGGATGGGGGAACCCAAGATCGCCATTCTGGCCGCGCACACCCACGTCACCCGCAAGCTTCCCGCCACGATCGACGCCGCAAGTCTGTGCAAACAGGTCGAGCGCGGGCAGATCGAGGGGGCCATCCTGGACGGCCCGCTAACGTTCGACATCGCCATCAACGCCGATGTGGCCCATGCGCACGGTATTTTCGGGCACGTGGTGGGCGATGCCGATGTCCTGCTGGTGCCGAATATTGAAGCTGGCAAGATTCTGGAAAGGCAGCTGCGCTATTTTGCCAAGGCAGAAGGGGCTGGACTTCTGCTAGGAACCAGCCTGCCTGTCATCCTGACCGACAGAAACGATACGCCTCTGGTCCGACTGATGTCCGCTGCCCTCGCATCGGTCGTCCACACCGCCCAGTTAGAGAATCGCGAATTACATGCGATATAGAATGGCGCGTTAGCCCTTTTGCCTGCGTGGCGGAGAAAACCTGATTATGAGCAAGCTGCCCCCCTCGACCGACCTGCTGATGGCCGATCTGCGTCGGTTCCCACATCTGTCCAAGATGGTCGAGGACGCGCAGAAGATCCCGACGCAGATCTGCGCCGTTGCGCACCCGTGCGACGAGGAAAGTCTGGAAGGACCGCTCTCGGCCGCCAAGCTTGGCATCATGACGCCCATTCTGGTCGGCCCCGAAGCCCGTATCCGCGAAGTTGCCCTGGCTGGCGGGCACGACCTGACCGGAATCGAGATCGTCGATACGCCGCACAGCCACGCCTCGGCCGAAATGGCGGTGTCTCTGGCGCATACCGGGCGCGCACAGGCAGTGATGAAGGGCAGCCTGCATTCGGACGAATTGCTGGAAGCCGTGATGGACCGCACCAACGGCCTGCGCACCGGGCGGCGGATCAGCCATGTGTTCGCGTTCGATGTGCCCAGCTATCACAAGACGCTGTTCATCACCGATGCGGCCGTGAACATTTTCCCGGACCTGCCGACCAAGGTCGACACCGTGCAAAACGTGATCGACCTGTGCCACGCGCTAGGCATCAAGGCACCGAAAATCGCCATCCTGTCGGCGGTGGAAACCGTGAACCCGAAGATCCCCAGCACACTGGAAGCGGCGGCGCTGTGCAAGATGGCCGATCGCGGCCAGATCCGGGGCGGTATTCTGGATGGCCCGCTGGCGTTCGATAACGCAATCAGCGCCGAAGCCGCGCGCATCAAGGGGATCGTCAGTCCGGTCTCGGGCGATGCCGATGTGCTGCTGGTGCCGGATCTGGAAGCGGGCAACATGCTGGCCAAGCAGCTGCGCTATCTGGCCGGGGCCGATGGCGCGGGCATCCTGCTGGGCACACGCCTGCCGGTGGTGCTGACCAGCCGTGCGGACAGCACAACGGCACGTCTGGCGTCGGTCGCGCTGGCCAGCCTGCTGGCGCACGCAAAACTCTCCGCCTGAGGTATGACGCGCCCCGGTAACGGGGCGCTGTCTACAAACGCAGCAACTTCCGCTAAGACCGGCGGATGACAAGCATCGCTCTCCATCCATGGCGTAACGAAGCACGGGCGATGTTTGCGCTGGCGTGGCCCATCGTGCTGACCAACCTGTCGCAGATGGTGCTGACCGCGACCGATATCGCGATGCTCGGGCATTTCTCGTCCGAGGCGATGGCCGCGGCGACGATTGGCGGCAATCTGTATTACCTGTTCTTCCCGGTGATCTTCGGCATCGCGATGGGGGCCGCCCCGATGCTGGCCTATGCGCGCGGGCGCAAGCTGCACCATGTGCGCGACATGCGCCGCACGGTGCGTCAGGGCTTCTGGGCCTGCGCCTTTGTCATCATCCCGGTCTGGCTGGCGCTGTGGAATGCGGCACCCATCCTGCGCGTGCTGGGGCAGACGGACGAGATGGCCGTGCTGGCACAGGAATTCACCCGCCCGCTGATGTGGGGGTTGCTGCCGTTCGGCTGGTTCATGGTGCTGCGTGGCTTCATCGCCGCGCTGGAACGCCCGCATGCGGCGCTGGTGATCACCGTGATCGCCATCCTGTTCAACGCGCTGGCGGACTGGGTGCTGATCTTCGGGCACCTTGGTTTTCCCGCCATGGGCATCACCGGCGCAGGCATAGCGAGCTCTCTGTCCAATCTATTCATGTTCTTGGGTCTGCTGATCGCCATCCGGCTGGACCGGCGCATGCGGCGCTTCCAGTTGATGGGACGTTTCTGGCGCGCAGACTGGTCGCGGTTTCGGTCGCTGTTACGTATTGGTGTGCCGATCAGCCTGACCTTCCTGTTCGAGACCAGCGTGTTCAACGCGGCAGCGTTCATGATGGGCTGGATCTCGGTTGCATCCGTCGCGGCACACGCGATTGCGATCAACACGGCAGCGCTGATGTTCATGATCCCGATGGGCCTGTCGCAAGCCGCAACAGCGCGCGTGGGGCTGGCGCTGGGTGCCCGCAACCCGCGTGGCGCGGTGCATGCGGGCTGGACGGCGATGGCGATGACGGTGGGCTGCATGGCGCTGACCGCGACGCTGCTGATCGGTTTTCCGCACTGGATCATCAACATATTCCTCAGCCCGCACGACCCTGCGGCGGAAGCGGTGACGAAGCTGGCTATTGGCTTCCTGTTCCTGGCCGGGCTGTTCCAGTTCGCCGACGGCTTGCAGGCCGTGGCATCGGGCGCATTACGCGGCCTTGCCGACACCCGCGCCCCGATGATCTTCGCCGCCTGCGGCTACTGGGGCATCGGCCTGCCAACCGGTGCGCTGCTAGCCTTCGGGGTCGGATGGGACGGCTACGGAATCTGGAGCGGTCTGGTGATCGGCCTGTTCGCTGTGTCCATCATGCTTGTTTTGCGTTGGGCGCAGTGGGCAAGGCAAACGCAGGCTACCCCTCCGGCCGCGTGAACACATACGCCGCCGCCAGCGTCATGCACGTATAAGCCACCGCCAACGCCCAGCCCGGTGCGCCGCTGAACCATGCCAGCACGGCACCCAGCACGATGCTCGCCCCGGCCAGCAGCTTTGCCTTGCGTGGGATAATGCCCCCCGCGCGCCACGCCACCACCGACGGGCCGAGCACCGGATGGCGCAGCAACCACGTCTCGAACCGCATTGACGACCGGCTGAAGCACCACGCAGCCAGGATCAGAAACACCACGCCCGGCACCATCGGCAGCACCAGACCGATCACGCCGATCACCACGCATACCCAGCCGCATGCGAACAGCACCGCGCGTCCCACATGGGATCTGACAAAAACAGCAAACGCAGTCGGCCGAAGCATCATGCCGGTCCTTCACAAACACGGCCATACAGTCCCGTATGGCCGTGCCCGTCAATCATACTTTCGACATATCCAGCGCCGGCTTCACATCCGCCGGCAGAGGCGGCTTGTAACCATTGCCCGTGCGCGCCTTCAGATCTTCCTTGGCGCGCACGATCAGATCCGGGTTGGTCAGCACATCGACCGCCGTGCCCGCCATGATCTTCGCCACATGCACCAGCCCCTTGTGTGCCGCCGCATTCTTGCCCTGCGCGGTCAGCTGCCACGAATGGCCCGGCGTGCCGATCGCGTATGTCGCACCATCGGCCTGCACCGTCGGCACCACCCAGCTCACGTCACCCACATCGGTGGATCCCACCATCGGCACGCGCGGCGCATCCATCGGCACCACCGCATCGCACAGCGGCGACTCGGTAGGCTTCATTCCCGCACGACGATACGCCGTGGCAATTTCCTCGGCGGTCAGAGACTTCTGGATCTCGCGCGCGAACTTGCGGTCTTCCTCGTCGAACGGCGGCGGGCCGAGGCGCTGGAAATTTTCATACATCGCCTGTTCCAGCGGCGTGTTGCCGATCAGGTTCGACACCGCGCTGATTACCTGAGTGCTGACTTCCGTTTCCGTCATCAGCGCCGCGCCATCGGCGATCTTGCGCACGCGCGTCACCAGGTCGGTCAGTTCTTCCAGATTGCGCGCGCGGATCAGGTAACGCACCTTCGCCGTGCCCTGCACCACGTTCGGTGCCACACCACCCGCATCGAGATACGCGTAATGCACACGCGCATCGCTCGGCATGTGTTCGCGCATGTAATTGACGCCGACATTCATCAGCTCCACCGCATCCAGCGCGCTGCGGCCCAGATGCGGCGCGGCGGCGGCGTGCGCGGTGCGGCCCTTGAACGAGAAGTCGATGCGGGTATTCGCCAGCGACCGTGCCTCGTTCACGCCCGAGAACGCATTCGGGTGCCAGGTGATCGCGATGTCCACATCCCTGAACGCGCCGTCGCGCACCATGAAGCCCTTGGCAGCGCCGCCTTCTTCGGCCGGGCAACCGTAATAACGCACACGCCCCTTCACGCCATTGGCCGCCAGCCAGTCCTTCACCGCCGTTGCCGCCAGCATCGCCGCGCCACCCAGCAGGTTGTGCCCGCACCCATGACCGTTGCCATCGCCCGGGATCGGCGTCGGCACCGCAACACCCGCTTCCTGACTCAGGCCGGGCAACGCATCGTATTCACCCAGAATGGCAATCACCGGGCCGCCCTCGCCCGCTTCGCCCATCACGGCGGTGGGGATTCCGGCCACGTTCTTCGTCACGCGGAAACCGTGCTGTTCCAGCATCGCCGTATGTTCGGCGGCCGAACGGTGTTCGTTGTAACACAGCTCGGGCATGCCCCAGACGCGGTCGGACAGGCCAATGAACGGCTCGGCCTTGGCATCGGTCAGACGCCAGATTTCCTCGGTATTGCGCATCGATGTTCCATCGCTTTTGTGAAGAGCAGGCGCAAACTATACGCGCCCGAAAAACAAAAGCGACTCAGGAACCCGATACCTTCAGTACGAATCCGGCGCGATCACATTCTGCGGACGCGAACCCACCAATGCCGCGCGCATTGTCTCGGCGCTTTTCACCCGAATGTCCTGCCATGCCTCGGGCGTATGGAACGCAGAATGCGGCGTGACGATCAGCCGCCCCTCCAGCCACTTCTCGCGCGCATGGTAAGCACGCAACAGCGTGGGCATCGGATCGACCGGGGGCTCCACCGGCACGACATCCAACCCGACGCCGGCTAGATGTTCCATACGCAGCGCCGCTTCCATCGCGTTGATATCGACGATCGGACCGCGCGCCGTATTGATCAGCACCGCATGCTGCGGCAGCCGCGCAAGCTGCTCAGCCCCGATCATCCCGTGCGTTTCGGGGGTCAGCGGCGCGTGAATGCTCAATACGTCGGATCGACGCAGCAATTCGTTCAACGTGTTGTACCGCGTGATCCCCAGCGAGCGATCCACACCATTGGCGACATAGGGATCGTAAAACCCCACCTGCATGCCGAACGCCTTGGCCCGCAGCGCCACCGCTGTGCCGATCCGCCCGATGCCGATGATTCCCAGCCCCTGCACATCCATCCGGCGCACCAGCGGGGTCTCCACCTGCCGCCAGGGCGCACCCTCGCGCTGCAGGTCGTGGTGCAGCGCAATCCCGCGCCGCAGCGCCAGCATCAGCGCCATCGCGTGGTCGCATACTTCCGCCGTGCCATAATCGGGCACATTGCAGATGGTGATGTTGCGCACAGCCGCCTCGGCCCGTGGCAGACGGTCGTAGCCGACACCCATACGCACGATGGCCTTCAGTTTCGGGAAAAGGGCCAGATCCTCGGGGTGCACCTGATGGCGAAAGATCATCAGCCCGTCCGCCGCGGCGCAATCCTCGGCCGACAGATCGGCCAGCCGCTCGACGGGGCGAAACAGCACCTTCACCCCGGGGCCGAAAATCCCGTCTTCCACCCGCTGATCGTCATACAGAGGTTCCGGATAGAGGACTGTCAGAGTCATTTTGGCGCTCCCTGTTTTGACTACAGCTTTGCCCAGCCGGCACATTGGCGCAAGCACCTTGCCTAAGACGCGCACTTCCCGCACGCTGCCCCCTCAGAATCCGCATATCTGACGAGGAACCTTCATGAACGGCGCTGAAAGTCTTGTGCACACCCTGTTGAAATCCGGGGTCGAGGTCTGTTTTGCCAACCCAGGCACCAGCGAGATGCATTTCGTCTCGGCGCTGGACCGCATCCCCGGCATGCGCTGCGTGCTCGGGTTGCAGGAAAACGTGGTCACCGGCATGGCCGACGGTTACTGGCGGATGACGGGTAAACCCGCCGCCACACTGCTGCATTGTGCCCCCGGCCTCGCCAACGGTCTGGCCAATCTGCACAATGCGCGGCGGGCACGGTCTGGCATCGTGAACATTGTGGGCGATCAGGCGGTCTATCACCGTCCGCTCGACGCACCGCTGACTGGCGATACCGAAGGCTGGGCGCGTGGCGTGTCGGGCTGGGTGCGCACATCGTCGTCCTCGGCCCAGGTGGGGGCAGACGCCGCCGCCGCCGTGCAGGCCGCCCGCAGCGCGCCGGGGCAGATCGCCACGCTGATCCTGCCCGCCGACACCGCCTGGAACGACAACGCATCCCCCGCCGCGCCGCTGGACATTCCCGCCGCACAGCCCGCCGACCCGATCTGCGTGGACACTGCCGCGAAGATTCTGCGCGAAAAATCCAACGTGCTGATCCTGCTGGGCGGCCACACGCTGTATGAAGACGGCCTGCTGCTCGCGCACCGCATCCGCGAGAAAACCGGCTGCCAGATCATGGCTGAATGCTCCAACGCGCGCATCGAGCGCGGGCAGGGCCGCGTGGCGATCGAACGTGTGCCCTATCCGGCTGACCAGGCGATTCAGGCGCTGTCGAGCTTCAAGCATATCATTCTGGTGAATTCCAAGGCACCGGTCGGGTTCTTCGCCTACCCCGACAAGCCGTCGAACCATTACCCGGCGGGTTGCGACATTCATCTGCTGACGCGCTTCGAACAGGATGGCGTCGGTGCGCTGAAGGCGCTGGCCGAAGCGCTGGGTGCGCCCGCGGTCGCGGCGCCCAATCCCGGCCCGCGTCCCGGCATCGCCAAAGGCCGCCCGCAGCCCGAAGGCGTGGCGCAGACGCTTGCCGCCACCATGCCCGAGAACAGTGTGGTGATTGACGAAGCCGTGTCGTTCGGGCGCGGCTTCTTCCCGCACACGCACGCCGCGCCGAAGCACGACTGGCTGCAGATTGTCGGCGGCGCAATCGGCTGCGGCATTCCGCTGTCGACCGGTGCTGCGGTCGGCGCACCAGGACGGCGCGTGATCGACCTGCAGGCCGATGGATCGGGCATGTATACGCTGCAGGGCCTGTGGACTCAGGCGCGCGAGAAACTGCCGGTCACCACGATCATTCTGTCGAACCGCAAGTATCAGATCCTGATCGGCGAGTATTTCAACGTTGGTGCCAACCCCGGCCCCACGGCGATGAACATGCTCGACCTCAGCAACCCGGATCTGAACTGGATTCAGCTGGCCAACGGCATGGGCGTTGAAGCCGCGCGTGCGGAAACGATGGAAGAACTGGGCGACCTGATGGCCGCATCGTTCAAGAAGACCGGCCCGTTCGTGATTGAACTGGTGATCTGAAAAGCGATCCGCACGATCCCCAATGACGGGGGTCGTGCGGCTATTTGCATGTCAGTGCGCGGGTCGACGGGTTGAACGTGCACGAACTGACCGGCGCCTCGATTGGCTGTGTCAGTTCCCGCAGCTGCGTGGAATGCGCCGCGCGGCCATATTCACACACCAGATGATAACCGCGCACCGCCGGATTCAGCGTCCACGATGGCTGCACTGCATGCGGATCGTTGGGAGGCTCCACAGTGCTGGTATCCGGCAGATGTGTCCCAAGGTGAGCCCCGCCCAGCATGACGCGTGTCAGATGTGCCCCGGAATTGCGACCGCCCTGCATGAAGGGCGGACAACGCAGCACGACTTCAGCCTGAGCAGCAGCACAGAATACGGTCATCACGGCGAGGATAGTTATGCGCATTGCGGTCACCCTGCCGTGGGAACGGTGCGATCGCCCTCGCCCAGCGTCTTCTGCATATACACAACGTCCAGCCAGCGCCCGTGCTTCAGCCCGGCCGCGCGCATCACGCCGATGCGGTCGAACCCCAGCGAGGCATGCAGCCCGATCGATCCCACATTGTCGGAATCGCCGATCACCGCGAACATCTGTCGGAACCCGCGTTCGGTTGCGTGCTTCAGCAGCTCGGCCACCAGTTCCTTGCCGACGCCCTGTCCGCGCACATCTTCGCGCACATAGATGCTGTCCTCGGCCGAGAACCGATACGCGGAGCGGTCGCGGAACTGCGTGTAATACGCATAGCCCAGCACGCCCGACTCATCTTCGGCCACCAGCCATGCCCAACCGGCGGCTTGCGTGTGCGCCAAACGCTTTTCAACGTCTTCAACCGAAGGTGGAGTTTCCTCGAATGTGCCTGTGCCGTGCAGCACATGATGCGCGTAGATCGACTGGATTGCGGGTGCATCGTCAAAGGATGCGGGACGAATTTGCATGAAGCGATCCTATTCCAGATGTCGTCCGGGCCAGAACGTCGGGTTAAAAATCCAGGTCCGAATAATGCATGGGTGCGATCATGCCGGGAACCCGGTCGTTCAGCAACGGGCGGAATGAGGGGCGGCTTTTGACGCGCGCATACCATTCCTTCAGCGCGGGCGTTGTCGCCCAGCTGATGTCGCCCAGAAAATCCAGCGACGACAGATGCGCCGCCACCACAAGGTCGGCCAGTGTCATCACCGACCCCGCCATCCAGGTGCGCGTTTCCGCCAGCCAGTTCAGATAGGTCAGATGGTTCTTCAGATTGGCATAGCCAACCCGCAGCACCGCCGCTTCCGGACCGCCAAGACCCTGCAGCGGCTTCAGGAATTTTTCGGTCAGCAGGTTGCGGCTGACTTCCTGTGAAAATCTCCCGTCCATCCATGCCTGCAGGCGGCGCACTTCCACGCGCTCGGCCAGCGTCCGGCCCAGCAGCGGCACTTCGGGATAGGCTTCGTCCAGATATTCGCAGATCACGCAGCTGTCGGGGATGATCAGCCCGCTCTCCTCGACCAGCGTCGGCACCGTGCCGGCGGGATTCATCTCGAGGTATTCGGGCCGGTGTTCCCAGATTTTTTCGGTCAGCAGTTCAAACGGCAGGCGTTTTTCTGCCAGAGCCAGACGAACCTTACGCGCGAACGGGGATAGGGGAAGGTGATATAAAATACGCATGGGACCGCGCTTATGACATTGAGCTTCCGATCCGCGCAAGCCGTTCCGGGCAAGAAAGGTACCCCTTTCCCGCCCGGATTTCACATCAGGCGCGCACCGCCTCGGCCACGGCGACAGACAGTGGCTGCGGCAGGTATTTCACGTAGTCCTTCGGCACCACATGCCAGAAGCTGGCGAGAGTTTTTTCCCATGTGTCCAGCAGACCGGCAGCATAGCGGCTGTTTGTCTCGGCCACATGCTGCGTCAGCAGATCGCGCAACGTGTTCTCCCAGTACGACTGGGTGACGCGCTGCAACGACAGGGTTTCTGGGTTGATGCGCACTTCGAAGCGGTTGTCGGGGTCGTAGACAAACGCCATACCGCCGGTGAAGCCCGCGCCGAAATTGTCGCCAACTTCACCCAGGATCACCACGGTGCCGCCGGTCATGTATTCGCATCCGTTCGACCCACAGCCCTCGATCACCGCCACAGCGCCGGAATTGCGCACCGCGAAGCGTTCGCCCGCCTGCCCCGCCGCAAACAGCGCGCCGGATGTGGCGCCATACAGCACCGTGTTGCCGATGATGGTGTTGGCCTGCGACTGCAACGGGCTGGACGGCGCCGGGCGCACCACGATGGTACCACCCGACAATCCCTTGCCCACATAGTCGTTCGCGTCGCCGAACACTTCCAGCTTCAGCCCCTGCACCGCGAACGCGCCCAGCGACTGCCCGGCCGAACCACGCAGACGCACAGTCAGATGATCACGCTGCAAGCCCTTCATGCCGAACTGACGCACGATATGCGCGCTGGTGCGCGTGCCAATGGCGCGATGCGTGTTGCGGACCGTGTATTGCAACTGCATCTTCTCGCCGCGTTCAAACAGCGATGCCGCGTCCTTCAACATCTGTGCGTCCAGCGTGTCGGGCACTTCGTTGCGGCCTTCCTGCGTGCAGTAACGAGCATACGGGCCGGGGTCCGCCTGTGCCAGCAGCGGGTTGAGATCCAGATCGTCCAGATCTTCCGACCCTCGGCTGATCTGATGCAGCAGATCGGTGCGCCCGATCACATCCACAAACCGCCGCACGCCCAAGCTGGCCAGAATTTCGCGCACTTCCTCGGCAATGAACGAGAACAGGTTGATGACCTTTTCCGTCGTGCCTTCGAACTTCATGCGCAGCTGTTCATCCTGTGTGCAGACCCCCACCGGGCAGGTGTTGGAATGACACTGACGCACCATGATGCAGCCCATCGCAATCAGGCTGGCAGTGCCGATGCCGAACTCTTCCGCGCCCAGCATCGCCGCGATCACCACGTCGCGCCCGGTCTTGATGCCGCCATCGGTGCGCAGCTTCACCCGGTGACGCAGCCGGTTCAGCATCAGCACCTGATGCGCTTCCGACAGCCCCATCTCCCACGGCAGCCCCGCGTATTTAATCGACGACAGCGGCGACGCACCGGTGCCGCCCGAATGGCCCGAGATCAGGATCGCATCCGCCTTCGCCTTCGCCACACCGGCCGCGATGGTGCCGATCCCGCCACGCGCCACCAGCTTCACCGACACGGTGGCATCAGGGTTGATCTGCTTCAGGTCGTAGATCAACTGCGCGAGGTCTTCGATTGAATAAATATCGTGATGCGGCGGCGGGCTGATCAGCATCACCCCCGGCGTGGAATGCCGCAGCTTGGCAATCAGTTCGGTCACCTTGAAGCCGGGCAGCTGGCCACCTTCACCGGGCTTGGCGCCCTGTGCCATCTTGATCTCGATCTCGCGGCAGTCGTTCAGATACTGCGCGGTGACGCCGAAGCGACCCGACGCAATCTGCTTGATCGCCGACGATGCGTTGTCGCCATTGGCGCGCGGTTTGGCACGCAGCGGGTCCTCACCGCCCTCGCCGCTGTCCGACTTCGCGCCGATGCGGTTCATCGCGATCGACAGTGTTTCATGCGCTTCCGGCGACAGCGCCCCCAGCGAAATTCCGGGCGAGACAAGACGTTTGCGGATTTCGGTGATGCTCTCCACATCGTCGATCGAGATCGCCGTCGCGCCCTCGGTCCGGAAGTCGAGCAGATCGCGCAGCGCCACCGGCGGCATCTTGCGCACGCCGTCGCTGTAACGCTTGTAGGTCTGATACGAATCCGACCCCACGGCCTCCTGCAGCGTCTTGATCAGCGCGCCATCAAAGGCGTGCGTCTCGTTGCTCTGCCGACGCAGCTTGTACTGGCCGCCGACCGGCAGCGCCACGGCATCCTCGTCCCAGGCCCTGGCATGCAGTTCCAGCACGCGCTTGGCGATCCCGGCCATACCAATGCCCGAGATACGGCTCTGCATACCGGGGAAGAATTCCGCGATCAGCGCGCGCGACAGGCCGATGGCTTCGAAGTTGTAACCGCCGCGGTAGGACGAGATCACACTGATGCCCATCTTCGACATCACCTTCAGCAGCCCCTTGTCCACCGCCTTGCGGTACCGCTGCACACATTCCTTCAGCGACAGATCACCGAACAGACCGCGACGATGACGATCGGCGATGCTCTCCTGCGCCAGATACGCATTTACCGTCGTCGCGCCAACACCGATCAGCACCGCGAAGTGATGCACGTCGAGGCATTCGGAAGACCGCACGTTCAGACTGGTGAAGGTGCGCAGGCTCTGGCGCACCAGATGCGTGTGCACACCACCGGCGGCCAGAATCATCGGGATCGGCGCGCGGTCCGGCCCAGTTGCTTCATCGGTCAGGATCACGTGCGTGCAACCGGCGCGAATGCCTTCTTCGGCTTCACGACGAATACGCTCGATCGCGGGGCGCAGACCGGCCTCACCCTCGGCGGCGGGGAAGGTGCAATCCACCACGCAGGCGGATGTGCCCATATAGGTGCGCATCGCATCGAATTCCGCGTTCGACAACACGGGCGAGCTGAGCTGCAACAGGCTGCACTGCGACGGCGCTTCGTCGAGGATGTTGCCCAGATTCCCCAACCGCGTCTTGATGGTCATCACACGGCTTTCGCGCAGTGAATCGATCGGCGGGTTAGTCACCTGGCTGAACATCTGCCGGAAGTAATGATGCAGCCCGCGATACTGTTCCGACAACACCGCAACCGGCGTGTCGTCGCCCATGCTGCCCAGCGCTTCGTTGGCGTCCTCCACCATCGGGTGCAGGATCATCTCCAGCTCTTCCAGCGTGGTGCCGACAGTCAGCTGGCGGCGGCGCAGTTCCTCGCCCACGACAGTGACCGGCTCGCCGGCATCGGCGCGCACGATGTGGTCGATGGTGGTGGTGCTCTTGGTCCATTCACCAAACGGATGGCGACCGGCCAGCTCGTCCTTCAGCTGTTCATCGTTATAGAACGTGGCGTTATCCAGATCGACACCGATACACTGGCCGGGGCCGACGCGGCCTTTCTCGACCACATTGGCTTCGGTGATCTTCACCATGCCAGTTTCGGACCCCACAATCAGCAGCTTGCTGTCGGTGATCGTGTAACGCAGCGGACGTAGCCCGTTGCGATCCAGCCCGGCGATCATCCAACGTCCATCGGTGGCGGCAATGGCAGCGGGGCCGTCCCATGGCTCCATCACCGAATTGCAGTACTGGAACAGGTCGCGGTGCGCTTTCTTGGTGGTGGGGTCCTGCTGGATGCTCTGCGGGATGCACAGCGCCTTCGCCATCGGCGCATCGCGCCCGCCGCGCACCAGCAGTTCGAACACGTTGTCGAACGTCGCCGTGTCGGACCCGCCGGCTTGAATCACCGGCTTGATGTCGTCCATGTACGAATCGAGCAGATCGTGCGCCAGTCGCGTCTCGTGCGACTTCATCCAGTTGATGTTACCGGTGACGGTATTGATCTCGCCGTTATGCGCCAGCATGCGGAACGGCTGCGCCAGACGCCAGGTCGGGAAGGTGTTGGTCGAGTAACGCTGATGGTAGATCGCAAACCGCGACACAAAGCGTTCGTCGAGAAGATCGGGGTAGAATTCGGTCAGGCTCTCGGCGACGAACATGCCCTTGTAGATAATCGACCGGCACGACAGCGAACACAGATACAGATCGGGGATCTGCGCTGCGATTGCCTGCTTTTCGATGCGACGGCGGATGACGTACAGATCGCGTTCGAACGTCGCATCATCCGTGCCCTTGGGGTTCCACAGCATGATCTGTTCGATCTCGGGGCGGGTCGCGTTGGCTTTCTCGCCGATGCAGGCAGCGTTGATCGGCACCTGACGCCAGCCATAGATCTGATAGCCGAAATTCAGCACCTCGGTTTCGACGATCGCGCGGCAGCGTTCCTGCGCGCCGATATCGGTCTTCGGCATGAACACCATGCCAACACCGATCCGCCCGGGGCGCACACGGTCGCCACCGCGACGCACCACGTCCGCGAAAAAATCCTGCGCGATTTCGATATGGATGCCAGCACCGTCGCCGGTCTTGCCATCGGCATCGACCGCACCGCGATGCCAGACGGCCTTCAGCGCATCAATCCCCGCCTGCACCACGTCGCGCCGCGCCTTGCCATCCAGCGCAGCGACAAGGCCGACGCCGCAGGCATCGTGTTCGGTCAGGTCGATGTGTGCTGCTTCCAGCATGGATTTGTTGGCAGCGTGATCAGCCAGGTAACGCATGTCGTTCATCGGTCTTACTCCGCCGCCACGGCTTGCGCCATCTGTTGCATGTAGGTGTGCATCTTCGCCGCCGCATCGCGCCCGTCGCGGATCGCCCAGACGACCAGGCTCGCACCGCGCACGATATCGCCCGCGGCGAACACGCCGGGCAGGCTGGTCATGAAGCTGCGATGGTCGATCTTCAGCGTGCCCCAGCGCGACACATTCAGCGCCGGTTCGGCAAACTGTGCGGGAATGTCCTCGGGATCGAACCCCAGCGCCTTGATCACCAGATCGGCCTTCTGGGTGAAGGTCGAATTTTCGATCTCCTCGATCCCCTGCCGCCCGGTTGCATCCGGCTGCGTCAGGCGCATGCGCACGGTGCGCACGCCGGTAACGTGATCGTCGCCAAGAAACGCTTCAGGCGCGGACAGCCAGACGAAGTTCACGCCTTCCTCTTCCGCGTTGGTCACTTCGCGCAAAGATCCGGGCATGTTCGCGCGATCGCGCCGATACAGGCACGAGACCGACGCCGCGCCCTGGCGGATCGCCGTGCGCACGCAGTCCATCGCGGTATCACCACCGCCGATCACCACCACGTGCTTGCCCTTTGCCTCGGGCGTTGCCGTGGCGGGCAGCGTGTCGCCCAGGCTGCGGCGGTTGGAGTCGGTCAGATAGTCGAGCGCGCTGATAATCCCCTTGAGGCCACTGCCCGGCGCCTGCAGATCACGTGCCTTGTAAACACCGGTCGCCACCAGCACCGATGCATGACGCGCACGCAGATCGGCGAACGACAGGTCACGCCCGATTTCGGTGTTCAGGTGGAAGACGATACCGGCTTCTTCCAGCAGATCCCAGCGGCGCTGGATGACGCTCTTTTCCAGCTTGAAGCCGGGGATGCCGTACATCATCAGCCCGCCAACGCGGTCGTGCCGGTCGTAGACATGCACGGTATAGCCCTTGCGCCGCAGCCATTCCGCCGCCGCCAGACCACCCGGGCCAGCACCGATGATACCGACGCTGATGCCGTTCTCGGCGCGCGGGTGCGGGGCTTTCACCCAGTTATTGGCGAAGGCGGTTTCGACAATGTGCTTTTCAACCGCACCGATGGTCACGCTGTCGAAGCTGCGTTCGATCACGCAATTGCCTTCGCACAGGCGATCCTGCGGACAGATGCGGCCGCAGATCTCGGGGAAGGTATTGGTGGCGGATGCCAGTTCGTAGGCTTCCTCCATCCGGCCTTCCGCGGTCAGCTTCAGCCAGTCGGGGATGTTGTTCGAGAGCGGGCAATGGATCGAGCAGAACGGAACACCGCACTGACTGCACCGACTGGCCTGCGTGCGTGCGGCGTCCTGCGTGAAGGGACGGTAAATCTCGTCGAAGTCGAAGCGCCGGTCGGCAGCCTCGCGCTTGTCGGGCGTGCGCTGCTCCACACTGACAAATTTCAGCATCCGTTCTGCCATAGCCTGCTTCCCTCTTCTTTTGGCCTGCCTGGGCCGAAGCGGAGAAAACAGCATCTCGGAACACATGGCGAGATAGAAAATGCATATTAGGTCAGTAATACTGGCTTAAATATACTATTATCACGAATTCGTGATGCACGGCGGTCTATCGCGTAACAATATTATATATCAAATCGGTCCTATCTGGTAATTTTTACCCGGAATGAATAGCCAGATATCCCGGAACCACCGCCCGCACCGACTGCGGCGCAGCGACCCCCAGTGCATCCAGACCAGGACACTGACCCGTTACCACGTTGTCGTGCTCCAGCATTTTCACCTGATCGCGAGTCAGCAGCGCCCCGGGCAACCGCTCGAGGATCGCCGCCTGCACCCGCGCCACACCGAACGGAATCGGCAGCAGGCAGCGCTGCCGCCCCGTCGCCGCCAGCACGAAGCGCAGCAGATCGGCGAAGCTCCAGACCTGCGGACCGCCGAGTTCGTAGATCTGCCCCGCAGCCTCGGGCCGGGTCAGCGCGGCCAGCACCGCCTCGGCCACGTCGCCCACATAGACCGGCTGAAACCGCGTCTTCCCGCCGCCGATCAGCGGCAGGAACGGAGAAAACCGCGCCATCCGGGCAAACATGTTGAAGAAATTGTCCTCGGCCCCGAACACGATCGAGGGGCGCAGCACCGTCGCCATGGGAAACGCCGCCCGCACCGCTGCCTCGCCCGCGCCCTTGCTGGCGGCATACAAACTGTCACTGGCCGGATCCGCCCCGATGGCCGAGATCTGCACCAGCCGCTGCACACCGGCCTCGGCACAAGCCTGCGCTATGTCGCGCGCGGCCTGGTGATGAAGAGTATCGAATTGCCCGGCGCGTTTTTCGGCCAGAATGCCGACCAGATTGACCACCCAGTCCGCCCCGGAAACAGCTGCGCGCACCTGCGCCGGATCGGTGATCCCGCCCGCATAGGCCACCACGTCGCCGGCCGGGGTCAGCGCATTCACCACCGCAGGAAAACGCGCCACCACACGCACCCGATGCCCCGCCGTTGCCAGACGCCGCACAACATGCCGCCCGATGAAGCCCGTGCCGCCGAAAATCGTCACCGTTGCCATGCCTGCTCCCCATTTGCCGGAATTTTCCGGATAAAATGCATTTTCTTTATCAAACTTGTCGATGACGCGTTGACGCCGACGAAAAGGGCAGCTACATCCCGCGCCTCGTTGGACCGGTTCGCTGGTCCAGATGGATGCCCAGATGGCGGAATTGGTAGACGCGCAGGTTTCAGGTACCTGTGGCCGCAAGGTCGTGGAAGTTCGAGTCTTCTTCTGGGCACCATACATATCATGAAGAACGGCAGCATCATATTCATGCCGACCGGCACAATACATCTCCACAAACATGATCTGCCCGACGGCCTGAGCCTCGGCCCGGTTGTCGCAGTCGACACCGAGACCATGGGCCTCAAGCCGCAGCGCGACCGTCTGTGTCTGGTGCAGTTGTCGTCGGGCGATGGCAATGCGCATCTGGTGCAGATTATCCCCGAACGTCTGGGTGGGCGCGGTTATAACGCCCCCAATCTGGCGCGGATGATGGCGGACCCGGCGGTCACCAAGCTGATGCATTTCGGCCGCTTCGATGTCGGCATGCTGCAGCAGGCGCTGGACATTACTGTCGCACCGGTGCGCTGCACGAAGATCGCCGCCAAGCTGGTCCGCACCTTCACCGACCGCCACGGCCTGCGCGACCTGTGCCGCGAGCTGCTGGGGGTCGAGATTTCCAAACAGCAGCAGACCTCGGACTGGGGCGCGGCTGAACTCACGCCGGAACAGCTGGCCTATGCCGCGTCGGACGTGCTGCATCTGCATGCGCTGTGGGCGAAGCTGGAAGCCCTGCTGATCCGCGAAGGACGGCTGGAGCTGGCGCTGGCCTGCTGCGACTTCCTGCCGCATCGGGCACGGCTGGATATTCTGGGTTACGAAGATCCGGATATCTTCACGCACTGAGCCAAAAGGGCTGGCAGGGGCATGCTTGGGCTGGCATCTTTTGTACATGCCACGAAATATTCTATCTCGCCTAGACTATGTCTCATAAACGGCCAATTGACACCACCCAATACTACCGTCGCTCAATACTGGCTGGGCAATTTCAATGGTATTATGGTAAACACTCCGCATCAGGACGGAAGGTGGTAGCCATGCGGTTCATAAAAAAATTGCTGAAAGCTGTTGGCATTTTCTTTGGTGGAATGTTTCTTATAACGATAATCTTGGGCTTGAGCGGCGCATTAGATAAGCCGGCCAACCAAGCACAACAGCAGAACCAAATCGTTGCAGTTACATCTCATCCGACCACTACACCTCAAGTTACACCGACTCCAACTACTGCCGCACAACAACAGGTAGCTCCCCCCAGGGGGCCTGCCCCACCAGTACAACAGCCAACCGCAACGCAACCATCGCGAGCGCAGGCAGACCAACCCACCACTTCGTCACCGCAACGTCCGGCTGTGTCGGCCCCGGCAACCATTCCCCCACCAGCACAACCATCGCGCGTACCGGCGGATCAGCCTACCGCCGCACCGGCACGCTCCAACCACCCGGCCACACGTGCTGCACAGGAGGAAGCCGAGACATATATTAACTTGCTGTGCATTAACGAGGATGCCCGTATGTGCCCGCACTACCAGAATGAATTTCGCCGCGCTTACCAACTGGCGCGTGCGGGGGATTACCAAGGACAGCGAAATGTCGCTTATATGCTCAATACCGGGGGCAACGGTGCGGTGCGGCAAAATCGTATGCAGGGCTGCGCTTGGCGCGTAATTATTCTGTCATCGGGCCACGCCAGTGCCGACGCTGGGGATACAGCCAACTTCCAAACCGACTGTGGACGCCTAACCGACCCGGAACGAGCGGCAGCCACAGCACGAGCGCAGGTCATCGCCCGCGACATTGGAGCCCGTCCAGCCCGCCGTCCAAACAACTGACCGTATGGCTAGCGCGACTTGGGGGCCGCAAGTTGCGCTCTATCTATTGAAAGGCACTAAAAAGGTTGCTTATCAACCACTTTACGCTCCAACGCACTGCGGCAGCAAAAATTCCCCCTCCACTGGGAAGTGCATGTTCTCGCCAGAATTCTCTGCCATGCTATCATGGTTGAAGAGACCAGCCCGTTGACCCGCCCGGGCCGCTACCCACATAGAGAGACCATGACGTACACATCCTCCCGCACGCAGACACAGACCATCGACCCGATCGCCACCGCCCGTCAGGTGCTGGCAACCGAGGCCGATGCCCTGCACGCACTGGCCGCGACGCTGGATGGAAAATTCTCGGCGGCGCTGGACATTCTGGCCGCCGCGACCGGTCGTCTGGTCGTCACCGGCATGGGCAAGTCCGGGCATGTCGGGCGCAAGATCGCCGCCACCATGGCCTCCACCGGCACCCCCAGCCAGTTCGTCCATCCGGGCGAGGCATCGCATGGCGATCTGGGAATGATCGTCGCGGGGGATGCCGTGCTCGCACTGTCCAATTCGGGCGAGACATCGGAACTCGCCGACCTTATCGCCCACACGCGCCGCTTTCATATCGGGCTGGTCGCCATCACCGCGCGGGCGGAAAGCGCGCTGGCACGCGCTGCCGATGTGGCGCTGGTGCTGCCGAAAGCGCCCGAAGCCTGCCCGATGGGTCTGGCCCCCACCACCAGCACCACGATGCAGCTTGCCCTGGGCGATGCGCTGTCCGTCGCGCTGCTGGAACGCCGCGGCTTTACCCCGGCCGATTTCCGCGTGTTCCATCCGGGCGGACGACTGGGCGCGCAGCTCACCCATGTGGCCGACCTGATGCATCGCGACAATCTGCCGATCAGCGCCGAAACCGCCCCCGTGGCCGATGCCATTGCCGCCATGTCGAACGGCCGGTTCGGCTGCGTCGGGCTGGTCGATGGTGCGGGCAGGCTCAGCGGTATCATCACCGATGGCGATCTGCGCCGCGCCATGGGCAACCCCGATCTGGTCCGCCTGCCCGCCGCCGATGTAATGACGCGTGCGCCGCGCACCATCGGCGTCGACACGCTGGCCGCTGAAGCGCTGCACATGATCAACACCCATTCGATCACCGCGCTGTTCGTGCTGGACGATGCCGGCAAGCCGATCGGCCTGCTGCATGTGCACGACCTGCTGCGGGCGGGGGTCGCATGAACGCAACCCAGCGCCCCAGCGCCACACCCGAACGCCAGTTCTCGGTCCCCAGCAATCTGCGTCGCACGATCGATGCGGCTTCCATTGCGCGCCGGCATTTCTTTATCCGCCTGACCAAATGGCTGCTGCCCATCGCCGCCGTCGGGCTGCTGCTGCTGATGGCCATCTGGCCAGAATTGCAGCGCGTCGAGGACAGC
This sequence comes from Acetobacteraceae bacterium, assembly GCA_031546815.1. Classification (GTDB taxonomy): domain Bacteria; phylum Pseudomonadota; class Alphaproteobacteria; order Acetobacterales; family Acetobacteraceae; genus JAVBJV01. The sequence goes on from JAVBJV010000006.1 coordinate 101,322, forward strand.
GGCCGTCTGGCCATCCAGCGCTCGACCGATGGCGAACCCAATGCGGCGCGCATCGTCGAGGCACGCTACCGCAGTGTCGATAATCGCAACCGCCCCTATATGGTCACCGCAGATTCGGCCGAGCAGGTCGACCAGGACAGCGTGCGCCTGCACAACCCGATAGCCGACGTCACCACCGAAAGCGGGTCCTGGATGCAGGCGGAATCGGCCAGCGGGCTGTACCACAAGCAACAGGAATTGCTCGCCCTCAGCGACAATGTCACCATGTGGCACGACAATGGAGCGGTCCTGCGCACACGCGCAATGACCCTCAACATCAAGGACGGCAGCGCCAGCAGCTCCACCCCCGTCTCGATCCAGGGCCCGTTCGGCACGCTCGACGCGCAAGGCTTCACATTGACGGGGCGCGGCGCCGTCGTCCATTTCACCGGCCAGAGCCATCTGGTGCTGAACGAGAACACCCCGTGACACATCGTCTGATCAAATTCTCCCTGTGTATCCTCCTTGGGCTTGCGACAGCAGCACAGGCGCAAGGGATCGACATGACGCGCGGCGGGTCGATCGACATCACCGCCGATAACGGCATTGAATGGCACCGCGACGAACAGGTGGTGATCGCGCAGGGCAATGCCCGCGCAGTGCGCGCCGGAGTCACCGTCACGGCCGACCGGCTGATCGCGCGCTATCGCCCGCGTCAGGGTGCCGCCCCGCAGGCCGACAGCAGCAACAGCGGGCTGGGCGGCGCGAACGAGATCTATCGTCTGGAAGCACAAGGCAACGTGGTGATCTCGACCGAGACCGACCGTGCCACCGGCACGCAGGCGACCTACGACATGGACCAGGCTGTGCTGGTGATGACCGGCAGCAACCTGACCCTGACCAGCAAGCAAAACACGCTGACCGCGCGCGATAGTCTGGAATACTGGTCGGCCCGCCGCATGGCAGTGGCACGTGGCGACGCCGTGGCACGCGACACGCAAGAAAACCGCGTGATCCGCGCCGATGTGCTGGTCGGCTATTTCAAACCCGACACGGCAACGCCTGCTCCCGCAGCGCGCACACCGGCGACGGGTGGCCGTCCGGGCGAGAACACCAAGCTCGACCGCGTGGAAGCGTTCGGCAACGTCGAAGTGCGCACCGCAACCGAAGGTCTGCGCGGCGATCGTGGCGTGTATTCGCCCGATCAGGCCATCGCGCGCGTTGCGGGCAATGTGCGCATCACACGCGGGCAGGACCAGCTGAACGGTGCTCTGGCCGAAACCAATCTGAACACCGGCGTGTCGCGTCTGCTCTCTGCGCCGGGCAGCCGGGTGCAGGGCGTGATCATCCGCGAAGAGAACGAGACAACCCCAAGGCCTGGAACACGTTGAGCATGTCGCGCCCGCAGGATCTCGCCCCTCTGAACACCCTCGTGGACAGCACAGGTCTGGTTGCCACCGGGTTGAGCAAGTCGTTCAAGAAACGCACCGTGGTGCGGCAGGCATCGCTGTCGGTCAAACGCGGTGAAGCCGTGGGGCTGCTGGGACCAAACGGCGCCGGCAAGACCACCACCTTCTACATGATCATCGGCCTGATCCCGCAGGACACCGGCACCATCATCGTCGACGGCGCCGATATCAGCGCGTTGCCGATGTACCGCCGCGCGCGTCTGGGGCTTGGGTATCTGCCGCAGGAAGCATCGATCTTTCGCGGGCTGAATGTGGAACAGAACATCCTCGCCGCGCTGGAAGTGGTGGAAGGCGATCGCGATCGGCGGCAGGTGATGCTGGATGAGTTGCTGAATGAATTCGGCATCACGCATCTGCGCCGCACACCATCACTCGCGCTGTCGGGTGGCGAGCGGCGGCGTGTGGAAATTGCGCGCACGCTGGCCACGCATCCGTCCTATGTGCTGCTCGACGAGCCGCTGGCCGGGATCGACCCTATTGCCGTGGGCGAAATCCGCGATCTGGTGAAGCACCTGAAGAACCGTGGCATCGGCGTGCTGATCACCGATCACAATGTGCGCGAAACGCTGGAAATCATCGACCGGGCCTACATCCTGTATGACGGGCAGGTGCTGATGGAGGGAACACCCGACGAAATCGTCACGCATGAAGGCGTGCGGCGTGTGTATCTGGGCGAGAAATTCTCGCTTTAAGGGGTCTTAGGCACAAATCGTGCCAACTCGGCATGATTTGTTAACCCCGCCTCTGTAATTCTGCTGCATGCCCGGCGCTGTCGGGCTATTCTGGCTCTCAGCAGAAGGCAGTGGACCCGGCTCATGGCGCTCGGACACAGGTTGGATCTTCGCCAGACCCAGGGTCTGGTCATGACGCCCCAGCTGCGGCAGGCAATCAAGCTGCTGCAATGTACGAACGCGGAAATCTCCACGCTGATCGACGCTGAACTGGAACGCAATCCGTTCCTGGAACACGGCGTCGTCGCGATCGATGCGCCCGAACGCCCCGCCCCGGATCAGCGTGCGCAGGATGCCCCCACCGACTTCATCAGCGCGACCGGCAGCGGACAGATCGTGGCCGATGCACCGCCCGCCAGCGATGCGGGCGATAACAGTTTCGACTATGGCACCAGCGCCGATGGGTATGGGCGCGGCGGCAGTTTCGACGATGACGGCGACGGGTTCGATCAGCTGGCGGCCTCTGCCCCCAGTCTGCGCGAGCATATCGAACAGCAGATCCGTCTGGGGTTTCAGGACGGCACCAGCCGTCGCATCGCGATGCAGTTGCTCGCGCATCTGGACCCGGCAGGACGGCTGGTGGCCGACCTCGATCTGCTGACCACCGGTCTGCATGTATCGCGCGCGCAGGTCGATGCGGTGCTGGCCACCATGCAGCGCTTCGAGCCTGCAGGCCTGTTCGCGCGCGATCTGCGTGAATGTCTGGCGTTGCAGCTGGAAGATATCGGGCGGATGGATCCGTATATGGACCGGCTGCTCGACAATCTGCCTCTGCTGGCACGGCGCGACATGGCGGCACTGCGCACGGCCTGCGATGTGGATGCGGAAGATCTGGCCGGTATGATCGCCGATCTGCGCAGCCTGAATCCAAAACCGGCCGCGGGCTTTTCGTTCGAGCCGTTACGCGCCGAACCGCCCGATGTGCTGATGCGTGTTGCACAGGATGGCGGCTGGATTATCGAACTGAATCCCGAGACTATGCCGCGCGTACTGGTCAATCACAAATTCCACGCACGTCTGAAGACCGCAGGCAAAGGCGACGACAAGACCTTCGTGGCCGAACAGTTCGCCGCCGCCAACTGGCTGGTGCGCGCATTGCAGCAACGCGCACGCACCATCCTGCGCGTCGCGACTGAAATCGTGCAGCAACAGGATGCGTTCTTTCGCCACGGCGTGCAATGGATGAAGCCGCTTGTGCTGCGCGACATCGCCGCTGCGCTGGACCTGCACGAGAGCACTGTCAGCCGGGTGACGGCGAACAAACGTATCGCCACACCATGCGGCATTTTCGGACTTAAATACTTCTTCACAACTGCAATCAACGGCACGACCGACGGCCTTACGCACAGTGCTGAATCGGTACGTTTCCGCATCCGTTCGATGATCGACGCCGAGCCAACCACAAAAATTCTGAGCGACGATACGATTGTTGCCCTTTTGCGTCGAGAAGGCGTGGACATCGCACGCAGAACCGTGGCCAAATACAGAGAGGCGATGCACATCGGATCGTCGGTTCAGAGAAGACGGGAGAAATCACTCACAATTCTTAACTGAAGGCATTGAAAGACCTTCAGACCGATAACACCTCTAACAGACGGGTTCTGCCCGCGATGCGGGAAGACCCATAACACAGGATGAAGGGGTAGCTTTCATGCACATTATGGTGTCGGGAAAGCAGGTCGAAGTCGGAGACGCACTGAAGACACATGCGTCGAACGGACTGACCACAATCGCCGGGAAGTATTTCGATCACGCCATCGAGGCGCGGATCATATTTGGAAAAGCCCGCAGCTTTTTTACCTGTGACATCGATATTCACGCCGGCCGCGGCCTGAACATGCGCGGCGAGGGTGAAGCCGCCACAGCTCATGCGGCCTTCGATGATGCCGCCGAACATATTGCCAAACGCCTGCGCCGTTATCGCCGCCGCATGAATGACCATGCGCGCGATCTGGCCGCACGCGAACGCCCCGAAGTGGCGCGGCAATACGTCCTGCGTCAGGAGGAAGAGGCAGAACACGAAGCGGCCGAAGCTGCGCAGGTCAACGGCACGCCGGCCGATCACGCGCTCGCCACCCAGGCGACGATCGTGGCTGAACTGCCGGAAGAAATCTCGCGCCTGTCGGTCAGCGAAGCGGTAATGCGCATGGATCTGGCAGACATTCCAGTGCTGATGTTCCGCAACAGCACGTCGGGGGAACTCAACGTCGTGTACCGCCGCAATGACGGTCACGTCGGCTGGATCGATCCCAGCAGCGCAAGATAATAGCTTACCCCATGGGGGGCGGGATTTCCTGCCCCCCAAAAGGTATCGACAGCGGCGAGAAAGTCGCTCATGTCTTGGGCATGTCGAAAGTTCTTGCCGCCCCTGACCCGGTTACCTTCATCCCGGCCAAGCAGCCAGCACGTCCGGCGCTGCACACGCTGAAGGTCGTCTCGGAGTTCGAACCCGCAGGCGACCAGCCCGCCGCAATTGCGACGCTGGTCGAAGGCGTCAACGCCCATGAACGCGATCAGGTGCTGCTGGGCGTCACCGGTTCCGGCAAGACCTTCACCATGGCCAAGGTGATCGAGGCAACGCAGCGCCCCGCCCTGATCCTCGCGCCGAACAAGACCCTCGCCGCGCAGCTCTATGCCGAGATGAAGTCGTTCTTCCCCGACAATGCGGTGGAATACTTCGTGTCGTACTACGACTATTACCAACCCGAAGCTTACGTCCCGCGCACCGACACCTACATCGAAAAAGACGCGCAGATCAACGAAGCGATCGACCGCATGCGCCACTCCGCCACACAGGCGCTGCTGGAACGCAACGATGTGGTGATCGTGGCGTCGGTGTCGTGCATTTACGGTATCGGCTCGGTCGAAACCTATTCCAACATGGTGATCCGCCTGGAAACCGGCGGCCGGATCGACCGCGACACGCTGGCCAAGGGGCTGGTTGAACTGCAGTACCGCCGCAACGACGCAGCGTTCCAGCGCGGCGCGTTCCGCCTGCGGGGCGAGACGGTGGACATCTATCCCTCGCATTACGAGGACCGCGCCTGGCGTGTCAGCCTGTTCGGGGACGAGATCGAGAAGATCTCCGAATTCGACCCGCTGACCGGGCACGAAGCGGCCGAGCTGCAGTCGATCGCCATCTACGCCAACAGCCATTACGTGACACCGCGCCCGACGCTGCAACAGGCGATCGGCAAGATCAAAATCGAACTGAAAGAACAGCTCGAAAAACTGCACAACGAAGGCAAGCTGCTGGAGGCACAACGCCTCGAGCAACGCACGCGGTTCGATCTGGAAATGATGGAGACCACCGGCGTCTGCAAGGGGATCGAGAACTACTCGCGCTATCTGTCCGGCCGCGCGCCGGGCGAGCCACCGCCGACGCTGTTCGAATATCTGCCCGAGAACGCCTTGCTGATCGTGGACGAAAGCCACGTGACAGTGGGGCAGTTGGGCGGCATGTATCGGGGCGACTTCAGCCGCAAATCGGTGCTGAGCGATTACGGGTTCCGTCTGCCATCCTGCCTCGACAATCGTCCCTTGAAGTTCGAGGAATGGGAGACGTATCGCCCGCAGACGGTGTTCGTCTCGGCCACACCCGGCCCGTGGGAGATGGAGCGTACGCAGGGGGTTTTTGCCGAACAGGTGATCCGCCCCACCGGCCTGATCGACCCGCAGACCGAGATCCGCCCCGTCACCAATCAGGTCGACGATCTGCTGGCCGAATGCCGCGCCGCCGCGCTGAAGGGCAATCGCGTGCTGGTGACCACGCTGACCAAGCGCATGGCCGAAGACCTGACCGATTACATGACCGAGAACGGCGTGCGCGTGCGCTACCTGCACAGTGATATCGACACGCTGGAGCGCGTCGAGATTATCCGCGATCTGCGGCTGGGTGTGTTCGATGTGCTGATCGGCATCAACCTGCTGCGCGAAGGGCTGGATATTCCCGAATGCGCGCTTGTCGCCATTCTGGATGCCGACAAGGAAGGCTTCCTGCGCAGCGAGACATCGCTGATCCAGACCATCGGCCGCGCCGCGCGTAACGTGGATGGCCGGGTGATTTTGTACGCCGACACCATGACCCGCAGCATGCGTCGCGCGTTGGAAGAAACCGACCGTCGCCGCGCCCGCCAGACCGAATGGAACACCGCGCACGGCATCACGCCGGTCAGTGTGAAGAAGAACATCGGCGATGCGCTGCAATCGGTCTACGAACACGATTACGTGACCGTGCCGGTCAACAAGGATGGCGCGCTGGATAATCTGATCGGCAAGGATCTGAAGACCAGCATCGCGATGCTGGAAAAGAAGATGCGCGAAGCTGCCGCCGATCTGGAGTTCGAAACCGCCGCCCGCCTGCGCGACGAGATCAAGCGGCTGGAGGCGCTCGACCTTGGGTTGGAACCGAACCTTGCCGGTCGATCATTGCGCGAATCCACGCCGCATTCCGAACCCGATAAAAAACGCCGTGCATCGCGCCGCCGTAAGGGTCCATAGTTCCCCCCGCAAAACAGAAGCGGGAAACCGGAATGTTGCAGGCCTGTCTGAACGGAAGCCACACCAAGGATTATCACCTGGCGGTTCCATGTACTGTGGAGGAGCTTGTCCGCGATGCACAGGCGGCCGCACTGGCGGGCGCCACGGATCTGCACATCCATCCGCGTGACAAAGCCGGTCAGGAAAGTCTGCATCCACGCGACATCGAAGAAACCCTGCGCGCCATTCGCCTGCAGGTGCCGGGCGTGCCGATTGGCGTTTCAACCGGCTGGTGGATCACCCCAGGCGGCTGGGCGCGGCAGGATCATATCCGCGAATGGCGCGAACTTCCGCCCGAGGGTCGCCCCGATTACGTCTCGGTCAACATGGGCGAGGAAGACGCGCCAGAGGTGATCGCGCGGGTGCGCGAACTTGGCATCGGGATTGAAGCTGGCCTCACCACCCCGCAGGAAGCCGCGCGCTTCGCCGCCATGCCGAACGCACATAACTGCATGCGCGTGCTGATCGAACTGCCGGAGCAGGACATTGTGGATGCGCTGCTGAACGCTCGCGCCATCGCCGCGATCGTGGTGGGCGCGCACATCCAGTTGCCCCGGCTGTTGCACGGGTATGACAAGACGATGTGGCCGATCTACCGCGCAGCGGTCTCGCTGGGGCTGGAAACCCGCATCGGGCTTGAAGACGGTCTGCTGCTGCCCTCGGGCGAGCGGGCGGAAAACAATGCCGAGATGATCCGCGCTGCCGTGAAACTCAGCGAGGCGCGGACAAATCAGGAGATACGGCCAGAAGATCCGGATCAGGGAGCACGTGATGAGTGATTTGTTTCCGGGCATGCCCCGCCCAATATAATTATTTCAGCACCAGCCCGTGAATCAGTGCGGCGAGTGCCTCGTAATACTCATCGGCATCTCCCCCCACTTCGATCGCCAGCGCGGCGCGATCGAATGCAGCAGACAGCAGGGTAGTGACGGCAGCAACCGGCAACCGACGGATGACACCGGCCTCCATCGCCGCTGTCAGCCCCTCGTGCAGAGTGCGACCGCCGTGACGCTCGTCCACCGCATCCATGGCGGCACGCCCCAGAATGGCGGGGCCATCCAGCAGCAACAGGCGGGTTCTGCCCGGCACCGCCATGGCATCCAGAAAAGCCTCCCCCCCCTGCACCAGCGCCTGTAACGGCGGCAATCCTGCCGGGGTTGCCGCTTCGATGGTGGCAGCAACCGCGGCGGCCTCGGCTTCGACGACAGCGGCGAACAACGCCCGCTTGTCCGCGAAATGATGATACAGCGCACCACGCGTCACCCCTGCGGCCACCACAATATCGGGCGTGGCCGCCGCGGCGTAGGATTTCTCCACAAAAACCCGCCTTGCAGCAGCAATCAGTGTGGCCTGCGTCGTCTCGGACCGCACCTGGTTGGAGCGGGGTTTCGTCTTTTGTTGCATACATACAGCCTGTATGTTAATTATTCATGCATACAGTCTGTATGTTTATCGCTCTGGAAGCAATCCCATGAAAGTCACCAGTTATTACCCCGTCATCCTGACTGCGGATGTTGCGGGCACCTCGGCCTTCTATCAGCTGCATTTTCGTTTCCAGCCGCTGTTCCAGGCCGACTGGTATGTGCACCTGCAATCGACCGAGGATGAAAGCGTCAACCTTGCCATCCTTGCGCACGACCACCCCACCGTGCCTGAAGCTGCCCGCCATCCTGTCCGTGGGTTGATTCTGAATTTCGAGGTCGCGGACCCTGATGCCGAATACGCCCACGCCATGGCTGCCGGGCTGCCGATCGTTCAGACGCTTCGGGACGAGGCATTCGGCCAGCGCCATTTCATCACGCAGGATCCGAACGGCGTGCTGATCGACATCATCAAGCCAATCCCGCCCAGCACGGAATTTGCCGCACAATACACCCCCGAAGCCCTGTCAGGTTAAATGCTGCACTCGCCGCACCACGCGGCAAAGGGCTGCCACAGCGCGCGTTCGGCGCGGCTGCCTGCCACCATGCCGATATGCCCCGCATGCGGCGTCAGCAATGTCGCGTTGGGGAGCAGCGCCGCCAATGGGCGCGCGCTCTCGGGCAGGACAATGCGATCGGCTTCCGGCACCGCGACAAAGGCGGGCATCTGCACCAGCCTGGGGTCCACCGCCGCGCCCGCCACGCGCCATGCGCCATGCGCGGGCGTGTTTGCGCCATACCAGCCCGAGATTGTCTCGCGCGCCACCGGGGCGGCAAGCGGCACGCCGTCGTTCAGCCAATCCTCGAGCGCCACAAACATCTGCGCGCGCGCACTGTTCTGATCCAGCTTCGCAAAGTTCGCGTATTTGCGCGCAATGCTCCACGGGTCGAGCATTGCGAACAGCACCTGCAACGCATCGACCGGCAGCGTGCTGTTGAAGGCCAGCATCGGTTCCATCAGCGGCAACAGCGACGCGACGGACTGCGCGCGCGCCGGATCGTCCCCGTGGAAATCCCACGGCGTCGCCAGCAGTGCCAGCCCACGCACCAGATCGGGCCTGCGCTGCGCCGTCGCCAGAGCCAGCAACCCGCCCATACAATACCCGCCCAGCACAACCGGCCCTTCGGCCGCGGCGTGCGCCAGCGCGCGTTCCAGCGGTCCGGCGATGTAATCGGTCAGCGTGAACTGGCGCTCCACCGCGCCGGGCCAGCCCCAGTCCAGCAGCAGCGGCCGCACCCCCGCCCCTGCCAGATAACGCAGCATCGACGCGCCCGGCGCCAGGTCGAGCACATATGCCCGGTTCACCAGCGACGGCACGAACAGCACCGTGGGCCCCGTCCCGCCGTAATCCAGCAGACGTATGTTACCTTCCGACCAGATGGTGGGTGGTTCCGGCAGTTCGCGCTGCCACGGGTGCCGCCGATATGCCGCGATCCCCGCGATCAGCCCCTGATTCTGTCGGCCAAGCTCGCGCAGCACCGCTTCCGGGAAGCGCGCCGTCAGGTCAGGCCCGAGTCCCTCGGCCAGTTTTTCCGCTGTTTTTGCCGCTTCGGGGCTTTTCCAGCTCCGCCAGGCGCTGTTCCAGTTCTGCAATCCGCCGGCCGAGGCCCCCGACGTCAGCATCGCCAGCCCCAGATGCAGCAGCAGCGGGCGCGGCCCCCGCCGGCGCATGGGGATGGGGGAATCCAGCCGCTCCATCACGCGGCATCGCTTTCAGCACGTTCGACATCGCCCCGGCCCATAGCGTCGCCATTGCCTGCCAGCCCTCGGCCAGTTCGCGATCGGCGGCCCAGGCGGTCATCTCGCTCTGCCACATGGTAACCCAGTCGCGCGCAAAGGCGTCCAGGTCCGGGGTATCGGTCATTCGGCATTCATCCTCCAGCGGCACCATTATACAGACTTCTTTCGCAGAAGCGAAAACGTGCTAACTTGTAGGGCGTTTCCGCCTTGTTCAAGGAACAATCCATGTCGCCAGCCGATCGCCCCGCCACCCCCACCGATACCCCCCGCCAGCCGCCCGTGGTGGTGAAGAAATACGCGAACCGGCGACTCTATAATACCGAGAGCTCCAGCTACATCACGCTCGACACGCTGGGCGAGATGATCCGCAACGGCCGCGACTTTGTGGTGTACGACGCCAAATCCGGCGACGACATCACCCGCTCGGTCCTCACCCAGATCATCGTCGAGGCCGAGAACAGCGGGCATAACCTGCTGCCGACATCGTTCCTGCGCCAGCTGATCGGGTTCTACGGCGACAGCCTGCAGACACTGGTGCCATCCTACCTCGACAAGGCGATGAACAACTTCGCGCACCAGCAGGAACAGATGCGCCGCACCCTGCAGCAGACCATGGGCGGCCTGCTGCCCGTGGGGATCGAGGAACTGAGCCGACAGAATATGGCGATGGTCGAACGCGCGATGAGCCTGTTTACCCCTTTCTACCCGCGCCCCGCGACCGGAGAGGAGGGCGCGGAGAACGCACCTGCACAAGAAACCGTAGAGATCCATAAACTTAAGGCCCAGATTGAGGACCTTCAGCGCCAGATCGCCAGCCTGACCAAAAAAGGATAGGAGCGGTTTCACAGCCCGCCGCCCCCTGCTCCTTTGCACGCCGGTAAATTTTTTTTGAAAAAAATACGAGTTCGTCGGAACCATTCGCCCTGGGCGTCATTCTCTAATTGGAAACTCACACTGGAGAATGACGATGACCACCAACCTGAACACCACCACGGGTACAACGACGGCGCCGATCCCCACCACACATGAAGGCCCGCGCATGCCGCTGCGCGCCAGCAATGCCGACCGCCACGTCGGCACGCGCATCCGCGAACGCCGCATCATGATGGGCCTGTCGCAGCAGCAGCTGGCCCGCATGATTGGTGTTACCTACCAGCAGGCGCATAAATACGAACGCGGCCTGAACCGCATCTCGGCCGGCCGTCTGTATGAAATCGCCCAGGTGCTCAGCGTGCCGGTGAGCTGGTTCTTCGAAGGTCTGGCGGTCGATGTCAGCAAGCAGGAAGCCACCCCGCGTCAGCGCATGTGCCTGGAACTGGCCCGCAACTTCGCCGCGATCGACAATGAAAAGCACCAGGAAGCGCTGAGCCAGATGGCCCGTGCCCTGGCCGCCCAGGCCGCTGCCGAACGGAGTGTGGAAACCACCGATACGCCGACCATCGGCTAACCCCGCCTGAGGGGTTTCGGACAGAACAAAAATAAAGAAACTCCTGCCTAACCAACCTCGCCGCCCTGGGTTCGCCCAAGGGCGGCACTGTTGCTGGTAACGGCAGACACATCCAGAGTTGAGTATCCAACGGCTTCCGGAACAATTTTCCGGAAGCCGTTTTCGTTGGAAACTCACCGAAATTCAGAAACCCACTTGACCGATATGAGTATGCGACATTTGATATAGCAAATCACAAAACTGCGATGGGAAGCCTTCATGCCTGACAGCACCGTCCTCCCCAATGTCACCGTTGCCCTGCGTCTGGCGGAAGCCTTCGCGCGCCACGGGGTCACCATCACCTTCGGGCAGAGCCTGCCCTCGGCGTTTCATCTGGCCGCGCCACATGCGGGGATCGAGCAGACCGTCTACCGGCAGGAAAACATGGGCGGCACCATGGCCGATGGGTATGCGCGCATCTCGCACAAGGTGGGCGTGGTCACCGCGCAGAACGGCCCCGCCGCCACATTGCTGGTGCCGCCGCTGGCCGAGGCGATGAAGGCCAGCGTGCCGATCATCGCACTGGTGCAGGAAGTCACCCGCGACAGCGTGGACAAGAACGCGTTTCAGGAGCTCGACCACATCCGCATGTTCGACCCGGTAGCCAAGTTCGTGCGCCGGATCGACCGGGCCGATCGTCTGGACGATTATGTGGACATGGCGTTCACCGCCGCCACATCCGGCCGCCCCGGCCCCGCCGTGCTGCTGGTCCCCGCCGATCTACTGCTGGAAAAAGCCACCGCCTCATCGCAGCGGCGCGCCAATCACGGGCATTTCCCGCTGGACCGCACACTGGCCGACCCCAGCCGCATTGCCGAGGCCGCTTCCCTGCTCGCCAAGGCTGCACGCCCGCTGATCATCGCCGGGGGCGGCGTGCATCTGTCGGACGCGGCGGCGGAACTGGCCGCGCTGCAACAGGACGCACATCTGCCGGTTGCCACCACCTTCATGGGCAAGGGCAGCGTGGACGAAAATCACCCGCTGTCGCTGGGCGTGGTCGGCAACACGATGGGCCTCGGCGCGCGCACCCGCGACATGCGCCCGCTGATCGAACAGGCCGATGTGGTGCTGCTGGTCGGCAACCGCACCAACCAGAACGGCACTGATAGCTGGACGCTGTATCCGCGCGACGCAACCTTCATCCATATCGACCCCGACCCGCTGGAGATCGGCCGCAACTACGAAGCGCTGCGTCTGGTGGGCGACGCGAAGCTGACGCTGGCTGCCCTGCGTGATGCGATCCGCAAGCTGGACCTCACCGCCCGCACGAACGCCCGCAGCACAGTGGAAACCCAGATCTCCGCCGCAATTGCCAACTGGCGCAAACTGGTGGCCGACGTCACCACCCGCAACGGTGGCCCGGTGCGGCCCGAACGCATCGCGGCCGAGATCGACAAGCGCCTGCCCGCCGATGGCATCATGGTGGCGGATGCGTCGTATTCGTCAAACTGGATCAACATCTACATGACGGCCAAACGCGCCGGGCAACGTTTCCTCAGCCCGCGCGGTCTGGCGGGGCTGGGCTGGGGTGTGCCGCTGGCGATCGGCGCGCAGGCGGCAGCACCCGACAAGCGCGTGGTCTGCCTGTGCGGCGATGGCGGGTTCGGGCATTCCTGGGCCGAGCTGGAAACCCTGCACCGCCTGCAACTGCCGGTCACCGTCGTGGTGCTGAACAACGGCATCCTCGGCTTCCAGAAACACGCCGAGACGGTGAAGTTCGGCGACCACACCATCGCCTGCGACTTCGCCGAGGTCGATCACGCCGCCATCGCCCGCGCCTGCAAGATTGCGGGCGTGCGCGTTGAACGCGGCGAGGATCTCGGCCCCGCGCTGGACGCCGCATTTGCTTCCGGCAAGCCCACATTGATCGAGGTGATGACCGACCCCAACGCCAAGCCGCCGCTGACCATCTTCCACGGAAAATACCCGGAGCCGTTCTAACATGCTGGCACTATGCAAGATGCGCGCGGGGTTCGGGCTGGATGCGCTCGACGTCCCCGACGCGCCACCACCCGGCCCCGGCGAGGCGCTGGTGCGGGTGGAAGCGGTGGGTATCTGCGGCAGCGATGTGCACGCCTTTGAATGGACCGACGGTTACGGCCATCTGGAACCGTATCTGCCGGTCATCATGGGGCACGAATTCGCGGGCCTTGTCGTGGAAACCGGCCCCGGCGTGCGCATTGCCGTGGGCACGCGCGTGGCGGTGCATCCCGCCGTCTATCGCGGCGACGGCAAGGTGGCGTGGCCGGGCGATCCGCGTATCGATGTGCCGCGCCTCAGCCTGGGGCTGACGGTGAATGGAGCATTCGCGTCGCTGGTCACGGTGCCAGCCGGCAGTCTGCTGGCGCTGCCCGATAATGTAGATGCGGAACTGGGCGCGCTGGTGGAGCCGTTATCCGTCGCGGCGGATGCCGTGCTGGTGGGCGATGTGACGCTGGGCGATACGGTGCTGGTGCTCGGCCCCGGCACCATCGGGCAGGGTCTGGCGCTGATGGCGCGCGCGGCGGGGGCGGGCCGGGTGATCGTCGTGGGACGTGCCGATGAACCACGCTTCGCCGTGCTGCGCGACCTGGGCTTCACCGACCTGATCGACGTGGCCGATGGCCCGCTGGCCGAACAGGTGCTGGCCCGCACCGGCGGGCATCCGGTGGATGTGGTGCTGGAGGCAACCGGACACCCAGCCTCGATCACCGATGCCTTGCCGGTGCTGAAACGCGGCGGTGTGCTGGTAGCGGCGGGGATTCATCCCGAACCATTGTCGCTGCCGCTGACCGTGTTTGTACGCAATCGCCATCAGCTGCGTGCCTCGCACAGCTCGAAGCACGAAACGTGGGAACGGGTGATCGCGCTGATCGCCCGCGATCCCGAAAATTTCCGGCCGATGATTACACATCGGCTCCCCCTCGACCGCGGCCTGGAGGGGTTTGAACTCGCCCGCCAGCGCGCCGCCAGCAAGGTGATCCTGATCCCATGAGCAATTCAGACCGCACCGCCCTTGTCACCGGCGCTGCCCGTGGCCTTGGGGCGGCGATTGCGCGCCGCCTGGCCGCGGCGGGGCATCCCGTTGTGCTGGCCGATGTGCTGGACAAGGTTGAAGACACAGCAGCCGCCATCCGCGCCGATGGGCATCAGGCGCGTGCCATCAAGCTGGATGTGGCCGATGAAGCCGCCATCACGGCGCTGCCCGAGACGTTGGGGGACTGGTGGTCCTCGCTCGGCGTGCTGGTGAACAATGCGGGGATCTCGCCCAAGGTCGATGGCCGCAAGCGCCTGATCGAGGATATTCCAACCGATGAATGGCGACGCGTGATGGATGTGAACCTCACCGGCCCGTTCATGCTGTCGCGCGCGGCAATCCCGGTGCTGAAGAAGCGCGGCTGGGGCCGCATCGTGATGATGACCAGCCAGGCCGCCCGCACCCCCAGCACGATCACCGGCGCGTATTACGGAACCTCGAAAACCGGGCTGATGGGATTTGCGCGCACGCTGGCGGCCGAATTGGGAGCGTTCAATATCACCGTGAACAGCGTGGCCCCCGGCCGCATCAACAGCGACATGGTGGCAGGCGCGGCCCCCGGCACGAACGAGGCTTACATCTCGCGCATTCCCCTCGCCCGCTTGGGTGAGCCGGAGGAAGTGGCCGAGGTGGTGCATTTCCTCGCCTCCGACGCCGCCAGTTATCTCAGCGGCACAACCATTGATGTCGGCGGCGGCAGTTACATGCCGTAAGCTATTCCATGCTGTGGATGTCTTCGGAAGCTGGCGCACAAAACACAGAAAAAATGCTGGCGAACAGCCGCGTCAGATAGCAGTCTCTGACGACCAACCGGACATCTACAAAAACAAAAAGGGGGGGAACAATCATGTCCATCAATCCGAAAATTTCGCGGCGCTCGACGCTTGGGCTGGCAGGGCTGGCACTTGCCGCGCCAGCCTTGTCGCAGAGCCGCTTTCCGGCGCATCCGGTCAAGCTGTTCGTGCCGTGGAGTGCCGGATCATCATCCGACGTGCAGATGCGATCGCTGGCGGAAGCCGCCCAGCAGACGCTCGGCCAGCCGGTAGTGATCGAGAATCGGACCGGCGGCGGCGGAACACTGCATGTGCAACCGCTCGCCACGGCCAAGCCGGATGGTTACACGGTCGGGCAGATGCATCTGTCGATCGTGCGCCGCCCCTTCATGATGCGGCAGGCGCCATGGAATGCGGTGACCGACTTCACCCATATCCTGCGTCTGTGCGGCTGGATGTACGGCCTCGCCGTGAAGGCCGACAGTCCATACCGGACCTGGCAGGAATTCATGGCCGACGCACGCGCCAATCCGCACAAGCTGACCTATGCAACCAGCGGGATCGGCACCACCAACCATCTGGCCATGGAGGACCTGCAGAAGCGCGAGAACGTAGAACTCACCCATGTTCCCTATCGCGGCACCAGCGATGGGGTGACCGCCGTGCTGTCGGGCGAGGTCAGCTGCATTGCCGATGCATCGGCCTGGGCACCGCATGTGGAAGGCGGGCAGATGCGCGTGCTGTCCGTCTGGAACGCCGAGCGTGTACAGCGCTTCCCGAATGTCCCGACGCTGAAGGAACTTGGGCACGATGTTGTGGTGACCTCGCCCTATGGGATTTCCGGACCGAAGGGCATGGACCCGGCCGTGGTGCGGGTACTCCACGATGCATTCAAGACCGCGCTGTTCAGCCAGTCCAACGTGACCGTGCGCAACCAGTTCGATATGCCGGAACAGTATCTCGACACCGCGCAATACACGGCCTTCATCTCCGAACGCAGCCGCTATGAGCAGGAGATGGTGCAACGGTTAAATCTACGGATCGACTGAGGCCCGCTATCTGTCATAGCAAACTAATCCGCACAAAAAACGCGCCGCGAAAGCAATTCGCGGCGCGTAAACCCTTATGGGTTCTCCCTTTTCGGGACGTTATTTCCCCCTAAACCGGCGGTATGTGCTCGGCACAGGAGAACAGCATGCCAAACCTGACGGGTTGGGCAAGCCTATTTTTTAGGGGAAATTAACTCAGGCTTCGCCCTGGGATTTGGCGAAACCGTCTTCCCCTTCAAAACGTTGGAGTTTTTCTACATGCATCCAGATATGCTTGGCACTGATCCGGCTCAAAAGATTTGAAATTTCACCTTCAGCCTGGGTATTTGTTGCCTGCTGTAGCAAGAATCTGGCCCGGAAGTGGTCCACCATGTAGGTCTGCCCCCCGGTTGCCGGCCAAACCTGCGCCCCGCGATTCCCCAACGACTGCAGTTTGAACCCGCTTCCTTCAACCAGACCGGCCAGCGACGCGCCCAGCGCATCGGCGGTCAGCGGGCTTTCGATAAACACGTCGACCCCAACCAGTTCGCGGGTCTTCGGTTCGATGTGGTGGGTCTTGTCGGCCCAGACCGGCAGCTCGAACCGGTTATAGGCGCGCGGTGCCGCAAAGCGCGATGTGCGACCCAGGTTCGAGATCACCTGCCCGACATATGCATCGGTGCCAACCCCCTGCCCGCGCGGCGCGATATCGCCCGTCAGGTTCTTGCCTTCTTCCAGCGTGACGTAAACCGCCTGCTCGACCTTTTCCGCCGTCGCGAAGTCGCCCACATGACGCAGCATCATCACGGCCGAGAGCAGCAGCGCCGTCGGGTTCGCCAGGTTCTTGCCGGCGATCTGCGGGGCCGATCCATGCACAGCTTCGAACATCGCGGCGCGGTCGCCGATATTGGCCGACGGCGCAACACCCAGACCGCCCACCAGACCGGCGGCCAGATCGCTCAGGATGTCACCATTCATGTTGGTCATCACCACCACGTCGAACTGTTCCGGCGCGATCACCATCTGGTGTGCGCAGTTATCGACGATCATGTGAGTCTGCTTGATGTCCGGATAGCTGGGGCCGACGCGTTCGAACACGCGCTTCAGCATGCCTTCCGTCATCTTCATGATGTTGGCCTTGGTCGCGCAGGCCAGATTGTCGCGGCCTTCGGCCTTCGCCAGCGCAAAGGCCAGACGCAGGATGCGTTCGCAGCCCACGTCCGAGATCAGCTTCAGGCACTGGGCCACGCCCGGCGTCTGCATGTGTTCGATCCCGGCGTACAGATCTTCCACGTTTTCGCGCACGATCACCATGTCGATGCCGCGGCCCGAATACGGGGTCTTGATGCCCGGCAGTTCCTTCACCGGGCGGATGTTGCCGTACATCTCGAAGAATTTGCGCAGCGTGACGTTGGCGGATTTTTCACCAAAGCCGACCGGGGTTTCCAGCGGACCCTTCAGCGCAATACCCGTGCGGCCGATCGAGTCCAGTGTTTCCTGCGGTGCGCCGGTGGGAATGCCCTTCTTGAAGACTTCCGCGCCCGCTTCGGCATCTTCCCAGTCCACCTGCGCCCCGGCAGCCGCCAGGATGCGCTTGGTCGCGCCCATTACTTCAGGCCCGATACCGTCCCCCGCAATCGCAGTAACGGTAACGCGGCGCGCCGGTGTGGAAGCTTTAGTCATGGACAGTCTCCATTGTGATAGAATTTTGCCCCCATATACGGGGACTGCGCGTGTTCGTCCAAGAGATCCGGATAAATACCTTGGTGGGTTAATATATGCCGAATACCTGCAGAACTTTGCCCTGACGCAACTTCATATCAGTTGCGCAACTGCCAGAACAGCGCCTGATCGAACGGCGCCCAGACCGGAACCCGCACACCGGCCCACGCCAAGGCGTCGCGCACCCATTGGTTACAGGTGAAGATCGGCGAATAGCTGCCATGCGCTTCGTAAAAGGCATCGCCGTAGCCATACCGGGCTTCGGGAATTTGCCGCGCCTGCCCATTCTCCATCTGCACGCTGGCCCGGATGGATGACACCAGCCGTGTATAGGCAGCCACCGACAGCCTGATCCTGCGCCCATCCCGCGGCACCCAGGTATGGGCAACATGCAGCGCCGCGCCCCCCTGCCCCGACAACGCCGTCAGGACGGCGCCCAACGACAGATCGCTCCAGCGTGGCGTTTGCAGAAAGAACGTGCGGGCCCCCCACCCGATGGACACCCATTCGACACCGGGCTGCGGCGTGCCCATCAGCGTGTCGGCGGGCGGGAAAATATCGCCCCAGTCAATCACATCCGTGCGGCGTGGCAGCACCAGCGCGGCATGCACGCGGTTGGTGGTCAGCCAGATCTCGATCCCGTCATCACTCTCGCGGAAATCGCGGTTGCGCGGCACCAGCCCCAACACCAGCGCCAGAGCCGCATACAGCAGCACAACGGATAGCAGCCCCAGCGCGGTACGGCGCAGAAGACGCAGCACTCAGTTCAGACCAACCAGACCGCGCGCAAAGTCCCGTGCATCGAAGGGACGCAGGTCGTTCGCCGTCTCGCCCACGCCCACCGCATGCACCGGCAGACCGAATTCCTGCGCCAGCGCCACGACGATGCCGCCCTTGGCCGAACCGTCCAGCTTGGTGACGATCAACCCGGTCACATCGACCATCTCGCGGAACACTTTCACCTGCTGCAGCGCGTTCTGGCCGGTGGTGGCGTCGAGCACCAGCACCGTGTCGTGCGGCACCGCGGCGTCCTGTTTCTTCAGCACGCGGATAACCTTGCGCAGTTCGTCCATCAGCCCCTGCTTGTTGTGCAGGCGGCCGGCGGTGTCGATCATCAGTACATCGGCGCCCTGACGCTTCGCCTGCACCAGCGCATCGAACGCCAGCCCGGCGGAATCCGCCTCGGGCGCGCCCGAGATCACTTCGGCGCCGGTGCGCTGGCCCCAAACCTGTAATTGTTCGACGGCAGCAGCACGGAATGTGTCGCCCGCCACCAGCATCGGCTTCATGCCTTCCTCGTGCAGATGCAGCGCCAGCTTGCCGATCGTGGTGGTCTTGCCGGTGCCGTTCACGCCGCACATCAGCAGCACATGCGGCGCATGCGCGCGGTTGAACAGCAAAGGCTTTGCCACGGGTTCCAGAATGGCGGTGATCTGTTCGGCCAGAGCTTCACGGATTTCCTCGCCGGTCACTTCCTTGCCGAAGCGCGTGCGGCGGAATTCGGCGACGATCCCGGCGGCGACCTTCGCGCCAAGGTCGGCCGCGATCAGCGTGTCTTCCAGTTCCTCCAGCGCCGCGTCGTCCAGCTTGCGCTTGGTGAACAGGTCGCCGATGCCCTGCGTGATCTTCTGTGTACTGCGCGACAGGCCCTGTTTCAGCCGCGTAAAAAAACCGCCGAGCGCCATACGTTCAGACCCCTGTCAAAACCATCTTCATGCAATCTGTTCGATACGGCATTTCCGGCACAGAGGATACTCCTGCAAACGGTCCATCATGATCCGAAAATCAGCCCCATACATGTAGAGCGCAGTTTCCTGCTTGCCGGTCCAGTGGCTGTCGACACTGCCTGCGTCCCCCAGCAGCCGGGCACATTCCGCAAAGACATGATCAGCATCTCGCAGATCGGTGCCATCCAGATACAACGCCAGACCTTCCCGCACACCGAAGTCGATGCGGCGCCCCGGCGGCACGGTCAGATACGACCCTTTCGGCATCTGCAACGCCGTCAGCGTGCCGGTTACCGCCATGATCAGTGCGTCGGACAGATCATCGAGTTCGATCTCGATATGGCAGGCGGAGATCTCGCCCTGCGGCGTGAGCGACGTGCCGCCCCCTGTTACCCGTGCGCCATGCCCGTGCTGCTTCATCGCCCGATCGAACGCGTCCTCGATATCGGTGTGACGCAGGGGCCGCAACCGGACATTCAAGGTCCCCGTGACATTGACAGGCTGCTTCCCGGGAAATCCGGACATGATCTTTCAGCCAGCCACCAATGTATCACCGTCCGCCGAGGCGATGCGCACACGTGCAATCGTGCCCTCGGGCGCATTCACGCCGCGCACCGGCACGAAGTGTTCACTGTGGCCCGTACCGTCGCGTTCAACCAGCACGTCCGCTTCGGCCCCCACGCGCGAGGCCGCGAATTTCGCCGCATTCACTGCCCCTGCTTCACGCAGCGCTGCAGCCCGCACACGCCTTATATCGCCTGGTACCTGCGGCATGCGCGCCGCCGGGGTCGAGGGGCGCGCGGAATACGGAAACACATGCAGGAAAGTCAGCTCCGCGTCCTGCACCAGCTTCAGCGAATTCTCGAACATCTCGTCCGTCTCGGTCGGGAAACCGGCGATGATGTCGGCACCGAACGCCATGCCGGGGCGCAGCGTGCGCGCACGTTCGACACAGCGAAACACATCGTCGCGCGAATGGCGGCGCTTCATGCGTTTCAGGATCATGTTGTCGCCCGCCTGCACCGACAGATGCAGATGCGGCATCAGGCGTTCTTCCTCGGCAATCAGCCGCCACAGATCGTCGTCCATCTCGGCCGGGTCCAGCGAG
This sequence comes from Acetobacteraceae bacterium, assembly GCA_031546815.1. GTDB lineage: Bacteria > Pseudomonadota > Alphaproteobacteria > Acetobacterales > Acetobacteraceae > JAVBJV01. The sequence goes on from JAVBJV010000006.1 coordinate 122,062, forward strand.
GACAAACGCAAACGCTTCAGTTCCGGCACACAGGCCAGCAGCCGCTTTACCATCTGGCCCAGAGTCGGCGCGCCCGGCAGGTCGGGGCCATAGGCGGTGATGTCGACGCCAGTCAGCACAACCTCGTTAAAGCCTTGTGTGATCAGGGCGCGCATCTGGGTGGCGATCTCGCCCATCGGCACAGACCGGCTGGGGCCGCGCCCATACGGGATCACGCAGAACGTGCAGCGATGATCGCAGCCCTGCTGCACCTGCAAAAATGCACGCGCCCGGCCGGAAAATTCGGTGACCAGATGACCCGCGGTTTCCTTGGCCTGCATGATGTCCGAGACGATGCTCTCGGTACTGCGCCAGGACTCGGGCTTCAGCTTGTCGGCATTGCCCAGCACGCGCGCCACGCCGGGCAGCGTGGCCCAGGTCTCGGGCGCGATCTGCGCGGCACAGCCGGTGACGACGATCTGCTTGTCCGGATTGTCGCGATGCGCACGGCGAATGGCCTGCCGCGCTTGGCGCTCTGCCTCGCCGGTGACGGCGCAGGTGTTGAACACGATGATGCCCGAACATCCGGCCTCACCCGCCAGGTTCTTCATCGCCTCGGACTCCACCGCGTTCAGGCGGCAGCCGAAGGTCACAACATCGACGGTCATTGCGGGTAAGTGTCCAGATCGGTCTCGCCAATGAACGAGGTGGCGACCGAGCCGGTCATCACCACGTGCCCATCGGGACGCCAGGCGATATGCATCTCGCCACCATCGACGATGACGGTCGCCGCGCGTTCCGCCAGCCCGCGCCGATGCGCGTTGACCAGCGTGGCGCAAGCACCGGTGCCACACGCCAGAGTCAGCCCCGCGCCGCGTTCCCACACCCGCAGGCGGATGCGGTCCGGGGCCAGAATCTGCGCAAACCCGATATTCGCGCGCTGCGGAAACAGCGGATCGTTCTCCAGCGACGGGCCGCGTGCCTCGGGCTGGGCTGTCGCCAGATCGTCCACAAAGAACGTCGCGTGCGGATTGCCCATCGAGCACGAAGCCGGATCGCCCGGTAACGGCAGGTGCAGCGTGTCCATCGCGCGTGCCAGCGGCACGTCCGCCCAGTCCAGCAGCGCCTTGCCCATATCGACCGCGACCAGCCCGTCCGGGCGGCGCAGCGCGGACAGATCGCCCGCGATGGTGCGCACGCCGATCTGGTCCTGCCCCAGCTCGGCCCCGATCAGCTCAGCCACGCAGCGTGTCGCGTTACCGCAGGCGCCGGATTCAGAGCCGTCCGGGTTGTGGATGCGCATGAACACATCCGCCCCGGCAGACGGTTTCTCGAGGGTAATGAACTGGTCGCAGCCGATCCCCGTCCGCCGGTTGGCCAGGGCGGCAATCCGGGTGGGCGTCAGGTTCAGGGTGGCGGCACGGTCGTCGAACACGACGAAATCGTTCCCCAGCCCATGCATTTTCCAGAATTTCGCACGCATGATGCCTATATATGGCGCGATCCGGCCCCGGTCCATGCGTAATCCGTGCAAACCCCTGTTGCACCGCCGTTAAGGAGCCGCTATACGCCCCCTTCGCGTGCGCGCTGGGCCTGTAGGGCATGCCCAGCCGCCAGACTATGAACCGAAGGAGTACAAAATGCCCAAGATGAAGACGAAGTCCGCCGTCAAAAAGCGCTTCAAAATCACCGCGACCGGCAAGGTCAAGGCCGGCGCCGCCGGCAAGCGTCACTGCCTGGGTAACCGCTCGCCCAAGTCCAAGCGCCAGAATCGTCGCACCAATGTGCTGACGCCGATGGACGGGATCACTGTGAAGCAGTGGGCCCCTTACGGGCTTTAATAGAGAGGTAATTACCCATGGCACGTGTAAAGCGGGGCGTTACCACACACGCCCGTCACAAAAAAGTTCTCAAGCTCTCCAAGGGCTATCGCGGCAAGTCGTCCACCAACTATCGCATTGCGATGGAGCGGATGGAAAAGGCGCTGCGCTATGCGTATCGCGACCGTCGCGTCAAGAAGCGCGAATTCCGCGGTCTGTGGATCCAGCGCATCAACGCCGCCACGCGCGAGCATGGCCTGTCGTACAGCCAGTTCATCCATGGCCTGAAGAAGGCCGGGATCGAAATGGACCGCAAGGTGCTGTCGGCCATTGCGTTCGACGATCCGCAGGCATTCGGTGCCATCGTGAAGAAGGTGCAGGCCGCCCTGGCCTGATCCGCTTCCCGACCACGGAAGAAGTGATCTGACAAAGGGCCGCCCGCGCTGTGGGCGGCCCTTTTCTATTCGACGTGCTGGAGGACTCCCTTGGCCCAAGATCTCGACGCCCTGAAAACCGAAACCGACGCAGCCCTTGCCGCCGCAACCGATCTGCGCGCCTGGGATGCCGTGCGCGTTGCCACGCTGGGCAAGAACGGCACGCTGACCGCGATGCTGAAAGACCTGGGCAAGGCGACGCCCGAGGAACGCAAGGAACGCGGCGCGGCCCTGAACGCGCTGAAGACCGTGCTGAACGACGCGATCGAAGCGCGCAAGGCCGTGCTGGAAACGGCGGCGCTGGACGCGAAGCTCGCCACCGAACGCATGGACGTCACCCTGCCGCCGCGCCCCGAGGGCACCGGCTTCGTGCACCCGATCTCGCGCACCATGGAAGAAATGGCGGCGATCTTCGGCGCGATGGGATTCAAGATCGCCGAAGGACCGGACGTGGAAGACGAATGGCGCAATTTCGGTGCGCTCAACATTCCCGCCCATCACCCGGCGCGCCAGGACATGGACACGTTCTACATGCCCGGTCTGCGCGACGATAAACGCCTGGTGTTGCGCACACATACGTCCCCGGTGCAGATCCGCACCATGGTGGGCGAGGAACCGCCGATCCGCATCATCGCCCCCGGCCGCACCTATCGCGCCGATCACGATGCCACGCATTCGCCGATGTTCCATCAGGTCGAGGGACTGGTGATCGACCGGGGCATCCATCTGGGCCATCTGAAGGGCTGCCTGATCGATTTCCTGCGCAGCTTCTTTGGTATCTCGAACCTGCCGGTGCGGTTCCGCTCCAGCTACTTCCCATTCACCGAACCGTCGATGGAAGTCGATATCGGCTGGAACCGCAAAACCGGCGAACTGGGCGGTGGCGGCGACTGGCTGGAGATCCTCGGCAGCGGCATGGTGCATCCGCGCGTACTGGCCAATTGCGGGCTGGATGCGCGCGAATGGCAGGGCTTTGCCTTCGGCATGGGGATCGAGCGCGTGACGATGCTGAAGCACGGCATTCCCGATCTGCGCACCTTCTACGAGAGCGATATTCGCTGGTTACGCCATTACGGTTTCAATTCACTGGCTCCGGCCATGCTGCACGAGGGGGTGTGAGACCATGAAGTTCACCCTGTCCTGGCTGAAGACCCATCTGGAAACGGATGCCGATCTCGCCACCATTGAACGCACGCTTTCCAACATCGGGCTGGAAGTGGAAGCCATCGAAGACCGCGGCGCGGCGCTGGCACCATTCGCCATCGCGCATGTGGTGGAAGCCGTGCAGCACCCGAACGCCGACCGCCTGCGTGCGTGTAAGGTCGATCCGGGTGACGGCAATCTGGTCTCGGTCGTCTGCGGTGCACCGAATGCGCGCACCGGCATGAAGGCGGTGTTTGCCCCCGCAGGCGCGTTTGTGCCCGGCACCGGCATCACGCTGAAAGTGGGCGAGATCCGTGGCGTGGCAAGCGCCGGGATGCTCGTCTCGATGCGCGAGCTTGGCCTTGGCGAAGATCACGAAGGCATTATCGATCTGCCGCCCGATGCACCGCTCGGTATGAATTATGCCAAGTGGGCCGGGCTGGACGATCCGGTGATCGAAATCTCCGTCACACCAAACCGTGGCGACGCGCTGTCCGTGCGCGGCATCGCGCGCGATCTGGCGGCAGCCGGGCTGGGCGCACTGAAGCCCCTGCCCGCGCCGGCGATCAAGGAGGCGTTCCCGTCCAGCATCGTCTGGAAAGTGGAAGATGCTATCGCGTGCCCGTATGTGATCGGGCGCACGGTGCGTGGGGTGAAGAACACGCCCTCGCCGCGCTGGTTGCAGGAACGGTTGCTGGCGGTCGGTCTTCGTCCGATCAACGCGCTGGTCGATATCACCAACCTGTTCACCCACGATCTGGGCCGCGCCTCGCACGTGTTCGACGTAAACAAGGTGCAGGGCAACACGCTGACCATGCGCCCCGGCACCGGCACAGAATTCGCCGCGCTGAACGGTAAGAGCTACGCCCCCGGCGCGGATGATCTGGTGATCACCGATGCACGGAGTGCCGATAGTATCGCGGGCATCATCGGCGGTGAACGCACAAGCTGCGACGAGAACACCACCGATGTGTTCATCGAAATCGGCCTGTTCGACCCGATCCGCATGGCCACCACCGGTCGCCGTCACGGCATCCACACCGACGCCCGCGCGCGCTTCGAACGCGGCATCGATGTAGCGATGATGGCACCGGGTCTGGATGCGATCACCGCGATGATCATCGATCTGTGCGGCGGTGAAGCGTCCACTGTCGTCAGTGCAGGCGCACTGCCCGACATGGCGCGCGATGCCACGCTGCGGTTCGAACGCATCGCCGGACTGGGTGGCGCAACCATCGCTGCGGATGACGCAGTGAACGTGCTGAACCGCCTGGGCTTCGCGACCAAAGCGCGCACGGCCGACAGCGTGACCGTCGCGGTTCCCTCGTGGCGTAACGATGTGGCCGCGCCGATCCTGCTCGATCTGGACCCGACGCTGCCCGCCGAACGCGCCACCAAGGCTCGCGAAGGCTGTGCCGCCGTGGAAGCGGAATGCGACCTGCTGGAAGAAGTGCTGCGTATCCATGGGTTGGACCAGATCGAACCGGTCTCCCTCCCCCGCGCAGGCGCTGTCCCGGCAGCCACGCTGAATGCCCGTCAGGCACGCACGGCACTGGCGCGTCGCACACTCGCGGCACGTGGGTTTGCGGAATGCGTGACCTTCTCGTTCACCGAGAAATCGCGCGCCGCACTGTTCGGCAATACACCCGATGCACTGACACTCGCCAACCCGATCGCGGCAGATCTGGACCAGCTGCGGCCCACCCCGCTCGCCACGCTGGCGCAGGCGGCGTCGCGCAATGCCGCACGCGGTTACACGCATGTGGCGCTGGCCGAAGTTGGCCCCGCATGGATCGACGCATCGGCCACCGGGCAGATATTGGTCGCGGCAGGTCTGCGCACCGGCATTACCCCGCGTTCGTGGATTGCCCCCGCGCGCGGTGTGGACGCCATGGACGTGAAAGCCGATGTGTGGGCGATGCTCGCCGCGCTGGGCGTGCCAATGGAATCGTTGACCGTCACCACCGATGCGCCAGGCTTCTATCACCCGGGCCGTTCGGGCGTGGTGCGCCAGGGGCCGAAAACCATCGTCGCCACGTTCGGGGAACTGCATCCGCGGGTGCTGGAAGCGCTCGACCTGCCGCAGGCCGCCGCGTTTGAAGTGTATCTGGACGTCATCGCCGATCCGAAGCGGAAGAAAAAGACCGCCCCCGATCTGCCCGCCTTCCAGCCGCTGAAGCGTGACTTCGCCTTCGTCGTCGAACGCGACATCACCGCCGAAGCCATTCTGCGCGCTGCCAAGGGTGCCGAACGCAACCTGATCGCCAACGTATCGCTGTTCGACCTGTACGAAGGCGACAAGATCGAGGCGGGCAAGAAGTCGATCGCCATCGAAGTCACCCTGCAACCCCGCGACCACACCCTGACCGACCCCGAGATCGAAGCGGTCTGCACCAAGGTGATCGCGGCCGTCGCGAAGAGCACGGGCGCTGCGCTGCGCGGGTGAGACGTGGGGACGCTGTCCCCACCCCCCTGCCGGGGATACCTTTTAGAGTCCGGATATGAAAATGGGGGCCAAACGCCCCCGTTTTCATATCCGGATTTCCTTAAGTAAACCGCAGGTCCAGGAGGCCGTAGCCTCCTGGCGGGTGCAGGGCAGCGCCCTGCGTCTTACGGGTTCTGCGTCGCGAACGTGTCGCACGCATCGATGCGCCCCTGTTCCAGGCCGCGGCGGAACCAGCCGACGCGCTGGGCGGAGCTGCCGTGGGTGAAGCTTTCGGGTTGCACATAGCCTTGCTGCTGGCGCTGGATGTGGTCGTCGCCGACGGCGGCTGCGGCTTGCAGGCCTTCTTCCAGATCGCCGGCTTCCAGCACGCGCTGGCGGATACGGTTGGCCCAGATGCCAGCCAGACAGTCGGCCTGCAGCTCGACCCGCACGCCGAGGCGGTTGGCGTCGGTTTCGCTCGCACGCTGACGCATGGCGTCGACGCGGGGCAGCACGCCCATCAGGTTCTGCACGTGATGCCCGACTTCATGCGCGAGGACATAGGCGGCGGCAAAGTCGCCCTTCGCGCCGAGACTGCCGAGCAGCTGGTCCATAAAGGTCAGATCGATATAGATCCGGTGATCGGCCGGGCAATAGAACGGGCCGGTCTGCGCCTGCGCATAGCCGCAGCCCGAACGGGTCGCGCCCGAGAACAGCACCAGCAACGGCTTTTCATACGTGCGGCCCGAGCGTTGGAATTCTTCCGTCCAGACGCGTTCGGTCTCGCCCAGCACCTGCGCGATGAAGCGGCGCGCGGCGTCGCTCTGTCCGGCGCGTTGCGGGGCCAATACCTGTTCCTGCGGCATGTAGGATTGCTGCGTGCTGCCACCGCCCAGAAACGCGGACGGGTCGAAGCCCAGGAACAGCCCGATCAGGATGATGGCAATCGTGCCGAGACCACCGCCGACGGCAAAGCGCGGACCGCCTCCACCACCGGGAAAGCCGCCGCGTCCCGGAAAACGAAAACCACCACCGCCACCTTGGCTGCGGCGATCTTCAACGTTCTGACTCTCGGGGCCATCCAGGCGCATCGGTATCAATCCTCGGTTGCGAAGGCGAAACACGCCTTCCTCATCCGCGTGGTATCACAATTCAGCGCCGGATGTCTGCTTTTTCAGCTTTGCAGGATCGCCTCGACAATGGTCTGCACGTCGAGCGCTTCCTGCAATGTTGCCAGATGATGCAGCTCGCCCTCGGTCATGCGGACGACGCCATTCAACTGACGCTTGAGCGTCAGCGGGCGCATGCGTTCATTGGGGATCGCGCCCAGATCGGGCTGCCAGGTGCCGTTGGGCAGCAGATATTCAGCGCGGGTCCAGTCGACCAGACGCACCGCGCCTTTCATGCCGCGCAATTCCCACAGATTGGTGTCGTCCTGGTCCGTTGTGCCGATCGATCCGGTCAGCGTGACGTTGACGTTCCCTGCCGTCAGCGTGGCGTGGATGGAACGTTCGCTTTTGTCGTCGGTGGGCCAGGTGACGTTGGCGGAATGCAGCACCAACTTGCCCAGCATGCGCCGCGACAGGAACAGGAAGTGCGAGACAACCTCGCGCGTGAAACCGCCCTCGGCCCGGCCGTCGAGCCAGCCGGCGGCGTCGTGCTGCCAGCCGCGCGGCCAGCGGGCGAAGGCGACGTTGATGGTCAGTTCCTGCGGCGTGCCGATCACCGCTTCAGCGATCCAGCGGCGCAGACGTTCGACGGCGTAGGACGACGCGAACGGGAAATTCACCGCGGCGCGTGCGGTGCGATTCGCGGTCACGAAATCGCGGGCGGCGTTGCTGTCGGTCGCCAGCGGCTTTTCGCACAGCACGGACTTGCCCGCGGCCAGCGCGGCGCCGGCATGTTGCAGATGTGTGTTGGGGGGCGAGGCGATATACACGCAATCCGCACCGGCGATCAGCGCTTCCAGATTGGTGCTGCGCGTCACATCGGGGAATTCTGCGGCAAGACGTTGCATGGCGGCATCGGACGGATCCCAGACACCGGAGATCTCCACCGTGTCTTCCGCCTGTTCCCGGGCGGCCCGCAACATGCGCTCGCCCATAATTCCGTAGCCAACGATCCCCAGCTTCAACATGACCGTCCCTTTCGCAGTAACGCGGACGTCACAAAGCACGGGATGGCGCGGCTGGGAAGATGTCTTTTCAGACGGTCCGGTTCATGCCGCTGCCAAACAGGATTTCATTCAGGAACACAGCGCGCCGTTCCAGAATGACACTGCGGCTGATGCGTGCACGCCGGGTCTTGTTGCGCGATACCCGTACGACTTTGGGCGCGCTCTGAACCTTGCGGTGCTGGTCGATGGAAATGATGTCGGCCATGCGTTTTCCTCCGTCTACAGACTCAAGCAATCCAGAATTTTCCATATCGAACAAGAACTATATCTTTTCATTCCTATGGAACCGTTACGCATGTGCATATGGTTGCCGTTGATCAGAAGGTCATCATCAATCAACACGTTCTAACGAACCCTTAAACGCACACCGACGCGTGCAAAGAAAAACCGCGCCCGGGGTGTGGGCGCGGTTCGCGGCAGATTCAAGGCGGGTTTATGGGCGTTGTTGGGCGTTATGTTTTCAGCATCCGTCCCGCAACCGCATCGAGCTTCGCAAGCAGGGCAGGATCACGCTTGTCGGGCGCTGTGATGATCGCGTGTTCAAGTGCGCGATCGCAGCCTTCGGGGCACAGATCACGCTTCTGGCCGATGCGCGGCACAACATTGTTCACCAATGCGCGCGCTTTATCGGCGTTACCCAGCAGCACTTTCACAACCGCATCCACGGTGACGTGATCGTGATCGGGGTGCCAGCAATCGAAGTCCGTCACCATCGCCACCGTCGCATAACAAAGCTCGGCTTCGCGCGCGAGTTTTGCTTCGGGCATGTTGGTCATGCCGATCACGCTGGCGCCCCAGCTGCGATACAGTTCGCTCTCGGCCTTGGTCGAGAACTGCGGACCTTCCATCACCAGATATGTGCCGCCACGCGTGACATCCAGCCCGATCTCGCGCGCGGATAGCTCCAGCGCATCGCCAAGCCGCGCACACACCGGATGCGCGACCGACACATGCGCAACACAGCCCGATGTAAAGAACGTCTTGGCGCGCGCAAACGACCGATCGATGAACTGATCGACAATCACGAAATGCCCCGGCGGCAGATCCGCACGCAGCGATCCCACGGCGGAGAGCGACAGCACATCCGTCACGCCGACGCGCTTTAACGCATCGATGTTGGCACGATAATTCAGTTCCGACGGAGACACAGAATGCCCGCGCCCATGACGGGGCAGGAACACGCATTGCACGCCGTGCAAACGCCCGAACAGCAGTTCATCCGAAGGATCGCCCCAGGGGGTTTCCACACGCTTCCACTGCTTGTCTTCCAGCCCGTCGATGTCATACAGACCCGACCCACCCAGAATACCAATCACGGGTTCGATCATCCCAGCATCCCCTCTCGAAAAGAGAATGGCCGCACGAAGCGGCCATTCATCAGACAGTCATGTCAACGCAGATCAGTGGACGTTGGCCCACAGACGACGCTTCGCAGCATACGTCACGCAGGTCATCACCAACAGGAACAGGATGATCTTTAAGCCCATCGACTTGCGGACTTCCAGTTCCGGTTCCGACGCCCAGGTCAGGAAGGCCGACACGTCGCGCGCCATTTGCGCTGTGGTGGCCTTGGTGCCATCGGTATAGGTGATCTGTTCGTCGTTCAGCGGACGGCCCATGGCGATCTGGTTGCCCGGGAACGCCGTGTTGTAGTGCATCCCGTCGCTCAGCGTCACACCGGCCGGCGGTGTGTCGAGATAACCGGTCAGCAGCGAGTAGATGTAGTCGGCCCCACCCGCACGTGCCTTGGTGATCAGCGACATATCCGGCGGCAGCGCACCGTTATTGGCAGCGCGTGCAGCCTGGTCGTTCGGGAAGCGACGCGGGAAACGATCCGACGGACGCCCCGGACGCATGAACATTTCGCCGTCATCGTTCGGCCCGTCCTGCACTTCGACAGAGGCGGCGATGGTCTTCACCTGTTCTTCCGTCAGCCCCAGCTCTTCGAGGTTACGGAACGCGATCAGGTGCATCGAGTGACACGACGAGCACACTTCATGATAGACCTGATACCCGCGCTGCAGTTCCGCACGGTCATACGTGCCGAACAGCCCGCTGAACGACCAGGTCTGGTGTTCGATATGCGCCCCTTCCGAGGCCTTGGCCGCGAAGGGAGAGACGGCCATGGCGGCCATCAGGATATAAGCAGCAATGCGCATCATGCACGCTCCATCATCGGCTTGGAGGCCATCACGGCCTGACTGATGCTTTCCGGCAGCTTCAGCGTCGGCTCGAACGTGCTGCACAGCGGCAGGACCACCAGGAAATAAGCGAAGTAGTAAGCTGTGGCGAGGCGCGCGATCAGCAACCATGCGCCTTCGGCCGGCTGTCCACCCGCGTAACCCAGCACAAAGCAGGTCACGAAGAACAGCCAGAAGAAGATGCGGGTCACCGGACGGAAGCGCAGCGAGCGAACCTTGCTGCGGTCGAGCCAGGGCACCACGAACAGCACGGCAATCGCACCGAACATCGCAATCACGCCGCCCAGCTTGTCGGGGATGGCGCGCAGGATGGCATAGAACGGCAGGAAGTACCATTCCGGCACGATATGCGCAGGCGTCACCATCGGGTTGGCCGGGATGTAGTTGTCCGGATGGCCCAGATAGTTCGGCGCGAAGAACACCAGGAACGCGAACAGGATCAGGTAGAAGCAGATCCCCACGCTGTCCTTCACCACGTAATACGGGTGGAACGGCACGGTGTCCGCCGGACCCTTCACGTCGATCCCCAGCGGGTTGTTCGAACCGGTGATGTGCAGAGCCACCACGTGCAGGAACACCACCGCGACGATCACGAACGGCAGCAGATAATGCAGGCTGAAGAACCGGTTCAGGGTCGGGTTGTCGACGCTGAAGCCACCCCACAGCCAGATCGCGATATGTTCACCGACATAGGGAATGGCACTGAACAGGTTGGTGATCACGGTCGCGCCCCAGAAGGACATCTGTCCCCACGGCAGCACGTAACCCATGAAGCCCGTTGCCATCATCAGCAGGAAGATGACCACGCCCATGATCCACAGCAGCTCGCGCGGCCCCTTGAACGACCCGTAGTACAGGCCGCGGAACATGTGCACGATGACGACGATGA
>JAVBJV010000033.1:0-18808 GCA_031546815.1 Acetobacteraceae bacterium
CCAGCGGGCTGCGCAGATCGTGCGCGATATCGTCGGTCACCTGCCGCAGCCCGGCCATCAGCTGTTCCATCCGCGCCAGCATGGCGTTGATCGTGGTGCCCAGCCGATCAAACTCATCGGCCCCGCGCCCAACCGGCAAGCGGCGTGACAGATCGCCCCCCATAATCGCCGTTGCCGCGCCCGAAATCGCCCGCAACCGGCGTTCGGTGCGCCAGGCCATCCACACGCCGAACAGCGGCGCAATCACCAGCGCCGCGGCCCCCGCCAGCAACAGGCTGCGCAACAGGGTATCGGCCGTATCCAGCACGGCGCGCATCTGCGCCGCCACCACCAGATTAAGCCCGCCCGGCACAATAACGCCCAGCACCCGTAATCGTCCGGCAGCGGCGTCGTCCAGCATGTCGAAGCCCTGCAGCGGCGCGGGCAGATTGAGCCGCGCGCCGGAAATGTGCCGCCCGTCCAGCGTCTGCAGCGTTGCCACCATCGCCGAGCCGGGCACCAGTTCGCTGTGGCGCGAGACCTCGGCCGCCAGCCCGGCCGGGCCGCGCATGCGCCAGATCGTCACCAGTTTTTCGGTCTCGGTGCGGATGGCGATTTCCAGACTCTCGCGCAGCACCGTCTCGCTGCGCCAGTAGCCAAACGCCAGCCCAGCCGCCGTCACCGCCAGCACCACGGCCGAGGCCGCCAGCGCCGTGCGCAGTGCGAAACTGCGAAAAAGCTCAGCCAGCCGCGCCAAGGACATACCCCGCGCCGCGCACCGTCTGGATCAGGGGTGGCAGTCCTTCAAACTCGATCTTGCGACGCAGGCGGCTGACATGCACCTCGACAATGTTGGTGCTGGGATCGAAGTTGAAGTCCCAGACTTTCTCCAGCAGCATCGTCTTGGTCTGCACCTCGCCCACATGGCGCATGAAATATTCCAGCAGCCGCCACTCCGTCGGTTGCAGGTCGATCACCCGGTCCCCACGGCGCACCACGCGGCGCAGCAGATCCATCTCGAGGTCGCCGGCGCGCAGGTTGCCCGTTTCCGTGTTGCCGACCGGGCGCCGCGCCAGGGCCGCGATCCGCGCCCGCAATTCGCTAAATGCAAACGGTTTGGCCAGATAATCGTCCGCTCCGGCGTCCAGCCCCTCGACCCGGCGATCAACATCGGCCAGCGCGGTCAGCAGGATGATCGGTGTGTCGATACCGGAAGCCCGCAAGGTGCGCACGATCGTGACGCCGTCCGGGCCGGGCAGCATCCGGTCGCTGACAATCACGTCGTAGGATTCGCTGGCGGCCATGAACAGGCCGTCCTTGCCGTTGCGCGCCACATCCAGCACGTGCCCGGCCTCTTTCAGCCCCTGGGCCACATAGTCGGCGGTGGCCTTGTCGTCCTCGATCAGCAGAATTCGCATGAGTGGTTTTTAACTCCATTATGCCCGCACCGCCATGCAAAGCTGGCCTTGGCCCGGTTTTCGAGGCTAAACAGGACCCGAGCTTGCGCTGGTCGGCTTGGCTGCGCATCCTGATCATAACGAAGTTTTTCTGAATGGACCGATAACCATGGATAGCGTTGCTGAATCCCGACGGATCACCCTGTACGCACCCGAAGATTTCGCGGGCATGCGCGCAGCGGGGCAGCTGGCGGCGGCGACGCTCGACCATATCACGCAGTTCGTAAAACCCGGCGTCACCACTGATGAACTAAACCAGATCTGCCACGACTACATGACCGAGCGCGGCGCTGTTCCGGCGACGCTGAATTATCGGGGTTATCCGAAGTCGTCCTGCATCTCGATCAACCATGTCGTCTGCCACGGCATTCCGGGCGAGCGGAAACTGGAAGATGGCGACATCCTGAACATCGACGTCACCGCCATTCTGGATGGCTGGTTCGGCGACACCAGCCGCATGTATGTGGCGGGCACAACATCGACCAAGGCGCAGCGCCTGATCGACGTGACGTATGAATCGCTGATGCTGGGTCTGGCGGCGATCAAGCCGGGCGCGCATCTGGGCGATATCGGCCACGCCATTCAGCAATACGTGGAATCGCAGCGCTATTCCGTGGTGCGCGACTTCTGCGGCCACGGCATCGGACGCCGATTCCACGAACCGCCGAACGTGCTGCATATCGGCCGCAAGGGCGAAGGTCCGGAACTGCGCCCCGGTATGTTCTTCACGGTCGAGCCGATGGTGAATGCAGGCCGCCCCGACGTGAAGGTTCTGGACGATGGGTGGACAGCCGTGACGCGCGATCGCAGCCTGTCGGCACAGTTCGAACACATGATCGGCATCACCGAGACAGGGTACGAGATCTTCACCCTGTCACCGGCCGGCCATACAAAACCGCCTTACGGAGCATAACCGCGCAACTTAGGTGGTGGTGGTACACTCAGATACTGAGTATAGGTAAATTTGCATATTCCGCACCAGTATCAGGGCAGTTCGAGCATCATGTCGTATCGGTCCAGAAGAGTAGAAGAATGCAGTGCCGGACTGCTGTTTCCAGGCGAGTTTGCATCCATGCCCACACAGCCCACACGACCTGTTGGTGCTGACGGTCATCGGGCGCGTGTGCGGGCGCGGCTGCTGACGGCTGGGGCCAATGCACTGGCCGAGCACGAACTGATCGAGATGATCCTGTTCACCGCCCTGCCCCGGCGCGACACCAAGGCCATCGCCAAGGCCCTGCTGACGCGGTTCGGCAATTTTGCGAAAGTCATCACCGCGCCCGTCAACGAATTGCTGGGCGTCGACGGAATGGGCGAAGCTGGTGTCGCATCGCTGAAAACCGTGCAGGCCGCCGCCACCAAGCTGTTACAGGCCGATCTGCACGACACACCCGTCCTGGCAAACTGGGACGCACTGATCGCCTATCTGACCAGCGCATTGTCACGCGAACGGACCGAACAGTTTCATGTCTTGTATCTGGACAGCAAGAACAAGCTGCTGGCCGACAAGGTAATGGGACAGGGCACAATCAACCACGCCCCCACCTATCCGCGTGAGATCATCAAGGAAGCGTTTGCGCTGCACGCCACGTCGCTGATCCTGGTGCACAATCACCCATCGGGCGACCCCACGCCGTCCGGCGCCGACATCCAGACTACACGTGACATCCAGCGCGCCTGCGAAGCCGTGGACATTGTGGTGCACGACCACATCATCATGGGAAACGGCAGCTGGACGTCGATGAAGCGGGAAAAACTATTTTAGGGTGAGATGGTCGGACCGGCGGGATTCGAACCCACGACCCCTTGTCCCCCAGACAAGTGCGCTACCAGACTGCGCTACGGTCCGACCGAAGACAACGCGAAACCGCGTCGTCAGGAGGAGGCATCGGATAGCAACCGCACGCAGCCGACGCAACATGCGCAGCGCGAGTTTTTGCAATCTGACTGAGATTAATTCAGTTGCGCCCGCAACGCTTCGAGTTCCGTCAGGATATTTCCCAACACGCCACGCAGACGTTCGGTCTCCGGGTCGATTTTCTGGCGTACGACCACGCGGGCCGGTGCCTTGGGCGGCAAGCCCGGCAGCAGATCCGGCTGCGGAAGCAATGCAAGCTGCGACGGCGCGTGTTCCATCTCTTCTGCCTCGGCCCGTTCAGAGGGAGGCGCCGGCGGGATATCGTCGCGGAGAATGCCTCCACCTTCGCGCAATAACCGCTGGACGCCCTTGATCGTGTAACCCTGCGTATAGAGCAGGTCCGAGATTCGCCGTAACAGGGAAATGTCGTCGGGCCGATAATAACGCCGGCCGCCACCACGCTTCAGCGGCTTCACCTGCGGGAACTTGGTTTCCCAGAAGCGCAGCACGTGTTGCGGGATATGCAGGTCGTCGGCCACTTCGCTGATGGTGCGAAAGGCATTCGGCGCCTTGCGCAGACGGGCGGCTTTACCGTCGTCTGCGCCTTCATCGTCGATCGGGTCCGTCATTCGTCATCACCGCTCGGCAGCGGATCGCCATTGACGTGCGCCTTCAGGATCTGGCTCGGGCGGAAGATCAGCACCTTGCGCGGCAGGATCGGAACCTCGACCCCGGTCTTCGGGTTGCGGCCGATACGGCGGCCCTTCTGACGCACAGAAAACGTGCCGAAGCCACTGATTTTAAAAGATTCACCAGATTCAAGCACTGTGCAGATACGCTCCAGCACGGTCTCGAGCAACTGGGCGGATTCATTGCGGGACAGGCCCACCTGCGCATAAATTGTCTCGGCCAGATGGGCACGGGTAATGGTCTGCACCGTCTTTATCTCCATATGCACCGCAGCAAACGGGCAACAATCTTACCCCAGAGACTAGGCGCAGAATGACCGACCGTCAATAAAATCCAAAAGGAACAGAGGCTTGCCGCCGAAGGTGCCGTTCTCACATACGAACGAGTGCAGAACCCCAGGTCAGCCCGCCGCCCAGCGCTTCCAGCACCACCAGATCGCCGTCCTTAATCCGCCCATCGCGCCGCGCTTCGTTCAAAGCCAAGGGGATAGAGGCTGCAGATGTGTTCGCATGGCGATCCACCGTCACAACCACCCGATCTTCCGACAGGCCCAGCTTGCGCCCCACACCTTCGATGATGCGGCGGTTGGCCTGATGCGGCACCAGCCAGTCGATGTCGGCGTGAGTCAGGTTGTTCTGGGTCAGCGCCTCGTCCACCGCGCCCGCCAGCTTCGAGACGGCGTGGCGGAAGATCTCGCGCCCGTTCATAAACAGATGTCCCGGCAGGTTCGGCTGCCCGACCGCGCCGTTCACATACAGCAGATCGCCATATTGCCCGTCCGAATGGATATGTGTGGACAGGATACCGCGCGACGCATCCTCGGTCGCGCGCACAAACACCGCCCCGGCCCCGTCGCCGAACAGCACGCAGGTGCCGCGATCTTCCCAGTCCACGATGCGGGAGTAGATTTCCGAGCCGATCACCAACACGCCACGCGCCTTGCCCGAACGGATCAGCGCATCGGCCATCGACAGGCCGTAAATAAAGCCGCTGCACGCCGCGCTGAGGTCCATCCCGAACCCCTTGGTGCAGCCCAACATGTGCTGGATCCGCACCGCGCAAGCGGGAAACTGCTGGTCCGGCGTGGCGGTGCCAACCAGAATCGCATCCACATCGTCCGCAGTCGCCCCAGCGCTTTCCAGCGCAGCTTTGGCGGCTTCCGCGCCCATCATGGCAGCGGTTTCGTCGGCGGCGGCAATATGGCGCTGGCGAATGCCCGTACGTTCGGTGATCCACGCATCGGAAGTATCCAACCGCTTGGCGAGTTCATCGTTGGTAACGATCCGTCGCGGCAGGTAAGCGCCGGTACCGGCAATCATGGATTGAAGCGACACGTGCGTGGAATCCTAATTAAGCAGTCGGCACCTTGCCCGGATCGCCGCCGGTTGGCCAGACCATGCGCGAAAGTCCGGTGCTGATTTTTTCGTTAAACCCATGCGTCACCATGTCCTGCGCGACATCGACCGCATGCGCAAAACCCAACGCATCCGTGCCACCGTGCGATTTGACGACCACACCGTTCAACCCGAGGAATACCGCGCCATTATAGCGCCGCGGGTCCAGCCATTCCCGCAACCGTTCCATCGATGGCTTCACCAGCAGATAGCCCAGCTTCGACGATACCGACGATGAAAACACCTGCTTCAGCAGATCGCGCATCAGCTTCAGCGCGCCCTCGCCGGTTTTCAGCGCCACGTTGCCGGTGAACCCGTCCGTCACGACGATATCCGTCGTCCCAGCAAGGATATCATGTCCTTCGACGAAACCGTGAAATTGTTGCCCCAGATAGCTGTTTTTCAGCACATCGGCAGCCTGGCGAATACGATCGTCGCCCTTCAGTTCCTCGGACCCGACATTCAGCAGCCCAAGCGACGGCGCCGTCAGCCCCAGAACGGTATCGGCGAACACGTTCCCCATGATGGCGAATTCGACCAGATTGCGCACATCGCACTGCACATTGGCACCCAGATCGAGCATCACCACATCGCCCCGTCCGGACGGCAGGATGCCCGCCATGGCGGGCCGGTCGATTCCCGGCAGGGTCTTCACGACAATTTTGGAGAGGGCCAGCAGCGCCCCGGTATTCCCGGCCGACACTACACCGGCCACCCGCTTGGCGGCCACGGCGTCGATCGCCATGCGCATCGACGCACCACGCAGCCGCAGAGCTGCGGTTGGCTTCATCTCGCCCGAAATGACCTCGGGCGCGTGAACCAGCGTACAAACGGCCGCAGCGCGTGGATTGGCCGCTAACAGCGGCACAACACGCGCTTCATCGCCAAACACAAGAAATCTTGCGGCCGGATGGCGCTCGGCAGCGATTCCAAGCCCCTCGATGATGACCTCGGGGGCACGGTCGCCCCCCATGGCATCAATCGCGAGAGTATAGATTTCGGAATCGCTCACCAGAACACCGTCCGACTACGGAGAACCGGATCAGAGACGAACAGCTGCCTTCTGGTCGCCCGTGGTCGAAACCACTTCACGGCCGTCGTAATGACCGCAATGGCTGCACACGTGATGCGGGCGCTTCAGTTCGCCGCAGTTCTTGCATTCCGCGTTCGCGTTGGCAGTCAGCGCATGGTGGCTGCGACGCATACCCTGACGGGACGGGGATGTTTTCTTCTTAGGAACGGCCATGGGGAATCCCCTTCCTCAACGAGTCTGGCCGGACGAACATTCGATCCGGCACATGTGAACGAGCGCGGCGGAATAGCAGAGGCATGCCCCCCCTGCAAGCTATCGCTACGGTTTTACGCGGTATTTTCAGTCTTTTTGTGTCCGAAGGGCCTTCAAAGCCTCAAACGGGTTCTCTTCCGGGTCGCTAGCCTCGGCCGGCAGAACCGCACCAGGGCGACGCGGATACGGGTCCAACGCAAGGGAAAGCGCCTGTGCGACGGCCTCGCCTACCTCCAGCGTCTCGCCATCCATCAGGATTTCGTCCGGGGCTTCAAGATCGTCGTCCGATTCGGTCTCCTCGGCCACAAAACGCAGGTCGAGAGGGATTTTCAGCTTGGCAGGGAAATCGCTCAACGAGACGACACAGGTCTGGACGATTTCGGCCGTCAGCGTGCCCACGGCCTTGAAATTACCGCCGCCGCGCAGCGGGCGCAGTTCCACCTTGGCGGCCAGCTTCTTGATGTCGGACAGGCCGAATCGCCGGGCCAGCGCCGCGCACTCCTCGGGCGTCGCCTCGAACAGCATGTGCCGCCCGGTGGGGGGAATCGCGCTGGCCTGAATGGTGCGCGAAAATTCCAGTTCAACAGTCATGCGGGCAGCTCCATGAAATGCACACGTCCGGCGGACAGCGCGTCGAGGCTCTGTCCGGACAGATGCGCCTCCTGTGCCAGAACATAGTCCGCCAGCGCCGGAACACCAGCCGGCATGGGTGCATCCTCGGTCTGGCGCCAGACATTGCGAGCCAGAGCGGCCTGCAGGCCGGGCGTGTCCTGCGTATTCAGTGCCTGGGTATAGGCAACCGCGCGACCGTGAAAACCGTCCCACATGGCGCGGACCTTGCGGCTGATCGACATGTCCCCCACGCCCATTTCGCGCAGATTGAGGTCCATGTCCGAAAACATGGCGTCGAACAGCGCCTGCGCCAGATCCGGGCCGGGACGTTTCTGGCGCGATAAATGCCGAACCAGCAGGAAAACATGCAGTCCAACCATGTCGAACCGGCCGTCCAGCGTGTCGGGCACATCCAGCTTTGCGTAGAAACCAGGCCGTCGGGCGGCGGCAACAGCGACGGCATAAAGCTCGAAACCGGTCCGTTCCCATCGTCTGCGTCGGAAAAAGTTGAAAAATGCCATACTGTTCTGCCATTCAGGGGTGGCGTATGGTTGACACCATTCACCTATGACGGCGACAAGTGCCAACGGTTCGGCCGTTGGTCAACGAGGGTTCTGCGAATGTCTGTTTTAAAGCGCCTTTCTATCGTCCTGCCACTTGCTGGTCTGTCGCTGACGGGCCTGCCCCTGGCCGGGTGCGCCCTGGTCGAGGCCCCATCCCAGGTGCGCGGCAACAAGGTGGACGCCGAAGTCCTGCGCGAACTGGTGCCCGGCACATCGCGCCGCGCCGACGTGGTGGCCCTGCTGGGAACGCCCACGGCCCGCGGCACGTTCGATGACGAGAACTGGTATTACATCTCCGAGACCACCCGCCCACAGGTGGCGCGCACGCAAGCCATTGAGGAAATGCGCATCGTCGTCCTGAGCTTCGACCGCAACGACACGCTGCGTGAAATCAAGGAACTGTCGGACGAGGATACCAACAATGTGAGCGTTGTTTCGCGCACCACGCCGGTTCCGGGGCATGACCCCACCATCCTGCAGCAGCTGCTGGGCAATGTCGGGCGCTTTACCCCGACAGCCGGCGGCGTCGGCCGCAGCGGCACCGGCCCGGGTCAGTAAAAACAATCAGTAAAACAAAAAGCCCCGCATCTTGCGGGGCTTTTCGATTCAGGCCGGCTGTTTCGCCAGATAGACGAATTTGTGCCAGACGATCAGCGCGGCGGCGATTGCCAGCGCCGGGACGATGGCCAGATTGATGGCCCCCCAGCCCGCCGCCGCATGCAGCGCGCCCGACCCCAGCGCCGTGCAGGCAACCGTGGCGAATACCAGAAAATCGTTGGCCCCCTGCGCACGCATGCGTTCTTCCATGCTGTGCGCGGACCCCAGCAGAGTGGTCGCGCCGACGAACAGGAAATTCCAGCCCACCCCCAGCAGCATCAGCGCCGACAGGAACAGGATATACGTCGTCCCCGCCATGGCGATCGCCGTGGACAACGCCGACATCACGGCCCCCAGAAACATGATCACATGCACCCCGAAGCGCTGGATCAGCCGCCCGGTAAAGAACCCCGGCGCATACATGCTGGCCGCGTGCGCCCCGATCACCACGGTGGAGTCGTCCACCGCAAAGCCGCACAGCTTCATCTCGAGCGGCGTTGCCGCCATCATCAGGTTCATCGTGCCATAGGCAACCAGCCCGCACACTGCCGCCACAATGAATGTCGGCCGCTTCATGATCGAGAACACCGGCGTCTTGATGCTCTGCATTGGCGTGGCCGGAGGCAGTGCTGCGAACTGCAGCAGCGTCATGCAGATCAGCGGCAGCACGGCGAGCGCCAGATACGTCCCAAGGAACATGATCGGCGGCACCAGTTCCTTGGTGTTGCGCACCAGCAGCGGCCCCAGCAGCGCGGCCAGCACACCGCCTGCCATCACCAGCGCAATGGCACGCGGGCGCCAGTCGGGCGTGGCAACCTCGCTCGCGGCGAAGCGGTATTGCTGCGCAATGCCGGTGCCAAGCCCGGCGGGAATGGCCGCCGCGCAATACAGCACGAAATCGCCCGTCCACACGCCGGCCGCGAACAGCAGGCAGCCGACCAGATTGCCCATCGCCCCCAGCATGAAGCCGGCCCGCCGCCCAAGACGCGCAAACACCATGCTCGCCGGGATTGACGCCATCATCGTGCCGGTCATCTGGATCGCCATCGGCAGTGTGGCGAGAAACTTGCTTGATGCCAGCGAATACCCGACCAGCGCGCTCATCGCGGTCTGGCCGACGACGAAAGCGTTCATCAGCGCCTGACAACAGAACAGCAACCAGACCGTGCGCTTCATGGTCTGCTGCGAGATATGCATCATCGGAAGTGGCTCCACCCATCGCGACGAAACGAAAGCGGAGTTCCATCGGGTTTTTTTATAGTGACGGCAGGTTCTCCTGCCTGAAAACGCCCTACGCACGTCACGGCAATACCGGCTTCCTGCGCAAGCGCCGCAAGAGCTTCTTCCTGTTCAGGCGGCACCGCCATCAGCAATTCGTAATCGTCGCCACCGGTCAGCACATGCTCCAGAAAGTCGGCGCGCCCCGCAAACCGACGCGCTGCCGCAGACAGCGGTACAAGTCCGGCCGCAACCTCGGCCATGCAGTCGGACGCGCGGCACATATGGCCAAGGTCCTGCGCAAACCCGTCCGAGATATCCATCGCCGCCCGCGCAATTCCGCCAATCGGCATCAGGCGCGGCTGCGGCAGGTGATAGCGATCGGCCAGAAACGGCTCGGGCCCTGGCAGCTTGCCGGTCAGCACCGCCAGCCCCAGCGCGCCATCGCCGATGCTGCCCGTCACCCAGATGCCATCGCCCGGACGCGCCGTATTACGTCGCACCGCCATGCCGGGCTGCACCGTGCCGATGATGGTCAGCGAGAGCACCACAGGCCCGCTGGTGCCCGTTGTATCGCCCCCCAGCAGCCGCAACCCGAACGTCTTCTGATCGGCCGCCAGCCCGGCGGTAAAACCCGCCAGCCAGGTGTGGTCTATGCGCGGCAGCGACATGGTCATCAGATAACCGAACGGCGTCGCACCCATCGCCGCCAGATCCGACAAATTCACTCGCAGCAGTTTCTGCGCGATCATCGCCGGTGGGTCGTCGGGCAGGAAATGCACGCCTTCGACCAGCGCGTCCGCAGCCATCACCAGTTCCTGGCCAACGGGCGGCGCGAAGGCCGCCGCGTCGTCGGACAGGTCGAGCGCGCCCTCGCCTGCCAGCGGTTTGAAGTAACGCGCGATCAGGTCGAATTCGGGCGGCAGCGTCATGGTCAGGTTTTGTCGAACTCGGCCGCGCGCAGCTTGCGGGCGATACGGTCGAGAATGGCGTTGGCCATCCGGGGTTCATCACCCTCGAAGAAGCCGTGCGCGATGTCCAGGTAATCGCTGATGATCGAACGTGCCGGGGCGTTGTCGTGTTCCAGCCACAGCTCGGCCACGGCAGCGCGCAACAGGTTGCGCAGCACCGGGTCGATGCGGTGCATCGGCCAGTCGGCGGGCAGATGTTCGGTGATCAGCGCGTCGGTGGTGTCCTGCTGCTGTGATGCCGTGCGGGCGATACGCGCGAACAGCACCACGTCGGCCTCGGGGATGGACCCTTCCTCGAACGAGTCATTGCCGATGCGGTGGCGCACGAACTGGTCGATCACGGTCTCGGCGCTCTCGCCGCTCTGTTCGCTCTGGAACAGGGCCTGCACGGCGGCGACGCGGGCGTTGGTGCGGGGGTCGTTGTCGGGACGGGCCATTATGCGCACACCTTGCGCGCCAGGGCGATCTGCGTGACGCAGGCCGCTGCCGCTTCACCACCCTTGTTGAACCGGTCGAGGCGCGAACGGATGATCGCCTGTTCCTCCGTGTGCACGGTCAGCACACCGGTGCCGACGCACAGGCCGAACTGCAACGCCACATTCATCAGCCCGGTATGGGTCTCGCGGCAGATATGTTCGTAGTGATCGGTATCGCCCTTCACCACACAGCCCAACGCGACAAAGCCGTCGTAGCGCACGTTACCGCGCACCAGCAGGCGGATGGCCTGCGGCAGTTCGAACGCGCCGGCCACGTCCTCGATATCGACGGTCGCGCCGGATGCTTCCAGCATCAACCGGGCGCCTTCGGTCATCCCATCGACGACATCGCGGTAGTATGGCGCGCGCACGATCAGCACGCGTGCCGGTTCAGTCAGGATTGCCGCCGTGGGCAGCGGCATATCAGCGGTACTCATTGGTAAATCCGTTCAGTCTTTGATGGCGCGGGTATCGGTGATGGTCAGGCCGTAGCCTTCAAGCCCCACAATATTGCGGACGGTATTGGACAGCAGGGTCATGTCCTTCACGCCCAGATCCAGCAGGATCTGCGCACCAATCCCGTAATCGCGCAACTCGCGCTTCGGGGCGGCGTTGGCGTTCAGGTTGCGCACGCGTTCGGACAGCGCCGTGGGCTGGGTTTCGCGGATCAGCACAACGGCACCGCGCCCTTCCTCGGCAATCATCCGCATGGCGCCGTGCAGGTCGGTGGTGTCGCGTTGACCGATGATGTCGGTCAGCAGGTTCACCGCGTGCATACGCACCAATGTGCTGTCGCCCTTACCGATATCGCCCTTCACCAGCGCGATGTGTTCGGCATAGTCCAGCGTGTTGGTGTAAACGATGATCTTCCAGACACCGCCAACGGCGTGATGGATCTCGCCTTCCTGCACGCGTTCGACCAGACGTTCGGTGCGGCGGCGATGGGCGATCAGGTCCGCGATGGTGCCCAGCTTCAGCCCGTGATGCTGCGCGAACGACACCAGTTCCGGCAGGCGCGCCATGGTGCCGTCTTCGTTCATGATCTCGCAGATCACGCCCGCCGGGTTCAGCCCCGCCAGACGCGCGATATCGACCGCCGCTTCCGTGTGCCCTGCCCGCACCAGCGTGCCGCCCTCGCGCGCCATCAGCGGGAAGACGTGACCGGGCGTCACGATATCGGTCGGCGCGCCGTTGATCGCCACAGCCACCGTGTGCGCACGATCCGCGGCCGAGATCCCCGTCGTCACGCCTTCGCGCGCTTCGATGGACACCGTGAACGCGGTCTGATGGCGGGTACCGTTCGACTGGCTCATCAGCGGCAGGCCGAGCTGTTCGACACGCGTGCGCGTCATCGACAGGCAGATCAGCCCGCGTGCGAATTTGGCCATAAAATTGATGGCGTCCGGCGTCGCGAACTGCGCCGGGATGATCAGGTCGCCTTCATTCTCGCGGTCTTCATCGTCGACCAGAATGAACATGCGGCCAGCGCGTGCTTCGGCGATCAGTTCTTCGGCCGAAGCCAGATAATTGGAAAGGTCAGCCTGTTTCATTTGAACTCCGCCAGGCGGGCCACATACCGCGCCAACATATCGATTTCCAGATTGACCCGATCGCCGGGCTGCAACGTGCCAAAGCCCGTTACCTGGGCCGTGTGCGGGATAATGTTGACCCCGAACGTATCGCCGTCAACGGCGTTCACCGTCAGCGACACGCCGTCGATGGTGATCGACCCCTTGGCCGCGATGAACTTCGCCAGATCGTGCGGCGCGCGGAACTGCCAGCGGACCGATCCGTTTTCCGGCGTGGCGGACAGCGCCTCGCCCACACCATCCACATGGCCGGACACGATATGCCCGCCCAGTTCGTCGCCCACCCGCATGGCGCGTTCAAGGTTCACGCGACGACCGGTTTTCCATTCGCCCAGCGTGGTCTTCGACAGGGTTTCGGCCGAGGCATCGAACATCATCATGCCCTGCCCGCGTTCCACCAGTGTCAGGCAGCAGCCGTTCACGGCCACGCTGGCGCCCATGGCGATGTCGCCGGTGTTCCACGACGTGCCTATGGTAAAACGCGCATCATGCCCGTTACCCAGCGGCGCCACGTCGGTCACGGTGCCAAGATCTGTGATGATGCCAGTGAACATTCAGTCGGCCCTTACAAATTCGGTCAGCATATCGTCGCCCATCGTCTGCATGGCGATGCGACGGAAGCGCGGCATCGCGCTGAGTTCGGTAACACCGAACGCCGCAGCGGCAGGCCAGCCATCGCCCCCCATAACCGCTGGCGCATGGAACCACGCCACACGGTCCACCAGATCGGCCCGCAGCACGGCAGCGGCCAGTTGCGCACCGCCTTCGCACATCACGCGCGTCAGCCCGCGTTCGGCCAAGGCGCGCATCCCCGCGGCAATATCCACGCCCACCGAGGCACGCGGCGCATCGATCAACACCACACCCGCAGCCTGCATCGCCTTGCGGCGGTCGGCATCTGCATCGGGGCACGTGATAACCCAGGTCGGTGTCTGCGATGCACCCACTACCAGCCGCGAGGTCAGCGACAGACGCAAACGGCTGTCCACCACAATGCGCACCGTGGGCTTGCTGGCATAACCAGGCAGACGGCACGACAGGTCCGGGTCGTCCGCACGCACCGTGCCGATCCCCACCATCACTGCATCGTGCTGCCCACGCAGCGCATGCGTGGCACGACGCGCTTCGGGGCCGGTGATCCACTGGCTGACACCAGTTTCCAGCGCAATCCGCCCGTCCAGAGTGGACGCCAGTTTCAACGTCAGCAACGGACGCTGCAACACCACGCGCTTGAAAAATCCATCATTCAGCGCGCCGGCTTCCTCGCGCAGCACACCTTCATCCACCGTGATGCCCGCCGCGCGCAGTTTCGCGATCCCCGCACCGCTGACGCGCGGGTCCGGATCGCCTACCGCCACCACCACACGTGCAACACCCGCCGCGATCAGCGCATCGGCGCAGGGCGGCGTCTGCCCATGATGACTGCACGGTTCCAGCGTGACATACGCCGTCGCCCCACGCGCTGCCTCGCCCGCCATGGTCAGCGCCACGACTTCCGCATGCGGACGCCCTCCGGGGGCCGTGTTGCCACGCCCCACCACGCGCCCATCGCGCACGATCACGCAGCCCACCGCCGGGTTCGGCCATGTACCGCCCAGCCCCCGGCGCGCCAACGCCAGAGCCGCCCGCATATGCGCCAGATCAGCGCTCATCATTACCCTGCGGATCGTCGGTCGACAGCGAGCCGAGGAAGGTCTCGAAATCCTGCGCCTCGCGGAAATTGCGATACACGCTGGCAAAGCGGACATAGGCAACCGCGTCCACTTCCTTCAGCGTTTCCATCACCTGCTGGCCGATCAGCTTGGAACTGATATCGCTCTCGCCCGAGGCTTCCAACTGACGCACGATGCCGTTGACGATGCGTTCGATCCGCTCTTCCTGCACCGGGCGCTTGCGCAGCGCCGTGCGCACCGAACGGGCCAGCTTGTCGCGGTCGAACGGCACGCGCCGTCCGTCGCTTTTAATCACCGTGAGTTCGCGCAGCTGCACGCGCTCGATCGTTGTAAAACGCTGCCCGCAATTGGCGCACGACCGACGGCGGCGGATCGCGCCGTTATCTTCCGTCGGGCGCGAGTCTTTTACCTGCGTATCGTCGTGTCCACAGAACGGGCAGCGCATGTCTTATCGTCCGCTGTAGATCGGGAACTGGCGGCAAAGCTCGCCCACCCGCGCGGCGACTTCGCGTTCGGCGGCATCGTTGCTGCCGTCGTTCGACTTGGTCAGCCCGTCCAGCACACGGCCGATCAGCTGCCCGATCTCGGTGAATTCCGCCACGCCGAAGCCGCGCGACGTGCCCGCCGGTGTGCCCAGACGAATGCCGGACGTCACCGCCGGTTTCGCCGGGTCAAACGGAATGGCGTTCTTGTTCGCCGTCATCAGCGCGCGTTCCAGCGACGCCTCGGCGGCCTTGCCGGTCAGGTTCTTCGGACGCAGATCGACCAGCATCAGATGGCAATCCGTGCCGCCCGAGACAATCGCCAGCCCCTGCTGCACCAGCGTGTTCGCCAGCGCACGCGCGTTATCGACCACGGCGCGGGTGTAGGTCTTGTATTCGGGGCGCAGCGCTTCACCAAACGCCACTGCCTTGCCAGCGATCACGTGCATCAGCGGGCCACCTTGCAGACCGGGAAACACGGCGCTGTTGATCTTCTTGGCGATATCGGCATCGTTGGTCAGCACCATGCCACCGCGCGGGCCGCGCAGCGTCTTGTGCGTGGTCGTGGTCACCACATGTGCGTGCGGAATGGGCGACGGATATACACCAGTCGCCGCCAGCCCCGCGAAATGCGCCATGTCGACCCAGAAGATCGCGCCAATTTCGTCGGCGATCTTGCGGATGCGCGCAAAGTCGATCTCACGCGCATAGGCCGAACCGCCCGCCACGATCATCTTCGGCTTTTCAGCGCGGGCCTGACGTTCCAGATCGTCGTAATCCAGCAGCTGCGTGTCCTGCGTCACGCCATAGGACAGCGCGCGGAACCACTTGCCCGACATGTTGACCGAGGCACCGTGCGTCAGATGCCCACCTGCCGCGAGGCTCATGCCCAGGAACGCATCGCCCGGCTGCATCAGTGCCAGGAACACCGCCTGATTGGCCTGCGAGCCGGAGTTCGGCTGCACGTTGGCGTATTCGCAGCCGAACAGCTTCTTCGCGCGTTCGATGGCCAGCGTTTCCACCACGTCCACATATTCGCAGCCGCCGTAATAACGACGGCCGGGATAACCTTCCGCATACTTATTGGTCAGCACAGACCCCTGTGCTTCCAGCACCGCCGCCGAGACGATGTTTTCCGACGCGATCAGTTCGATCCCGTCCTGCTGGCGCGCCAGTTCATGCCGTGTGGCACCGAAGACTTCGGGATCAACCTCGGCCAGGGGGGCCGAGAAAAAGCGCTGCGCGTTGGCGGCCGGGGAAAGCTGGTTCATGCGGGGTCCTCGATCTTGGCAATGCGACGGTCGTGGCGACCGCCTTCATATTCGGTGGTCAGAAAAACAGACAGCGCATCCAGCGCCGTCTCGACGCCCGTGGTGCGGGCGCCAAAGGCAATGACGTTGGCATCGTTATGTGCGCGGGTCAGGCGCGCGCCGGTAGTGTCGTGGATCAGCGCGCAGCGGATGCCGCGAAACCGGTTCGCCGCCATCGACATGCCGATCCCGCTGCCGCAGACCAGCACGCCGAAGCGCGCGCTGCCGTCCAGCACGGACTTGCACACCGGCGCGGCATAGTCGGGATAGTCGACACTCGCGGGACCGTCGGTTCCCATATCGGTCACGGAATGACCGGCCGCCTGCAGCGCCTCGATCAACGCGGACTTCAAGGAAACGCCGCCGTGATCGGCGCCTATGGCGATGGAAAAACGGGTCATGTGCAAGCACTATCACGATGAAGGGGGCGGATTGAACCCCGGTTGCGCCGATTTTGGCTTTTCATCCGGGCGCGGCATTATATCCTGTCGCGGAAACACCCCCAAAAAATTTTCCCGTTTTACATAAATCACAGGGACGTCGCCCAATATGACCGAATTCGCCTCGAAGCACCCCGAAACCCAGGTTCTGCACGCCGGTTGGCGGGCCGATCCGGCCACCGGGGCGGTCTCGGTCCCCATTTATCAGACCACCTGCTATCAGTTCGAGGACACCCAGCACGCCGCCGATCTGTTTGCGCTGAAGCGGCTGGGGAACATCTATACCCGCATCATGAACCCCACCGTGGACGCGCTGGAAAAGCGGGTCGCCACGCTGGAAGGCGGGGTTGCGGCGTTGGCGCTGGCGTCCGGCCAGGCGGCGAGCACCTTTACGGTGATGAACCTGGCCTCGGCCGGGGACAACATCGTGTCGTCCACCAACCTGTATGGCGGGACGTGGAACCTGTTCGCCAACACGCTGAAGGAATTCGGCATCGAGGTCCGCTTCGCCGACCCGGCTGACCCCGAGTCGTTCGCCCGCCTGACCGACGACCGCACCCGCGCGTACTACGCCGAGGTGCTGCCCAACCCGAAGCTGCACGTCTTCCCGATTGCCGAGGTCGCCGCCATCGGCCGCAAGCTGGGCGTGCCGCTGATCATGGACAATACCGCAGCCCCCCTGCTCTGCCGCCCGCTGGAACATGGCGCGGCGATTGTGATGCATTCGGCCACCAAGTGGATGAACGGGCACGCCAACGCGGTGGGCGGCATCATCGTCGATGGCGGCAATTTCGACTGGGCGGCGCACGCGGCGCGGTTCCCGAAGCTGAACACACCGGATGCGTCGTACCATGGCACGATCTGGACCGAGGCAGCCAAGCCGCTGGGGCCGATCGCCTATATCCTGCGTATGCGGGTAACGCTGCTGCGCGACGTGGGGGCGGCGATGTCGCCGTTCAACGCGTTCCTGTTCCTGCAGGGGATCGAAACCCTGCCGCTGCGCATGGAGCGCCACTGCCAGAACGCCGCCAAGGTCGCCACGTTCCTGTCCACGCACAAGGCGGTTGCCAGCGTCACCTACCCGTCCCTGTTCCAGGGCGAGGAAAAGCGCCGGGCTGAAACATACCTGAAGGGCGGTCTGGGCGGCCTGCTGGGGTTCGAGATGAAAGGCGGGATCGACGCCGGTCGCCGCTTTATCGAGGCGCTGCGTATGTTCTACCACGTCGCCAATATCGGCGATTCGCGCAGCCTGGCCGTGCACCCGGCCACCACCACCCACGGCCAGATGACTGAGGTCGAGCAGCGCAAGGCGGGCGTCACCCCGGGCTACGTGCGCCTGTCGATCGGGATCGAGCATATTGACGATATCCTCGCCGATCTAGATCAAGCACTGCTGAAAGCTGTTGGAGCGTAATCATGACCGGTATTTTCCCCACCACCCGCCTGCGCCGTAACCGTTACGATGCCTGGACACGGCGGCTGGTGGCGGAAAATCGCCTGTCGGTGGACGACCTGATCTGGCCGGTATTCGTCTCGGCTGGATCGGGGACCGAGGAAGTCGCATCGATGCCCAGCGTGCTGCGTGCCGGGCTGGATGTGCTGGAGAAACACGTGGCACAGGCGGTCGAGCTGGGTATCCCCGCCATCGCCCTGTTCCCCGTGACGCCCCCCGTGCTGAAGAACGCCGAGGGGACCGAAGCGCTCAACCCCGACAACCTGATGTGCAAGGCAGCGCGTATGTTAAAGCGCGCCTTCCCCGATCTGGGGCTGATCGGCGATGTGGCGCTCGACCCCTATACCGACCATGGACACGATGGCGTGATCCGCGGCGATTACGTCCATAACGACGACAGCGTGGCCATTCTGGTGCAGCAGGCGCGCGTGCTGGCCGAAGCCGGGATCGACATCGTGGCACCGTCCGACATGATGGACGGCCGCATCGGCGCGATCCGCAAAACGCTGGATGATGCGGGGCTGATCAACACACGCATCATGTCCTATGCGGCGAAATATGCCTCGGCGTTTTATGGCCCGTTCCGCGATGCGGTGGGCTCGGGTTCGGCGCTGAAGGGCGACAAGCGCACCTATCAGATGGACCCCGCCAACACCGACGAAGCCCTGCGCGAAGTGGCAATGGACCTGGCCGAGGGTGCCGATATGGTGATGGTGAAACCCGGCATGCCTTACCTAGACATCGTGCAGCGCGTGAAGGCC
>JAVBJV010000005.1:0-32297 GCA_031546815.1 Acetobacteraceae bacterium
GTCTGCAAGACGCGATGGCGCACTTCGCGCCAGTTGACTCGATAGGCACAGCCAACACCACGTTCGATCTTGCTGCTGATTTCAAGTTCCGGTTCCTGATGGAACGGCACCGGCGCCAGGCCGCTGGTTTCTTCCAGAGTCAACACCACTTCGGCCAGATTGCGCGAAGCGCGGTGCGCGGTGCCTGCGAAGATCACGTCTTCCATTTCGCCGCCACGCAGGCTCTTCGCGCTGGTTTCACCCATCGCCCAGCGCAGCGCTTCCACCACGTTGGACTTGCCGCACCCGTTGGGGCCGACAACGCCCGTCAGCCCCGGGAGGATTTCCACGGAAACGGGTTCGGCGAAGCTTTTGAAACCGGCAATACGAAGGCGTGCAAAACGGACGGGCACTGTGGCTCTTCCTGACTCTGATAAAACAAAAGAAAAGGGGCCGGGCGATCCGGCCCCGCAGCGTTAGTTGCTGGCGGCGCGCACCAGTTCAGCGAACTTGTCGAACGCCAGCGCCCCGGTATGGACCGTCCCACCGATCAGGAAGGACGGGGTCGATTCAATATTATACCGACGCTGGGCCGCGGTCTGTTCATCGAGGATGAATTTGGCCAGATCGCGGTTTTCATACGCCACATCGAACTCCGGACGCGCCATTCCGGCCAGCGCGGCCAGCTTGGCGATTTCCTCGCGCGGATCGGCGCTGCGGTCGAACGCCCAGCGGTCCTGGGTGGACAGCAGCATCGACACAAACGGTTCATAACGCTCGGCCGGCAGACTGCGCGCCACCATCGAAGCCCGCAGCGCGATCTGGTCCAGCGGGAAGTCCTGCATCACCAGACGCACCTTGCCGGTCTCGATCAGCTCGGTCTTGATCTGCGGCAGGCTGTTCTTGTGGAATGCCGCGCAATGCGAGCAGGTCAGCGAATAGAATTCGGTCACCGTCACCGGCGCATCGGCGCGACCAAGTGCGCGTTCCGTGGTCCTGGGATCAATAGCGGCAAGCTGCGCCGAAGCGGGAATCGCCGCCCCGAAGGCCGGGGCAGATACCAGAGCTAGTAGGGATCGACGTGAAAGCTGCATAAGAACCTCTATATCTTGAGACGGAACTTACTGCCCCTGCCCCTCAGGAGTCGAGTCAGTTCCTCAACCCCGGTTCTAGGGGCGGTTTTCGTCGGTTTTGAGGCAGGTTCAGCGCCGACCGGGCAGCCATGTACCCAGAGAACGCAAGGCGTCCCGCAACGGACCTTCGGGAAAATCCGCCAGCTCCGGTGCCACCCCAACGGGCCGGGGCGGCGGGAGCGGTTTGGCGGCGGTAACCGGGGCCGGGTTTTGCACAAACCGCAGCTTTTCCACCAGCACACGCCCGGCATGGGCGTTGATCCGCGCGATCAGCTCGGGCGCCATCATCTGCAATTCAACCGCCGCCGGGCCTGGGGCGGCGAGCGTCAGCGTGGTCCCCGACAGCTTCATCGGCGCGGCCATGGCGGCGATGGCAGGGCCGACAACCACCGGCCAGTCCGTCATCAAGCCAGCCCCGGCGGGCGAGCGTTTCTTGAACGCCGCGCGGGTCACAGCGGGCAGCACCGCGCCAAGTGTGCGGGGGCCGCCGAAGAATCGCTTGTTCTGATCCGCTGGTGCCGACATGTTGGATACGTGCCCGATATGCTCCCCCCTCTGCAAGCGGCTTCTCCGCGCGCGCTGTTGCGCTGGTACGACCGCAACCGCCGTACGCTGCCCTGGCGCACCCAGCCGGGTGAGGCAGCGGACCCGTACCGGGTATGGCTGTCCGAGGTGATGCTGCAGCAGACCACCGTTACCGCCGTCGCCCCGTATTACGCGCGGTTCCTGGAACTGGTCCCCACCGTGCAGGCGCTGGCCAGTGCGCCCGAGACCGAGGTGATGAAGGCATGGGCCGGGCTTGGCTATTACGCCCGCGCGCGCAATCTGCATGCCTGTTCGAAGGCCGTGGCCGCGCTGGGGGCGTTCCCCCGCACCGAGGACGAGTTACGCGCCCTGCCCGGCATCGGCCCCTATACCGCCGCGGCAATTGCGGCGATTGCGTTCGATATTCCGGCCATGCCGGTGGATGGCAATGTCGAGCGCGTGGTCTCGCGCCTCTACGCCATCACCGACGAACTGCCGCGCGCCAAACCGCGTCTGGCGGAACAGGCGCGCGCGCTGGCGGATGACCGCGCCGCCCGCAAACGCCCCAGCGATTTTGCGCAGGCGATGTTCGATCTGGGTGCCACGATCTGCACACCCAGCAGTCCGACATGCAGCCTGTGCCCGTGGATGGATTCCTGCGCCGGGTATGCGATGGGCATTGCGGCGTCTCTGCCGCGCAAGACGCCGAAAGCACCGCGCCCGCAGCGCCATGGTGCGGCGTTCTTCCTGCGTGATGCACAAGGGCGCGTGCTGCTGCGTCGCCGCGCGGAGAAGGGATTGCTCGGCGGCATGACCGAACTGCCCGGCACGCCATGGCACGACCATGAAAGCTGGAACGCGGGCGATGCCTTCGCCCACGCCCCGATGCAGGCGGCGTGGCAGCATGCGGGATCGATCCGCCACGTGTTCACGCATTTCGAGCTGACTCTGGATGTGTATGTGGCCGACGCAATTCGCATCAACGCGGAAGGTTTTCTGTGCGACGAAGCGGCACTGTCCGCCGAGGCCCTGCCCAGCGTAATGATGAAGTGCATCCAGCGCGCAATGAAGAAGAACGCATGACCCGCATCACCGCTATTCAGGCTGACATCACCACGTTGCAGGTCGGCGCCATCGTCAGCGCTGCCAATTCCAGCCTGCTTGGCGGAGGCGGCGTCGATGGCGCGATCCATCGCGCGGCTGGGCGCGAATTGCTGACCAAATGCCGCGACCTGCGCGGCTGCAAAACCGGCGAGGCAAAGATCACGCTCGGCTATCGGCTGCCCGCCCGACACGTGATCCACACCGCGGGGCCAATCTGGAAAGGTGGCGTATCGAACGAGGCCGCGTTGCTCGCCGCGTGCTACCGGAATTCGTTGCTGCTTGCACAACAGCACAATCTGCGCAGCATCGCGTTCCCGTCCATCAGCACGGGGGTTTACAGTTACCCGCTGGATGAGGCCGCACAGATTGCAGTCACCACCGTGCGCGATTTCATCGCTGAACATGCAGTGCCGGAGCAGGTGATCTTCTGCTGCTTCTCGGCACGCGACCTCAGTGTCTATACGCGCATACTCGAGGTCAACTGAACAGCGACGT
Organism: Acetobacteraceae bacterium; assembly: GCA_031546815.1. Lineage (GTDB taxonomy): Bacteria > Pseudomonadota > Alphaproteobacteria > Acetobacterales > Acetobacteraceae > JAVBJV01. The sequence goes on from JAVBJV010000005.1 coordinate 3,237, forward strand.
CACGTATTTATAGACCTTTCCGCGCAGAAGATCCGACGCCCGATGCGTAGAAAGGTTTTGCATAAGGCTTTCCTCTGCCAATCAATCCATCCCGCAAGTCGGGTAGCGCCGCAGAAGATCCCGCAGCCGATCTGGAGGCATCAGCTTCAGCACAAAAACCAGCGGCATCTCCGCAGAGACCATCATACCTGCTTCGCCCGGACGCAGATTGCGTGTGTTTGTCCGCACTTCGAAAGCCCGATAGCGACCCCGGATCTGCCGACCAACTTCCTGAAACTGTTCCTCGGTCGTTACGGGCGGAATCCTCTGGGCGATGCTGGTGATGCTCCATCTTTGAACATTCGGTTTTTCCGTCGGCATGAGCATGATCGTTACTTCTGTCGGGCTTCCATCCGGAAGCTGCACCTCTGCGCGGTCCCACTGAATACGCCGCAGCTGGTCCAGACCATCTCCGATGCAGATTTCCTGAATGCACGGGAAGCCGTTTCGTTCATACGGATTGGCAACCCCTTTCGTTGGAAGCGCCATCAAAAATACCGGCGTCATCAGGGTGAAAAATTTCCACCAGGCCCGTCTGAAATTCATATCCAGCCCCATCGATTACTGGCGCGGCTTTATCAGTACATCGCGCCACGCGCATTGATCGGCCACACGCACTCCACCCGCCCGTTCCGCACACCGACATACCAGTCGTAGCGATCCACCGTCGGGTCGCAATGACCGGGGATCAGGCGCAGTTTTTCTCCCAGAGCAGGCATGTTGGTGCCGGTCAATTTGCAGTGCTCGTCCGACATGCTGTCCGCCACCAGATCGGGGCGACCAGCCACCAGCGGCAGGCCACTGTCGATTGGTACGGCCTTGTGTCCCGCATCCAGCACAGCAACGCCGGGGCGCGCGGTGCTCATCACCGTAGCCAGCACGAACAGCGCGTGCCGGAACGGCGGGGGCGATCCGTTGCGGGCGTAATCCGCGTCCATCATCACATACGATCCAGCCTGCACTTCCGTGAACACGCCCGATGTGGCCTCCAGCATGAACGTGCCGGTGCCGCCTCCGCCGACGATCGCACATTCCAGCCCGCGCTGGCGCAGTTGCCCCACCGTGCGGCGGGTCTGCTCGATGGTGTCGGCGATTGCCGCGTTGCGTTCTTCCTGTGTGCGCAGATGCTGCGCATTGCCGTGATAGGCCTGCAGCCCGCCGAAGATCAGATCATCCGATGCGGCAATCGTCTCGGCCAGCGCCACCGCCTCCGGTCCCGGAGAAACGCCGCAGCGCCCTGCCCCAACGTCGATTTCCACCAGCACAGTCACGCGCGTGTTCGCATCGGCCGCGGCTTCTGCAAGCGCCGCCACCTGCACGTCGCTGTCCACGCAGACCGAAACATTCGCAATCCGCGCCAGCGCCATCAGCCGCGCGAGTTTCTGCGCGCCCATGACCTGGTTGCTGACCAGAACATTCCGCACGCCACCCCAGACGAGGATCTCCGCCTCGGCCACTTTCTGCACGCACTGCCCCACCGCACCGCGCGCGATCTGCTGATGCGCGATCACGGTGGACTTATGCGTCTTCGCATGCGCGCGCAGCTTCACGCCGGTGCCCGCCAGCATTGCTGCCATGGTGTCGAGGTTGTGTTCAAACGCACCCAGGTCGAGCAGCAAGGCCGGCGTGTCGACATCTTCCTCGCGCATACCGGGAATGGCGGGCGGTGGCTGGAGCATGGCGCGTCCCTCATACAAAAAACCCGGCAACCTTGCGGGTGCCGGGTTCTTAAATCAATGCCCTGAGCTGGCACCCGTGAAATCTGGCGCTGCCAGACCGCTGGCTTGCAACTGGTGCGCCAGCGCGGCTTTCAGGCGCTCAAGCCCCGCCCCGCTGCTGGCTTCGGCGCGGGCGACCAGCACCGCCTGCGTGTTCGACGCACGCAACAGCCACCAGCCATCTGCTGTCTGCACGCGCACGCCATCGGTGTCGGAAACTTTGGCGCCTTCGGTCTTCAGACGTGCAGCGACTTCGGTCACCACGCCGAACTTGCGCACGTCGTCGCAGTCGAAGCGCAGTTCCGGGGTGTTGATCACTTTCGGCAGCGCCTCGCACACAGCGGACAGCTTGCCCTGCATCCGCGCCACCACGCCCAGCAGGCGCACGCCCGCATACAGCGCATCGTCGAAGCCGTACCACTTGTCGGCGAAGAACACATGGCCCGACATTTCAGCCGCCAGCGGGCAGCCGGTTTCCGCCATCTTCGCCTTGATGAGCGAATGTCCGGTCTTCCACATCAGCGGGTTGCCACCGGCCTTGGCGATCTCGTCGAACAGCACCTGGCTGGCCTTCACGTCACTGATGATCATCGCGCCCGGTTTGGTCTTCAGCACATCGCGCGCCAGCACGACCAGCAGCTGATCGCCGAACATCACGTTGCCCTTGTCGTCCACCACGCCGATACGGTCCGCATCGCCGTCGAACGCGATGCCGAGATCGGCCTTGCGCTTCGCCACCTCCGCGATCAGCGCTTCCAGATTTTTCGGCACTGTCGGGTCGGGATGATGGTTCGGGAAAGCGCCATCGATCTCGCCATACAGGATGGTGTGCTGGCCCGGCAGCTTCGCCACCAGCTTCTTCAGCACATCGCCCGCCGCGCCGTTGCCGTTGTCCCACACGATGTTCAGCGCGCGTGTTCCGCCATCCCAGTCCTGCGCCACGCGGGTAACGTATTCGTCGGAAATATCGATCGCTTCGTCGCTGCCTGTTGCCTCGGCCACCACGTCGCCGTTGGCTGCCATCTGTCCCAGACCCTGGATCTGCTTGCCGAAGAACGGTTTGCCGCCCAGCACCATCTTGAAGCCGTTATAGTCGGGCGGGTTGTGGCTGCCGGTCACCTGGATCGCGCCATCGGTCTTGCGTGCCACGTTCAGGAAATACAGCATCGGCGTCGGGCCGACACCCATACGCAGCACCTTCAGGCCGCACGCCTTCAGCCCATCGACGAGCGCGGCTTCCAGTTCGGGACCCGAGACACGGCCATCGCGCCCCACCGCCACCGTCTTGCCGCCGTTGCGCGCAATCAGCGTGCCGAAGCAGCGCCCGATCGCGAACGCATCTTCCTTGCCGAGCGTTTTGCCGACGATGCCGCGGATGTCGTATTCGCGCAGCGTGGTGGGATTGAATGTGTGGGTAAACGCCATGAGAGTCCTCTACGGGCGACCGATTGAATGATACGTGAACCCGACCTGCCGAAAAGCTTCCGGGTCCCAGATGTTGCGCAGATCGACGATGATTTTTCCAGCCATCTCGGCCTGCAACCGGGTGGGGGAAATGGCGCGGAATTCGTTCCACTCGGTCAGCACCACCAGCGCGTCGGCGCCGCGTGCGGCCTCGAGAGCATCGGTGAAATACTGCACGCCTTCGGGCAGCAGCGGTTTCGCCACATGCGTGCCGACCGGATCGACGGCGCGGATCTGCGCACCGGCTTCCACCAGACGCGGCACGATGGTCAGCGACGGCGCATCGCGCATGTCGTCGGTCTCGGGTTTGAAGGTCAGGCCAAGCACCGCAATCGTCTTGCCGCGCACCGAACCGTCGCACGCCTGCATCACGCGCTGCGCCATGTTGGACTTGCGCGCATCGTTCACCGCGACCACGGTTTCCACCAGCCGCACCGGCGCACCCGCATCCTGCGCGGTGCGCACCAGGGCCAACGTGTCTTTCGGGAAGCACGAGCCACCAAAGCCCGGCCCCGCATGCAGGAACTTGCGCCCAATGCGCCCATCAAGCCCGATGCCACGCGCCACGTCGTGCACGTCCGCACCGACCCGTTCACACAGATCCGCCATTTCGTTGATGAACGTTACCTTCATCGCCAAGAACGAATTCGCCGCGTATTTGATCAGCTCCGCCGTCTGGATCGAGGTGAACACAATCGGTGCCTCGATCAGATACAGTGGGCGATACAGGCGCTTCATCACATCGCGCGCACGATCGCTCTCGGTGCCGATCACCACGCGGTCGGGCCGCATGAAATCGCCGATCGCGTTACCTTCGCGCAGGAATTCCGGGTTCGACGCAACGTCGAATTGCAGGTCGGGGCGTGCCGCACGCACGATCTCGGCGATGCGTGTACCAGTGCCAACCGGCACCGTCGATTTGGTGACGATCACCGCGTAATCGGTCAGCGCCTTCGCCACCTGTTCCGCCGCCGCGTAGACATAGCTGAGATCAGCATGACCATCGCCACGTCGCGTGGGCGTGCCAACGGCGATGAACACCGCCTCCGCCCCTTTGACGGCGGCTTCGATATCGTCCCCGAACGACAGACGCCCGGCGGCGACGTTGTCGGCCACCAGCTTGTCGAGGCCGGGTTCGTAGATGGGGATCCGCCCTTCACGCAGGGCAGCCAGCTTCGCGGGATCGGCCTCGACCACCGATACTTCGGTTCCGAATTCGGCGAAGCATGCGCCGGACACCAGCCCGACATACCCGCCGCCGATCATCGCGATGCGCATTACCGGTCAGCCCGCCGCGTAGGTTTTCAGGATACGCTGCATCGCCGGCGCCATATCCGGGCGCGACAGGGCGAACGCCACCTGCGCTTCCAGATATCCGGCCTTGTCGCCGCAGTCGAACCGCTTGCCCGTGCAGCGCAGACCGTGGAACGGCTGCTGCCCGATCAATCGCGCCATCGCGTCGGTCAGCTGGATCTCGCCACCGGCACCTTTTTCGAACCGCGCGATCTCGGCGATCACTTCCGGCATCAGCACGTAACGCCCGATGATCGACAGGTTCGAGGGGGCTTCCTCGGGCTTCGGTTTTTCAACCAGCCCCAGAACCTCGACCTTCCTGCCGTCGTCGTGGCCGGTTTTCAGAATGCCGTAGCGGTTGGTATGTTCACGCGGCACTTCTTCCACCGCGACAACATTGCCGCCGGTTTCGGCATAGACGTCGGCCATCTGCTTCACCCACGACGTCTCGGCCTGAATCAGGTCGTCCGGCAGCAGAATGGCGAACGGTTCGTCGGCGATAAACGCCCGCGCGCACCAGATCGCGTGACCAAGCCCCAGCGGTACCTGCTGGCGGACCGACATGATCGAGCCCGGCATCATCGACGTGGTTTTCAGCAGTTCCAGCGCATCGGCCTTCTGGCGCTGTTCCAGCGTGGCCTGCAGTTCGTAGGCGATGTCGAAATGCTCAACCAGCGCCGTCTTGCCGCGCCCGGTCACGAAGCAGAATTCCTCGATCCCCGCCGCACGGGCTTCTTCCACTGCATACTGGATAAGGGGCTTGTCCACCACCGGCAGCATTTCCTTGGCCATCGACTTGGTGGCCGGCAGGAAACGGGTGCCTAGACCGGCAACAGGCAATACAGCCTTGCGCAGCTTCTTGATCACGGGAGGCTAATCCTTGGAAAACAAATACTTCGTGGAATCTACCTACCACTCCGGGCGGAAATATGGCCAAACTGACGATATTCCCACCCCAAGCGCGGATTTTTACGGCTGTAGCTGCAACTGGGCCTGCGCCTGAACCTCGACCACCGCCAGCGCCGACAGGTTGACGATTCCGCGGGCCGTGGTGCTGGGCACCAGCACGTGGATCGGCTTCGCCATCCCCAGCAATTGCGGCCCCACCTGCAACCCGTCCGACGCGGCGCGCGTCAGCGAACACGCGATATTGGCGGCATCGAGATTCGGGAACACCAGCAGATTGGCCGCCCCATGCAGCGTGCTGTCCAGGATCGACTGTTCGCGGATGGCCGGAATCAGCGCCGCATCGGCGTGCATTTCCCCATCCACTTCCAGCGAGGGATCCAGCTTGCGGATCATCTCGAGCGCGCGGCGCATCTTCTTGGCTTCCGGCGCGTTCGACGCACCGAAGTTGGAATGCGACAGCAGCGCCGCCTTCGGCTGGATGCCAAACCGGCGCACGGCTGCAGCGGCATGCACGGTCATCTCGGCTACCTGTTCGGCCGTCGGTTCGATCAGCAGATGTGTATCGACGAAGAACAGCGGACCGCCCTGCAGGATGATCGTCGTCATCGCATAAACACGCGACGCGTCCGGGCTTTTGCCGATCACGTCGAAGGCCTGCTTCCAGTGATGCGTCCATTCGCCCGTGCCGCCGACGATGGCGGCATCGACCATTCCGGCCTCCAACATCAGCGACGCCGTGGTGGATGTGCGCACCCGCACCGAACGCCGCGCCGCATCGTGCGGCAGACCGCGACGGCCCAGTTTTTTCTGCAGCAGTTCCACCAGATGCATCAGCCGCGGCTTGTCGGCCGCCGGATCGACGATCGTTGCATCTTTGTCGAACTGCAGACGCAAGCCCAGCTCACGCGTGCGCTGTTCGATAATGTCGCGACGACCCAGCAGCACCGGATGCGCAACGCCGTCATCCACCAGAATCTGCGCGGCACGCAGCACGCGCTCGTCTTCGCCATCGGAATAGGCGATGCGCTTCGGCGCTTTCTTCGCAGCCTCGGTTACCGGGCGCATCAGCTGGCCCGAACGGAACACGAAGCGTTCCAGATCGCGCTGGTATGCTTCCAGATCCGCAATCGGACGCGTCGCCACCCCGCTGTCCATCGCGGCGCGTGCAACGGCGGGGGCGATCTCCAGGATCAGGCGCGGATCGAATGGCTTCGGGATGATGTATTCCGGCCCGAACACCGGCGCATGACCGCCATAGGCGGCCACCACCACTTCCGATGCCTCGGCCCGCGCCAGACGGGCGATTGCCTCGACCGCGGCGATCTTCATTTCCTCGTTGATCGTCGTTGCGCCGACGTCCAGCGCGCCACGGAAGATGAACGGAAAACACAGGACGTTGTTGACCTGGTTCGGGTAATCGGTACGACCAGTGGCAATCACCGCATCGGGGCATGCGGCGCGCGCATCTTCCGGGGTGATTTCGGGTTCCGGATTCGCCAGCGCCATGATCAGCGGCTTCGGCGCAAAATGCTTCAGCCATTCGGGCTTCAGCACGCGCGGTGCCGACAGGCCCAGGAACACATCAGTGCCGGGCAGCACTTCTTCCAGCGTGCGCGCCGTAGTGTCCTGCGCGTAGACCGCCTTGTATTCGTCCATCAGTTCGGTGCGGCCTTTATAGACCACGCCCTTGATGTCGCACATCGTGACGTTCTCGCGCTTCGCGCCCATCGAGACCAGCAGGTTCACGCACGCCAGCGCCGCAGCGCCAGCGCCCGAGACCACGATCTTCGCGTTGCCGAGCACCTTGCCTTGCACCAGCAGACCATTGCGCACGGCGGCCGCCACAATAATCGCCGTGCCGTGCTGGTCGTCGTGGAATACCGGGATCTTCATGCGGGCGCGCAATTCGCGCTCGATCACGAAGCATTCCGGCGCCTTGATGTCTTCAAGGTTGATACCACCAAAAGTCGGTTCCAGCACCGCCACGGCTTCGATGAATTTCTGCGGATCTTTCTCGTCCACCTCGATGTCGAACACGTCGACGCCGGCGAATTTCTTGAACAGGACGGCCTTGCCCTCCATCACCGGCTTGCCGGCCAGCGCGCCGATATCGCCCAGCCCCAGCACCGCCGTGCCGTTCGAGATCACGCCGACCAGATTGGCGCGCGCGGTATAAAGCGCGGCGGTCGATGGGTCTTCCTGAATAGCCTCGCACGCGGCGGCAACGCCGGGGGAATAAGCAAGCGCCAGATCGCGCTGGGTTGCCATGCGCTTGGTGGGTTCGACGGACAGTTTCCCCGGGTGTGGCAGCCGATGATAATCAAGCGCGTCTTTACGGAAGCTGTCGTTCATCGGCATATAGATATCCCCCACCTGCTGGAAACCAGCAGGATATGTTCACACCCATCGGATGGCAAAGAGAAGAGATGGTGCGGTCAAGAAGATTCGAACTTCCACGGGGTTGCCCCCACCAGCACCTCAAGCTGGCGCGTCTACCATTCCGCCATGACCGCACGTCAGTCGGGCATTACCCGACGGCAGAGGCGGGCGTATAGCCTATGTTCTCGCAGAGTTCAACGGAGGGTGTGGAATGGAAATTTTCCGAGGGTCTGACCCCCTATCCCGACGCCCTGGCCTTCATGCAGGACCGCGTGGCCGCCATCCGCGCCGGCACTGCGGGCGAACTGGTCTGGATGGTGGAACACCCGCCACTGTATACGGCAGGGACCTCGGCCAACCGGGCGGATCTGACCGATCCGGACCGTTTCCCGACCTTTGATGCAGGACGCGGTGGGCAGTGGACCTATCACGGGCCGGGGCAGCGCGTGGCGTATGTAATGCTGGACCTGGCGCAGCGCGGGCGCGACATCCGCGCCTATGTGCACGGGCTGGAGGAATGGGCGATCCGCGCACTGGCCCAGTTCAACGTACGCGCCGAACGCCGCGAAGGCCGGGTTGGTCTGTGGGTGGCGGATCCCATCGCCGGGACCGAGGCCAAAATCGGCGCCATCGGCGTGCGGGTGACACGCTGGGTGTCGTGGCACGGCATCGCGCTGAATGTGGAGCCAAATTTATCACATTTTGCAGGTATTGTGCCGTGTGGGATTCGTCAGCACGGCGTAACCAGTCTGGCGGCACTCGGGATTCCGGTAACAATGGAAGATCTGGATATCGTTTTGCAACAAACCTGGGGCGAGGTTTTTGCTAGAGATACTTCACTCGGGATCAGATGATCGGTTTTTTGAAAATAAAAATTTTATTGCCAATCGGTAACCAGATCAAATTTTAAATAAAAAAAATGCGCTGCATCGAAACGTGTCATAATAAGTGTGACAGATAGGTCATCAAAATTTACGCCGCAACTCCATTAAAATTTTAAATTTTTTCATGATTTTTATCCATTTATTTAAATTTATTTTCTGGAATTGTAATATTTATTATTTTTTACTTTTTTGCATTTACATTTTATTTAAAAGCGGCATTATTTCCCATAATATACCATCTCTTCATGCCGATTCAAGAATAAAGAAATGTTGGTAACCGTACGAGCCACCGCTGGTTGCATCGGATTCTCTGGAGATTTTGTCTCCCCCAATACCGATCAGCACGCCTTAAGAGGCATTTTTATTCAATCCAATAGTGCGGGTGGAATAAACGTTACTGCGGCGAACGGTCGGAATATGGTTCGCTTTCACGATCAAACCGGTTTTTCATCAAAGCCCGGCGAGGTTCCGGCCGAGGATATCATCCTCAACTTTTCATCCTATTTTCTGAAGCTGTGCCGTCGGTATCCGGATCAGCAGGTGCTGATAGATCTTGATAGTTTTGTCGCGGAGCTGACCATGCCCGCGCACACCAAAGCACCGCCCGTCATCTCGAAGGTGAGCGTCATCGAAGCCACGTTCCCGGACCTGCACTGGATCAACGCAATTGCGCTGACAACATCCATCTCGTTGCCGTTGACCGCCTTCAATACCAGCCACCTATCGAAATTTTTCGGGCCGATCGCCTGGTCGTACACAAAGTTCACGCGCCAGAAATCCGATACATGCGGCCTTGTTCTACGGTCGAACAGCACCAGCGCCCCCGCCTTCGTCGGGCCGTATCAGGTTGCACAGTCGAGCGTGTCCTGGTTCGGGCTGGTCATGCCGATCGCCCAGCCGGAAGAGTCGCCAATTCTTCTCAAGGTCCCGCCTGAACTGCTGCCGCAACAGCAGGCAATGCCGCCGCACATGCACGCCCCCACGGAAGATCTGCGCACCGATTATATGCACCGGGAATTGTCGATCCCCTAAACCGTCGCCCGACGCATAAAACCCGGGGCCGGCGGGGCTTCGGCCGGTTCTTCGACAATGCCTTCCACCTGCGCCAGCGTCGGGCCAACCCGGCACAGACGTAGCAGTTCCTCGACGGTTGCAACCTCGCCCGCAAACAGCGCCTCGACCGATCCATCCATGCGGTTGCGCACCCAGCCGGAAACACAGAGCTGCACGGCCTGCTGCATCAGCCAGTCACGATAGCCGACGCCCTGCACCCGCCCCGTGATGATCACCCGTTTTGCGTTCATGCGTAACTCCGCGCTGTCACGCCTGCCCCAGCAGTTCGATCAACCGGGCGGCCAACAGCACATCCTTGCGCATTTCGGCGCGGCGTGCAGCAGCTTCCTTGTCCACGCCCCACAGTTTTTCCTGATGCAGATCGTCCACCGTCGCCACATCGTGCGCGACATCGGGTGCGATCTCGCCCTCGGCCACCGCCAATGCCAGCACCAGCGATCCCAGCGCGGGGACCAGCACGCCCAGCGCCGCGATATGCAGCGGGCTGTATCGCGCAACGGCACGTTGTAATGCCTGCAGCGCAGCGGCGTCCTGCTGCACCGGGACGATACCGCCGGTAACCCGCAATGGCGCATCCAGCGCCCGCGCCGCCCAGTCGATCCAGGGCTGCCAATGCGCGGCCTGTGCCGCCGCCAGACTTTCCGGATCTGTCGCGCGATAGCAGAGCAGGTCGGTCTCGCCATATTTTACCATCGCCCGCACGGTCGCTTCCGGGTTCGGGGCCACGCGTTCCTGCCCGGTGCTGGCGATGCGGGTCAGCGGCAGGTCCTCCATGCGGAATTCCGCGTTGCGCACACCGCCGGCCACGTCACGCCATTCATCGGCAATCGCCTTGGCCAGGGCGCGGGTCGGCACCTGCAGCGGTGCGCCGCCGGGCAGCTTCACCGCACGTCCATCCAGCTGCACACAATACCCGCCATCGATTTCCGCAACGCACGCCTGATCCCAGAAACGCTTCACTCGAACAGTCCTCTCAACAGATCGCGCGTCCTGACCCGACGCGGAGGTTCTTCCACAGGCGCAGCCTCGGGCGGCGGAGTCGTCCCGCGCGCGATCGCCAGTGCCTGCGTGCAACTATGCGTGCCGGTGCCATTCAGCAAGCCATCCAGCGGGTTCAGGACGCTGCCCAGTGCCGCCGCCGCGGTTTCCCGGTCCGTCCCCACGCGCAGGCTGCGCCATGGGCCCGAGACCATCACGGGGGCATTCACTCGCACCAACCCAGTCTTCATCGCCACCTGCACCCGCAGCGCCAGAGTCTCCTGTGGCAGGTTGAACGCACCGCTGGCATCCAGCGTCGCCAGGTCAGTATCGAGCAGCAGGATCTGCGTCTGCGCGACGCCCTTCTCGACCCGCACACGCATTGCCAGACACGCCAGACCGGATGAGCCGGTGGAATCGATACTGCTCCCCAGACTGCGCATCAGACTGCCCGCCGTATCGCCCAGCACGCGGTTCTGGATGCGCCCGTTCTCGAGCGCGACCGCCACCCGGCCGGACAAGGCTGTCAGGATCGCACGACGCGTCAGCCCCGCGCTGCGCAGATCCATATCCACATCGGCATTACCGCTGATCGGCGAGGTGTATCCCAGTATCTGCACCAGCGGCGCGACCGCCACGCCCGGCGCTTTCACCGCCAGCGCTACCTGGGGGACATCCCGCCGGACATCGATGCTGGCGCGCAGATCCATCCGTCCTGCGGGACCGGTGATCGCCATCGGCTGTACACGCAACACCCGGTCTTCCAGCACCGCCGTTGCTACTGCCTGACGATAGGTCGCGTTGTCAAAACGCACCTCGTCTGCCGTGTATTCGAAGCGTCCCTGCAGCAGGCTCAGCCAGCGGAACACAAGCGGTGCTTCCTCTGCTGTGGGAGCGGGCGTTGTCGGTGCTGCGGGTGCTGTTATCGGTGGGGTGGTTTCAACGGGCGCCTGTCTGCGCAGGGCACGCAATGCATCCAGATCCAGTCGATTGGACGCCAGCCGCGCGTTGATCGACGAGGGTCTGCCGATCTCGGCGATGATCTCTCCGGCAAGGTCGCCGTAAGGGCTGTCGAGTTTGATCTCGCGCAGGATCGCGCCGCCCCTGAACGCCGCACCGCGTTCGGCCAGCCGTGCGCTGAACCGCAGATCTTTCGCGGTCGGCAGATCCTGTCGCGCCGCCGTGCCCAGCGCCGCCAGATCGGGCACCTGCGCGCTGATCGCCAGATCAACGCCTGCCAGCGCCACCGGGTTGGCGATCTCGCCCTGCAACGCGCCACTGGCATCGGCCGCGCGCCAGGTCAGGTCGATCCGCGCGGGCTGCCCTGCCGGAGCATCCACGCGCCCTTCAACATGCACAGGGGCATCGTGCAGACGCGCATCCAGCGCCACCTGCACCGGCTGCCCCAGTGCGGGCGTGGACAGATCCAGCCGTGTAATATGCAAACCTGGAAACAGTGCAGACAGATCCGACGCACCAACCTGCATCTGCACGCTCGCTATATCCGGCCCGGTGCCCGGATGTTCGGTGATCTGCGCCGCAAGCCGCACATCGTGCAGCGCGGGCAATTCCGTATCGGGCAGCAACGGAGCCAACGCCGACAGACTGGGCAACGTTGCATCGACCGCCATCTGCCAGCCGTGCAGACGGCGTGGTTCGGCAATCGCGCCGTGCAGTCTCAGCCGCGCATCCTGCAGGGCGAGTGTCACATCCATTGGCCACGGTTCAGCATCGGACACACGCAACAGAAACGCGCCGATATTCCCCGCCTGCCCCTGCACATTCAGATCGGCCCCGTTGATCCGCACCGTGCCCGCCATCGTGCGACCAAGACGCAGATCCGGAATATCGATCTCGCGCAGATAGCCGGAACGCATGTCGTGCAGCGTGAGGCGTCCATTGCGGATCTGCACGTCTTCCAGATTACGCACCAGCGCATCGCGGCGCTCTACATTCGGAACCACCGGCCCCTGCACGCGGGGCGCTGGCGCGGCATGCGGCTGTTCCAGCGGCACCAGCGACACGGCCGAGCGCGTCCAGTTGTTGCGCCCATCCGACATCACTTCCAGCAGGATATCGGGCGCGGTGAGCGTCACGTGATGCAGTTCGATCCGCCCGCGCAGCAGCGGCCACACGCCGACCTGCGCTTCCATCTTCTGCACGGTGATCATCTGCGCGCGCGATCCGCCATCGACATTGGCGAACGACACGTCTTCAACCTGCACCACCAGCGGCCACGCATACCGGACCGAGATCGCGCCATTCAGTTTTGCATCGCGACGGAACAGCCGCTCCATCGCTGCTTCAACGCGCGGGTGCAGTGTGTTCGGATCGAAGGTCGCCAGAAACGCCCCCGCGCCGCCCACGCACAGCAGCACGATAACCAGCAAACCGACCAGAATGCGGCGGAGCGTTTTCATGCGGTTTCCTATGTCCGGTGCGGCTGCTCCTCGGCGGGGATGATGAAGCCGAGGCGGCGGAAAGTTGCGTCCATATGTTCAGACAGCGGCGCCTGAACGCTCAATATGCCACCAGCCGGATGCGCAATGCGAATGCCGCGTGCATGCAGATGCAGACGCGGGTCAAACCCATCCGGGTGCGCGGATTTATCGCCGTATTTACCATCGCCGATAATCGGTGAGCCTATGGCCGCGCAATGCACGCGCAGCTGGTGCGTGCGCCCCGTTACCGGATACAGGCCGAGCCACGAAATCTTTCGCCCCGCATGGTCCAGCGTTTCGTAATCGGTGATCGCATAGGTTGCTTCGTCCTCGCCATACTCGGCCACGCGTGTGCGTTCGCCGCGTGCGCCTGGCAGTTTTGCCAGTGGCGCATCGATGCGGCCCTTCATCGGGATGGGCAGCCCGGCGACGATGGCCCAATAGGTTTTCTCGGCATCCCGATCGCGGAACGCCGCCGCCAGACGCGAAGCTGCCGAAGCACCACGCGCGATCAGCAACACGCCCGATGTGTCACGATCGAGCCGATGCACAAGACGCGGGCGTTCGTGATGGCCAAAGCGAAATGCGTCGAGCATGTGGTCCAGACTGCGGGTGATCCCCGGGCCGCCCTGCACCGCGATACCATGCGGCTTGTTCAGCACGATCACGTGGTCGTCCCGATACAGGATCAGCTTGTGCAGATCCTTCGCTTCACGTTCGCTGACGGCGACGGTCTCGCGTTCGGGCAGATCCTTCGGTGCGGGCAGTGGCGGAATGCGCACTTCCTCGCCCGCGTTCAGACGCGTGGACGCATCGACGCGCTTGCCACTGACACGGATCTGGCCGGTACGGCACATCTTCTGGATGGCGCTCTGCGCAAGGCCCGGGAAGTGGCGGCGGAACCAGCGATCCAGACGGATCTCGGCTTCGTCGTCGGCTACGATACGTGTCTGCACGCTCATCTCAATGTCCCATCATTCGACGCGCGGCAGTAAAGCACAACGCAAACGCGGCCAGGCCGCCACACACAGTCAAGGCCAGATACAGCATCGCCAGCACCGGCGCACGCCCCCATAACAAACCGGTATCCAGCGAGAATGCCGAAAACGTGGTAAAGCCCCCCAGAATGCCGGTGATCAGAAACAGCCGCCACACCACAGGCAGATGCATGCCCGCATCCAGCGCACCGCCCAGCACGCCAATCACCACGCTGCCTGCGATGTTCACCGCAACCGTTCCCCACGGAAAAGTCGCACCGAACAACGCGGCTGCACCGATGCCCACCAGATAGCGCAACACGGATCCCAGCGCACCTCCGGCGGCCACGGCGATCAGTTCAGCGAATTTCATGGCTTGGAGCGCTCGGTGCGTAGCTTGTCCCAATAGGCCATGCGCTTGGCGACCTCGCGTTCGAAGCCGCGATCCTTCGGCTGATACAGATCGATCCGCGCCATGCCGTCGGGAAAATAGTTCTGGCCGGAAAATCCGTCTGCCGTATCGTGATCGTAGGCGTAGTCCTTGCCGTAGCCGATCTCTTTCATCAGCTTGGTCGGCGCGTTCAGGATATGGCTGGGCGGCATCAGACTGCCGGTCTGCTTCGCCGCGGCGCGTGCGGCGTTATACGCGGTGTAGACGGCGTTCGACTTCGGCGCGGTGCCCAGATAGATCACCGCTTGCGCCAGCGCCAGTTCGCCCTCGGGCGAGCCGAGGCGTTCGTAAGTTTCCCACGCGGCAATTACCTGCGGCATCGCATCGGGGTCGGCCATGCCGATATCCTCGGCCGCGAAACGCACCAGACGGCGGGCGATGTAACGCGGGTCCTCGCCCCCGGTCAGCATGCGCGAAAACCAGTACAGCGCCGCGTTCGGGTCCGAACCGCGCAGCGATTTATGCAGGGCCGAGATCAGGTTGTAGTGTTCTTCCCGATCCTTGTCGTACAGCGCCGCGCGCCGCGCGATCAGCTGCGACAGGGCGGCAACATCCAGTGGTGTCTGCAACGGTTCGGCCAGTACCTGTTCGGCCATGTTCAGCAGATAGCGCCCATCGCCATCGGCCATCGCACGCAGATTGGCGCGCGCTTCGTCGGTCAGTTGCAAGGTGCGCCCGGCTTCGGTTTCGGCACGCACCAGCAGCAGTTCCAGCGCCGCATCGTCGAGGCGCTTCAGCACCAGCACCTGACAGCGCGACAGCATGGCGCCGTTCAGCGCGAAGGATGGGTTCTCGGTCGTCGCGCCGACCAGCACCACGGTGCCGTCTTCCACCACGGGCAGGAACCCGTCCTGCTGCGCGCGGTTGAAGCGATGGATTTCATCCACGAACAGCAGCGTGCGCTGCCCTGATGCCTGGGACCGGCGCGCATCGTCGAACGCGCGCTTCAGATCCGCCACGCCCGAGAACACCGCCGACAGTTGCACGAACCGCAACCCCGTGGCTTCCGCCAGCAGTCGCGCAATGGTGGTCTTCCCCACCCCCGGCGGCCCCCACAGGATCAGCGAGGCCAGCGCCCCGCGTGCCAGCATGCGCGACAGCGTGCCATCGGGCCCCAGCAGATGATCCTGTCCCACCACATCCGACAACTGCGCCGGACGCAGCCGGTCGGCCAGCGGACGATGGACAGCGTCCTCGGCCGGGGCGGGCGTGGGGAAAAGGTCTTCTGAGTTACTCACGGGTGCATCTTACGTCAAAAGCAGCTGGAAACGAAAAAAGCGGCCCAAAGGCCGCTTTCTGTCGTCCAGCCTGCAATTACGCGGCTTCTTCTTCGGTCGCGACTTCCTGCTTCGGGCCGCTGTCCTGGCCCTTGGCGGCCGGGTCGCGGTCGACCAGTTCGATGATCGCCATGTCGGCGGCGTCACCGTAGCGCATGCCTGCCTTCAGGATGCGGCAATAGCCACCGGCGCGCGAGCCATAACGTTCAGCCAGCGGGCCAAACAGCTTGCTGACGATGGTGTCGTCACGCAGCTGGGCATAGGCCAGACGCTTGCCATGCTGACCGCCGAGTTTCCCCTGCGTGATCAGCTTTTCCACTACTGGGCGAAGTTCCTTCGCCTTGGGCAGGGTTGTGGTGATCTGCTCGTGCTTGAGCAGTGCAACCGCCATGTTACGAAACATAGCTTTGCGATGAGTTGTTGTAACGCCGAGCTTCCGACCGGCAACGCCATGACGCATGGTGCTTATTCCTTAATTCTATGCCGTGTTTCAGAAGTTCTCGTCGATCTTCTTGGCCAGGTCTTCGATGTTTTCAGGCGGCCAGGCAGCCACGGTCATCCCGAGGCTCAGGCCCATGGAAGCCAAAACTTCCTTGATCTCGTTCAGCGACTTGCGGCCGAAGTTCGGCGTCCGCAGCATTTCCTGCTCGGTCTTCTGTACCAGATCGCCGATATAAACGATATTATCGTTCTTCAGGCAATTGGCGCTACGGACCGAGAGTTCGAGTTCATCCACCTTGCGCAGCAGGTTACGGCTGAACGGCAGGTCGTCCTGCGGTTCGGCTGCTGTCAGCGGCTGGGGTTCGTCGAAGGTCACGAAATGCTGCAACTGGTCCTGCAGGATGCGTGCGGCACGTGCCACGGCATCTTCCGGCGTAACCGTGCCGTTGGTTTCCAGCGACAGCAGCAGCTTGTCGTAGTCGGTCACCTGACCCACGCGGGTCGGTTCAACCTTGTAGGAGACGCGGCGGACCGGCGAATAGATCGCGTCCACCGGGATCAGCCCGATCGGCGCGTCTTCGGGGCGGCTGGCCGAGGCCGGCACGTAACCCTTGTCCACATTGACCGTGAATTCCATACCGAACTTCACACCGTCGTCCAGCGTGCAGAGCACCAGATCCGGGTTCATGATTTCGATGTCGTGACCAGCCTGGATCTGACCCGCCGTCACTTCGCCGGGGCCTGTGGCCGACAGCATCATGCGCTTGGGTTCATCGCCATGCATACGGATAGCCAGCTGCTTCACGTTCAGAACGATGTCAGTCACGTCTTCACGCACGCCAGGGATGCTGCTGAATTCGTGCAGCACGCCATCGATCTGCACGGCCGTCACTGCGGCACCGCGCAGCGAGGACAGCAGCACGCGGCGCAGCGCGTTACCCAGCGTCATACCGAAGCCGCGTTCAAGCGGCTCCACGACACAAGTGGCGACCCGGCTGGATTCGCTGCCTGCTTCGTAGACCGGTTTGTTCGGCTGGATCAGAGTCCGCCAGTTACTTTCGAGCGTCATGCTTTAACTTACCTCGGGAACGAGGGTGCGCCCCGGTTGCCCGGAGCGCCCAAAAAACGCGGATCGATCAGACGCGACGACGCTTGCGCGGACGGCAGCCATTGTGCGGCACCGACGTGGCGTCGCGGATCGACGTGATAACAAAGCCAACCGCCTGCAATGCACGCAGCGCGCTTTCGCGGCCCGAGCCAGGACCGATCACTTCCACTTCCAGCACTTCCATGCCGTGGTCGCGCGCCTTGCGGCCGGCGTCTTCCGCGGCCATCTGCGCTGCATACGGGGTCGACTTGCGGCTGCCCTTGAAACCCTGGCTGCCGGCCGAGGACCACGCAATCGCGTTACCCTGGGCGTCGGTGATGGTGATGATCGTGTTGTTGAACGTGGAGTTCACATGGGCGACGCCCGACGTGATATTCTTACGTTCTTTCTTGCGCGGACGCGCAGCACTCGCTTGGCGGGCCATATTTATCGAAACCTGTCTGAGGTGATCATAACAACCGGCAAAGTACCGAATGGTACTTCGCCGGAGCTACGGATTAGCGGGTTACTTTTTTCTTGCCTGCGATCGCCACGGCCTTGCCCTTGCGGGTACGGGCGTTCGTGTGCGTGCGCTGGCCATGAACCGGCAGCCCCTTGCGATGACGCAGGCCGCGATAGCAGCCAAGGTCCATCAGGCGCTTGATATTCATGGCGATTTCACGACGCAGATCACCTTCAACGCGGTAATCCTGGTCGATCATTTCGCGAATGCGCAGAACTTCGTCATCCGAAAGCTGATTCACGCGCTTTTCGGCCGGGATGCCCAGCTTGTCACAGATGAGCTGTGCATTCTGCGGGCCAATCCCGTAAATATAACGGAGGCTAATCGTAACCCGCTTGTTTGCGGGGATGTTCACGCCGGCGATACGCGCCACGGACCGTCACTCCTGTGCGACCCGGCACATATCGGCCGGGAGTTCAATCAAGCACCCGAGGGGACCGCCCCCACAGGCAAAAAAGCAAACAAGTGAGGCACACTCCGTGGGAGTGCGCCTGAGGTTGGGCAAAATAGTGCCCGGAGCGGATGAGTCAAGCGGGATAGATCACTTTTGCGTGATCTGCAGTCTTTTCCGTGCAGACGTTACCATCCGCACGAAAAACCCGGTCAACCGTGCCCGCCGCCGCCACAGCAGCCGCAGCAGCTGCTTTCGACAACCAATGCATCCATGATCTGGCTGGTGACTTCCGCCATGTCAGCCATTCCGTCCACTGCCGACAGCAGACCCTTGGCCGTGTAGTACGGCAGAATTGGGGCTGTCTGTTCATGGTAAACGGCCAGACGCGCGCCCACGGTTTCGCGGGTGTCGTCCTTGCGGCGGCTGAATTCGATGCCGCCACAGCTATCGCAGACACCGGCCTTGGCGGTCGGCTTGAAGCTGTCGTGATACCCGGCACCGCACGCGGCGCACGAGAAGCGGCCAGAAATGCGTTCCACCAGCGCGGCATCATCGACCTGCAGCTCGATTACGCGGTCCAGCTGCATGCCCTTCTCGGCCAGCATGCTGTCCAGCGACTCGGCCTGCGCCACGGTGCGCGGGAACCCATCCAGGATGAACCCCTTGCGGCAATCCGGCTTGGTGATGCGCTGGGCGATCATCGTCACCAGCACCCGATCCGGCACCAGCTGCCCGGCATCCATAATCGCCTTGGCTTCACGACCGATATCGGACCCGGCGGCAACTTCCGCGCGCAGCATGTCCCCGGTCGAGATCTGGGCAATGCCAAATCGTGCCTGCAAAACCTTGGCCTGTGTGCCTTTGCCCGCTCCTGGCGGTCCCAGCAGAATCAGCTTCATATTACTTCTTCCCTCCCCGCAAACGCGCTTTCCGGATCAAACCTTCATACTGATGCGCGAGCAGATGAGACTGCACCTGCGTTACCGTGTCCATAGTCACCGACACGATAATCAGCAGCGATGTGCCGCCGAAATAGAAGGTCACGCCATATTTGCTGATCAGCAGCTCCGGCAGCAGACAGACCAGACACAGATAGATCGCGCCGACAGCGGTCAGCCGGGTCAGCACATAATCGAAGTAGTTGGCTGTGTTCACACCCGGACGAATACCGGGGACAAAGCCGCCATGCTTCTTCAGGTTGTCAGCGGTTTCTTCGGGGTTGAAGACCACGGCCGTATAGAAAAACGCAAAGAAGATGATCATCGCTACATACAGCGCCATATACAGCGGCTGCCCATGTGCGAGCAGGTTGGCGATGTCCTGCATCAAGCCCGGTTCGCCACTGCCGCTGAACCCGATCACCGTTGCCGGGATCATCAGCAGCGAGCTGGCGAAGATCGGCGGGATCACGCCCGAGGTGTTGATCTTCAGCGGCAGATGTGTCGAGTCGCCGCCAAACATGCGCTGCCCGACCTGACGCTTCGGATACTGCACGATCATCCGGCGCTGTGCACGTTCGATGAACACCACAAAGGTAATAACCGCGATCACAATCACGACCAGCGCCAGGATCATCGCCGGCGGCAGAGCACCCGTGCGGCCCTGTTCCAGCGTGCTGGCCAGTGCGTGCGGCAGGTTCGCCACGATACCCGCGAAGATGATCAGGCTGGTGCCGTTACCGATCCCGCGCGCGGTGATCTGTTCGCCCAGCCACATCAGGAACATGGTGCCGCCAACCAGCGTTACCACACAGGAAATACGGAAGAAGAACCCAGGGTCGATCACCGCGCCACCAAACTGTCCGCGCATCGACTCGAGCCCGACCGCAATCCCGTAAGCCTGGAAGACTGCGATAAAGACCGTCAGATAGCGCGTGTACTGGTTCAGCTTCTTGCGCCCCATCTCGCCCTCTTTCTTGAGGGCCTCGAGGGTCGGGATCGCGCTGCTCATCAGCTGGATGATGATGCTGGCCGAGATGTACGGCATGATGTTCAGCGCGAATACCGTCATACGCCCCAGCGCGCCACCCGAGAACATGTCGAACATGCCAAGGATACCGCCGCCTGCACTGCGGATCATCTCGGCCATCACCGACGAGTCCACGCCCGGCACCGGAATATAGGTCCCCAGACGGTAGACGATCAGTGCGCCCAGCGTGAACCAGATACGCTGCTTCAGTTCGGTCGCCTTCGCCAGGACGCCAAAATTCAGATTGGAGGCAAGCTGTTCTGCAGCAGACGCCATCTAGTCTCTCCTGTGTATGCGGGCTGGCGTATAGGCAAGCGCGCAGATATGCAAGCGGCGCCGTTCGGCGCCGCAGCAAAAACCAGTAAAATTTTACGCCAAGACGGTAGCAATTTTAATCTGCCGAAGCAGCCGCCAGTGCCGTCACCGTGCCGCCAGCCTTTTCGACCGCAGCAATCGCTGCCGCCGAAGCGCCCGAAACGGTAATCTGCACCTTCTTCGCGATCGAGCCACGGGCCAGCAGGCGAATGCCCGCAACCTTGTTGCCCTTCACGATGCCGGCTGCGAACAGCGCCGCTTCATCAATCGGCTTGCTGGCGTCGATCTTGCCAGCTTCAATCGCTGCTTCCAGCGTGCCGATGTTCAGCGGGGCATATTCCACCCGGAAGATGTTCGTGAAGCCGCGCTTCGGCAGGCGACGATAGATGGGCATCTGCCCACCTTCGAACCCGTTCAGCGACACGCCGGAGCGCGAGCTCTGGCCCTTCACACCCTTGCCGGATGTCTTGCCCTTACCCGAACCGATACCACGGCCAACGCGCTTGAATTTCTTGCGCGCGCCTGGATTATCACGCAGTTCATTGAGCTTCATGACAGCTCCTCAACCTTGATCAGATGAGCGACCTTGCTCACCATCCCGCGGGTGGAAGGAGTATCTTCCACTTCGCGGATACGACCGATCTTGCCCAGACCCAGCCCGATCAGAGTTTCGAACTGGCCCGGCTTCTGGCCATTGCCCGAACGCAACTGCGTCAGGCGCATGGTCTTTGTTGCCTTAGGCATCGGCACCCTCCTGCGGCTGAATCGTGTCACGGCGACCGATCAGATCGGCGACCTTCTTGCCACGACGAGCGGCCACCGCACGCGGCGATGTGCAACGCTGCAGAGCAGCAAACGTCGCCTTCACCATGTTGTGCGGGTTACGGCTACCCAGGCTTTTCGCGACAACGTCGCCCATGCCCATGGCTTCGAACACCGCACGCAGCGGACCACCGGCAATGATCCCGGTCCCGGCAGGTGCCGCACGCAGGATCACTTCACCCGCACCGAAGATGCCAACAGCATCATGGTGCAGCGTCCGGCCTTCACGCATCGGCACACGAATCATTGTGCGCTTTGCCTGTTCCGTTGCCTTGCGGATCGCTTCTGGCACTTCGCGGGCCTTACCCGCACCGTACCCAACGCGACCCTTCTGGTCACCGACAACGACCAGCGCTGCAAAAGCAAAACGCCGACCACCCTTCACCACCTTCGCAACGCGATTGATGGTGACGAGCTTGTCCATCAGTTCATCGCCACCAGCGTCACGCTGGTCGCGATCTCGTTCGCGACCGCGGCGGTCGCCTTCACGTGGTTCACGCGCCATGCGTCGATCCCCCGATCAGAAAGCCAGCCCGCTCGCGCGGGCGGCTTCGGCAAGCGCTTTCACGCGGCCATGGTCCAGATACGAGCCGCGATCGAACACGACTTCCTTGACGCCAGCTGCCAGGGCACGTTCTGCCACCAGCTTGCCAACCGCCGTTGCCGCGTCCACGTCGGCGCCGGTCTTCAGACCCTTCAGGTCCTTGTCCAGCGTCGAAGCCGCAGCCAATGTACGCCCAGCAGTATCGTCGATCACCTGCGCATACATATTCTTGCCAGACCGGAAGACCGACAAACGCGGCCGTCCAATGGCTTTCAGACGCAGCTGGAAACGCAAACGCTGTCTCCGGCGGTCTCTGAGTTCCTTGGTCGAGCTCATTATTTCTTCTTACCTTCCTTGCGCAGGATCTGTTCGCCTTCGAACTTCACGCCCTTGCCCTTATAGGGTTCCGGCGGACGATACGCGCGAATCTCGGCACAGACCTGACCCACCAGACGCTTGTCCACGCCTTCAATCTTGATCAAGGTCGGCTTTTCACAGGTGACTTTAATCCCCTGTGGAACCGGAAACTTGATGTCGTGACTGAAGCCGAGATTCAGGACCAGATCCTTGCCCTGGACAACAGCGCGGAAACCCGTGCCGTTGATTTCCATGGTCTTGGAAAAGCCCTCGGACACGCCCTTGACCATACCGGCCACCAGGCTGCGCGTAGTGCCCCACATCATACGGGCCTGGCGCGCGCCATCACGTGGCTCAACGGAAATCTTTCCGTCCTCCACCTTGGCTTCGACCCAATCCGTCAATGCGAGCTTCTGTTCGCCGAGCTTGCCCTTAACGGTCAGCACGCGGTCCGCGATTGCGGCCTGCACACCAGCCGGAAGAACAACAGGGTATTTACCGATGCGAGACATTCATACCACTCCCATCAGAATACGCGGCAGAGCACTTCGCCGCCAACATTGGCAGCACGTGCTTCTGCGTCGCTCATCACCCCACGAGGGGTGGACAGGATGGAAACGCCCAGTCCGGCATAGACCTTCGGCAGTTCCTTGATCTTGCTGTATACGCGGCGCCCCGGTGTGGAAACGCGATTGATTTCCTTGATCGCGGGTTCGCCTTCGGCGTATTTCAGCTCGATGCGCAGCTGGCGGACGCCGGCGCGGACTTCTTCAACCGCGTAACCGCGGATGTAGCCTTCACGCTTCAGCACTTCCAGCACGTTGGCACGCAGCTGCGACGCCGGAGCGACGCAGGCCGCGTGACGAACACGCTGCGCATTACGAATACGGGTGAGCATATCACCCAAAGGATCTGATAGAGACATGTGACCCCCTTCTTACCAGCTGGCCTTCACGACGCCGGGGATCTGACCATTGTTGGCCAGGTCGCGCAGCGCAATGCGGCACAGCTTGAACTTGCGATAGTTACCACGGGGGCGCCCAGTCACTTCGCAACGCAGACGCACACGGTTCGCCGCGCCATTACGCGGGAACTGAGCGAGTTTCATCGTTGCTTCGATGCGCTCTTCGAACGGCAGGTCGCGGTTCATCACCACATCCTTCAGTGCCGCCCGCTTGGCTTTGTGAGCGGCAGCGAGATGTTCGCGACGCTTGTTCTTGTTGATCGACGAAAGCTTGGCCATGCCTTGCTTAACCTCCGGAACCTACCGGGGAAACCCCGGCGGTCTTCCTAACCAGTTGCATCAATTAGCGAACGGAACGCTGAAGCCCTTGAGCAGGGCCTTCGCTTCCGTATCCGTCTTTGCCGAGGTCACGAACACGATGTCCATGCCACGAACTGCGTCGACCTTATCATAGGCGATTTCCGGAAACACGATCTGTTCCTTCAGGCCCATGGCAAAATTGCCGCGTCCGTCGAACCCTTTACCAGAAATCCCACGGAAGTCACGCACGCGCGGTAGCGCAATGGTAACCAAGCGGTCAAGGAATTCGTACATCCGCGTGCCGCGCAGCGTCACCTTACAGCCGATCGGCAGACCCTGACGGATCTTGAAACCGGCGATCGCCTTCTTGGCCACGGTCTTGACGACCTTCTGGCCAGCGATCTGGGTCAGGTCGGCAACGGCAGCGTCCAGTTTCTTCTGGTCAGCTGCGGCTTCGCCCACGCCCATGTTGATGACGATCTTTTCCAGCTTCGGCATCTGCATCGGATTCGCGTAACCGAATTCCTTCTGCATCGCCGCACGGATAGTCTCGTTGTAAGAAGCCGCCAGGCGCGGCTTGGTGGTATTGGTCTGGCTCACCTTTCCGCTCCTCAGCTTTCGATCACTTCGCCCGAGGCCTTGGCCACGCGCACTTTTTTACCGTCCGCCAGTACACGGAAACCAACGCGAGTCGGCTTGCCGGACTTCGGGTCGAGCAGCGCCAGGTTCGACAGGTTGATGGTGGCTTCCTTCGAGATGATGCCCCCCTGCTCGCCCATGCTGCGCGCCTTGGTGTGGCGCTTGGCGATGTTCACGCCCTGCACCACGGCACGGTTTTCCTTCGGCATGACGAGCAGGACTTCGCCCTGCTTGCCCTTGTCGCCGCCGGTGATCACCTGAACGCGATCACCTTTTTTAATCTTCGCTGCCATAGCTTACAGCACCTCCGGCGCAAGGCTGATGATCTTCATGAACTTCTTCGCGCGAAGTTCGCGGACCACCGGGCCAAAAATACGTGTGCCGATCGGTTCCATCTGCTTGTTGATCAGTACGGCCGCGTTGCGGTCGAACCGGATCGCGCTGCCGTCGGGGCGACGCACAGCAAAGGCGGTACGCACGATCACCGCCTGGTGAACGTCGCCCTTCTTCACTTTGCCGCGTGGAATTGCTTCCTTGATGGAAACAACAATCACGTCGCCGACCGAGGCAGTCTTCCGCTTGGAACCGCCCAGCACTTTAATGCACTGCACCCGACGCGCACCGGAATTGTCGGCAACGTCAAGGTTGGTCTCGGGATGGATCATTCTTCGCTACCCCTCAGCCGGCTGCCGGTGCCGGAAAGCCTTCCGGCCGACCGACAACTTCGCCATTACGCTCGATCAGCAGCCAGGACTTGGTCTTGCTGATGGGACGGCACTCCTCGATACGAACCACGTCACCAATCTTGCACTGATTGGTATCGTCGTGCGCCGTATACTTCTTGGAGCGACGGATAAACTTCTTGTACAGCGGGTGCATAACACGCCGCTCGACGGTGACCGTGATGGTCTTTTCCGTCTTGTCGCTTACAACCCGACCGGTCAGGACGCGCCTGGGCATCCAACCCTCCTTACGACGCACTGGCGGAGGTGGTCTTCTCCGCCAGGATTGTCTTTACACGCGCAATGTCACGCCGAACGGCGCGCACACGCCCTGTGGCTTCCAGCTGGCCGGAGGCCTTCTGGAACCGCAGGTTAAACTGTTCTTTCCGCAGATCGAGCAACATTGCGTTCAGCTCGTCCTGGGTTTTGGCTCGAATATCGGCTGGCTTTGTCATCGCACTTACTCCGCGCCCAGACGGGTGACGAATTTCGTGCGAATCGGCAGCTTCGCCGCACCGAGGGAGAGCGCTTCACGCGCCAGCTCGGTCGACACACCGTCGATTTCAAACACGATACGGCCCGGCTTTACGCGGCACGCCCAATATTCGGGCGAGCCCTTGCCGGAGCCCATGCGGACTTCTGCGGGCTTGGTGCTGACCGGTAGATCCGGGAAAATCCGGATCCAGACGCGACCAGCACGCTTCATCGCACGAGTAATCGCACGACGAGCCGCTTCGATCTGACGGGCGGTCACGCGTTCCGGTTCCAGGGCTTTCAAACCGAAAGCTCCGAAATTGAGCGCTGTGCCACCTTTGGCATTGCCGTGGATACGGCCTTTGTGAGCCTTGCGGAATTTAGTCCGCTTTGGGGAAAGCATCGTCTCGGGTCCTTAACGCTGCATGGTTACCGCTGGGGAGCCTGTTCGGCAGCTCTGCGATCCTGTGCCAGCGGGTCATGGGCAAGAATCTCACCTTTGAAGATCCAGACCTTCACGCCGCAGGTACCATAAGTTGTCATAGCAGTTGCAGTGCCAAAATCAATATCTGCACGCAAAGTATGTAGCGGCACGCGACCTTCGCGGTACCATTCCACTCGCGCAATTTCAGCACCGCCCAAACGGCCACCGCACTGGATGCGGATGCCGCCCGCGCCAAGACGCATGGCCGACTGAACGGCACGCTTCATGGCACGGCGGAACGCAACGCGGCGCTCCAGCTGCTGGGCGATATTTTCTGCAACCAGGGTGGCGTCGATTTCCGGCTTGCGGATTTCGACGATGTTCAGCGCGACTTCAGCCCCGGCCTTCTTGGTCAGGTCCTTGCGCAGAACTTCGATGTCCTGGCCTTTCTTGCCGATCACGACGCCCGGACGCGCGGCATAAATCGTCACGCGCGGCTTTTTGGCCGGACGTTCGATCACCACGCGCGAGACACCCGCGCCCGACAATTTCTTACGCAGATGCTTACGCAGTTCGAGATCCGCGTGCAGCAGCTTCGCATAGTCGTTACCTGCGAACCAGCGGCTATCCCAGGTGCGATTGATGCCGAGCCGCAGCCCGACGGGATTTACTTTTTGCCCCATCTTATGCGGCCTCCTGCGCTTTTTCTGCGACGACGATCGTCAGGTGGCTGAACCACTTTTCGATCCGCGCCGAACGGCCGCGCCCACGGGCGTGGAAGCGACGCATCACGATGCTGCGACCAACTTCAGCGCGCGTCACCGTCAGACGGTCGACGTTCAGCTGATGGTTGTTCTCGGCGTTTGCGATCGCCGAGTCCAGTGCTTTCAGCACCGACTGGGCAATACGGCGCTTGCTGAACATCAGCGAAGCGCGCGCCTGGCCGGCGGGCTGGTTACGGATCAGGCCTGCGACCAGATTCAGCTTGCGCGGGCTGATTCGCAGGTTGCTGACGAGTGCCTGGGCTTCATTATCAGCCAGACGACGTTCTTGCTTCGGCTTGCTCATATCAGCCTCGCTTCGCCTTCTTGTCCGCCGCGTGCCCCGTGAACGTGCGGGTCGGCGAGAATTCGCCAAACTTGTGACCCACCATGTTCTCGGTAACCTGCACGGGCAGGAACTTATGACCATTGTATACGCCGAATGTCAGCCCCACGAACTGCGGCAGAATGGTCGAGCGACGCGCCCAGATCTTGATGATCTCGTTGCGGCCCGACGCACGCGATGCATCGGCTTTCTTCAGCAGGTAGCCGTCCACGAACGGCCCCTTCCAGACGGAACGGGACATGCTTACTTGCCCTTATTTCGACGGCGAATAATAAGATTATCCGTCCGCTTGTTGCTGCGCGTCTTGGCGCCCTTCGTCGGCTTGCCCCACGGTGTAACCGGATGACGGCCACCCGAGGTGCGACCTTCACCACCACCATGCGGATGGTCGATCGGGTTCATCGTCACACCGCGGTTGTGTGGGCGACGACCGAGCCAACGGCTGCGACCGGCCTTACCGATGTGAACGTTCGAGTTGTCCGGGTTCGACACGGCGCCAACTGTCGCCATGCATTCCCCGCGCACAACGCGCAGTTCACCCGAGCTCAGCTTGATCTGCGCATAACCGGCGTCCTTGCCGACCAGCTGGGCATAGGTGCCCGCCGAACGCGCAATCTTGCCGCCTGCACCGGGCTTCAGCTCGATGTTGTGGATGATCGTGCCCACCGGAATGGCGCCCAGCGGCATCGCATTGCCCGGCTTGATATCCGCGCGCGTTGCCGACGACACAACCACATCGCCGCCCTTGAGGCGCTGCGGTGCCAGGATGTAGGCGAGTTCGCCGTCCTGATACTTCAGCAGCGCGATCCAGGCCGTGCGGTTGGGATCGTATTCCAGACGTTCGACCGTCGCCACCATATCGTGTTTGCGACGCTTGAAATCGACCAGACGATAGGACTGCTTGTGCCCGCCCCCACGGAACCGCACCACAGTGCGACCATGGTTGTTACGGCCGCCCGAGGAAGATTTCCCGCGCGTCAGCCCCTTGACCGGCTTGCCCTTCCAGAGTTCCGCACGCGAGACCAGAACGGTGCCGCGCAGGCTGGGGGTTGTCGGTTTAAAATGCTTGAGTGCCATGTGTCAGCTCCTCACGCCAGACCGGTGGTGAAGTCGATCGTCTGGCCTTCGGCCAGCTTGACGAACGCCTTCTTCACATCGCTACGCGAACCGGGACGGCCCTTGAAGCGCTTGGTCTTGCCCTTCTGCACCAGCGTGTTGACGTCCAACACCTTCACGCCGAACAGACCCTCGATCGCAGCCTTGATCTCCGGCTTGCTGGCATCGACAGCAACCTTGAAGACCACCTGATTCAGCTCGGACAGGGCGGTTGCCTTTTCCGTGATGATCGGGCTGCGGATGATTTCATACATCGCTTCGCGCGACAGCTTCCCACCGGGCAGCCGACGGGCCGACTTGGCCATCGCGAACGAGATTTTCTTTGCGGACTCGCTCATGCCAGCCGCTCCTTCAGTGCCTCCACGCCGGCACGCGTCACCGCGAGCACGTCATGGTTCAGGATGTCATATACGTTGGCACCAATCGTCGGCAGCACGTCCATGCCCGGAATGTTGCGCAGGGCGAGCAGGAAGTTCTCGTTCACTGCAGCGCCATCCACCACCAGCGTCGAAGTCCAGCCCAGGGCCTTCATCTTCTTCGCCAGCGCCGAGGTCTTGGATTCACCGTCTGTGGTGTCCAGCACGATCAGCTTGCCTTCCTTGGCCTTCTGCGACAGCGCAGAGATCAGGCCCAGACGGCGCACCTTCTTCGGCAGGCTGTAGCCGTGATCGCGCACGACCGGACCGTGGACAATGCCACCGCCACGGAACTGCGGCGCGCGCAGGCTACCCTGACGGGCATTACCCGTGCCCTTCTGCTTGTACGGCTTCTTGGTGGTGCCCGAGACTTCGCTCAGACCCTTTACCTTGTGCGTACCAGCGCGGCGCTTTGCCAACTGCCAATGAACCACGCGGGCCATAATGTCCGCGCGCGGTTCCGCTCCAAACAGCTCCACCGGCAGATCCAGCTGACCCGCCTTGCCGTTATCGAGCGTGATGATATCGATCTTCATCGCGCGCTCCTCAACCCGCTACTGCTGT
>JAVBJV010000056.1:0-33522 GCA_031546815.1 Acetobacteraceae bacterium
ATCGTGGGTTGGCGGGCTTTGTTTATGCCTTTATATCTTAAAGCTTATTTTTTTCCTCTACGTTTTTTTTACAAATAAAACCCGCGCCGCCAAAAAACCCACCCCGGCGGTTCTGTTTTGCAAGGACGCCATATGCCCGCACATCACGTCGTCATGACCGCGCCCACTCTGGCATCCGAAGCGGTCGACATCCTGCATCGGGCGGGATGCGTGGTGCATTACATGCAGCCCTATCCGAAAGCGCCCGAGATCATCGCGCTGTGCCAGCAGGTCGGCGCACGGGCGATCCTGTGTCGGCAGGGGCAGGTCGATGCATCGGTGTTCGCCGCTCTGCCCGATCTGCGCATCGTGGCGCGGCACGGCGTGGGCGTGGACGAAGTGGATATCGCCGCCGCCCGCGCGCATGGCGTGCTGGTGACCAACGCCCCTGGTTCGAACGCGCTGCAGGTGGCGGAACATGCGGTGACGATGATGCTGGCGCTGGTGAAGAATCTGCACGGCCACACCGCGGCAATCGCAGCCGGCGGCTGGCGCGGCGCGACGGGCCAGGGGCGCGACATGCGCGGACTGGGCGTCGGGCTGATCGGCATGGGCCATGTCGGGCAACACGTGGCGCGGCTGCTGGCCCCGTGGGGCGTGCGCATCGCGGCCTATTCCCCCAACGCACCGGAATCCGCCTTCGTCGGCGTGGAACGCGTGACGCAGCTGGAAGACCTGTGGGGGAAATCCGACATCCTCAGCATCCACACGCCGCTGAGCGAAAAAACCCGCAACATGGTGAATGCCACCGCGCTGGCCGCCATGCCACGCCATGCTCTGGTGGTGAACACCGGCCGCGGCGGTATCGTGGACGAGGACGCACTGTTCACCGCGCTGGAAGGCGGGCACATCGCGGGCGCGGCGCTGGACGTGTTCTCGACCGAACCACCCGCCGCCGAACATCCGCTGCGGCAGCACCCGAAGATCGTCTGCACGCCGCATATCGCGGGCGTCACGCCGGGTAGTCTGGTGAGCATGGGGGTGATGGCCGCCGAATGCATCGCCGCCGCCCTGCGCGGGGAGCAGGTTCCGGCGGATCGGGTGGTGGTGCCCGGGCGCTAGAATCGATTGCACTACGGCGTTCTAACCACCACATTTGATATATGCACTCTGCGCCTTCATCCCTGCAGGCCATCGGGCAGTTGCCGGATACCGAGATTGATATCGGTGCGGCGGCAATCCAGCTTGCTCGCGCGCACGACCCCAAGGCCGACTGGGAAGCTGCCACCCAGCACCTGAGCGAGCTGGCCCGCAAGATCGTACAACGCCGCAGCTTTGTCCCCGACACGCCCGTCGCGCGCGCGGCGGCCATTCACGATCTGCTGGTTGGGGAATACGGTTACCTCGGTGATTTGGATACCTACGACGATCTGGCCAACGCCAACCTGATCCGCGTGATCGAACGGCGCAAAGGCATGCCCGTGGCGCTGGGCATTCTGTGGCTGCACTGCGCACAGGCGGCGGGCTGGCCCGCGCATGGAGTGAACTTTCCCAACCATTTCATGATCACCATTGGCGGCAGGGGCCGCTATGTCGTCGCCGATGTTTTCACCGGCGGCACCATTCTGCGTGCGTCCTCGCTGCGGGCCATGCTGAAGCTGCAGACCCGCGATGATAAAGCCGAACTGAACGCCGACCATCTGCGCCCGGTCTCGACACGCGCCGTTCTGCTGCGTCTGCAGAACAACATCAAGCTGCGCCATCTGCACCACAGCAACTCGGCCGAGGCGCTTGCCTGTCTCGGCCTTATGCTGGCCATCGCCCCGCGCGAGGCAACGCTGTGGCACGAAGCCGCGCTGCTGAACCAGCATCAGGGCCGTATTGCCGAAGCGGTGCAATGCTGCGAGAATTTTATCGACCTCGTTCCCTCCGGCGATGTTGCCGACCGCGTGCGCGTTTTCATGACCGAGCTGCGCACACACATGAATAACTGAAGCAGAGAGTACACCCGACATGAAGCGCAGCCTGAACGTCGCCATTCAGATGGACCCGATCGAGAGTATCAACATCGATGGCGATTCCAGTTTCCAGTTGATGCTGGAAGCGCAGACGCGCGGCCACAAGTTATGGCACTACGAAGTGCGCCACATGTCGCTGCGCGACGGCCGCGTCACCACGCTGGCGCATCCGGTGGAAGTGCGGCGCGAGAAGGGCAATCACTACACATTCGGTGCACAGGAAACGCTCGATCTTGGCACGATGGACGTGATCCACATGCGCCAGGACCCGCCGTTCGACATGGCGTACATCACCGCCACGCACATGCTGGAACACATCCACCCGAAGACGCTGGTGGTAAATGACCCGCGCAGTGTGCGCAACGCGCCCGAGAAGATTCTGGTCACCCATTTCCCCGACCTGATGCCACCCACGCTGATCACCTGGGACCCGGCGGCGATCCATGCGTTCCGCGCGGAGTTCAAGGATATCGTGGTGAAGCCACTGTTCGGTAATGGCGGCGCGGGCGTGTTCCACATCAAACCCGATGACGAGAACCTGAACTCGCTGATCGAGATGCACACCGCCCGCAGCCGCGAACCGCTGATGATCCAGCGTTACGAGCCGAAAGTGCGCGATGGCGACAAGCGCATCATTCTGGTCGATGGCGTGCCGATGGGCGCCATCAACCGCGTGCCTGCCGCAGGCGAGTCGCGTTCCAACATGCATGTCGGCGGCAAGGCGCAGAAGACCACGCTGACCGCGCGCGAGCACGAGATCTGCAACCGCATCGGGCCGGTGCTGCGCGAACAGGGGCTGATCTTCGTGGGCATCGACGTGATCGGCGATTATCTGACCGAGATCAACGTCACATCACCCACCGGTTTGCAGGAGATCGCGCGCTTCGACGAAGCGCGGCTTGATGCGGCGATCTGGGATGCGATCGAAGCGCGTATCGCGCGCGCGTCGTAAAAACAAATTGCGGGAGAGATAACACTCTCCCGCAATTTTCGTTCAGGCCGAAGCGCGTTTCTCGTCTTCGATCGCCTTCACCAGCGCGGGGTGCGCGTTCATCGTGGCGACCATCTGCTGCGTCTTTTCACCCAGCTTGATCGGCGTCGGGAAATACTTGTTCCACCCGGCAAACACCGTCATCAGGAAATCGACCGCCGAGGGTTTGTCGCCACAGACAAAGGTGGTTTTCTGCAACTGCTTTTCCACCGCCGCCCACAGATTGCTGGCGCTTGCCGCTGCGGCCTGCAATGCCTGTTCACGGGCCGGGCCTTCACCCAGCGCACGGCTGATGAAGAACATGCGGCCATAGGCCGGATGCAGCGTGGCATTCGCAAACATCAACCATTCGAGGAAATGCGCACGCGCCAGACCCGGTGCGGGCAGCGTCGGGCTTTTGTGCTTTTCCAGAAGATACAGGATGATCGCCGCACCTTCGCGCAGCACTTCGCCGTTATCGACCAGCACCGGCACCATGTTGTGCGATTCCAGCGCCGCGAAATCCTCGGGCGCCTTGTTGCGGTCGATCGCTTCTACTGGCTGGCCAAGGTCGTTCAGCAGGGCATGGATCGCCAGCGAACATGCGCCGGGGCTGTAATAGAGTTTGTACATGGTCTCTCCTGTCCAGATGAAAGCTGCGCGCCAGTGTGGCACAGGCGGTTATCCAAAACGGGACGCAGAAACAGTGTCTCGTTCAGCTTGCAAAGCGCGCAAAGTCACGCGCCAGAACCTCGTAGATCGGGCGTTTGAACGGCACAATCAGGTCGGGGATTTCCGTCAGATCGGCCCAGCGCCAGTCGTCGAATTCGGGGTGGTCGTCCGCATCCAGCCGAATGTCCGAATCCACGCCCGTAAAACGCAGCGCGAACCAGCGCTGCTTCTGGCCCCGATACTTGCCCCGCAGCGCCACGCCGATCAGATGCGCCGGCAGGTCGTATGTCAGCCAGTCGGGATGTTCGGCGATGATCTCGGCCTTGTCGGTGCCGATCTCCTCCTTCAGTTCGCGCAGCACGGCAACGCGCGGGTCCTCGCCCGCGTCCATTCCGCCCTGCGGCAACTGCCAGCCACTGGCGGGGACTTCGGCCCGTGGCGTGTCCGCCCGGCGCGCGATCAGCACCTTGCCCGCCGCGTTGAACAGCACCGCCCCCACATTGGCGCGATAGGGAAGACCCTTGCCCATCAGCGCCCCGCAGGCGCCGGCACCAGCGCCGAGACCGGCGCCAGGGTGATCCCCCGATCCGGCAGGCGCGACGCCCAGGCAACCAGACGGTCCACAACCACCGGCTGCGGCAGGCCTATCAGCCCGATGGCACTGCCCTTTTCGTACGCCAGATCCTCCAGCCGCTGGAACTGCGCATCCAACGCCGACGGGTCGTCCAGCAGCAGATCCACACTGCGCGACACACCGCCCGGCTGCGCCGCCCCGCCGGGCGTGGGGTCGATGTAGAACAGACCGCGCCGACCGATCTCGGCGAGGAATTTGGAAAACTGCCCCTGATCGGCCGCGAACCGGTCGCCGCGCAGACTGCCGCCAATGGCCGCCGTCACACCGGGATAGGCCTGTATACGCGACATCGACCACATCAGCCGATTGCTGTTCTCGGCCTCGGTCGAGGCAAGCAGCAGGGCGCGCGGCCCCGCATCGTTCAGCGGGTAACCAGCGGGTTCCATGGGGATACCGGCCAGAGTCTCGAACCCATATCCCTGTGCGGCGCGTGCAATACGCATCGGATCGTTTGCATAGGGCGAGACCGACAGCGTGACATCGAACGGCAGTTTGCGCAGTGCCTCATCAGTCTGCGATTCGGACAGGCCGATCCCGGCGACGATCACGGCAATCCGTGGCCGCGCCGCATTGGCCGTCAGCACGCGCGCATACACGTTGCGCGACACCCGCCCGTCTTCCGCAGTCCGCGGGACCTGCCCGAATGGGCCGGATTCCAGCAGTGCCGCATCGGCCGTCGCAATGCCGCGCGCGCCACCAGCCGTGCTGTCGGCCACCGTCGGCTGCCCGGCCCCGTCCGGCGGGCCCAGAAGCTGCAGAACAAC
The DNA here is from genome assembly GCA_031546815.1 of Acetobacteraceae bacterium. GTDB lineage: Bacteria > Pseudomonadota > Alphaproteobacteria > Acetobacterales > Acetobacteraceae > JAVBJV01. Next base: position 5,038 of record JAVBJV010000056.1, read on the forward strand.
TGCCAGACATCCAACCCCAACCAGAATCGCAGCCCAGAACCACAGCAGTGCACGCAGCGCCAAAGGCTTGCGAGAGGGGACGGGTTTTGTCGTCATGACCCTGTGTTATCCACTCAGTTCGCTCTCGGGCGCTGCTGCGCGGCCATGGCGCGCAACAGCACCAGACCCTGCTGCAACTGCCAGTCGGTTTCCGGCTTGGTCGGGTCGAAGGTGGGGGCGTTTTCCGGCGGCAGACGCGGAATCTGGCGTGCCGCTGCCGGCAGGTCGGTGCGCGGCGCGCGGACCGGTGTGGTGCCGCCCGAATTGCGCAGACTGTGACGCAGATCCGCCTCGCGTTCCGGACCGAAGCGGTTGGCTGCGGTCTGTTCGGCGCGCGTCATCAACACTTCGACATCGGGTTCAATCCCGGTGCCCTGGATCGACCGGCCCGACGGCGTGTAATAACGCGCCGTCGTCAGGCGCAGCGCGCCATTGCCGCCCGCCAGCGGCATCACGGTCTGCACACTGCCTTTGCCAAACGAACGCTGGCCCAGCAGGATCGCGCGCTGATGGTCCTGCAACGCGCCCGCCACGATTTCCGACGCACTGGCCGAACCGCCATTGATCAGCACCACGATCGGCAATCCACCGGTGATATCGCCCGGCTTCGCATTCCAGCGCTGCGCATCTTCGGTGCGGCGCGCGCGGGTCGAGACGAGTTCGCCCCGGTCGAGGAAGTCGTCCGAGACCTGGATCGCCTGATCCAGCAACCCACCCGGGTTGTTACGCAGATCGAGGACGATGCCCTTCAGGCTGGCCCCCGCCTGGCTGCGTAGCTGCTGGATGGCGCGGCGCATGGCGCTTTCGGTCTGTTCGTTGAAGCTGGTGACGCGGACATAGGCGACATCGTTGCCTTCCATGCGCGAGCGCACCACCTGAATGCGGATGATATCGCGCGTCAGCGTCAGGTTGATCGGCTGGTCCGCACCTTCACGCCGGATGGTCAGGCGGATATCGGTGCGCGGCGCACCGCGCATCTTTTCCACCGCTTCGTTCAGGCTCATGCCCTGCACGGTCTGCCCGTCCAGCGCGATGATCAGATCGCCCGCCTTCACCCCGGCGCGGAAGGCCGGTGTATCGTCGATCGGGCTGATCACCTTCACGAAGCCGTTTTCCTGCGTGACTTCCAGCCCCAGCCCGCCGAATTCACCGCGCGTCTGGGTCTGCATGTCGCGGAAGCTCTGCGCATTCAGGAAGCTGCTGTGCGGGTCGAGGTTGGACAGCATGCCGTTGATCGCCGCTTCAACCGATTCGCGTTCGTTGATCGGTTCCACATATTCGGCACGGACACGTTCGAACACATCGCCGAACAGGCTGAGCAGCCGATATGTCTCGCTGCGCCCACCTTCCTGTGCGACGGCGGTAAAACCGATATGACGGCCAGCCTGCTCGAGCAGCGGTGCCGCAAAGATACCGGCGGCAAAAGCTGCACCAAGCAGCAGGCCAGAACGGAAACGCATAAAGCTGTTCATCCTCTCGCACGAAGCCATGACGCCGGATTCACCGGCTGGCCGTTTTGTCTAAGTTCGAGCGTCAATCGAAGCCGGTGAGCCTGATCGCCATCAGCCATGGCGCCAACCGGTTCTCCGGCCGCAACGGATGCCCCAACACGTGTATCAAGCCGATTCAGACCGGCCAGCACAATATGAAATCCACTACCACAATCTACGATTAACAATACACCAAAAGACCTGAACGGCCCCGCATACATCACCCGGCCACTGCACGGCGCGCTGACCCGCCCGCCCGGCGCAGTCTGCCACACAATCCCCTGAGACACGCCATCACGGTCGCGTTCACCGAAATTGGTCAGGATCCGTCCTGCAACCGGCACGCTCATCCGGCCTGTACCGGCGGCAACACTGCGCCCGGTGGGTTGTGCCGCAGCCTGGGCGCGATTGGCGGCTTCCTCGGCCTCGGCCTGGCGCTGTTCGCGCAGGGCGCGGGCGGCTTCTTCGCGGGCGCGAGCCTCGGCGGCGCGACGTTCGGACTCGATTCGGGCAATCGCCTCGCGGATGTCGCCCGCCCGGGATGCTTCGGCGGCGGCCTGACGCATTGCGTCCTCGGCCACGCCCTGGGCTTCCGTCCGGCGACCCAGCGCCTCGCGCCGCTGCTGGTCCAACGCGTGTGCGCGCCCGTGCTGCACATCCAGCGCGGCCTGCATGGCGGTGCGACGGTCGAGCAACTGATCCGACATCGCCTCGATCGCGGCCTGATCGTTGCGGATTCCCGCAGCCTCGGCCTGCAGGTGCTGCCCCAATCCCTGCAGCAGCAACATGCCGCGCAAGGTGTCCTCGGGCGAGGCGGGAACGGCCAGCAGGGTCTCGGCCGGATACATCGACATGCGCTGCATCAGCGGCAGCAGCGGTGCCAGGGCCTGTGCGCGACGGGCCAGTTCCACCTCAGCCGTGCGGCGGCGCGCATCAAGCGCGTCGATCTGTTCAGCAATGCGCAGCGTTTCTTCCTCGGCCGCCCGCAATTCGTTGGCGGCAGCGGCGTAGGTTTCGGTCAGGCGGGCATGTTCGTCCTCGGCCGCGCGGGCGCGTTCCTCGGCCTGCCTCGCGATCTCGGTCTGAGCGGCGCGGGCGCGTTCGGCGGCCTGCAGGGCACGGCGCTGTTCGCGCGCGTTTTCCGTCCGGCGCGGCGCGCTGTGCGCTGCCACCGGCAGAACCAGCAGCAGCGCCAGAAGAAGGTTATGTAAGCGCGAGGGTAACATCAGGCTGCATCAGCGACTGGCCGGTCATCTCGGCCGGTTGCGGCAGACGCATCAGCGTCAGCAGCGTGGGGGCCACATCGGCCAGACGGCCATCCTTCAGTGCCGTGCCGGCCGGCGCGTTGAACAGATAGACCGGCACCTTGAAGGTGGTGTGCGCCGTGTATGGGCCGCCGGTTTCCGGGTCGCGCATCAGTTCGGCGTTGCCATGATCGGCGGTGACCAGCATCGCGCCGCCCATCTCGGCAACCGCCTCGGCCAGTTTGCCGACGCTGGCGTCCACGGTTTCCACCGCCTTCATCGCCGCGGACAGCACACCCGTATGCCCCACCATGTCGGCATTGGCGTAGTTCAGCACAATCAGATCGTATTTGCCCGAACGGATCGCCGCCACGGTCTTCTCGGTCAGTTCCGGAGCAGACATTTCGGGCTGCAGGTCATACGTCGCGACCTTGGGCGAGGCGACCAGAACGCGGTCCTCGCCGGGGTTCAGCTCTTCCTCGCCGCCGTTCAGGAAGTATGTGACGTGGGGATATTTCTCGGTCTCGGCAGTGCGCAGCTGGGTCTTGCCAGCGCGGGCCACAACCTGGCCCAGCAGATTGTCCATCACCTGCGGCGGGAAGACCGTGGTCAGGTGCGCATCCAGCGCCGTGGAATACTGCGTGAGGCCCGAAGCCGCCGACAGATGCGGCGTGCGTGGGCGTTCGAACCCGGTAAAGCCGGGGTCCACGGTGGCGGCCATAATCTCGCGCACGCGGTCGGCGCGGAAGTTGAAGCACAGCAGCGCGTCGCCATCCTGCATGCCGCGATAATCGCCGATCACCACTGGCAGCACGAATTCGTCCGTCACCTTGACGGCATAGGCAGCGTCGATCGCGTCGGCCGGGCTGGACACGCGTTCGCCCTCGCCCAGCACCATCACGTTCCAGGCCTTGCTCACGCGGTCCCAGCGGTTGTCGCGGTCCATCGCGTAATAACGGCCCGAGACCGAGGCAACTTCCGCCCCAACGGGCAGCGCCTTCACGAAACCGGCCATGTATTCGGCGGCGCTGGCAGGCGGTGTGTCGCGCCCGTCGAGGAACGCGTGAACCCGCACGCTACACCCGGCCTTCACCAGCACTTCGGCCAGCGCCACGGCGTGGTCCTGATGCGAATGCACCCCGCCCGGCGAAACCAGCCCGACCAGATGCACCACCCCGGTGCCCACCTTGACCTTCGCGATCAGCTGCATGAGGGCGGGTGTCATACCCAGCGACCCCTCCTCGACCGCGGCCGAGATGCGCGGCAGGTCCTGCATCACCACACGCCCGGCGCCCAGGTTCAGGTGCCCGACTTCGGAATTGCCCATCTGTCCGTCCGGCAGCCCGACATCCAGTCCGGACGTGCGCAGGAACGCGTGCGGGCAGGTCGCCCACATCCGGTCGAACACAGGGGTATTGGCCTGCCGCACGGCGTTGTCGGCCTGATCGTCGCGCCAGCCCCATCCATCCATCACGACAAGCATCACGGGGCGCGGCACAGCAACGGACATGACTCGGACCTTTCAGAAACGGATAGCCTGGGAAACGTTCTAGAGCTTTTTCCGCCCGGGCAAAATCGCCCGGGGACAGAAAATACAACCAGAACGCACCCCGGGGCCATACGCGCCGGAAATCTCCATCCGTCAGGGCCGATCGGGCCTAGCGGGGGGCCTGCCGACCGCGCGTTGGGGACGGACGCACATCGACCAGGATGGATTCGCCGCTGGTCACCACCACCTTGTCCCCCACATTCACCCCATCCAGACTGACCGAAGGCGGAACGTTGACCGTGCGAACATTGCCGGTTTCGTCGTTGCGCAGCACGACCTGGCGGGTGGCAGCATCAATCTGCTGCACGGTTGCGACCTGCTGCGTGACATAGACATTCTCTCCATGCGGACGTTCGTCACGATGGGCCCGCGAGAGGTGACTACCGCTGCCGGAAGGGACCGTGCCGCCACGCACCAGCGACAGAACGGACGCTTCCTGAAACTCCACCTCGACCACGTCGCCAAGCCGGACATTGTTGAAATTCCGCATCACGCGCGGGGCACGGAAAGTGGAATACGAACCATCATCCCAATGAATGACCAGCGCGCGCAGCTGCCGGTCGATCGATTCCACCGTGCCTTCCGCCTTGATCGATTGTTCGCTGGTTACGTGGCTGCGCAGGACCTGTCCCGTCGCGCCCGAAGGGCCGATAGCCGGAGAACTGCCGCCCTGCGCCAGAGCCACTCCCGTCATCCCAAGAAAAACCATCGTGGAAAGTCGATACATTGCCTGCGTCCTCAGTTGCTTTTACGGGCACAGGATAGGTTACGGCATTCCGATGCTGCAACGTTTTTACACCCCTTGCGGGACCGGAACGTGCCGTTTACCCCTGACAGCATGAGTCAACCCGCCCCCACCCAGCGCATGAGCGCCACCGCCTGGTATCTGCTGATCACCCTGTCGGTAATCTGGGGCGGTTCGTTCCTGTTCATCGGGATTGCGGTGAAGACTCTGCCGGTGCCGACCATCGTCGCCGCGCGGCTGTTTCTGGCGGCTTTGGCGTTACTGACGGTGATGGTTGCAACCGGGGCGCGCATCCGCTGCGACGGGCCGGCATTGCGGGCGTTTCTGGGCATGGCGCTGCTGGGCAACGTGATCCCGTTTCTGCTGATTGTATGGGGGCAGACGCACATCACATCCGGGTTGGCATCGGTGCTGAATGCCACCACGCCATTATTCACCGTGGTGATCGCCCATCTGTTCACCGAAGACGCGCTGACCCGCCCGCGCGTGGCGGGTATTCTGTTCGGCTGCGCGGGCGTTGCGGTGATGGCTGGGCCGGACGCGCTGGCCGGGTTCGGGGGCAATATGCTGGCACAAGGTGCGTGTCTGCTCGCCGCGCTGGCCTATGGGGCCGCCAATATCTGGGGGCGGCGGTTTCGCACGCTGGGGATCACGCCCACGCAGACCGCCACCGGGCAGCTGACCATGAGCGCACTGCTGATGGCGCCCGTCGCGCTGATTGTGGACCAGCCATGGACTCTGCCGATGCCGGATATGAGAACCGTGTTCGCCATCGTGGCGCTGGCGCTGGTGTGTTCGGCCCTGGCCTATGCGCTGTTCTTCCGCGTGCTGGCGCTGGCGGGACCGACCAATCTTTCGCTGGTGACGTTTCTGGTGCCGGTCAGCGCGATCTGGATGGGCATCGTGGTGCTGGATGAATCGCTTCTGCCGCGCCAGATCGCCGGTATGGCGCTGATCGCAGCAGGGCTGGTCGCGGTGGATGGGCGGCTGGTGAAGCGCTGGGCTTAACTCAGTCCAGAATGAGATAGGCCTTGCGGACGGTCTTCCGAATATCCCACTCGCCCTGCGTGTTGGCAGCAAAATAGATCGAGTCCCCGGCACGGAATTCAACCGGCATGCCGCCATCCGTCGTGAAGCTGCCCTCGCCTTCGATGAAGTAACTGTATTCGGCCTGCGCCACCTGGCGGCGGAAGCGGCCCGGCGTGCATTCCCAGATTCCCGCGTTGCCCGCCGGAGTTTTCGTGTTGCCCGCAGTGCGCGCCATGGCGACCTGCGCGCTGGTCGGTGCGCCCACCGCCGCCGGTGCGCCGAATGCGCCGTCATCTTCAATGCGGATCAATACAGGGTTCATGGTGAATTTCCTCAGGATTTATCTTCAAGACCAGACGGCGCCAGACGGGCGAGCAGCTTGTCGAGCATCGCAGGGGTCTGTCCCTGCAGTTCCGCCTTCTCTTTACGGATAACAGCGTTGCGCACCATCGTGCCGCCGACATAGCGGAACGGCTCGGGCGGGAAGCTTTTGCATGTCCGGCCGACGAGGGAACACCGGCTCCACGCATCGTCGCGGCCCAGCGCCAGACTGGCCAGAATGCGCCCACCCAGACGGCTGGGGCCGACGCCATTTCCGCTCCAGCCGATGCCGTAGAAAATGTTGGCCTGTCCGCCCAGCCTGCCGAACACCGGCAGACTGTCGTACGTGCGATCGATCGGGCCGGACCAGCCATCGGAAACGGCCTTGCGGTCCAGCATCGGATAGGTGGCGAACAGATCGGCGCTGGTCAGCGCGATACTCCCGGCATCCTCGCTGAACACGCCGCCGATTTCCGAGCGATAGGCAATCGCGCCGGTACCCTTGCCGAAAGCGATGCGGCCATCGCGCGTGGTGCGATAGTAATCGACCAGCAACTGTGAATCGGTGATCGACTCACCGCCCGTCCAGCCAATGTCGTCGAACTGCGCGCCAAGCGGCTGCGTCACCACGATCGAACTGTTAACCGGGGTGAACAGGCGCGCCAGTTCCGGCAGCGCGGCCGACCATGCATTGGTCGCCAGCACCACCCTGTCGGCCGTCAGCGCGCCACCCAGCGTGACCAACCGTGCGGGCTGGCCGGGCACGATGCGCGTGACCGCCGAGTGTTCGTGAATGACGACACCGGCTTCGATCGCCACGCGACGCATGCCTTGCACCAACGCATAAGGCTGCACGGTGGCGTTCGAGGCTTCGAACACCCCACCCAGATGCACGGGCGATCCGGTGCGGCGACGCACCTCGTCGGGCGAGAGACGTTCAAACGGCTGGACGCCCAGTTTTTCGCAGGCTTGCAGCGTGCCGTTCCACGAATCCACATGGGCGGGCGTCGTCGCGGTCCACAGCCAACCTTTCTGCACGAAATGCGCGTCGATCGCATGTTCGCGACAGAACTCCCCGAGTTCCGTGATCGCCTGTTCCGCACTGCGGCCCAGAAACAGCGCTTCCTCGACGTCACAGAAGGAACGGATGGTGCCGATCTTGGGCCACCACGACATGACGAACCCGCCATTGCGCCCCGATGCGCCACCGCCGCAGATGTCTTGCTCCAGAATCACCACCCGGCAATCCGGTTCGTACTGCTTGATGGTCAGCGCCGTCCACAGACCGACGAAACCACCGCCGATAATGGCGACATCGGCCTGCTGCTCGCCCACCAGCGGCGTTGCTGGGTCTGGTGCGGATACGGATTCCTGCCAGTGGCTGCGTTTAAGCGGTTTCGTGATGCGAAGCTTCATGATCTTCCCTGGTCTTTTTTATTCTTGGAGCACCTCCGGTTTAGACGGAGTTGCTCCGACAGGAAACCTGCTTCGCATTTTTTCTGGAAGAACCCTATCCACCGATCCGGATGTCGGCGTCATGCAGGAACGTGCGCCAGCGTGTGGTTTCGCGTGCCAGAAAATCGGGCAGCGCAGCAGTTTCCACCTGCATCGCCTCGGCCCCACGTTCTTCGAGTTTCGCGATATAGTCGGGGTCGCGGCTGACGGTGGTCAGCGCCGCCTGTAACTTTCGCACGATGGGTTCAGGCGTACCCTTGGCGGTGTACATCGACAGCCACAGCGAGAAATCGACCCCCGCAACGCCCGCTTCCTTCATGGTCGGCACATCCGGCAGCGTGCGCAAACGTGTGGCGGACGACACCGCCAACGCCCGCACCGATCCGCCGCGCACATGGCCCAGCGATGTGGTGATGCTGTCGAACAGGAAATCGAGCTGCCCGCCCAGCAATGCCGTAATCGCCGTAGCACTGCCCGTATAGGGAATGTTCAGCGCCCGGAAACCGGCAGCACGCATGAACATTTCCGACACCACATGCGGCGAGGATCCGGGGCCGAACGTGCCGAAGGTCAGTTCTTCGCGTTTGCCGCGCGCCACCAGTTCGGCAACGGTTTTCACCGGTGATGTCTTGTGGTCCACCACCAGCACGTTCGGCAATGCACCGACGATCGCCAGCGGTTGCAGGTCGGTCTGTGAATCCACGCCGGAATTCGGCAGCAGCACCGGCGTCATCGTGTGTGTGCCCAGCGTGCCGATCACGATCGAATACCCATCCGGCCGCCCCGACGCGACCGAGGCAAGGCCGATTGCCCCACCCGCCCCTGTGCGATTGTCGATCACCACCGACTGTCCCAGCAGCGGCTGCAAACGTTCAGCCAGCAGACGCCCGACAAAATCGGCAGGTCCCCCAGCCGCGAATGGCACCACCAGACGCACCGTTGTGTTCGGCCAGTCACTGGCGCGGGCGATGGAAGGCAGCAGCGCCGGTGCCGCAAGCAGCCCGGCCGATCCGCCCAGCAGGGCGCGGCGTGTTACAGACATGGCATTTCCTGTTTTTGTTGGTGAGCAAATTCACGTCGCAACGCCGCGCCATGTTCTCCGGCACTTGGCACGCGGCGCGGGGCATCGGCGGGGTCGTGTTTCCAGCCCGGTGGCGTCAGCAGATCCAGCCGCCCGGCCGGGGTTTCCACTGGCATGAACCGCACCTGCGGATGTACAGCCAGATCAGCCAGCGTGTTGTAACGGGCATAGGCAACACGCGCCTCTTCGCACCGCGCCGCCACCTGCTCGCGCGGCAATGCGGCGAACACCAGAGTGATCAGCGCATCCAGCGTGGCGCGCTGCTTCGCGCGATCGCTGGTGGTCAGGAAGCGCGGGTCGGCTGCAAGTGCGGACTGTTGCAGCACGGTGATGCAGAAGCGCGTCCATTCATCCTCGTTCTGCACCGCAACGAACAATGGTTCGTCGTTCGCGCATGGATACGCGCCATACGGCGTGATGGTCGGGTGATGCAGCCCGGTGCGTGGCTGCACGTAACCGCTATACGCGTACTGCAGATACGGCACGTTCATCCAGTCGGCTACGGAATCGAACATCGAGATCCCGATCTCGCGCCCCTGTCCGGTGCGTTCGCGCGCATACAGCGCTTCCAGAATGGCCTGATACGCATACATACCGGTGCTGATATCGCACAGCGACACCCCCACCCGCGCCGGAGCATCCGCCGTGCCGGTCACGCTGCACAGACCCGTCTCGGCCTGTATCAGCAGGTCGTAGGCTTTCATGTCGCGATACGGACCTTCATCGCCATAGCCGCTGATCGAACATGTAATCAGCCGCGGGTTCGCCGTGCGCAGATCGGCTGCACCAAGACCGTGTTTTCCCAGCGTGCCGGGCGACATGTTCTGGATGAACACATCGGCGCGCAGCAGCATACGTTTCAGCAGCGCGCGATCTTCGTCGGTGCGTAGGCTGACGGTGATGGATTCCTTGCCGTGATTCAGCCAGCTGAAATACGCGCTCTCGCCTTTCGCATACCGATCGTAGCGACGGGCGAAATCACCCTCCGGGCGTTCGGCCTTGATCACCCGCGCACCCGCCAGCGCCAGCCGGCACGATGCGAACGGCGCCGCCAGCGCCTGTTCCAGCGATATCACCAGCACGCCCGACAAACTGTCTTGCATCCCCCCGCCCTTTCCTGTGCAGTTGCACGGCGGGCAGCCTGTGCGCTGTCGGCGGGGTGCGGAAGAACCGTTTGGATATGGCGCTTATAACCAGGACTTATAGTTAGACATGGACGCACGCAGCCTGCGCTATTTCGTCAGCATCGTGCGCGAGGGATCGTTCTCGCGCGCAGCGGAACGGCTGCACATCGCGCAACCGGCGCTCAGCCTTCAAATGAAGAAGCTCGAGGAGGAACTCGGCACCACATTGCTGCATCGCAGCGCCCGCGGCGTAACAGCGACCGAGGCCGGGCACCGTCTGCTGCATTACAGCACCGGTATCCTGCACCTGATGGACACCGCGCTGGAAGATCTGCGCCAGGATGCGTCGGAACCAATCGGCCAGGTGACCATCGCGCTGCCCCAGTCGGTGGTGATGGTGCTGACCGTGCCGCTGGTGGAAGCCGCGCTGAAGACCATGCCGCGCGTGCAGCTGCGCATCGTGGAAACGATGAGCGGCTACATCCCCGAATGGCTGCGTGCGGGCACGGTCGATCTCGGCCTGCTGTTCTATGTGGCCGACACGCCGGGTCTGGTGACCGAACCGTTCCTGGAGGAAGACCTGTATCTGCTCGGCCCGCCGGGCGCGCTGGGCGAGACCATCACGCTGAAGGAACTGGCCGAACTGCCGATGATCCTCACCGGCCGGCCGAACGGGCTGCGCGAACAGATCGACCAGATCACCCGCGCCCACGGCGTCTCGCTGCGGCTGGTGGCCGAGGTGGACGCCGCATCCCAGATGCTGGCGCTGGCGGCGCGCGGTGTGGGGTATTGCATCCTGTCCTATTCGGTGTTCGCCGCGCTGCATGCGGCGGGGGGCGTGTCGGCGGCGCGGATTGTGGACCCGCCGATCCGGCGTTCGGTTTACATCTGCCGCCCCGCCAATCTGCCGCCCACCCGCGCCGCGCAGGCAACGGCCGAGCTGTGCCGCAAGCTGATGGCCGAACTGGTGCAAAGCGGGCAGTGGCCCGCGCGCCTGCTGCCATAAGATCCGCTTATCGGCGCCAGAACGCAGCTGTCTTGGCGCGTTCGCACAGGCTGTTGCACAGTGGCGGGCAGAGGAAGGAAACCCACCATGTCGCAACAGGATACTGGCCGCATCGATCTGCGTTTCGAAACGCGTGGAGACCGGGGCGTGGTCGCCTATGTCACGGTCGATAACACGGCCAAGCTGAACTCGCTGAACACCGGGCTGATGAACCGCTTCGGCGACACCATCGAAAACCTGCACGCTCGCAAGGACCTGCGCGCCGTGGTGCTGACCGGCGCGGGCGACAAGGCGTTCATCGGCGGGGCCGATATCCGCGAACTGGCAAACTTCAACGGGCCGCTGGCCGCGCAACGCTTCATCGAAAATGTGCACCGGTGCTGCCGCGTGCTGCGCGATCTGCCGGTACCGGTGATCGGGCGCGTGCAGGGTTATGCTCTGGGTGCAGGGCTGGAAGTTGCCGCGTCGTGCGATCTGCGCATCGCCAGCACCAACGCGGTATTCGGCATGCCGGAAGTGTGCATCGGTATTCCATCGGTCGTGGAAGCTGCGCTGCTGCCGGGGCTGATCGGCTGGGGCCGCACGCGCCAGTTCCTGATGCTGGGCGAGAACATCGACGCGGCCGAGGCCGAACGCTGGGGTCTGGTCGAACGCGTTGTGGCACCAGCAGAACTGGATGATGCGGTGGAATCCTGGGTGGCGAAACTGGTTGCCAACGGGCAGAACGCGCTGCGCATCCAGAAGAAACTGATCCGCGACTGGGAAGTGCTGCCCACCGATCTGGCCATCGCGGCGGGTATCCCGGCGCTGGTGGAATCGACTCTGGTGGATGAACCGCGCCAGCTCATGCAGTCGTTCTTCGACCGGCCGCGCAAGGCGGGTTAATCGGCCAAACGGGGGCTTTCGCACAAACCACTTGCCTCGGCGCGGCATTGCCCGCAATGAGGGGGCTGGTTTGCCGGAGGTCCCTGTCATGCTGAAGCTGCGCGTTATTCCATGTCTGGACGTTAAAGACGGTCGCGTCGTTAAAGGCGTAAACTTCGTGTCGCTGCGCGATGCGGGCGATCCGGTGGAACAGGCCGTACTGTACGATGCAGCCGGTGCGGACGAACTCACCTTCCTCGACATCACCGCCAGTCACGAAAACCGCGATACCATCCTCGACGTTGTGTCCCGCACGGCGGCGCGCATCTTCCTGCCGCTGACGGTGGGTGGTGGCGTGCGCAGCACCGACGACATGCGCCGCCTGCTGCTGGCGGGCGCGGATAAATGTTCGATGAACTCCGCCGCTGTGGCCCGCCCCGAACTGGTGGCGGAAGGGGCCGAGAAATTCGGCAGCCAGTGCGTGGTGGTGGCGGTCGATGCGCGGCGCGACGGCAAGGGCGGCTGGGAAGTCTTCACCCATGGCGGCCGCACCGCCACCGGCATGGACGCAATTTCGTGGTGCCAGCGTGTGGCATCGCTCGGCGCGGGGGAAATCCTGCTGACCTCGATGGATCGCGACGGCACCGGCGAAGGCTTCGACCTCGACCTGCTGCGCGCGGCGTGTGGCGCGGTGCGCGTGCCGGTCATCGCCTCGGGCGGGGTTGGCACGCTGGACCATTTTGTCGAAGGGGCGAAGGCGGGCGCGACCGGATTGCTGGCCGCCAGCGTGTTCCACTTCGGCACGTTTACGATTGATCAGGTTAAACATGCGCTAGATGACGCTGGATTGCCTGTGCGTTTGACCACGAAGGGAATTGCGCATGCCTAAGCCCTCCAAAGCCAAGAAGACCGTGAAGAAACTGAAGAAGCCCGAGCCGAAAAAGGCAAAGACGAAACTTGTCGTCGCGCTGAAAAAACCCGCGAAGAAGAAAGCCGCCCCCGTCGCGCACGGCGCGCTGGCCGCCGAACGCGTGGCCACCGCGCCGCCGTTGCAGGCGCTTGGCCCGGCGTCCTCGGCAGTGCTGGACCGGCTGCATGCGGTGATCCTCTCGCGCCGCAACGGCGATCCGGAAGTCAGCCACTCGGCGCGGCTGCTGTCGCGCGGCACGGACAAGGTTGCGCAGAAATTCGGCGAAGAAGCGGTCGAATGCGTGATCGAGGCCGTGCGCGGCAACAACACCCAGGTGGTGATGGAAAGCGCCGACGTGCTCTATCATCTGCTGGTGCTGTGGGTGAATGCGGGCATCAAGCCGGACACCGTCTGGGCCGAGCTGCATCGCCGCGAAGGCATCAGCGGGGTTGCCGAAAAGGCCGCCCGGCCGGAAAATCTGCGCCGCGCTTTTGGCGTGAAGACCACGAAAATTCCCTGAAGGATTTCCGCAGATGAGCATTCCCGCCTACGACGACCAGAACATTTTCGCCCGCATCCTGCGCGGGGAAATCCCCGCCAAACCGATCCACGACGACGCGCACGCCTTCGCATTTCACGACATCGCCCCGCAGGCGCCGGTGCATGTGCTGGTGATCCCCCGGGGGAAATATGTGTCGTTCCCGGATTTCACCGCCCGTGCCTCGGCCGACGAGGTGACCGGTTTCTGGCAGGCCGTTGCGAAAGTCGCCAAGGATCTGGAACTGCAGGCCCCCGGCTACCGGCTGATCACCAATATTGGCACCAATGGCGGACAGGAAGTGCCGCATTTCCACGTGCATATCTGCGGTGGGCGCAAATTGGGCCGGATGATCCCCGCGGCAGTCTGATAACGCTACTATGGTAGCTCGCGTAATTTTATCGCGGAAAAATAGCTTTTCCTTTCCGGATAGTTCGTCGTAGGGTTTTTCCACGATCAATTATTCCGAACGAGGAAGCGTGCAATGAAAAAACTTCTGGGGCTGGCTGCAGCTCTTGTCATGGGATGCAGCGTCGCCCAGGCGGGCGTGCTGGACACTGTCCGCCAGCGTGGTGCCGTTGCCTGTGGCGTGAATACCGGCCTGTCGGGCTTTTCCGCCGCCGATTCAAGCGGTGTCTGGCGCGGGTTGGATGTGGATTTGTGCCGCGCGGTGGCTGCTGCCGTGCTGGGCGATGCGAGCAAGGTGCGTTACATCACGCTAACCGACCAGGTGCGCTTCACCGCGCTGCAGTCGGGCGAGATCGACATGCTGTCGCGCAACACCACCATGACCTTCCTGCGCGATGCGACCATCGGTCTGCGCGGCGTGGGGGTGAATTTCTACGACGGGCAGGGTTTTGCCGTCCGCAAATCGGCCAATATCGGCCGCAGCACCGAACTCGCCGGGGCGACGATCTGCCTGTTGCAGGGTTCGACGCACGAAATGAACATCGCCGACTGGATGCGCCAGAACAATATTCAGGCCCAGCCCGTGATGATCGACACACCCGAGAACATTCAACGCGCCTTCCTGTCCGGCCGCTGCGATGCGGTGTCGAACGATGCGTCGGCGCTGGCCTCGATGCTGGCCTCGCTGCCGAACCCGGATGAATACATGATCCTGCCGGATCTGATCAGCAAGGAACCGCTCGGCCCGATGGTGCGCGCTGGCGACGAACAGTGGTACCAGATCGTGCATTGGGTGCTGATGGGGCTGATCGAAGCGGAAGAACAGGGCATCACCGCCGCCAACGTCGAACAGGTGGCGCGCGAAAGCCAGAACCCGGGCGTGCTGCGCATGCTGGGTCGCAGCGGCGAATTCGGCAAGCAGCTGGGCGGGCTGAACCCGGACTGGATGCTGCAGGCGATCAAGCAGGTCGGCAATTACGGCGAAAGCTTCGAACGCAATGTCGGCCCTGGCTCTCCGTTGCGTCTGCCGCGTGGCATGAACGCGCTGTGGAACAAGGGTGGGCTGATGTACGCCTGGCCGTTCCGCTAAACATTACTGACGTGAAAAGGGCACCTTCGGGTGCCCTTTTTCATTCAGCCGATCCGGTCGAGAAGATCCGCCAGTTTGTCCGGTGCCAGAACCATCGCGTCGTGGCCCGAGGCGATTTCCAGCCAGTTCCAGCCCGGCTGCGCGCGCACCCATTCCCGGCTGGTTTCCAGCGGCGCATAGATCGGCGCGGTGGAAACGACATAGGTGCACGGCAGCCCATTCCCCAACGGGTTCGTCAGATGCAGCGGGCTTTCATACGTGCCCAGCGGATGCGGCGTTAAATGCCGGCGCACCCAGTCGGCCTGCGGGTGATCTTCCGGAATGCCGAAAGACTGAATCGACGGAGCAGGAATGGCGACCCCTCCGCCACGTTCGGCGGCCAGGCGGCGGCGCGCGGCCACCACGTCGTCCGGCAGGCCCGAGAACGGGCTTTCGCCGCCCTGCAATATCAAGCAGTCCAGATAGACCAGATGCCGAATGCGCGACGCCAGCCGGTCCGCCACGCCCGAAATCGTCAGTCCGGCAAAACTGTGGCCGACCAGAATCACGTCGGTCAGTTCTTCCATCTCGAACACGTTCAGCACGTCGGCCACGAATGTATCGAGCGTGATCCCGGCCGATAGCAGATGCCGCCGTTCGCCCACCCCCGTCTGGGTCGGCGTGAGAACCCGATGCCCGCGCGCGCGCAGATCGCGGGCGACATCGCGCCAGCACCAACCGCCATGCCACGCGCCGTGCACCAGCACATAGGTCTTCTGTGAGGCTGCAGACATGCGATGCGTCTCCCCGACTGTTTCCCGGTATTCTACAAGCGGCACACCGGTTGAGAAGCGCCCTGTTTATTATTGGCCGCAAAATGCCCCTGCGGTTCTCCGCAAGGGAATGCGTAAAAATAGCGCGCTGGAGCGTTTCTTCAATTCTATCGAAACCGGAAACGCTCTAGAGTGCGCACCATGCTCACCGGCAAGAAAATCCTGTTGATCGTCTCGGGCAGTGTCGCGGCCTTCAAGGTGCTGACGCTGATCCGCCTGCTGCGCAAGGATGGCGCGCAGGTCAAGGCTGTGCTCACCAGGGGCGGCGCGCAGTTCGTCACGCCGCACGCGTTGCAGGCCATCACCGGACAGGCGGTGGCGCAGGACCTGTTCTCGCTGGAAGAAGAACAGGCGATCGGCCATATCCGCCTGGCGCGCTGGGCGGACATGGTGGTGGTGGCCCCGGCTTCCGCCAGCATGATCGCGCGGATGGCGCTGGGGCTGGCGGACGATCTGGCCGGCGCCGTGCTGCTGGCCAGCGACCGCCCGACCATGATCGCTCCCGCGATGAACCCGATGATGTGGCAGCACCCCGCCACACAGGGGCATGTAAAAACTCTCGCCGCGCGCGGTGTGATGCTGGCCGGACCGGATGACGGCCCGATGGCCGAAGCCGAAAGCGGCCCCGGCCGCCTGATGGAACCCGACGCGCTGTTCGCCGCCATCCGCGTGCAGATGCAGCCGCGCGGCCCGTTGACCGGCAAACACGCGCTGGTCACCAGCGGCCCGACGCATGAACCAATCGACCCGGTGCGCTATATCGCCAACCGGTCCTCGGGCAAGCAGGGCCACGCGATTGCGGCGGCGCTGGCGGCGCTTGGCGCACGCGTCACGCTGGTCAGCGGCCCGGTGCAGGAACCCGATCCACGCGGTGTGGCCGTGCAACGCGTCGAGACCGCGACCGAGATGCTGGCCGCCTGTCAGAACGCATTGCCTGCCGACATCGCCGTGTGTGCCGCCGCCGTCGCCGACTGGCGTCCCGCGCAAGCCGCCGATCAGAAGATGAAGAAAGTGCCGGGCAGCGCGCCCGCGCCGCTCTCGCTGATCCAGAATCCCGACATTCTGGCCACGCTGTCCGCAGTTGGTGCCACGCGTCCCACACTGGTGGTGGGCTTCGCGGCCGAGACCGAACACGTGCTGGACCACGCCACCGAAAAGCGCCGCCGCAAGGGCTGCGACTGGATCGTCGCCAACGATGTCTCAACCGGGGTGATGGGCGGGGCGCGCAACACCGTGCACCTCATCACCGATGCGGGGGCCGAACACTGGCCCGAACTCCCCAAGGAAGACGTCGCCCGCCAGTTGGCCGCGCGCATTTCCGAATTTTTCTGAAAGTACCAGCATGTCCGTACAGATCACCGTCGAACGCCTGCCGCATGGGCGGGACCTGCCGCTGCCATCTTACGCCACTCAGGGCGCTGCCGGCATGGACCTGCTGGCGGCAGTGACCGAACCCGTCGTCGTGCCACCGGGGGGCCGCGCGGTGATTCCCACCGGCCTGAAGATCGCCCTGCCCGCCGGGTACGAAGCGCAGGTGCGCGCGCGATCCGGTCTGGCGCTGAAGTCGGGCATCATCATCCCGAACGGCCCCGGCACCATCGACGAAGATTATCGCGGTGAAGTCGGCGTGATCGTGGCGAATATTTCGGACGTACCGTTCACCGTCGAACGCGGCGCACGTATCGCGCAGATGGTGATTGCCCCTGTCACCCGCGCCGTCTGGCATGAAGCCGACACACTGTCCGAGACCGCGCGTGGCACTGGTGGTTTCGGCAGCACCGGTGTTCAAACCAAATAAACAGAAGATATTCTTATAGATTGAATTCTTTCGAGAATCTTGATGAAAAGATTTTCATACAGCGCGTTTTCGGTTAGACAGGTCCCCAAGGTTGGCGAGTTTGCCGACTGTCTGACAGGAGTCTTATTCCATGGGTCTGTTTAGTTTTATTCGTGACGTTGGTGCATCGCTGCTCGGTGCGTCGCCCGCACAGGCGGCAACGGCCGATGCGCTGCGCAAGGAAGTCGAAAAGCACGGTCTGAAGGCCGATGATCTGGACATCGCGGTCGAAGGCGACACGGTGAAGGTCTCGGGCAAGACCGTTTCGAACGAAGTTGCGGAAAAGATCGTGCTCGCGCTGGGCAACACGGTTGGCGTTGGCAAGGTTGAAAGCAACCTGACGGCCGCCGACGGCGCAGGTGAATCGCGCATGTACACTGTGAAGGCGGGCGACAACCTGTCGAAGATCGCGGCGGAAATGTATGGCGCGGGCAATGCCGGCAAGTACACGGTGATCTTCGAGGCCAACAAGCCGATGCTGACCCACCCGGACAAGATCTACCCGGGCCAGGTTCTCCGTATCCCAGCTATCTAATAGCCGTTCCGGCTTCGAGAAATACAGCGCGGCAGGCATCCCCTGCCGCGCTGGCGTTTTGGGGGCAAAGCGCCTTATTGTTCGGCCCATGAATCTCGACTTCACCACCGAAGAAATCACCCGCTATTCGCGCAACATCCTGCTGAAGGAAGTGGGCGGCGAAGGGCAGGCAAAGTTACGGGCCGCGCGTGTGCTGCTGGTCGGCGCAGGCGGGCTTGGTTCGCCACTGGCGCTGTATCTGGCCGCCGCCGGAGTCGGCACGCTGGGCATCGTCGATCATGACACGGTGGACCTCAGCAACCTGCAGCGCCAGATCGCGCACAACACAGCCCGCATCGGCGACCTGAAGGCGGATTCCGCCGCGCACGCGATCTCGGCCCTGAACCCCAATGTGGTGGTCGAAACTCACCCGCTGCGGCTGACCGCCGACACCGCGCTGGAGCTGGTGCAGCAATACGACATCATCTGCGACGGCACCGATAATTTCCCCACCCGGTTTCTGGTGTCGGACGCGTGCGTGCTGGCAAAACGCACCCTGGTCTCGGCCGCGATCCTGCGGTTCGAGGGACAGCTCTCGGTCTTCAAACCACACGCGGGCGGGCCGTGCTATCGCTGCCTGACGCCCGAGGCACCACCGCCCGACATGGTGCCCACCTGTGCGCAGGCCGGAATTCTGGGTGCCGTCGCCGGTGTGATGGGCGCATTGCAGGCAACCGAGGTGCTGAAGCAGATCCTCGACATTGGCGAACCGCTGGTCGGGCGGCTGCTGTTATGGGACGCGTTGTCGATGCGCCAACGGGTGATCCGCCTGCCCAAAGACCCCGCCTGCCCCGCCTGCGGCGAACACGCGACGCTGCACGATCTGTCGGCACACATACTCCCCGAGGCGACGTCCTGTGTCCTCTGATCTTTCCCTTGGTGTGCTGCTGATCTCGGGCGGGCACGAACGCGCGCATTACGCGCTGGTGCTGGCCACCACCGCGGCGGCGCTGGGCCGCAAGGTGACGCTGTTCGCCACCAACGCAGGCGTACGCCTGTTCCAGCACCCCTGCCCGTTGCTGGCCGACCCGCGTGAACAGGCGCTGGCCGCACGCCGCGTGGGCACTCTGGCGGAACTGTATGACGCCGCGCGCGAACTGGGTGTGGACTGCATCGTCTGCGAGGCAGGATTACGGGCCGAGGACATTGCCCCGGATACTCTGGATACCCATATCAAGGTCGCAGGAGCCGCCACATTTCTGGCGGCGACGCAGCATGGCAGCGTCGTAACCCTGTAAGGCTTATTGACCCGGCGCGCCCGGTTTTGCGAGGCAGTGACTATGCGCATTTTTATCATGACCTTGCTGACCTGCCTTCCGGTGGTCGGACTGGCCCAGACGGCGACGCCCCCGGCGGCGAACAGCAGGTCCACAACCACCACCCGCCCACAGGCGACGCGCCCCCAGACGGCCCGCCCGGCAACCGCGACACCGCGCCCCGCCGCAACGCGGCCCCCACGCGCAACCACCACACCTCGGGCGACTGCCCCGCGCGCAGCAACACCCCGCGCGACGACGACACCCCACGTCACCCCGCGCACAGCAGCCCCCCGCACACGCCCCGCTGCTGCGGCAGCCGGAGCCGGAGCCGCAGCAGCGGGAGCCGCCATTGTCGCCCCGCCGACACCGCCCGTGCCCGAACAACCGGCCGAGCCGCAGAAAGGTTCGGCCACCGGTCAGCCGATCCCGCGTTTTGCCGCGCTGCGTTCGGACGAAGTGAACATGCGCGTCGGCCCCGGCACGCGTTATCCGGTGGACTGGGTCTATCGCCGCAAGGATATGCCGGTCGAGATTCTGCGCGAGTTCGAGGTCTGGCGGCTGATCCGCGATCCCGAAGGCAATCAGGGCTGGGTGCACACCGCCGTGCTGACGGGGCGGCGCACCTTCGTTATCCGGGACCAGCAGAACCAGCCCCTGCGCCGCCGGGCCGACGCCGAGTCCAGCGAGGTCGCCACACTGCGCCCCGGCGTGATCGGGCGGATTCGCGGCTGCGAACCCGGCACTGAATGGTGCCAGGTGCAGGTCGGCAGCTATCGCGGGTATCTGCCACGCAGCAGTTTCTGGGGGACCTATCAGGGCGAGGAAATAACTAACTAAGGTCAAGCGCGGGCGGCAAGAGCGCCGCCTGCGGCAACAAGCAATGCGGCGAGGATCACCCATACGGTCAGCGTCGCCTCGCCCGCCACGATGAGCAGCAGCGTGGAGACCACCGGTGTTGCGTAGGCCAGCGTGCCCAGAACCCTCGGGTCGCCGCCCTTCATGCCGATATCCCACAGGAAGAACGCCACCCCGACCGGCCCGGCGCCGATCAGCAGTGCGATGCCACACGCCCCCCAGCCGGGCAGCACCGTGGTCTCCATCGCCAGATGCAGGCACGCCGCCAGCACGGCCGAGGCCGCGCAGAATCCCGCCACCGCATCGGTCGGCACATGCACAAACCAGCGCGACAGCACGGAATACAACGCCCAGACCAGCGCTGCGCCAACCGCCGCCGCATAGCCCGGCAGAAAATCCACCTGGAACGTCGCCCCGCGCGCCACCAGCAACATGCAGCCCACCAGCCCCAGCCCCACACCCACCACATGCGGCCAGCGCAGCCGCATGCCCATCAGCGCGCTGCTGAGCAGCACGATCAGCAACGGCCACAGATAATTGAGCAGATTTGCCTCGACCGCCGGGGCCAGAGTCAGCGCCACGAAATACAGCGCGTGATACAGAAACAGCCCGCCCACCCCGTGCAGCCAGGCAAGTTTGCGGACCTGCCACAGCACCGCCAGCCGCCCGCGCGCGGCCAGCACCGCAAGCCCCAGAATGCCGGAAACCGCAAACGCCATCGCCGTCAGCTGCAACGGTGGAATCCCGTGTGCCAGCCGCGTCAGCAGCGCCAGCGACGTCCACAGCGCAATTGCGCCAACCCCGGCCAGCGTCGCCCGGCGCGTCTGTGCCAGCATCGCGCTCAGCGCGCCGTGGGCATCAGCATGAATTCAGCCAGTGTATGGGTATCGAGCGAGGCATAGAACGCATCCTGTGCGTTCTTCAGCGCCAGCTGCAGCTTACACCGCGGCGACAGTTTGCACGCTCCGCCATCGGCACGGAAACATTCGACAATGGGCTGGTTGCGCTCCATCACGCGGGTCACTTCGCCCACCCGGATATCCTCGGGCGCGTGGGCCAGCATCACCCCGCCCTTAACCCCGCGAATGGTGCGCACAATGCCGGCAGCCGCCAGCTCCTGCACCACTTTCTGCAAATGGTGCCGGGAGATGTCCAACTCGCGCGCAAGCTGCTCGGTACTCAGATGTTGCTCGGGGGCCGCAGCCAGCAGCATCAATGCGCGCAGTCCAAAATCGGTAAACATCAAAAGGCGCATATAAATCTCGCAAACAGGTATTGTAGATACCAATATTCTCGGGCAAACTCAAGGTTTATTGTCATGACAGAGATCAGGCCGTGAACCAACCATCCGCCTGGATTCCCGAGACGCCTGAACGGCGTGTGGAGATCAGTCAGAAAATAGCCGAGCAAACCGGCCTGAACAACACCGTTCTGAACCGGATGGTGCGCGCATTCTACGACGCCGCCCGCACCGATACCCTGATCGGGCCGCTGTTCGACCATGTGACCGACTGGGAAACCCATATCCACACGATCACCATGTTCTGGTCCTCTGTCACGCTGCTGACCAAGGAGTACGACGGTCGCCCATTGCCGCCGCACCTGAAGCTCGACCTACAACCGGCGCATTTCGAACGCTGGCTGCAGATCTTCGAACGCACGGTCCGCGCCGAATGCAGCCCCGCCGGGGCCGATCTGCTGCTGGACCGCGCACGCCGCATCGCCCGCAGCTTCGAGATGGCGACCGAGGTCCATCGCGGCCAGTTGCCACCCTCTGCCTGAACATGCTCACGCACCCACCCGAGAGAGACCACACATGACCGCCACCGCCCCCTTCGCCGACCGTCTGGTTGCAGATATCGCCGCCACCCTACCCGGCTCGACCGCCATTTTCCGCCGCCATAATGTGGATTTCTGCTGCGGCGGGAAAATCCCGCTGGCGCAGTCCGCTACCGAAGTCGGCGCGAACCTGCCCGATCTGGTCGCTGAACTGGAAGCCCTGACCCCGCCCGCGAAGGAAATCCCGGTCGAACCCGATGCGCTGATCGACCTGATCCTGGAACGCTATCACGACACCCATCGCCGCGAGATGCCGGAGCTGATTCAGCTGGCGCAGCGGGTTGAGCGCGTGCACGGCGCGCACCCCAAGGCCCCGAACGGTCTGGGCGAGCTGCTGACCACGATGATGCCGGAACTGCTGATGCACATGCAGAAGGAAGAGCAGATCCTGTTCCCGATGATGAAGGAAGGCGGCCATCCGATGATCGGTCACCCGATCACCATGATGCGCCACGAACACGACGATCACGGCGAACACCTGCAGCACCTGCTGCGCCTGACCGACAACCTGACCATCCCGGCCGGTGCCTGCGGTTCGTGGCGCGCGCTGTATGGTGGAGTGGAAAAGCTCCGCACCGACCTGATGGAGCACATCCATCTGGAGAACAACATCCTGTTCCCGCATTTCGGCGCGTAGAGCTTTTCCAGAAAAGCTGCATAGCGGCTTTCCGTAAGGAAATGCGTCACAAGAAGGTGCTGGAGTGTTTCTGCGTTTTCATTAAACCCGGAAACACTCCAGGAAACAAAAACGCCAGCCTTGTGGGGCTGGCGTTTTTATATCTGTCGTCAGTTCGCCGTCACCATTGCCATGGCCGCCACGGCAATCACGCCGTTATGGCTGCCCTGTAGCTGGTGAACCGAATCATGCCCGTCGTACAGCTGAATGGCACCGAACGGGACGGGAACGGTCGTCACCGTCGTGTTCCCCACAATGCGGGCATTTCGTTCGCCGACGCTTTGCGGATCGGACGAAACCACCAGATAACGCTGTCCCGGCTGGATCCGGGCAACGGTGCCCAGTGCGCCGCTGCGGAACTGCATGTCCTGACGCCCCATCTCGCGCACGACGGCGCCGCTCTCGTTCAGGATCTGCACGCGCGGCATCAGGATCGCGTTGCCGTGTGGCGCGCTGGAAACGCGCACCATGTACGGGTTTGGCGCCTGCGGCAGGGCAAAGACCGCATAGGCCGCATTGCCCGTCTTGCCGTTGTCGTTCCAGCACGGCGTATCGGCCCCGACCTCGACCACCGTTGCACGCCGTGCCTCGAGCTCCACCTGACGCGCTGTGGACAGATTCGGCCGCGCCTCGCACTGCCGCCCTTCAAGCGACACGACCGGCGGGGACACGTTGGTCTGGGTCCGGTTTCCGCCGCATGCCGCCAGCAGCAGCACCATTGCGCAGGACCCTGTGATACGAAGGGCGTTCATTGCAGAACGCCCGCCATGCCCTGGGTCACGCGCGCGAACATGTCACGCAGGCCCTGGACCGTGCGCGGCCCGCTGGCCATCATCACGTCGGAATCATCGTAGTTGAATTCCGGGTCGGGCTGCACATCCACGCCGCCCCGCATGTTGATTCCCTCGCGCATCAGCACGGCGTTGTTCCGCGCATCCACCAGCTGCATCTGGCCGAAGAACGCCGGGCGATACGGGGCGCTCCGCCCGATGGACAGATACCCGTATATATTCACCGTCACGTCCAGATACGCATCTACCGGTGCAGGCGACGCCGGATAGGTCCTCAGGAAATCCGTGCCCGAACGGGGCACCGGAATGATGACAACCTGATAACCCTTGGCTTCAAGCGCCGCGCGCAGACGGTCGTTCAGTTCATTGATGGCGGAGAACTGCTGCTGGCGCAGTACGGCATTGAAACGACTGTCGCGGTTCGACTGCACCCCGGCTTCAACCAGCGCCCCGAGCAGACCGAAGCTCTGCCCGGCCCCATTGGCCAGCAATGCCTGCCCTTCCGGCTTGATAAACGGCGTGACAAGCCCGATCGTCTGCACGCGCGTCGCGGCCCGGTCGTAAGGAATGGTGAAATTGGTCGGCGCACAGGCCGTCACAGCCACCAGCAGCACAATGGCACAGCTGGCCACCAGATTTTTGATGAAACGCACGTTTCCCTCCGGAACTTTATTTCCGGAGGGAATAGCAAGCAAAAGCTAAATATCCAATAGCAATAAGCAATCTACGGTTGTTTCCAGAGCCTCAGTACATATGCTGCCCACCGTTGATCGACAGGGTCGATCCGGTGACGAAATCGGCGTTATCGGCGGTCAGGAACACCACGCCGCGGGCGATGTCTTCCGCGTGACCCAGACGGCCCATCGGGATGCGGGCGATGATCTTCTGCAGCACATCTTCCGGCACAGCGCGCACCATGTCGGTGTCGACGTAGCCCGGCGCAATCGCGTTCACCGTAATGCCGAAGCGCGCGCCTTCCTGGGCCAGCGCCTTGGTGAACCCGTGAATGCCCGACTTGGCCGCCGCATAGTTCACCTGCCCGTACTGCCCCGCCTGCCCGTTGATCGAACCGATGTTCACCACACGGCCGAACTTCTTTTCCTTCATGCCGTCGAAGGTCAGCTTGCACAGGTTGTAGCACGAACCGAGGTTTGTATCGATCACCGCGTCCCACATGTCGCGCGACATGCGCGCCAGCGTGCCGTCGCGCGTGATGCCCGCATTGTTGACCAGAATTTCAATGGGGCCGTGCTTCGCGGTGATCTCCTGAACGGCTTTCTGGCAGGCATCGAAATCGCCCGCGTCGAACTTCATGACATCGATGCCGGTTTCCTTGCGGAAAGCCTCGGCCGCTGCGTCGTTCCCAGCGTAGGAAGCAACCACCGTGCGCCCCGCAGCCTTCAGCTCTGTGCTGATCGCCGCCCCAATTCCGCGGGTGCCGCCTGTAACCAATGCAAGACGTGCCATCGTCCAGTCCCCTTGTTATTTTATTGAGTCAAGTTTGGAACCGGCACAAAAAAACACAAGCCCTTACCGGTAATAAAAACAGGGTGTGCCTCGCTGGAAACACACCCTGTCAATCCGCCACAACCAGAGATGAAACGCGCTATCCCGCGCCCATCGCCACCGCTGTGCGATACGTGATGAACGCCGCGATATAGGCGAGGCCAATCATGTAGAAGAACGCCACCGCCGCCCATTTCCGACTGTTGGTCTCTCGCCGGATCGTCACCAGAGTCGCCGCGCATTGCGGTGCAAAAATGAACCAGGCGAGGAACGCCAGCGCAGTTGCCAGACTCCACTTGCCGGCCAGTGTCGAACCCAATGCCGTCGTGTCGTCGTCGCTGGTTTCCACCGCATACAGCGTGCCCAGCGCCGCCACCGCCACTTCGCGCGCGGCCATGCCCGGCACCAGCGACACTGCCATCTGCCAGTTAAACCCAATCGGCGCGACCACCGGTTCCACCGCATGCCCGATCATCGCCGCGACGCTGTAGTCGATCGCCGGATCGGTCGCCCCTTCGGGCGGACGCGGCAGCGAGGACAACGCCCAGATCAACACGGCCATCGCGAAGATCGTGGTCCCCGCGCGCTTCAGGAAGATCTTGCCGCGCTGATACACACCCATCAGCACACCGCGCACGCTGGGCAGTTTGTAGTCGGGCAGTTCCAGCATGAACGGGTCCGGATTCACGTTACGCCACACCAGACGCTTCAGCACGAACGACACTGTCAGCGCGCTGATGATCCCCGCCGCATACAGGCCGAACATCACCAGCCCCTGCATGTTGAACACGCCCCAGACGTCCTGATCCGGGATGAACGCCGCGATGATCAGCGTATAGACCGGAATGCGCGCCGAGCACGTCATCAGCGGGGCGACCAGAATGGTCGTCAGGCGGTCGTGCTTACTGTCGATCACGCGGGTCGCCATGATGCCCGGAATGGCGCAGGCAAAGCTGGACAGCAACGGAATGAACGCCCGCCCATGCAGCCCCGCACCGCCCATTACGCGGTCCATCAGGAACGCGGCGCGCGCCATGTAGCCAAAATCTTCCAGCAGCAGGATGAACAGAAACAGAATCAGGATCTGCGGCAGGAACACGATCACGCTGCCAACACCCAGGATCACACCGTCCTTCAGGAAGCTGTGCAGCAGCCCATCGGGCACCACATCGTCAATCATGCCCGCCAGCCACGAGAACCCGTCCTCGATCAGCGTCATCGGCGCTTCGGCCCAGCTGAACACCGCCTGGAACATCAGGAACAGCACAGTGAACAGAATGATCAGCCCGAACACCGGATGCAGCAGCACCTTGTCGATGCGCGATGTCGCCGTGTCGGGTTTGGCGGGCGGCGTAACAGCCACGCCCAGAATACGGTCGGCTTCGTTCTGGATGGTGCGCAGTCCGGCGGCATCGGGCGCAGTCCAGCCCGAAGCAACGCCCTTCGGAATCCCCGCCTCGATCGCCGCATCCAGCGCCGCCAGCAGTTCCGCCACGCCATTGCGACGCACAGCGGCGGTCGTCACCACCGGCATACCCAATTCGGCCGACAGGCGCGCCGTGTCGATCTGAAAGCCGCGATGTTTCGCGATATCCGACATGTTCAGCGCCAGCAGCGCCGTGCGCCCCACGCGCTTCAGTTCCAGCACCAGACGCAGCGCAATACGCAGATTGGTCGAATCCGCCACGCAGACCAGCAGATCGGGCGCGGCTTCGTGCGCGTGCTGGCCGATCACCACATCGCGCGTCACAATCTCGTCCGGGCTGCGGGCGCGCAGCGAATACGTGCCCGGCAGGTCGAGCACATGCACATCATGCCCGCCCGGCGTCGTCAGCCGACCGGACTTACGCTCGACCGTCACACCGGGGTAATTCGCCACACGCTGCTTGCTGCCGGTCAGCGCGTTGAACAGCGCCGTTTTGCCGCAGTTGGGTGCCCCCACCAGCGCAATGCTCGTAGTGGTGGAAATCGTTGCTATGTCGTTCATGGATGTCCGCCAAAACTCAGGCGCCAAGCGGGACAGTCCCGACACGCCAGGTACAGAAACGGCGGGCTTTTTCGCCCGCCGGGAGTCTTCAGATCGCCATCACCTTGATGGCGTGTGCTTCACGGCGACGCAGGGCGACAGTGGCTTCATTCACACGCACGGCCAGCGGGTCGCGGCCCAGACCCTGGTGACGCACCTCGACCGTCGCACCTTCCACAAACCCGATCTCGATCAGGCGGCGCTCCAGCTCTGCCGCGGGCAGGCTGCCCACAACCGACATTGCGTCGATGCTGTGGATGCGCATGCGCTGCTTGTGCGGCATGGAGGCGAGGGAAGAAACAGAAACGTCGGTCATGTCGGCCATCCAGGAATGGGTGAAAATGCCAGTCGTTCTCAATATCACACCCTTGATATTGCGAATTGCTCTCAATTGTAAAGGGGAGAAATGCAAAGGGGCGGCCCGAGGACCGCCCCTTTGCACGTTACAGGGGAATATCCCTTGTTCAGATACCGGCCTGAGACACGAACTTGGTGTTCAGATACGCCTCGATCGCTTCCGACCCGCCTTCCGAGCCATAGCCCGAGTCCTTGATCCCCCCGAACGGCACTTCCGGCAGCGCCAGGCCCAGATGGTTGATGGTCACCATCCCGCTCTCGACTTCCGTCGCCAGCGCGTTGGCGGTCTTGGCCGAGCGGGTGAACGCATACGATGCCAGGCCATAGGGCAGGCGGTTGGCTTCGGCGATCACGTCGTCCAGTTCGCGGAACGGCAGGATCTGCGCAACCGGGCCGAACGGTTCTTCGTTCATCAGACGCATGCCGGTGTTGGTGCCGGTGATCACGGTCGGTTCGAAGAAGTAGCCCTTGTTGCCGATGCGGTTACCGCCCAGACGGATGTCGGCGCCTTTCTGGCGGGCGTCGTTCAGCAGGGCTTCCATGGCGGGGATGCGGCGTTCGTTGGCCAGCGGGCCCATGGTGGTGCCTTCGTCCAGACCGTTGCCAACCTTCACGGCCTTGGCACCGGCGATGAATTTTTCCACGAACTGTTCGTACGACTTTTCCTGCACCAGAAAGCGCGTCGGCGACACGCAGACCTGACCGGCATTGCGGAACTTCGCCGCCGACATGATCTTCGCCGCGGCATCGATGTCGGCATCGTCGAACACCATCACCGGTGCGTGGCCGCCCAGTTCCATGGTGGCGCGCTTCATGTGGCGCCCGGCCATTTCCGACAGCAGCTTGCCGACCGGGGTGGAGCCGGTGAACGTCACCTTGCGGATGACCGGATGCGCAATCAGGTACGACGAGATTTCCGCCGGCACACCATACACCAGCCCGATCACCCCCGCCGGCACGCCGGCATCGATGAACGCGCGGATCAGTTCGGCCGGCGAGGACGGGGTTTCTTCCGGTGCCTTCACGATGATGGAACACCCCGTGGCCAGCGCGCCCGACA
>JAVBJV010000037.1:0-13368 GCA_031546815.1 Acetobacteraceae bacterium
CAGTTCAGTCGCGGCGGCGGGGGGGGGGGAAACAACAAGGCAGGATGCGATCATCAAAGGGAATACAGGCACGCCCCCAAGACCAGACATCGTTACCTCGTGTGGTTATTTTACACCACTATCGCTTTGATTTCGTAACAATTCAAGATTTTCTGCAGGGACCAGCAATGCCAGCACCCGGTCTTCCAGCCGCACGCGCGCCTGGGGCAGCGGTTTGTGCTGCAACCCAAAGGCGTCGCGTTCCAGAAAATGTCCGGTCAGACGCAGCCCGTCGGCCCAGGCCTGCGCGGAACCGGCATCGGCCCGGTCCCCCAGAAAAAAACTGGGCAGACGCAATAACCGGTCTTTCCATTCGCCCGCCGCGTTTGCACTGACCGCGCGACCGGTGCGGGGCGAGACATAGGCAAGCGCATCAGTTGCACCGGTGGCGGCACAACGTTCCAGATTCATCCCGTAGCCGATCTCGCGCAGCAGCAGCTCTTCCCAGGCGATGTATTCGGGCAGCACGGCACTGCCCTCACCCAGACGCGTAATCAGCCGCAGCAGATCGCCGAACACGCGGGGATGCGCCTCGCGTTCGGGCAGCACGCCTTCCGCCACCGCGCAGGCGGATGACAAAATGCCCAGCGCGAATGCATCGTCCATCGCCAGCGCCGCGCCGGGATGCACAAGCTCGGCCGTAAAGGCACCAAGCTGGTCCGACAGCCGCGCCATCCAGTGACATTGAATCAGATTGCCCGGCTGCCACAGCGCCACATTGCCGCGCGCCGATCCACCCTTGGCGAGGCCCTTGTGCCGCCCATAACTCTCGGTCAGCACCGAGGCGACGGCACCGCCCTCGCCATACGGGCGCGCATCGAGAACGATTGCCGGTTCCGTCCATTCAACCGACATCGGGCGTGCTCCTCAGTTCGGGGGGTCTTCCAGGCCGAGTGCGCGCAGATGCGATGCTTCCTCGTCCCAGCCCGAGCGTTCCTTCACGTTCAGGAACAGATGCACGCGGCGTTCCAGCAGGCTTTCCAGCTGCTTGCGGGCCTGCGCGCCGATCGACTTGATGCGGGCACCGCCCTCGCCGATCAGGATCGCCTTCTGTCCGGCGCGGGCCACGAAGATGGTGGCTTCAACGCGCACCGAACCGTCGGCCTTGTCCTTCCAGGACTCGGTTTCCACCGTGGTGCCGTATGGGACTTCTTCACGCGTCTGCATGAAGATCTGCTCGCGCACCAGTTCCGCCGCCAGCAGGCGGTCCGGCAGGTCGGTCAGTTCGTCGTCGGGATACAGGAACGGGCCTTCCGGTAGCACAGCAGCCAGACGCGCCAGCAGGTCCTGCACGCCTTCGCCCGTCGTCGCGCTCAGCATGAAGGTTTCGGTGAAAGTGTGCAGCTTGTTCAGTTCGGCGATCAGCGGCAGCAGTTCGGCGCGCGGCAGCAGGTCCACCTTGTTCAGCACCAGCCAGATCGACTGTTCGCTTTTCGACAGACGCTCGACGATCTCGCGCACGCCTTCGGTGATGCCACGTTCAGCATCAACCACCAGCATCGCCATGTCGGCATCGGCCGAACCGGCCCACGCGGCATGCACCATCGCCCGATCCAGCCGTCGGCGCGGCTGGAAGATACCCGGCGTGTCGACCAGCAGGATCTGCGAACGATCGCCCGTCGGGCTGGTATGCAGCGCGATACCCAGCACACGGAACCGCGTGGTCTGCGCCTTGGGCGAGACGATCGACAGTTTCGCCCCGGTCAGGCGGTTGAGGAGCGTGGATTTGCCCGCATTCGGGGCACCCACAATGGCGACGAAGCCGCAACGAGAGGTGGTCATGATGTCAGCCTAGCATATAAAACGGTGGCTGCCTCGGTCTCTGCAGCCTGTTTGCTATCGCCCTGGGCAATCGCTTCCTGCGCCCCCAGAGAAACCGCGACGGAGAATACCGGTTTGTGCGCCGGCCCGGTCATCGAAACCAGCCGATAGCTTGGCAGTCCCATCCCGCGGCCCAGCGACCATTCCTGCAACCGGCTTTTAGGCGAGGTTGGCGGCGCGATCATCTTGTCGAGCATCGCGCCCCACTGGCTGCGGATAAACGCCCGCGCCGGATTCAGCCCGCCATCCAGATATATCGCGCCCAGCACGGCTTCCATGGCATCGGCCAGCACGTTGGCTTTCTCGCCCACACCGGCACGCGCTTCTTCGGCCAGCAGGGTCAGATGGGTGCCAAGCGCGATGGCATCGGCTACCTGCACCACGGAATCGCGCGACACCAAGGCTGCGAGCCGCTTGCCCAGATCGCCTTCCTTGTCGCGCGGAAAACGTTCGGCCAGCCATTCGGCCATAATCAGGCCCAGCACACGGTCGCCCACAAATTCCAGACGCTCGTTGCTATTATGCTTACCCTTGCGCACCGCCATGACCGAGCGATGCCGCAACGCCTCTTCCAGCAAGGCCGGGTTGGCGAAGTGATGGCCGAGTTTGGTTTCCAGTTCTGTCACAGCTCAGCGCACAACGCTGAGGAAACGCGACCAGCGGATCGCGAACGGCCAGGTCCACGGCTTCCACAGCGAGGCCGTCTGGTCGATCGAGAAGAAGATGAACTCCGCCCGGCCGATCATGTTTTCCAGCGGGATGAAGCCCACAGCGTTCATCACGCGGCTGTCCTGCGAATTGTCGCGATTGTCGCCCATGCCGAACACATACCCCTCGGGCACGCGGTATTCCGGCGTGTTGTCCAGCGGTTCGCGGTCGCTGTATTCGATGATCGGATGCTGGCGGCCACCGGGCAGTGTTTCGAGGTAATACTGCGTCTGCACCGACGGCCCGTCGCCCTGCGACAGATACGTCCCCGCCGCCTCGCGCCGCACCGGCTGCCCGTTGATGTGCAGCACACCGCTGATCATCTGGATACGGTCGCCCGGCAGCCCCACGATACGCTTGATATAATCGACAGTCGGATCACGCGGCAGGCGGAACACCGCCACATCGCCGCGTTCCGGCACACGCCCGAACACCCGCCCCGAAAACACATCCGGCGACAGCGGCAGCGAGTAATGCGAATACCCGTACGAGTATTTCGACACGAACAGATAATCCCCCACCTGCAAGGTTGGAATCATGCTGCCCGAGGGAATGTTGAACGGTTCGTACAGCACCGTGCGCAGGCCGAACGCAATCACGACGGCAATAACAATGGTTTTCACATTATCAAAAAGGCCGCCCGGCTGATGTTTGGTCTTGTTGCGGGCCCGGCTGGAAGAAGTGCTCACGGAATTATCGAACCTGTTCGGATTTACGGGGATCAAGCCCACCCGAAGGTGCCGTGTCAAGAAACGGAGCTTTGGGTAACGGCACGGCAGAAATGATAACCTGCGCGAACGCATACGGATATTCGTCGGTCATGGTCAGGTCGATGCGTGTCGCCATACCGCGCGGCGCCATCGCCGCCAGATGCGCCGCCGCCCCGCCCGACAGGCGCAGCGTGGGCTGGCCGCTGGACAGGTTCACCACGCACAGATCCTGCATGAACACGCCCTGGCGAAACCCGGTGCCGAGCGCCTTCGACACGGCCTCCTTCGCGGCAAACCGCTTGGCATATGTGCCCGCGCGCAGCTTTTCGGTGCGGCGTTCGGCGCGCTGGCGTTCCTGTGGCGTGAAGACGCGCTGCAGGAAGCGGTCGCCAAAACGCGCCATCGCGGCCTCGATCCGGCGGATATCGCAGATATCCGACCCAAGTCCCAGAATCATCCACGCGCCCTTTCTACCTGCGTCACGCCACTGGTCGCGCGCAGGGCGGCAATCAGCGTGGACAGATGCCGCACATCGCGCACATCCACGTCCACCAGAACTTCCATAAAGTCCTGCTGCCGGTTGACGATCTTCAGGTTGGCGATGTTGCCTTCCTGTTTGGCAATCGCGTTGGTCAGGTTGGCCAGTGCATTGCCATCGTTGGCTGCAATCACCGTCACGCGCCCGGTATGCTGCGCGCCCGCCTTCACCGAATAGTCCCAGTCCACATCGATGAAGCGTTCGGGCGTGGCCGAGAAACTTTCCAGAGTCTGGCAGTCGCGCGTGTGGATCGTCACGCCCTTGCCGGTGGTGACGATGCCCACGATCCGGTCGCCCGGCAGCGCATGACAGCACCCGGCGTAATGCACCGCCATCCCGGCCACCAGGCCGTTGATGGGAACGCCGCTTTTACCCTCGGGCTTGTTGATGACCGAACGGTTCGGCCCGCGCGCCGGCGGCAGCACCATGCGCGGCGCGCGCTGTGCCTGTCGCAGTTCCGGATACGCCGCATGCACGACATCGCGCGCGCCCAGAGTGCCGTTGCCGACCGCCAGATACAGATCATCGAGCGCCGCCTGTTTCAGCGTCTTCAGAGTCGATTCCAGCACCTTGTCGGATGAGTCGACGCCTTCCTGCCGGAACGCCTTGGCCAGCATCGACCGACCCAGATCGACATATTCCTGCCGCTGCTGCGCCAGCACAAAACGGCGGATACGCGCGCGCGCCTTGCCGGTAACGACGAAGCGTTCCCATTGCGGCGACGGCGTATGCCCCTTGGCCGTAATCACCTCGACCTGATCGCCGTTCGAGAGTTCGGTGCGTAGCGGCATGATGCGGCCGTTGATCTTCGCGCCCACACAGGTGTCACCCACCTGGCTGTGCACCGCATAGGCAAAGTCGATCGGCGTCGCGCCGCGCGGCAACTGGATCAGCTGGCCCTTGGGCGAGAAACAGAAAACCTGATCCTGATAAAGTTCGAGCTTGGTGTTTTCCAGAAACTCGTCCGGCGCGCCGGAGTTTTCCAGAATTTCCAGCAGATCCTGCACCCACGCAAACGTCTTGACCGTGTTGTCCTCGCCGGTCTTGTAGGACCAGTGCGCGGCCACACCGTATTCGGCCACGGCATGCATTTCGGGCGTGCGGATCTGCACCTCGATCTTCTGGTTGTGCGGCGCGCGCAGGGTCACACCGGTGTGCAGGCTCTGATAGCCGTTCACCTTGGGGGTCGAGATGTAATCCTTGAACCGCCCGGCGATCACTGGAAAGGCCGAATGCACCGCGCCCAGCGCGCCGTAACAGTTCTCTTTCCCCTGCACGACAACACGGAACGCCATGATGTCCGACAGCTGTTCGAACGTCACGTTGCGACGCTGCATCTTCTCCCAGATCGAGAACGGGGTCTTCTCGCGCCCGGTGATTTCCACCACCTCGATCCCCGCGTCCTCGCACACATGGCGCAGTTCCTTGCGCACCTCCTCGATCACGTCGGCGCCCTGGCCGCGCAGGAAGTTCAGGCGGGCGGTGATGGTTTCGTGCGCGTCGGGTTCAAGCTGTGCGAAAGCCAGCGATTGCAGTTCGGTCTTCAGCGCGTCCATGCCGATGCGTTCGGCAAGCGGCGCGTAGATCTCCATCGTCTCGCGCGCCACGCGTTTGCGCTTCTCGGGCGCAGTCACGCAGTGCAGCGTCCGCATGTTGTGCAGACGGTCCGCCAGTTTCACCAGCAGAACGCGAATGTCCTTCGACATCGCCAGCACCAGCTTGCGGAAATTCTCGGCCTGTTTGGTGCGGTCGGACTGCAGTTCCAGCCGGGTCAGCTTGGTCACGCCATCGACCAGGCGAACAACCTCGCCTCCGAAGCGTTTTTCAAGCTCGGCGGCGGTGATCGCCGTATCCTCGATCACGTCGTGCAGCAGGCCGGTGATGATGGACGCCACATCCAGCCGGTATCCGGCCAGAATTCCCGCCACCGCAATCGGGTGTGTGACATACGGGTCGCCGTTTTCGCGACGCTGCTTGCTGTGGGCCTGGATCGCCAGTTCGAACGCGTCGTTGACCAGCGCTATGTCCGCTTTGGGGTCGTAGGCGCGGATCTTCTCGGTCAGTTCCAGCTGCTGCAAGGCAATCGCCCGATCCTGCAGCATGGCAGGATCGGCGGCGCTTCCCTCAGCCCCCT
Organism: Acetobacteraceae bacterium; assembly: GCA_031546815.1. Classification (GTDB taxonomy): domain Bacteria; phylum Pseudomonadota; class Alphaproteobacteria; order Acetobacterales; family Acetobacteraceae; genus JAVBJV01. The sequence continues at coordinate 5,951 of JAVBJV010000037.1, forward strand.
CGGGGGCACGCAGAGGCGTGGTCAGAAGCGGGTATGTAAAATGTCCCGCTGCCACGGCACCTCAGCGATGGCCGTTGAGTTCGGCAGCAATCGCGGCTTCGATGTCCTCGGGGGACATGATTTCGTCGGTTGCGGATTCCTCTTCGGCCGAAATGTCCTGCAGACCAAAAATGTTCTGGTCGGTCGGGATCAGGTCGAGCACTTCTTCGTCCACCGGTTCGGGTTCCGGCGCACGCGCCAGAGACTTCACCAGATCACCCTGAAGCTTGGAAAGTTCCAGCTTTTCCTCGGCGATTTCGCGCAGAGCGACAACGGGATTCTTGTCGTTATCCCGCGAGATGGTGATTTCCTCGCCGCGGCTGATGTTGCGCGCACGCTGCGCGGCATAGAGCACCAGCTCAAAGCGGTTAGGAATCTTTTCTACGCAGTCCTCGACTGTAACGCGAGCCATGCGCGAGCCTCCGGGAGAGTTAAAGTTCGGGCGAACGATGCTGATAGCGGAAACCGGCCTGTGCTGCAAGCGCTTCCGGGCGGCCAAGGCAGGTAAGCCCATCACGCGGCAAATCGGCGGCGATCTGCGCGGCTGTTTTCCCGAGTATCGGGTGCACCCAGTCGGGCGCCACATCGGCCACCGGAACCATTACGAAAGCGCGTTCATGCGCACGCGGATGCGGTAGAATTAGATCGGAATCGTTACATATCTCCCCGCCTACCGCAATCAGATCCAGATCCAGTGTGCGTGCCGCATTGGCAACACTGCGCTGCCGACCAAATCGAGACTCGATACGATGAAGAATTTGCAAAATATCGGCACTCTTCATTCCCATTTCGGTTTTCGTACACCGCAAATAAAATGCCGCATTTATATAATTAGGCTGATTGGACACTGGCCATGGCGCAGATTTATATACATATGAAATACGGAAAATTTCCGGGCGGTACACCCTGCATAACAGCTTGATTACCCGCAGATATATTACGGTTGGTGAAACGTCGCGAAAAAATAGATTTGATCCGAATGCTACCACGATATCCAAGTTTATCTCCTAATGCGTCGAACTATTCATCTTCTGGGGAGTTTACACTCTAACGACTGGCTTTATGTTCACGCATCTTCAACAGGGTATCTTACGTGCACTTCTCATCAAACGAACGCGTTGCGCTTTTTATCGATGGCGCCAACCTTTACTCCGCTTCGCGCACCCTTGGTTTCGATGTCGACTACCGCGGACTGCTCGATTTTTTCCGCAAGCGCTCTCAGCTGGTGCGTGCGTATTACTATACGGCCCTGCTGGAAACGGAAGAATACTCCCCCCTGAAGCCGCTGACCGACTGGCTTGGCTATAACGGTTATACGTTGGTGACCAAGCCCGCGAAGGAATTCACCGATTCCGCCGGCCGTCGCCGGATCAAGGGCAACATGGATGTCGAACTAGCCATCGACATGCTGGAGATCGCCCCGCGTCTGGATCACGTTGTGCTGTTCTCGGGCGATGGCGACTTCCGCCGCCTGATCGAAGCGGTGCAGCGCAAGGGTGTGCGGGCCTCGGTCGTCTCGACGATCAAGGCATCCCCGCCGATGATCTCGGACGATCTGCGTCGTCAGGCCGACCAGTTCCTCGATCTGGCCGATATCGGCGCGGAATTCACCCGCCGCCAGACCGAACCGCGCACGCGCGCCCCGGCCCCGGTGGCAGCCCGACCGGTAGCAACACCGGCGCAGCCATACGCAGCGGAACCGACCGACACGCTGGCATAATCCAATAAAAAAAGCCCCTTCGAAGGGGCTTTTTTTATTGCTGTGATAAGCACGCCCCGGGCTTAGCCCTTGTCCCGCATCAGCCGTGCCTTGTCGCGCTGCCAGTCGCGTTCGGCGATGGCGGCGCGCTTGTCGTGCTTCTTGCGGCCCTCGGCGATGCCCAACAGCACCTTGGCCAGACCACGGTCGTTAAAATGTATCTGCAGCGGCACGATGGTCGCACCATCGCGCGCGATGGCATTTTCCAGCGAGACCATCTGCTTGCGTTTCAGCAGCAGCTTGCGCGGCGCGCGTGGCTCGAACCTCGACAGGACGCCGCCCTGGTATTCGGGGATATAGGCGTTGAACAGCCACATCTCGCCGTCGCGTTCGCCCGCCCACGCTTCACTCAGCGTGGCGCGGCCGAAGCGCAGCGATTTGACTTCGGGGCCTTTCAGCACCAGCCCGGCTTCCATCGTGTCGAGGATGGTATAGTCGTGCCGCGCCTTGCGGTTCTGCGCGGCGATGCCGTGCGAGATCAGGCCCTTTTTGCGTTCTTCTGTCACTGATTCCCCGAGCTAGTTAAGCAGCCCGACCTCGCGCATCGCATCGCGCACTTTTACCTGCGCAACGTCCGAGATCGGCGCCAGCGGCAGGCGGCAGAACGCTTCGCTCTTGCCCAGCAGGCTGGCGGCATACTTCACCGGCCCCGGCGAGCTTTCGCAGAACATCGCATCATGCAGCGAGACCAGACGGTCCTGAATGGCGATCGCGTCGTTCACGCGGCCCTGCTGCCAGGCGATGTGCATGTCGCTGCACAGGCGCGGCGCGATATTGCCCGTCACGCTGATGCAGCCATCGCCGCCAGCAGCCAGGAACGAGACCGCGGTGTGGTCCTCGCCCGAGAGCTGCACGAAACTGGCACCACACGCACGGCGCTGATGCAGCGGGCGGATCAGGTTGGCGGTGGCATCTTTCACGCCGACGATGTTCTTGTGCTGCGCCAGACGGCCCATGGTCTCGACCGACATGTCGACGGCCGAACGCGCCGGGATGTTGTAGATGATGACCGGCAGATCCACCGCATCGGCGATCGCCTTGAAATGCAGATACAGACCTTCCTGCGTCGGGCGGTTGTAATACGGCGTCACCACCAGCGCGGCATCGGCACCGGCCTGCTTGGCGTGGCGAGTCAGGTCGATCGCTTCGTCGGTGCTGTTCGATCCTGTGCCCGCAATCACCGGCACGCGCCCCTTGGCAACCTCGACCGCCAGTTCGACGACGCGCTTGTGTTCGTCGTGGTTCAGCGTCGGGCTTTCACCCGTGGTGCCGACGGGAACCAGCCCGTGCGTGCCCTCGGCGATCTGCCAGGCGCAGAATTCCTGGAATTTTTTCTCGTCCACCGCTCCATCACTGCGCATGGGCGTAATCAGGGCAACAAGAGACCCTTTGAACATGTCGCGCTCCTTTTCTGGTGCGGTGGGGTTGAACTCCGGGCAAACTAGGCAAGGCGCGCGGCCACCGCAAGCGGGCGCGTGCATTCCCGGGGCACATCTGGCAGGATCCGGCCATGTATCGTTCCTTGTTATTGCTGTTTCTGGCCGCTCCCCTCGCCAGTTCCCCCGCCCTCGCCCAAGGCGACGCACTGCGCCGCAACGACTGGAGCACCGCCGAGGCACAGGCTGCCGCGAACCCGCTGGGCGTGAAGCTGGTTCAGTTTTACCGCTATCAGACGCCCAACGCCGCGAATGCTGAGGAGATCGACGCGTTCCGCCGTGCCAATCCCGACTGGCCGATGCAGCAGACGCTGACCCGCCGCTGGGAAGAGGCGTTGGCCAAGGTGATCGACGATAACGTGGTGATCCGCGCCTTCGGCGATGCGACGCCCATCACCGATCAGGGGCGGTTGCGTCTGGCGGATGCCCTGTCGCGCACCAATGCGCGCGGGACTGATGCCGCCATCCGCAATGCCTGGGTCGAGAACAATTTCGACGCTGCATCCGAACGCGCCTTCTTCGACCAGTATGGCACACGCCTCAGCGTCTCCGATCACTGGAAGCGGTTCGAACGTCTGGCCTTTACTGGCGGTGCGCCTGCCCTGGCGATGGCCAGCACACAGGCTGCGCGCGTGCCCGGCGACCGTGTCGCCATGGCGCAGGCGTGGCTCGCCCTGCGCCGCGATGCCGCCAACGGTCCGGCTCTGCGCGCGGCGCTGCCCGCGGAACACCGCAACCACCCGGGACTGATGTTGGAAAACGCCCGCTGGCTGCGACGCGGCGAACAGGATGCACAGGCCGCGCAGTTGTGGCAGGCCGAGGGCGAGGCCGCGCAGAAAGCCGCCCCCGCCTGGACCGCCGCCGCGTTCTGGGCCGAGCGTCATCTGCTGACCCGCAAGCTACTGCGGATGAACAACAATCAGGCTGCCTATGCCGTGGTGGTCGCACACGGACAGGAAGATGGCGAAGCGGCGGTCGACGGCGAATTCCTCGCCGGCTGGATCGCGCTGCGCCGGTTGAACCAGCCCGCCGTGGCCGAGCGGCATTTCCGCACGCTGGCCGAAACATCGCGCGCCGCCGTCACGCGGGCACGCGGGTTCTACTGGCTGGGTCGCGCGGCCACTGCGCGCGGCAATACGCGCGATGCTGCCGCACAGTATCAGCAGGCGGCAGCCTTCCCGACCACGTATTACGGGCAGTTGGCGGTCCTCGCCCTGGGGCAGAGTGATGCCACGCTGGCCGAGAAAATCCGCGCCGAACGCGACCCTGCCCCCAGTCAGGCGCAGGCGTCTGCCTTCAACGGCAATGAACTGGCCCGCGCCGCCGGATTGCTGATCGGCTGGGGGGAACCGCGCCGGGCGCGCGCCTTTCTGCTGCAACTGGAAAGCAATGCCCGCGCGCCAGGTGAACGCACGCTGATCGCGCAATACGCCACGCGCATGGGCCGCCCGGATCTGGCGGTGTGGGTTGCGCGGCGTTCGGGAATCGATGGCGTCGTGCTGCCGCAGACCGGCTGGCCGATGCCATACGATGTGCCGGGCAGCGCCGTGGAACCCGCAATGGCGATGGCCATCATGCGACAGGAAAGCAACTTCGAGGCCGATGTCGTCAGCCCCGCCGGTGCACGCGGCCTGATGCAGCTGATGTCCGGCACCGCGCAGAACGTGGCGCGTCGGCTGGGCGAGCGCACGTCGGTCGCAACACTGGTGAGCGACACTGGCCACAACATGCGGCTTGGCACCACGTATCTGCGGCAGGTACTGGACGAAGCGGATGGCTGCGTGCCGTGCGCCTTCGCGGCCTATAACGCGGGCCCCAGCCGGATGCGCGAATGGCTTGGCACCTATGGCGATCCGCGTGTGCCGGGCGGCGGGGTGAGCATGATCGACTGGATCGAATTGATTCCGTTTACCGAAACGCGCAACTACGTGCAGCGCGTGACGGAAAACATGGTCGTCTATCGCGCGCAACGGAACGAAGTGCTGCCACATCCTTTGACCACATGGTTGCAGCAACCATGAACCCTGTACGTCTGGTTGCCAGCTATCTGGGTGTCGGGTTGCTGCCGGGACCAAAGGGCACCTGGGGCAGCATCGCCGCGTTGCCGGTGGGGTTGCTGTGGCTGAATGTCTCGCCCTGGGCGCTGCTGGGGGTGACGATACTGATCGCCGCGGTGGGTCTGTGGGCAGTGCGCGAACTGAATGCGGGCGACGATCCGGGCTGGATCGTGATCGATGAAGTGGTCGGGCAATGGATCGCGCTGTTGCCGCTGGCGCTGCTGCCCGCCTTTACGCCGCAGTATTGGGCGGGGGCGGTAATGGCGTTTCTGCTGTTCCGCCTGTTCGACATCTGGAAGCACGGTCCGATCGGCAAGATCTACCGGCTGGGTGGACCATGGGGCGTGATGATGGACGATGTCATCGCGGGCCTGTTCGCCGCCGCCCTGCTGCTCGGCCCCATCCTTCTGGCCACGGGGCGCGCAGGATGATCGCCGATGAAACCCGTGCTGAAGCGCTGGCGCTGCTCGGTCTGTTACGCGCAGAAAACCTGCTGCTGGCCACGGCCGAGTCCTGCACCGGCGGGCTGATCGCCGCCACGCTGACCGCCATTCCCGGATCGAGCGATGTGCTGGATCGGGGCTTCGTCACCTACTCCAACGCCGCCAAGTCCGAGATGCTGGGCGTGCCGCCCGAGATGATCGAGGCGGTCGGCGCGGTGAGCAAAAGCGTGGCGCGCGCAATGGCGGAAGGCGTGCTGGCGCACAGCCGCGCGGACATCGCAGTCTCGGTCACCGGGGTTGCCGGGCCGGGCGGCGGATCGCCCGACAAACCGGTGGGGCTGGTCTGGTTCGGTGCGGCAAGGCGCGGTGGCGGCACACTGAGCGAGCGCCACATCTTCCCGGGCGATCGGGATGCCGTGCGTGCGGCGAGTGTCGCGGTGGCGTTCGAGATGGTGCGGAAGCTGATCTGACTCTGCCTCAGCGCAGGAACGGCCCAGCCTTTGCTTCCAGCAGCCGGATCAGTTCCGGCTGCATGAAACCGTAATCGTCAGGGATATCGAGGCAGACCACCCGCTTGCCACGCAGGTGGTTGCGGAACCTTTTCGCCAGTCTGGCGCGATGCGCCTTTTCCATCACCAGGATGATCGTCACCCAGTCGATCTGTTCGACGGAAAGTTCGACACTCGCATCGCTCGCCTGCCCGGCGGAATCGGTTTCCACATCGGGCCAGCTTGCGAAGACCTGCTCGGCGGTCGGGTTGCGCAGCCGGTTGCGGCTGCACAGGAAAAGCGCACGATCCAATCCTTACGGAGTCCCCGCCTCGCCCAGATCCCACCACATGCCCGCATAGGCGGCGATGCCTTCGCGCGCAGCGGGTTTCAGCAGGTGTTCGTCCGGGCCGTGCTGCTTGCAGCCGTTATAGCTGTGCGGCACCCAGACCAGCGGCACGTGCAAATTGTCCACGAACACATCACCCGGCAGACCACCGGACGAACTCGGGATCACCTGCACCTTGCAACCCAGCGTCTTCTCCATGCTGCGCGCCGCCCACTGCACCCACGGATGCGACGGATCGGTACGCGAGGCGGGCATGCGCAGACCGGCGTTTTCGATCTTCACGTTCTGGAATCCCTCGGCGTCCAGATGCTTGCGCAAGGCGGGCAGGAACACCGCCGGGTCGGTATCGACCGTGTAGCGGATCTGGCAATGCGCGCGCGCATTCGGCGCCACCGCGTTCATCGGGTTTTCCGGACGGCCGGATATCATCGCCAGCACGATGAAGCTGTTCCAGCCATAGATCTTCTCGGCGCTGGTCAGGCCGGGTTCGCCCCAGTCGGCATCAATGCTCGCCGCTTCGCCGCCACCGCCGACCGGGCAGCCTTCCAGCACGCCGCGCACGGTGGGCGGCACCGCGTTCGGCAGCCAGTCGCGCACCAGAATTTTCCCGTTCCGGTCGCAGACCGCCGCCAGCGCGTGTGACAGCACAATCGCCGGGTCGGTCGTCAGCCCACCCCAATGGCCCGAATGCACGCCACCGGGCCGCAGATCGACCACCAGATCGAAGTGATACGTGCCGCGCGTCCCCACCGCGATGGTGGGTAGATCCGGCGTCACGCGCGGGCCGTCGCTGGCGATCAGCACGTCGGCCTTCAGCGCCTCGGCGTTCTGTTTCACGAAATCATAC
>JAVBJV010000046.1:0-5819 GCA_031546815.1 Acetobacteraceae bacterium
ACCTGCCCGGTCAGGCAGACCAGCGGCACGGAATCCAGCAGCGCGTCGAGCAACCCGGTCACCGCATTGGTCGCGCCGGGGCCGGACGTCACCAGCACCACGCCGACCTTGCCGGTGGAGCGCGCATAACCTTCCGCCGCATGCACCGCCGCCTGTTCGTGGCGGACCAGGATGTGGCGGATATGGTTCTGCTGGAACAGCGCGTCATAGAGCGGCAGCACAGAGCCGCCGGGGTATCCGAAAATCGTATCGACACCCTGATCCTTCAGGGCGCGCAGGACGATTTCGGCTCCGGTCTGGGGGGCTTGCGCCGACATGACACTCTTCTCCTCAACATGTTCCGCCGTGGGGCGAGATGCGTAGCCTGCTCCGTTGCAGTGCGTCAAGCCACCAAATCAATAAATGACAAGATTTCTTGCTGAATTCCGCAAGAAAATTGCGCGATATCGCTAAATCTAGCACATATCGTATATATCTGAGCCTCCGGCGCTAAGTTATGGTGCCGCGCCCAGGTTGCCTGCCGTTTGGTGTACTGGCCGGTGACCTGTCGCGTGCGGAGCGCAGCCTCCTCCAGCAAGATTTCACCCCGCAGATACGCCGACAATTCCGGCACCCCATGCGCGCGCATGACCGGCAGGGCGGGGTCCAGGTTCAGCGCCAGCAGCGCGCGCACTTCATCCAGCGCGCCCTGCGCCAGCATCGCCTCGAACCGGGTGGCAATGGCGGCGCGCAGGGCCTCGCGCGGCGGATCGATGCGCACGGCGTGAAAGTTATACGGCGCAGGACCAGTGCCGCCCTCGGCCCGCCATGCCGCCAGACCGCGCCCGGAGCTGCGCCAGACCTCCCACGCGCGCGACAGGCGCTGACTGTCCGATGGACGTAATCCCGCAGCGGTTTCCGGGTCAGCCGCCAGCAGGCGCGCGTGCAGCCCCTCTGGCCTCAGTTGGGCCAGCAGGGCGCGGGCCTCGGTCCGGGCTTCCTCGGCCACTTCGGGCACCTGCACCAGACCATCGGTCAGCGCGGCCAGATACATGCCGGTGCCGCCGCACAGGATCGGCAGTTTCCCCTGCGCGCGGGCGGCATCCATCTCGGCCAGCGCGGCCTCGCGCCACCAGCCGACATGGCCCAGATCGGCCGCCGCGCGCACGCCATACAGAACATGGGGGGCACGGGCCTCATCATCCGGCGTCGGGCGGGCGGTCAGCACCCGCAGCTCGCGGTAGACCTGCATGGAATCGGCGTTGATCACCACGCCATTGCAACGTTCCGCCACCATCAGCGCGAAGGCCGATTTCCCCGAACAGGTGGGGCCGGCAACAATCAATGCAGGGGGGAGCTTCTCAACCATCCATAAGCTGTGCCATCAAAGCCCCATGTCGAGCAATCCATTCCCCTATGTCCTCACCCTGGTGGCGGCCCAAGGCGCGCTGAACACCGCTCTGGTCGCGCAAATGCGCGATGCCGTGAACGGCGATGCGCCGATCGTGCTCTCCGCCAACGAGGCAGTGGACATCCCCTGCCCCGCCATGCCGAACGTGGAAACGCTGCGTCTGGCACTGGGGCAGGCCGCAGTGGACCTGAACGCCGAGCCAGTGGACGGGCGGCGCAAGAAGCTGCTGATCGCCGACATGGACAGCACCATCATCACGACGGAAACGCTTGACGAACTGGCTGCCTTCGCCGGACTGAAGGACGTGATCGCCGAGATCACTAAACGTGCGATGAACGGCGAACTGAACTTCAAGGACGCTCTGCGCGAACGCGTGGCAATGCTGAAGGGCCTGTCGCTGGACGCGCTGGACCGCACCTGGGACGAGACCGTCATCATGCCCGGCGCATACGAACTGGTGCACACCATGCGCAAGCACGGCGCATTCACGGCGCTGGTCTCGGGCGGGTTCACTTACTTCACCGGTCGCGTGATGGAGAAAGTGGGTTTCCACACCCATCGCTCGAACGTGCTGGAGCATAATGACGACGCGCTGCTAGGCACGGTCTCGGAACCGATCCTCGACCGCGATTCCAAGCTGGCTGCGATGCGCGAGTTTGCAGCTGAACAGAAGATCTCGCTGGCCGACTGTCTGGCAGTGGGCGACGGCGCGAACGATCTTGCGATGATTCGCGAGGCAGGACTTGGTGTTGCCTATCACGCCAAGCCGATCGTCGCGGCGGAAGCCCGCACGCGCGTGGACCATAACGATCTGCGTGCGCTGTTGTTCTTCCAGGGGTATCGCGCGGACGAGTTCGCCTGCTAGGACCGGTCCTAATCCTTCAGACCGTCGATGCACTGATCCAGCACCGCCATGGCCGGGACGATGCCGTCCATCTCGACCTGCCATGGTGCGGATCCCACATGACTGTCGATGCGCGCAACCATCATGGTATGCGCATGCAGCAAGGCATGTTTCCAGGCGGGCAGATGCTCCATCGCGACGTGAACGGTTGAATAATCGGGATCGCGCGCGGGCCGTGCCTCGAGCGGGAAGCGGCCGTCGAACAGCAGGCGCACGCCTTCCGCGCGGGCAGAATCCCCTGCCCCGTCAACGCCCTCAAACCCGAATACGAAATAGCTCTGCCCCGACATGTATTGCAGTTGCACACCGCCAGGTGGGGATTCCAGCATGCAGCCCGGGGCCTCGCCATCTACACGCGACCAGTAGACGGTCCACGCCCCCAGCCCGAAACGCCCCAGTTCGCTGGTCGTCAATGTGCCCGTCCGGCGTACGAACCCGTTCGGAACGCCACGTTCATCCTGGCCGCGTTCAGCGCCCGGCCGCGAATACATGTAGGACCAGGGCGCACTGCCGCCGGCTCTGGGTTCCGGCTGAGGTTGCGCCTGCAGCACCGAGATGCACGATATCCCGGCAAGCATCACCACAACCTTACGCGCCATCATGACCGAACCTCACCCGTTATGTGTTCAGACCCCCTCGGCCCGCAGGCGTTTCAGAGACGGTCTGGCAAATGGATTAACACGCGATAGCGCAGAAATATCCAGCGGAAGTTGAGGCTGCACCTGCTGCACAGTATCCGCATCCAGATCACGCAGGATGATCACCAGAAACGGCGCTGCCTCGCTCGCGAATGCGCGCGGCGCGCTGAACATCGTGCCGACACTTTCAATCAGCACAGGGCAATCGCTGCCCTGCACATGCAGAAGCCCCTTCAGCCGCAGCAACTGCTCGCCACACAGCCCAGCCAGATTGTCGAGCCACGCCGCCCAGTCGTCCCACGCAATCGCGGCGCGCGGCTTTACCAGCAGCACGCGGATGCGCGCATGGCTGGGCACGGCATCGGTCTCGGCATCAGCCAGCGCGGCAAACGCATCGGGCGCGGTCGGGGATAACGTTAGCCCATCCAGCACCGCAGCGCGCCGGTCGTCTTGCAGCACCACGCGCGCCAGAGGATTCAGCGCGGCGATTTCCCGATGCGCCTCCGCCAGACGTTCGGGCGTCACCGCGTCAGTCTTGGTTGGCACCAGCACCTGCGCGGCTGCCCATTGCGCGGCCGCTTCGGGGAATTCGGCCACGTCCATGCCGCGCTGTACGTCATACGTACAGACCACGCCCACCCGCATGCGCAGATAACCCAGATCGCGCAGCGACCGCAGCACAGGACCGGGGCGCGACAGGCCGCTGGTCTCGAGCACGATCCGCTGCAACGGCGGCAATCCAGCATCCTCACGCGCGGCAAGCAGTGCTTCCACCGTGTTGCTGAGGTCGGTGCCCATCGTGCAGCAGATGCAGCCGCTGTCGAGCATCTTCATGGAAACGCCATTCCCGCTCTCCGCAAGAATGGCGCCATCCAGACCGATTTCTCCGGCTTCGTTGACAATCACCGCCGTGTCGGCGGCTTCGGGCAGCGTCAGGAAGTCACGCAGCAATGTTGTCTTGCCGCTGCCCAGAAAGCCGGTCAGGACCAGAAAATCAGGCCCCTGCATCGTCTTCCGCGTTGCTCTGCTTCACGAACGCACGCACGTCCGCCAGCAGTTCATCCACGTCGTAAATCACCCCACCCTTGATCGTGTAGCGCAGCGCGCGCTGCCATTCGACCTGGCCGGTATCGTCGTTCAGACGCATCGCGCCCGTGCCATACAGCAGCTTGAAATCCGACAGCGGGTTCTGGTCGTGCACCAGCAGATCGGCGTATTTGCCGACCTCGACACTGCCGACATCGTCGACCATGTCGCACAGCTCGGCCCCCTTGATGGTGGCGGCGCGCAGCACTTCCAGCGGCGTGAAGCCCGCTTCGTGCAACAGTTCCAGTTCGCGGATATACCCGAAGCCGAAGGTCTGGAAGATGAAGCCTGAATCACTGCCCGTGCACACGCGTCCGCCGCGGTTCTTGTATTCGTTGATGAACTGCATCCACAGACGATAGTTTTCTTTCCACTCGACTTCGTTGGTGGTGGACCAGCGGTACCAGTACGATCCATGCCCGCCGCGCGCCGGCTGGAAGTATTTCCACATCGCCTTGTAGGTATACTCCTCGTGCCAGTCGGCACGGCGCATACGCATCAGGTCGCGGTTGGCGTCGTAAATCGTGAAGGTCGGCACGAACGTAAAGTCGAGCTTCAGGAATTCATCCATCACCCGGTTCCACGTCTCGCTGCCGGGTTTCGCCGCCTGACGGAAAGTCTGCCCGGCATAGCCGAAACGGAAGTAGTCGTCGTGGTAGTTATAGTCCGACGGGTAATCCTGGATCACCCGATCCTCGAACATCGATTCCGCCAAACCGTAGTAATGCTCGGCGCTGGTCAGGCCCCATTTGGCGGTGGTCAGCGCGTTCATCCGCGTCACCGCCTGCTGCGCGTGGTGACAGCCGGTGCGCAGGCCGATCTTTTTGCACTCGTCCAGCGCCGCTTCCATGATCGCGGGTGGCGCGCCGAAGAACTTCACCCCATCGGCCCCGCGCGCCTTCAGCTTGCGCAGCCACTCGCGCCCCTGATCCGGCGTGTGCAGCACCTTCAGCATGTCGTTCACGGCGGGGAAATACGCGTAAGCCAACAGACGCGGTGCAACGATGGTATTTTCCTGCGAGCGCGCCTTCTGGTCCAGCATCCAGTTAAGGCCGTTCATCGACCCCATCTCGCGCACTGTCGTCACCCCGTGCGCCAGCCACAGCTTGTAGACATAGGACGCCGGCGCCACCTTGCCGAACATCGCGTGATACGACGTGCCGACATGCGCATGGCTGTCCACAAACCCCGGCGTCACATACTTGCCGTGACAGTCGATCTCGTGATCGCCCGCAGCCGGGCGACGCGCCGGGTTGATTGCAATATGCGGCGTGCCGACTTTCTTGATGTCGGTGATGCGGTCGTTCTCGACCACGATATCAACCGGCCCCCAGGGCGGCGCGCCCGTGCCGTCGATCACCGTGGCGCCGCGCAGGATCAGCCGCTTGTACGGCCCGATCCCACGGTCGCGTTCCGTGGAAGCTTCAAACGGATACAGGCCAGCCGCAAGTTTGTCCGCGGCGAGTTCTTCACCAACGTCGATCATACTGGTTCCCTCAAGCACGTTGCATTTTGTAGCGCCGTGTCAGCAATGTGCTGCCGACAATGGTCAGCACAGCGGTGACGATCAGCAGAATAAAAGCCAGAGCAGCCCCGAACGGCCCGTTGCTGGCGCGCCCGAACTGGTCGTACACGGCGGGCGCCATCATCTTGAACTGCGCGCCGCCCAGCAGCACCGGCGTGGCATATGCGTTCATGCACAGGATGAACGTCAGCACGCCCCCCGCCGCCACACCCGGCAGCGACAGCGGCAGCAGCACACGCCGAAACACCGTCATCGGCGGCGCACCCAGATTGGTGG